>DGHT01000030.1:0-120409 GCA_002392765.1 Verrucomicrobia bacterium UBA3841 | reverse complement strand
TTTCCCCCCCCCCCCCAGAGTTTCACAATACTAACTTTCGTCTCTTCTGCGCGTTTCATTGTTGATTCTCCTTCGTGGTTTGTTCGTTGATTGTTCATACCAAAAATCGACATCATCACGCCGCTCTCCTTAGCGAATCACATTTTTCGATGGAAAAGCGTAATAGTTCGGCTATTTTAAAGTGGCACTTTAAATCAGCAGACTTTAAAATTCCTAAAAAGGCCCCTTGCTTTGACAGGAAAAAAATGGTATCATATCCGCTCGTTGGCAAACACAGGTTTGCGAACTGGCTGTTTGTGAACCGGCCATTTACCAACATAAGAGGAGACTTGGAAAAATGAAATTCTTCGGCAGGGAAATCGAAATCAAGGAACTTCGCGCAATCCGCGAACTTTCCAAAACCAGTGCGCACATGACCGTCGTGACCGGGCGGCGGCGCGTCGGCAAGACCGAACTTGTCCGCCAAGCGCTCGACGACGGAAAGATGCCATTCCTCTATTTCCTCGTCACACGTGCGCCGCAGGCCGCCGTGTGCGAGAACATCCAAGGCGAAATCGCCCGCGCTTTCGGTCGCCCCATGCCGGGACGTATCGACCGCTTTGCCGACATTTTCCGTTTTGTCATGGAAAAGGCCACAACCACCCCGCTCACGCTCGTTGTGGATGAATTTCAGGAATTCGACCGCACCGCACCCGAGATTTACAGCGAGGTCGCAGGCATCTGGGACGAGCTGCACGGAAAGGCCCGCATCAACCTCGTGTTCTGCGGCAGCGTAAACCGGCTCATGAACAAGGTGTTTTTCAGCTATGCCGAACCGCTCTACGGACGCAACACGGGGCGACTCGACCTCAAACCGTTTCCAGTCTCCACGCTCAAGGAGATATTCGCGGCACACACGCATGGAAAACGCGCAAACTCGGATTTCATCGACCTGTGGACGATGACCGGCGGCGTTGCGCGGTACGTCGAACTTTTCATGGACTGCGGCGCGTTCTCCCGCGCCGACATGCTCAAGACCGTGTTCGGCCCCGTCACGACATTCGTTGACGAAGGCAGAACCGTCCTTGTGGAGGAATTCGGACGCGACTACGGAACGTACTTCGCAATCCTCTCCGGAATCGCCTGCGGCAAAACCACATTCGCGGAATTGAAGAACCTGCTCGGTACCGACATCGGGGGATATCTCACGAAACTCGAACGAGACTACTCCATCATCTCCCAGACCCAGCCGATATTCGAGCGGTCGCGCACCAAGAACTGCCACTACCGAATAGACGACTGCTTCTTCAGGTTCTGGTTCCGCTTCGTGTATCGCAACCAGTCCATGATCGAGCTCGGACGGTTCAGGGAACTCCAAACCCTCGTCGCACGGGACATAGACACCTTCTCCGGCTACGCGCTCGAACGATACTTCCGCTGGAAATTCACCGAAGACACGACCTACACGCGTATGGGCGGCTGGTGGGACAGAAAGGGCGAAAACGAAATCGATCTTGTCTGCGAAGACGAAATCAACGGGCGACTCGACTTCTACGAAGTCAAGCGGGATGCCGCTCGAATCGACCTTGCCGCGCTCAAGGCCAAGACCGCCGCATTCTTCGAGAAGAACCCCGATTTGCGCTCCAATGAAAGCGAGTGCAAAGGGCTTTCCCTTGCGGACGTGTAGCGCGGCAATTCTCACATTCCCCCCTTCAAAATTACCTCGATGACGGGGATGAGAACGTCGGGCTTGACGGCAGGGAGGCGGAAGTAGGAGATGCCCTCGTTGCCGTTGTTGCCAGCGCGGCAACAACACCGATAGCTGCGAGAATTTGCTTCATGATAGATTCCTCCATTTAGAACTAAGTATGATTATATCACTCGTAATAGCGCAATACAATCCCACCAAATGGTGGGGTGGTGTCATTTGGCAGCATAAAACCGCCCAAAATTCGTTTATTGAGAGACATTTGGTCTGAAATAGAGAATATCAATGCATGATACTTGACCAAAGTTCACCAATTATGATATACTTTGGCTCGAAATACACAGGAGAATCTTATGATAGGACGCAGAAACGAAGCTGCAATGCTAAAAAACCTCATGGAATCGCATGAGTCCGAGTTCGCTGTTCTGTATGGACGGAGGCGAATCGGGAAGACCTACCTTGTCAATGAAGTATTTGGCAAGGACTATGCGTTCCATCATGCCGGTCTGCGCGACGGCGACACAAGAAAGCAGCTGGACGCCTTTAGGCTTGCCTTGAGGCGACAAGGGTATTTTGATTGCCCCAGACTTCGCAATTGGCTGGAGGCCTTCTTTGAGCTTGAGAACCACCTAGGGCGTTCAGACAAAAAACGAAAAGTCGTATTCCTGGATGAAATGCCGTGGATGGACACTCCGAAATCAGGCTTCCTGTCCGCCCTGGAGTCTTTTTGGAACGGCTGGGCCTGTCTGCGGAAAGACATCGTGCTGATTGCCTGCGGATCGGCGACATCATGGATGGTGAAGAACATTATCCGCAACAGCGGCGGACTTTACAATCGCGTCCGTACGCGGATAAGGCTTCAGCCTTTCTCGCTGTTGGAATGCCGGGAATATGCAAACAACGAACTGCACCTGCGATATTCAAACCGCGAAATTGCCGAATGCTACATGGTCTTCGGCGGCGTTGCGTATTACTGGAGCCTCCTTGAAAAGGGCAAGAGCCTCGCCCAGAACATAGATGCGCTATTCTTCTCAGAACAGGACGGACTTCGAGGCGAATACGACGAATTGTATCGTTCCATATTCCGCCACCCCGACATGTACTGGAAAATCGTCGCAAGTCTCGGTGAACGCAGAGACGGCCTGACGCGCGACGAGCTTCTCGGGAAAACCGGCGTGCAGAGCAATGGAACATTCTCCCGCTGCCTTTCCGATCTGGAGGAGTGCGGATTCATACGTCGCTACGCGACTTCCGCCAGAGGGATAAACGGCGGCGTGTATCAACTTGCGGACAATTTCACGCTCTTCTACCGCAGATTCGTCCTAGGACGGCGGAATCGAGACGGCGACTGCTGGCAGTCGGCGCTGAGTGACGGAGAAAAGAACGAATGGCTCGGATTTGCGTTTGAGAGAACATGCCTCGCGCATATAAGGCAGATCAAGTCTGCGCTTGGCATCTCCGGGGTTCATGCGGAGGCCTACTCATGGCGAGGCACAGCCTCTGACGGCAGCCCGGCGCAAATCGACCTTGTCCTTGACAGAAAGGACGGAATAGTCAATGTCTGCGAAATGAAGTACAGCAGAAAAAAATATGCGATAGACAAGGCGGAGTCCGAACGGTTGCAAAGACGTGTCGAGACGCTCCGCTCGCACATAGGCGCAGATCGTTCGATTCACCTGACGATGATAACCGCGAGCGGAGTTGAACACAACATGTACTGGAACGACATTCAGTCTGAAGTCACGCTCGACGACCTTTTCACATGATTAAATCACTCTGCATAACCGCGCTGTCCATTGCCGTCGCCCTGTCGGCCGCCGCCGGGGACGACATACCGCTTGTGTCATCCAAAGACCTTTCCGGGGACGGGTATATCAAACAACTCGTCCGTTTCGAGGGGTGTGTCACCGACCAGTTCAAGGACGACTCGAATCCCGACTACTGCTTCCTTACGCTTGAAGACGACTTTGGCAGCGTCTATTTCTCATCCCGCATCGCCAGCTGCCCTTTTCTGGCGACGAACGACTACACGGGCTGCCGCGTCTCCATCGTTGGCAATAACATGCCGGCAATCGCCAAGACAAAAGGCACTCGGCAGTATCTTTTCAACGAACTCATGTATCTGGAATATGGCAGTTTTGCGGTACTCGCCCCGCCGGAAAGAGATTTCTTCGACGTCCCGGAACTGTCGCCGACCGCAAGCATCCCCCTGGGCGAATTCCCTTCGCTCGGCAACAGCAAACTTGCAGGGCGCGTACTCGCCGTGCGGGAACCGGACGAAATCCTGATCCTGACGGCGAGCAACACGGTTTCCCGCATTGCGACGAGGGGCGGCCCGCTTCCCCGTCCCGGAGATTGCATCGAGGCCGTCGGCAGGGTGGAAACGGACACGTACTTTCTGAATCTCTCTCGTGCGCGCTGGCGGAAGGCATCGCCCTTCCCGACAGCCGATGTTCCGCCACGCGAACTTGCCGCGCCCCAAATGATGGCAACCGCCGCGAACTGGACGACGATCAACACAAAACTGCACGGGCAGACGATACGCATCAGGGCTGTCGTGCGAAGTCTCCCGGATTCCGGTTTCGGCCGCCAGATCGTCTTCGCCGAAAGCGGCGGCTTGACCTTCCCCGTCGATGCGGGCGCATGTCCGTCGGCCGTCGAAAATCTGGAGCGTGGGGCTACGATCGACGCGACAGGAGTCTGCTGGATCGAAATCGAAAACTGGCGTCCTGCGGCCCTCTTCCCGCAGGCAAAGGGATTCTCGCTGGTGCTGCGGTCGCCCGATGACATCGTCGTGATTTCCAGCCCACCCTGGTGGACGGTTGCGCGGCTTACGACCGTCATTGGCGCAATGGTGATCCTCATGCTTGCAGTCCTGATATGGAACCGCGCGCTCCATCTTGCAGCACGGCGGCAGGGCGAGAAGCTTTTCCTCGAACAGTCCGCCAGACTTTCATCCGAACTCAAGACAAAGGAACGCTCAAGGCTCGCCGTCGAACTGCACGATTCCATCTCGCAGGTCCTGACGGGAGCGGCGCTGAAGATAAAGACCGCGCAGGCGACGGCCCGGACAGACCTCGACCGGGCGCTCGCGAATCTCTCCATCGCCGAAAGCTCGCTTCGCTCTTCGCGTGAGGAGCTGCGCTACTGCCTGTGGGACCTCAGGAACAACATCTTCGACCTGCCGGACTTCGAGGAGGCCGTCAGGCAGATGCTGCGGCCCTACATGGGAGACGCCGAACTCGCCGTCCGCCTGCCGGTCCCGCGAAAGAATATCTCGGACAGCACGGCGCATGAAATCCTGAAGATCATCCGTGAACTCGCCGTCAACGCCGTGCGGCACGGCGCGGCAACGAAGATACGCGTCGCCGGCAGTCTGGAGGGAAACACGCTGTCCTTTTCCGTCAAAGACAACGGCTCCGGCTATGACGAAGCGACTGCGGCAGGCCCTGAGCAGGGTCATTTCGGACTATTAGGAATCCGCGACCGCCTGGCACACTGCAACGGCACGTTGACAATTGAAGGCAGACGGGGCGTCGGCACGAAAGCGACAGTTTCAATGCAGATAGCTTTGCAACAGACGGAGGAGGATATATGAGCGGGAAGAAGATCAGCGTTCTGATAGCTGACGACCATTCGATCGTCCGCATGGGGCTTGCGACGCTGCTGGAGATAGAAGAAGACATGATTCTCGCTGGGCAGGCCGTGAACGGACGGATGGCGGTGGACGAAGCGCTCCGGCTGAAACCCGATGTCGTCGTGATGGATCTCATGATGCCCGTCCTCAACGGCGCAGATGCAACAGCCGAGATATCCGCAAAGCTGCCGGAGACGAAAGTCGTGCTCTTCACGACCTTCCCCACCTCGGACATGATAGCGAGCGCCATCGGCAACGGTGCGGCAGGGGCGATTTTCAAGTCCGCCGCGGAGACGGAACTCGTCAGCGCCATACGCGCCGCCGCCTCCGGGAAAACGTACATATCGCACGATGTAGCCAAACTTCTTGCAAGCGACCCGCCGGTCGAGCCGCTCACTCCCCGGCAGAAAGACATCCTCGGATCGATCGTCAGAGGGCTTTCGAACAACGACATCGCGAAAGAACTCGGCATCACGCCGACCGCCGTGAGGGAGCACACGATCGCGCTCTTCCAGAAGCTGAGAGCCGCAAACCGCACCGAGGCGACCGCCATCGCCCTGCGCAAGCATCTGCTGCCGGAACCCTGACACCTCAAAATCAAATTTCTCCGGCACTCACGACCCCTGACTTCCCCATTGACTTTCGCCACGAAATTTAGTATATTACCTACACTTGCTTATTAGAGATACTATGCCCTGAAACAGCGAGGTTCAAAGGAAATTGTAGCAAATGGCAGTAAAGCTTGAAAATGCGAGCGTGAAAGATGACGAGAAAATCGTCACCTTCGTTGCGTTTTGCATTGAATGCTACAAGACAATCCACGGCATCAGCGGACGTGAGGTGGCCGACCTATTCCGCAAGTATGGTGTCGAGAAGTACCTTTACGAGGAATACGACATACTGCACTCCTTTGGCGAGAGACAGATAGTGGCCTACATCGACGAGTTCATGTCTGTCAGAAAGGAGCCTGCATGAAAGTGTATCATGGTGGCTTGGAGGAGGTTGGAAATCCTGAAATCCGACGCGGAACCAATGTCGGCGATTTTGGAATAGGGTTTTACGTCACTAGTTCCTTTGAACAGGCTTGCCGGTTTGTGAAGACAAAGGGAAACCGTCTCAATAAAGCCAAGGGCGTTGTTTCGGTCTATGAACTTGACGAGCGGCTGTTTGGTGGGCAGTTCAAGGGAAAGACCTTTGAAAGCCCCACCCGCGAATGGGCGGATTTTGTCTCTGCGAATCGCAAGCGTCCAAGTTTCAGTCATGACTTTGACTATGTAAGGGGGCCTGTGGCGAATGATCAGGTCTATACGTCGCTTACGCTCTACGAGGGTGGCATCATCTCTTTCGAGATGCTGATTGAGCGGCTGAAGACCCGGCGGCTTTTCGACCAAATACTATTTCACACGGAAGAGGCATTGTCTTGTCTTTCATTTCAAGGGAGCGAGGAGGTCGTATGGCAGAAATAAACCAGTCAAACGTCTATATGCTCCTGCACTGGAAGGTCGCGGGGCTCGCGCAGCTTTGGGCGAAGGATCTCGGCGTCTCTACGCTTGAGGCGATGATGCGCTTCTACGATACGCCGTTCTATGCGAAGTTGGAAGACGAGTCCACGAAGCTCTGGACATATAGCCCCCAGCAGCTTTACTATCTCTTCCGCAACGCGGCATAATGTTTAAGCCGAAGTTCCATGGGTTTGCTATGCGGAGTATTGCAAACCCGTGGAACTTCGGTCTAATTCACACCGCCAAACGCTTTCAGCAATCCTTCTGCATCACGCGAGACGATGAAGAGCGGTGCGGGGGTGAGGGGGAGGAGGATCGGGGAACGGGGATCGGGGAACGGCTTGCCCGCCGAAGCCTTGGCGAAGGCGGGGGAACGAGGGTTGCCCATGAGGTCGACAAAACGCGCGTCGTCTGGGAGCGGGAGTTTCAGCGTCATCCCCTTATTGCGTCCCAGCTCCGCCTGACGTTCGTTCGTCCAGACAGCCGCTACGCCGTAGTCGCCCTGGCGAAAGACATACGCGCGCCAGCCGTCGCGCTTCACGTCGCCGACGAACTTGGGCGACGGCAGTAGATGGCCGAGCGTATTCGGCACCATGTTCCACATAAAAGGCGACATCCGCGCATCAGCTACAAGCCGGTGTTGCCACGTGTGGCTGTTTTTGAGTCTTGGCCAGTATTTGAGATCCATGATGTAGAGCCGAGCCATAGCACCCGCCTGAAGAAACTCGCGCCAGCCAAGGTCGAGCGATGCCGGGCCGCCGTTTGAATATGCGTCCGCAAATGCCACGGCTCCCCAGCGAGGCATGTAGAAAGGCAGAATATTAAATCCCTCCGAAAACATGACAGGCGTCGTTTCTGGATAACCATATTCCGCCATACGCGCCAAAAGAATCGACGCATTCTCGTCGCGGTCGAACTTCCCGAGAAACGAACCGTCAATGGCACCGTAGGCATGGACAGCTATGAAGTCATACCGAAAGCCGTGAGAACCGGCAACTTCCATATAGCAATCCATGGTGTCGCGTCCGTGCCAGTCTGGATTGTAGTAACAGCACCCGTGAGTAGGCGCATACATAAGCGCGATACCACGTTCATCAAATGCCCTTTTGAGACCCTTCCAGCAGGCATACTGGTACTGGAACCAGTCTTCGCATGCCTTGAGGCGTTCCTCGTGCGTCTTCGCATAGCGGATTGTCGCCAATTCGGCGTCCTCCTCGTTATAGAACGCCCACCAGTTGTCGTCTGGCGCGGCCTTCAAGCCGACTTCGTATGCCGCCTTCTCGATGAACGCGACTTTCTCCGGCACGGCATTGGTAAGGGACTTGGGATGGCACGGCATCCCCGGCTTGCATAGATCTGGATACATTGCGGCCAGTTCCGACGAAACGACATGCAGGCGGTTTGCGAAACCGCATTTCTTACGAAGCTGCGTTTCAGGCGCATTCGTATCAGCAAATCGGCCGTTCGTCCGCCAGTTTGTCGCCATTATGCCAAGGTCGCGGGCGTAGTCGGCAAGTTTCTCGCCGTTGGAACTCTTCTCATACCAGCCAAGCTGCAAGTAGAAGTCGGCGGTCCGGTGTTTGCCGCCGAGCGGCTTCAGTATTGCAAACCGCTGATAGGGTCCACGATACCTTGTAGCAATTGCTTTCGCTTCGTGGAGTTTGGGAGTCTTGGAGAGTTCTGATACCTCAAAATCACATTTCTCCGAAACTCCAAAACTCCCAGTAGCGGAAGCAACATTCAGCAGAAATTCCGTACCAAGCACGAAGACACCTGTTCCCAATTTCGCCGAATCGAAGTCGAGCGGAAGAACCTTGTCTTTCGGCAACTTGAACTTGAACGCTTTTTTAAAAACCGTTTCGTTGTAGAAATTACGAACCGTGACGCGCACCGCACCTTTCGCGCCGTCCGAACCGGAGAGGGCCAACCGCGCATTGATGGGTGCGCCGAAGGTGAGCAGGTTGTCAGGATTCGACGTTTCGAGCCTCCCTTCTACGTATTGCGGCATGCGCGGTGCGCCAGACCCACCCTCTCTGCGGCTCTGCGTCTCTGCGTGAGACAAATCCCCACGTTCAACGCGCACGCCGTCCACGACAACCGCTGCGCCACTGCCGGACATGACGATTTTGCAGTCGCCGCACTCCGAGACAAACGGCATTTCCACAAAATGCCATTCGTCGTCTGCAAGTGGCACAATGAGTTTTGCTTCGCTGCCGTCCGGCTTTGTCACGAGATTGAACCTTCGCGCAACCGGGTCAACGGTAAATACGATTTTCGCCTCGCCCTGCTCGCCCGACGCACGTTTCACCCATGCGGATAGAGCGTGTTCAACGCCTGGCATAATCGACATCGGCGCGGACTGGATTGCCTCGTACGTTCCGCGCGGCTTGCTGCTTCTCATGCGAAGTGCCCTGTCGCCGACTTTCGCCTCGCCGGTTATCGACTCCAGCGGCTCGCCCGTCGCGGCTACAACGCTCCACGGTTCGCCATTCCACCAGTAATTCCACCCGGTGAGCCCCTGTTCGAAACTTCCGTTCGCGAGGAGGTTGCCCGTCGGATCGGGCGGGACGTCGAGCGCATCCTCCGCCCAGAAGTCGATGATGCCGGAGGTGGGAGTGGGTGAGTTGGGAGTGGAGGAGTTGGGAATTGTAGAGCCGCAGAGGTCGATCATGACGCGGCCTGACGCGGCATCCGTGCGCCAGACATACGTGGAAGTCCCTTCCGCCCGCGCCGTTCCATCCGGAAACGCGATCTCCACGCGATCCGTCTCTCGGTCGCGGTTCACATAGATTCGCGTACCGTTTTCCACGCCATGCTGTCCGTTCGTGGAACTGCCGCAGAGATAAAGCCGGAATTCGACAGGCACGGAGGGCGTTTCCCATTCCAGCGCCAGTTTTCCATCGCCAGCGGGGACGAGCGAATACCGCGCCGCCGCACCATTGCATGGACGAGTCCAGTCAACCCGCGCTGCCTTTTCATCAACCCTGATCGTGGCGTTTGAATAACATTCCATGTAGCGCGAATACTGCTTTGAGCCATCCAGCGCACGTATCTCCAGCCATGAAAGAAGTTCACGTGCGTATATATCCGACTTATCCCTCTCGGCAAGGGTCGCCGACTCGCTGCCGCCGCGATAGAATACAAGTTTGCCGAATCCGGTTCTGCCAACTGTATGTATGCGTCCTTCGTAGCCATTTGCAACAACGGACTTGTCGCCACTTCTGAATTCCGCCCAGGTAGTCAGCCGCTCCTCGCCGAGAAGAGTCCATCCTCCCTGCGGATGAAACGGCCATGTGGCAAGCGTCACAGGCCGCCGCGAAACCTCCGCCGACCGCTCGAACGGCGCACGGGAGACCGGCAGAGCCGGAAGCTGCGCGTTTCCGCACCCGACGACCATTGGACGTAGGCGCACATCAAGCTCGTCAGTGTCCGCAAAGCATATCGCCGCCAGGACGACAAGCGGAATAATCTTGAGCATGTTTACACCAGGATGCTACTGTCACCTGATGAAGATCGAAAGACCAGGCGCGTTCTCCGCGCGCAGGAACTGCGACGGCTCAAGCGCGCAATCCGAGATGCGCAGCTCGTCGATAAGACCTTTATAGCCCAGCCCCAATTGCATGGTCATCTCGTCGTATGAGAGTTTGATCTGCCCGTCAACTGTCTTCGTGTTGGCCAGATTCCTGCCCACATAAGTGATAACATCGGTCTTGCTGCTGTCTGTCTCGTTCGGCTTGAATGTAGCCGCGACATGATGCCATTTGCCGTCCAGCAGACCATCACCGACGAGAGTAGTGGTACCATTGGCCATGAAATACAACTTACCCGACGCAAAGATAAACTGCCATGCGACATGGCTCGAATCCTGCATGAACCTTATGGGGCCATACCAATCCGTCTGCGACTCGGACGACTTCATCCAAAACTCGATTGTTCCCGATGTCCGCGGGGTTCCGTCAAGCTGCTTGTGGAGAAAATAAGTGTCAAGGGGCTTGCTTAATCCCTTTCCGTATATGGCGCACTGCGGGTTTATGCCGTTGAAGGAAATCGACTTCTCGTTCGACTTCGTGAAAATGGGGCCGCCCTGTCCGTCGCGGATAACGGCACCGGGGACTTCATCGGAAAACCCTGGCACAACGCTCCCTGACCCAGCCCAAAATGTACCAGCGCAAAGCGAACTATAGGCGGAGGAAGCATTGGCTGTCCCGTCATCGAACGTCACGTATGACAACGTACCAGTTCCGGGACCATGCTTTTTCAGAAACTGCGCCGGAGACAAAGCGCTGTTCGACCAGCGGAATTCGCCGATTGAAACGCCGCGCGAAGGATTTAAGAATATCCCTGTCGCACCGCTGAACTGTGCGCCGATCGTGAGGGGTCCGGTGCCGCTTCGCGGCGCAAAACTGTCAACTCCTTTGTCCGTGTAGTCGAGATAGCGTTTCAAAGGCCACGATGCTCCACTTGTCACCACATACGCCAAATGATGCCATTCACCGTCCGCGATGTCGCCAATTCCCCATATATTGTGTTCTTTACCATCAGTGTCATAATAGGTGAAACATATAACGCTAGTAAACCACCGTAATTCCCATGCTGGAGCATTGTCAGAGGCGGAAATCGACTTGCAGACGAGCGTCTGGGCGGCGGACTTCACGAAGCCCGCATCCGGGTCGAGGCGGATCGTCAGCTCCAATGTAAAAGAACCAGTGCTCAGCTCGCCACTAGATGTTTCCTGGACTTGCACCGCACCGCCTTCTTTTGTTGTGGCATCGCCGGATACATCGGCAGGCGTAGTAAACTTGATAGCTCCGTCGGCGGATGTCGCCACTGCGCCGGAAATTGGATCGTAGATGCGATAGCTGTACGGATACCCACCGGCCGCGGCCGGCATGTGCGATGAATCGGCATCCAGCGCCGCTGCCCCGTGGCGGATGCTGTAAACCGTAGCGTCAAGCGCACCTGGATTGGCCTTGTTGACGACGGTCGTTTCCTTTGAGACGGAAGTCCCGGCATCGCCGAGAGCGTCGAAGTCGTACCACACGACCGTGTCGGCGATTGCGGACAACGCCATTGCATTTCCGAGAATTGCTGCTGCGAACAACTTTTTCATGGGTGTTTCTCCTTTGTGGTGTTAAATTTGTTCAATACAACACTTCGAAATCGGCAACGCCGCCCGTCGGCGTGACGATGGCATCGACATATCTGGATTCGCCGACGGTTGTGAGCGCAAAAGCCGTTTCTTCGCCGTTTACAAGGAGCGTTTTCGGCGTCTTGTCTTCGGGAAGCAGAATGTGCGCGGCGATCTTCTTCGCCGGGCTCTTGACGTTGCATCTGAGACCCCAAGGACGGACGATGTAGCGGACATCGACATACTTCTTGGACACCTCGTATCCCGTCACGTACCGAAGCTCCGTGTAGGGCGTCACGCACCAGCGCGGCGAAAACTCGATGACATCGTAGCCTGTTCCGGCGTCGACGATCCCGGCAAGTCCCTCTTCGATCGCATCGAGAAGCGCCGCCGCGCCCCAAGCGCTCGGTCCGGCGTCTGCAGATATGGGACCGCCCGTCTTCCGGTCGTAGAGAAAATAGATATCCTTGTCCTTTTCAACTTTGCGCATCCACCGCGCAATGATGTCCCAGGCATATTCCTCGCGCCCGTTGCGGAACGCGCCCTTGGCAAGCTCGCCCGCCGTGAACGGCGAGATCGCGCCGTTCACGTATTCACCCGGTTTATACCGGTTGAAGGAAGGCTCGTAAGCGGGGTCTATCGTGAAGAATTCGGAGAATGTTCCAGCAGTCCTGCCGCGTTCGATGAACGCGTCGATGACGGCGCGGCACTCGTCGCCAGAAAGGATGCCGCGATTGAGCGCATAGGCATCGGAAAGCGAAAGCCGGTTCGATTCGTTTCCGTCGAGCGGCTTCGCGCCGCGCACTGGCAGCTGATGGACGAAGAAACGTCCGTTCCAGAGATGCTTCATGATGTTTTCGCGCAGCGTCGCGGCGCGAGAGTCCCATTCCGCAGCTTTCGCCTCGTTGCAAAGACGCCGGTTCATCCACGCAAGCTGCTTCATCGCCTGATAGACGCCCGTGTTGTCGCCATGCATCGCGCAAAGCGGTTTCCCAGCCCGGCGGCGGTCGCTTCCACTCGCAGGGTCGTTGGTAAAGTCCCACGTGTCGATGGTGTAGGGGCGGATGCACAAACCGAGAGATTCCTCCCAGCGCATCGGATCGCTCGTCATGTAGTCTACGCCCTTCTCCAGCGCGGGCAGGACGGATGCAAGCCATTTGTCGTCGCCGGTCATGCGATAGTATTGCCATGCGCCCTCGACGACAAGATACTCGACATCGGCCTCCACTTCAAGCCGGACGAGCGCCATATTGTCTTCGGGATAAAGACGCGAAGATTCCGGGCCGACATACGTCCAGTGGTAGTCGTCAATCTGCTTGACCAGCTCGAAGAACTGTCCGTCGCCGCGCTGCGTATCTATGATGAGCTGCAGGAACGACAGCGGGTCGTACTCCCAGTGCTTCCATCCCTTCATTATCTGCACATGGTCGCGTATCCAGTTTGGATTGCAGGCTATCACCTTGCCATCTATAAACAAAAGCCGCCTGTTGACCGTCACCGTGTCGCGAAGCTTTTTCATGAAGAGTCCGAGCCGCGCATCCGGCGTTGCCACGACGCCTGGCAGCGCAAATTCCGGATTGTTGTAGAGTCCGCTCCTGATTTTCGTCTCGCGTCTCGGCATGGGGTTCTCGAAAGGAATACGATGAGCGTCGTTGATGTCAAGACTGAACGGACTTGGACATTCAGGCTTCGGCAACGGCGGCAAGTCTGCCGCGAAGCAGCCCGCCGCGATCGCGACGATGCCCAATTCGACGACAATCGCCGCATTTATGCTCTTGATGGCCATAATCCTCCTTTTCTCCGCATGTTTCATAAGTACATGATAACACATTCCCGCAAATCATGCACTATCTTAAATCGGAAGTAAGCTATCTTTTTTAGGAAACGCATCAGAACCTCCAACCGAGGCCGTTTGAAGAGTGTGTCCCCCTGACAAAAACAGCGGCCTTTCATGTCAAACCGTCAACACCACCTTGCCGCGGTTTTCGCCGCGCTCGAGGATCGCGTGGGCTTCAGTCGCCTCGGCGATTGGCATCACCTTGTGGACGAACGGCGCGAACTTCCGCGCCTCGAACGCCGGATACACGTCACGGACAAGCCCTGCGAGAATCTGCGCCTTCTCCTCCGGTGTGCGGCTGCGAAGGGTCGAGCCGATGACGCGCATGTTCTTGCGCCAAAGCAGATTGACGTCGAGCGTCGTCTCGGGTCCAGCCATCGACGCGAGCGAAATCCATCGTCCGCGATACGGCATCGTCGCGATGCACTTGCCCATGAGCGGTCCGCCCACAGGGTCGATGGCGACATTCGGCGGATTCTCCGTCAAGGTCTTCACGAGGTCGTCCTTGAAGCGGTTCGAGACGACATCCGCGCCGACGTCTTTGCAGAAATCTCCGTTCTCGTCGGAGGCGACCTGCGCGACGACTTTTGCGCCGAAAACGTGTTTCGCGAGCTGGATCGTCGCAACGCCGAGTCCACCCTCGCCGCCGTTGATGAAGAACGTATCGCCCTTCTTTATGTCGCCGACGATCTTGAGGTTGAGATAGGCCGTCGCATAAACTTCGGGAATGCCCGCCGCCTCCCAGAAGTCAAAGCCCTTCGGCATCGGCATTACCATTCCCTCCGGCACGACGACGCGTTCGGCGTATCCGCCGCCGCCGAGAAGCGCGCACACCCTGTCGCCTGCCTTGAAGCGTCCGTTCGCCGGACATTCCAGCACTTCGCCCGCGCACTCGAGTCCCGGCCAAAGCGGCCAGCCTTCCGGCGGCGCGTAGATGCCCTGCCGCTGCATGAGGTCCGCGCGGTTCACTGCGCAGGCCTTCACCGCAATTTTCACGTCGAACTCGTCGTGGCATTCCGGATCCGGCACGTCCTGCCAGACGAAGTTCTTCGAATTGTCTATGCACATCGCTTTCATTTTGTTTCCTCCCAATTGAACTGCACGACTGGGAATGCCCCGTCCTTGGCAAGCCGCGCATACACTTCACCGCATTCTTTCGGCGAATACGTTTCCCTCACAAAGCCAGCAAGGTCGATGCGCCCGAGCGCGACGAGCCTCAGAAACGCCAGCGCGTCGTCGCGCTCCGTCCACCAGCCCGGCGCGGATTCGTTCGTGGGGCGGCAGGCTGTATGGGCGCCGACGAGCGTGACGCCGCGCCCATGAACCTTGTGGTAGTAGTCTATCGAAAAATTCGAGTTGCGCGTGCAGCCGAGAAGAGCTATGCGTCCGAACGGAGCGATGGCATCGAGGCAGCTGTCGAGTCCCGCGCCGACGCCGGTCACCTCGATGCCGACCTGCGGACCGGACATCTCGACACGCCCGAAAATCTTGGTCTGCTCGCTGCGGCAGATGCGTTTTGCCTCTGCCCCGAAATCCGGCGACGACGGATCGAGCGCGAAGTCCGCGCCAAGCCGCAGGGCCTCTTCGCGTTTCGCGGACAAAGGATCTGCGGCAATCACCGGCGCCGCGCCCGCCGCCTTGGCAAGCTTCACCGCAAGCTGCCCGAGAACGCCCTGCCCCATGACGATCACCCCTTCGCCGAGTTCAAGGCGGCATTTGCGTATCGCCGCCATAGGGAACGTCGCGATATGCGCGAGCGCGGCATCGGAGAGCGAAACGCCGTCCGGCACGGGATAGACCCGGCCGGCAGGAACACAGACGTATTCCTGGTGCTTAGCCCAGCTCAACGCGACGCGATCTCCGGGCTTGATGTTGTCAACTCCAGCGCCGACCTTGTCGACAATGCCGGAATTGGAATAGCCGCACTGCCTTGGCCATGTGACAGCATCGGAATCGCCTACCGCAAAGATGCCGACGCCGCCATCCGGAACTCCCGTCAGATTCGCGCGTTCCGTGCCGCTCGAAATCGTGTCAATCGCGAGCTTTACACGCACTTCGCCGGCCTGCGGCTCCGGCATTGGAACTTCCACGAGCTCCGCCGTGTCCTTTCTGGTGAACAGTATTCCGAAGTTTTTCATTTTGCTATTCAACCTTTCAACTTTTCACCCTTTCAACTTTTCAACCCTTCATTCCCCGCACGCCTCCATCAGGATTTCATGCACCTTGAGGTCGCGGTCGTAGTCCTGATCGTTCGCCTTTTCGCCGCGCACGATCTCGGCAAGATCCAGAAGCTGCGCGGCATAGCGGTCGGTCTGCACCCCGAAAGCCATCTCCCTCGGTTCTTCGCCCTTCAGCGAAAGAACCAGCATCAGGTCCTTGCCGTCGAAACGCTCGATCGGACAGAGGTCGATCGTCCCCTTCGATCCATCGACGCGCAGCCGTCTCGCAAGGTTGCCTCCTCCCATTCCGCATGACGTGCGCAGAACGACCCTTGCGCCGCCGAAGCGAAGTGTGGCAAAGGCGCGTGTGCGAGAGTCCTTCGGATAGCCAGGCGCGTCATCGAGAACCATTTCCGCCCCGTCAAAATCACATTCCTTCACAAGCGGGAAAACCGCATCGACGAGGTGACAGCCGAGATTGTAGAAGATGCCGCCCCGGAACTGCGAAAGATAGCGGGCGTATGCATCTTCGGGATAGCCATAGTCGTGGTTCATGTCGGCCTCTACGAACGAGACTTCGCCAAGACCGCCTTTGGCGACGAAATCCCACATCCACCTGATTGCCGGATTGCCGCGATACATGTATCCGATCTGAAACGGAAGGTTCGCCGCGCGGCACTTCCCGACAAGCGCCTTGTACGGTTCCATAGACTCTCCGCACGGCTTGTCGCAATGCATCGGGATTCCGAGACCGGCGAACTTCTCCGCAATCTCCATGAGACGTCCGTTCGCGACCTCGACGAAAGCCACATCGACGTTTCTTGCCAATGATTCGATGTCTGCCGCCGGCTCTTCCACGACATTCATTCCGGAAAAGTCGAACGTTTCCACCTGGAATTGTTCGCCGGTTGTATTCCTGTCATCAACGACCGCAACCACTTCGTAGTCGTCCTTGAGGCGCTTGAGCGTCTCCAGCTTGCCAGGACCATGCTCGTGCGTAACGCCATAGAAAAGGACCTTGAGCCGTCTCTTCATTTTGAATCTCCGATATAATCGTGTTTGAAATACTTGAAGACCGCGGGCAGCAGGATGAGCGCGCCCGCAAGGAAGAAGACCGAAAGCGATGCTATCGCGGCGCGCATGGAAAGCCGCTCGCTCAGAAGTCCAAGCGTAAACGGCCCGGCCGAACCCATGACAAACGCAAGGCATCCTGTCATCCCCGTCGTTGCGCTGCGGTAGCGCGGCTCCACGCAGTCGAACATGGCCGGATAGTGCGCTGCCTCGTATGTTCCAAGGGCCAGGCCGAGCGTCGTCAGCGCGGCGCAGCACTCGACAAGAGAAGAAGCGCCGGCAACCCAGATCGCGGGTGGAATGCACACGGCAAGGCCTATTGCCGAGACCTCAAGCCGTATCGACGGACGCCGCGAGCCGATATGGTCGAGAAATCGCGCGCCGGCAAAAAGACCGATGAACGACCCGAGCATCAGCCAGAAGAGGGAATGGAACGCGGCAGAGGCGTTTCCGCATTCCGGGAACTCCCTTGCCACGAACGCCGTCGCCCAAAGACGCAGTCCAAGATTGGCGTACATGAACATCCCGAATGCAACCGCTATGAGAATTGCCGTAGGCTTCGTGAGCAGCGCGGCGAACGCGGCCTTGACGGAAGGCCTGTCGTTGGCTGCGGCAGGCTGCGGAGTGTCGCGCATGAAACGCTGCATGAGCGCGGCCCATACGAGGCCGGCCGCGCCAAACGTCCAGAAGCCCCGGCGCCAGCCTCCAGCCCCCGAATCGGCAAAAAGCCCGGCCGCCCAGCCGCAGACGACGATTCCGAAATAGTTTGCGCTCTGGAATATCGCCATCGCCGTAGAGCGCGTGGAGTTGTCGTGGTACTGCGAAATGAGCGAGTACGACGCAGGCGCGATGCAGCACTGCCCCATGGCGTTCACGACTCCGTAGAGCGCGAAGAAAAGCCCCAGCCCCTCGGCAAAGCCGCATCCGAGGATTGCGGCGGAGAAAAGCAGCGTACCGACCACAATGGTCTTCTTCCGTCCGAAGAAGTCGGCGCAGAGCCCGCTGGCAAGAAGCATCAGCCCGAACACTGCGCTGAACAGACTCCCGACACCGCCGAGGCGGGCGTCCGTGACTCCCTGCGCGGCAAAGTCGATCTTGAGCTGCGGCAATATGGCGTTGTAGACCTGCCGCGTCCCTAGCTCAAGAAAGAACGTGACAAAGAGGAGCGCCAGCAGCAGCCATTTATAACCTTTTCTACACATATTTCACGAGTATATGATATCACAATCCCACAGACCACGCACTATCTTATATCGGAAATGCGTTATCTTTTTTGGGAATTCCCCCTGTTGCAACCTGAAACAAAATATGATATCATCAGTCATATATGAAACCATTGCGTGTAGCGATATTGATGGAAACTTCGCTGGAGGTGTCGCGCAGAATGCTGCAGGGCATCTCCAGTTATGCAAAAACGCACGGGCCGTGGATTCTCGAATACATATCGGGCGGTATATCCAACCAACGGCTTCCGGAAGGCTGGAACGGCGATGGCATTATCGCACGGGTTCCGTCCGAGAAAACGGCGGAGAAAATCGCGGACAACCCCGCCCCGAAAGTCATACTCGATCCGCACAGGCCATTTACCGCGCCCAAGCATCCGATTTCGCGTCTGCCGCGCGTAGAGTGCGACAACGCGGCCATCGGACGGATGGCGGCGAAGCACTTCCTCTCCCGCAAATTCACGAACTTCGCATTTATCGGCCCGTCCAACGCGTCGTTAGTCGCCTGCTTCGGGGCATGGAACGACGAGCCCAACTGGTCCGAGGGACGACGCATCGGCTACACGGAGGCGCTCGCGGAACACGGCTTTGAAGTCAATCTGTACAAAGGCGCGCGGAGCCGGCGCGAGTCGGAAAACTGGCCTCTTGAGATGCCGTCCGTCGTCAAGTGGATCGAATCCCTGCCGAAACCGGTCGCCGTGTTCGCGCCGCACGACGCACGGGCGCGGCAGGTGGCTGATGCCTGTCTCATGTCCGGGATTCCCGTGCCGTACTCCGTCGCAATTCTCGGCGTCAACAACGACGCGACATTGTGCGACACGACGCTTCCGCCTCTGTCGTCGATTCCGCTGGATGCTGAACGGGCGGGCTACACCGCCGCGCACAAGCTGGATGCGCTGATGCATGGCCGCAAAGTGCAGTCCATTACGCTCTACAACCCGCTTCCCGTCGCGGTCCGAGACTCGACCCTTCAGCACCAGACGGAAGACGCGCTCGTGATCGGCACCCTCGAGAAGATACGAAAAGCGCACGGATTCAACATGCGCGTCGGCGAGCTTGCGGATGAGGCCGGGGTCACCACGCGAACGCTTGAAGCCAGGTTCCGCGCCGCAATCGGAAGAAGTGTCGGCGACGTAATCCGGACATCGTGCCTCGATGAAGTAAAAAAAATCGTCGAAAACACCGACACTCCCTTCGCCAAAATCGCCAAACTCTGCGGACAGCAAAGCGCCTCGCACCTGTCCGATGCGTTCCGCCGCCGATACGGCATCACAATGTCCGCCGCCCGCCGCACCATGTCATCCTCATTGCTGTAAACCAGCGATCACACCCGAGCATCCAATTATGCCAATAGGTAAACCACTAATCCAAATCGTAGACGCGCACGTAATCGACGACGAAATCGTCGCCCGCGGAAGCCGCCGCGTCAAGTTCCGGGACCCCCTTCCCGGCCGTTTTCCTCCAGAAGCTGAAGGAACACCTCCTCGTAAGTCGACTCGCAGAACCTATCTATTCCCGGACGCCTCCATTATTCCGTCGTCAAGCAGAAAGTCAAGCAGTCCCACAGTCAGCACACCCTGCTCGTCGATCCAGGGCTTGATGCATTCCTTGACGACTACGATGCGAGAGAATGAATCGGAGATCTTCGAGAATGGACGCGTCTCCTGCAATCGCTTCGCGGCGTCCGGAATAGCGAATGCAGACTGGATGTACCATCTCCGCATTCCGCGGTTTACGACAAAATCAACCTCAAGGCGCTTGTGTATCTGCGTCCCTCGAGCGCCCGTCTCGCGCACCTCGACAACACCAACATCCACGCGGCAACCGCGCGCAACAAGGTCGTTGTACACCACGTTCTCCATGATGTGCGTCTCCTCTTGCTGGCGGAAATTGAGGCGCGCATTCCGCAACCCCACATCCTCGAAATACCATTTTGCGGGAGACCCCATGTATTTGCGGCCCTTGACATTCCATCTTGCCGCCTTTGCCACAAGAAACGAATCTTCCATGTACTTGATGTAGTTGGAAACGGTCTTTTCGGAAATAGACTTTCCCTTGACGGTTTTGAACGTGTTCGCGAGTTTTAGCGGACTCGTGTATGCGCCTATTCCCGAAGCAAGGATGTCGGCCAGCTCGTCAAGTTCGACGCGGTTCCTGATTTTGTGCCGATCGGCGATGTCCGAAAGATAGACCTCCCCAACAAGCCGCGACAGATACTCCGCTTTGTCGGCATCCGACTTAAGGGAGACGAGATGCGGCATTCCGCCGTATGTCGCATATTCCACCCACCCGGCTTCGCGTTGTCCGCGAAAGCCGGAAAGGAATTCGGAAAATCGCAGCGGATGGATGCGCACCTCGTCGCCGCGTCCCCGGAACTCGGTAATGACGTCCGTGGAGAGGAACTTCGAGTTGCTGCCGGTGACATAGACCTCGGCGTTGCCAAGATGCAAAAGCGATGACAGCACATCCTCGAACTCCGGCACCATCTGCACCTCGTCCAGCATCACGTAGTGCTTGCCTTTGCCGCGAATACGCCCGGCGATCATGGAAAGAAGCGTGTCCGGATCACGGAGGGCCGCGTTACGGCGGTCGTCGAGGGCAACTTCTATGACGCGTGAATCCTTTACGCCTTGCCTTCCAAGCCAATCCCTGAAAAGACGGAAAAGAAGAAAACTCTTCCCGCACCGGCGTACGCCTGTCACGATCTTGACGAGGCCATTGCCGTCGCGGTCTATGAGTTTCTGCAGATAACTGTCTCTTTTTATGGTCATTTTACTTTCTCCTCATTCCGAAATATGGTCATATATTACCATTTTTCGTAATAGGCGTCAAGCACTCTCCTTTAATCTCCCATGGTTTCCGCCGCCCAGCGAACGAGCACGGGGCAGATTTCACGGCTCAGACGATCCGCCTCCTCGGCGCGCCCTTCAGATTCGCATTGACCGTCTCAAGTCGATTGATCAAAGTATCAAGGTCGACATTGAGCTTTTTGTCGGCGGGATGGCTCGCTATCGACTCCCGGCGGCATTCCGTCGGAAGGAGGAAGCGACCCTTCGCGCCATAGCGCGCCGGATGGTCGAGCTGCTTGTCGCCACTGCGCATCTCATTTTGCCTGCTCTATGTCGTAGACGCGCACGTAATCGACAACAAAATCGTCGCCCGCGGAAGCCGCCGCGTCAAGTTCCGGGACCCCCTTCCCGGTCATGCGGTTGTTGCGATACCACTTCGCCTCGGTCGTCAGGAGAACGAATTCCTCGGTCTGCGAAACCGCCTCGCCCTCGCCCTGCCCCACCTTCGGCCCATGCTGCTTGCCGTCGATGAAGAACGTGTAGCCGTCAGGCTCCCACAGCATGCCGAAGACATGGAATGCAGTCTTGTCAAGCTTGACGGAGTTCATGCGGTTGAATTCGTCCGTATCCGCGCCCTTCGGCTTTCTCGGCACGCAAAAGCCCAGGTAGTCCGCGCCGTAGCCGTTCGCGTGGAAATAGTGCGGAATCACCTCGCCGACCTCGAACGACTCCATTATGTCGTGTTCGATTCCAGCAAAGCGCGGATCGAGCGAGCATCCCTGCATGGGCGTCTGCATCCAGAACGCCGACCACCAGCCCGGCATCTGTTGCAGGCGGCAGCGGCACTCGTAATAGCCGTAGCGGTGCGCGAACTTCGCCTTCTCGCGCTTCGGAAGCGGCCAGAAGCCCTTGGGATTCTCCTCGTTGGGAACGTCCCACACGAGCTCGCCCGTCTGGAGCTGCGGCGACACGAACTGTCCGTCCGCCTTCTTGACGAGCTTCATGCGGAGAAATCCGTCCTTCACTTCGACCGCGTTGTCCTCTGGCGTAGCGAACCAGCAGGCGCGTTGTCCCCAGAAATTGGTACGGTACGACCACTTCGATTCATCAAGCGCCGTGCCGTCGAACTCGTCGTGCCAGACAAGCCGAAACGTCTTCCCGTCCGGAAGCAGACTGGCCGCCTTGTCAGTGATTGCGTTGTTCGCAGCATCCGCCACGGCCGCAAGCGAGACCGCCGCCGACATCACACAGACAAGCGCAAGTTGTTTACTGTTCATGTTTTTCATTCCTTCCATGTTTAAGTGTTTGTCGTCAAACGGCACAGACCTTAAATGCCGTTCACCACGACATTGCCAGGCTCCGCGTCTTTTCGTCCGACACTTCGACGTCTTTAGGCGTTTCACAGATAAATTCAATCTTGCCGTCGACGCGACGCCAGCCGGCGCGGATTACGCCGGACGGCGTCTTGTGCGTCGCAATGAAGGAATCGACGCCTTCCAAGACATGCGGTATGAAGGCGATCTTCCTGAAGCCCGGCTCGAGCGGGACGATACCCGCCGCGTATTCGTATGCCCACGCAGAGAGGTCGCCGAACATGATGTGGTTGAGGGAGGAAACGTCATCCCACGCCTCGTGGAGCGTTCCGTGTCCGGATTCCAGCCAGTGCGCCCAGCCCGGCATCTTCGGCTGAACAAACATCTTGAAAGCGTCATCCGCATAGCCGTATTCCGCCAAGACGCGCGGCGCCCACTTCGCGCCGAGGATGCCGAAATGCGCACAATGATTCTTCGCGCGCACAGCCCCGGCAAGACGCTTTGCGACCTTCTCCTCCTCGCCGTCCGCGCAAAGACCCTTGAAGTAGAGCGGCGCGGCGAGTTCCGTAAGACGCCCTTCTCCGTACAGACCGTCACCTTTGTAGAACGCCTTGTTGAACGCGGCCCTGATGCGTTCCGCCTCCGCCGTGCATTTGGCCGCGAAATCCTTTTCCCCGAAACGGTCCGCCCAGAAAGCAAGACGGCGGTTGAACTGATAGACGTATGCGCTGTCAGTCAGGCGAACGGGCGTTCCGGGATTGTCCTTGTACCAGTTGCACCAGTCGCCGAGACCGTACTCGCAGAGTCCGTCTTCGCCGGCCTGCGCCGACATGTACTCGAGATAGCGCTTCATTGCGCCATACGCCTCGCGCGCCGGCGCATCGTCGCCGTAGAAGCGGTATATCTGCCACGGGATCTCGAACAGAACCGCGTCCCATGCCGGACCCGATCCCCAGGCGAAGCCGAACTTCGGCGTGCAGGGAAGAATGCACGGGAGCGCTCCGTTGGGACGCTGCGCGTCAAGCATCATGCGAAGGAAATGGACATACGAATCCTTCGCGTCGAAGTTCCAGAGCCCCGTCTCCATCGCAATCTGCGCGTCGCCTGTCCATCCGTTCTTCTCGCGGTGCGGACAGTCCGTCGGAATGCCGGTGAAGTTCGAAAGGTAGCTGCGCTCCGTAGCCGACTGAAGCGCGGCGAAAGTCCTGTCGGATGTTTCAAGCGAACCCGCGCGGTCGAACGCCGAATGGACGAACCGAGCCTTGATGGACTTGAGGCGCGCCTCGCCGCGTATGTCGACCTGCACGTACCTGAAGCCGTGGTACGTAAAGCGAGGATGCCACTTCTCGCCGCCGGGACGTCCCGCGAGGATGTATTCGTCATGCTGAATGGGACGCTTCTCCCCGTTTCGCTCAAGATGCTTCTTGAACTCGCCGAGAAGCGAGTTGCGGCTGTTGATTTTCTCGTCGTAGTCGAGCTTCACCTTCGCGCCCGCCTCGCCCTCCACCTCGATTTCGCACCAGCCGGCGATGTTCGATCCGAAGTCGTAGACATGGATGTCGGGCCCGTATGTCATTTTGACCGACGACTTGGGCTCAAGCGTCTCAAATTCGCGGCATGGCACTGCGTCCTCCGGCGAGACAAGCCCGCCCGTCCCGTACCTTTCCACCGATGCGTGACGCTCGTTGGCCCTGAGGCCCTCCATGCGGGCATCATACCACTCGCCGTTTCTGAGCGCGTTGAAAACTATCGGAGAATCGTACGCAAGCCATCCGCCGTCCGTCACGAAAAGCGTCCGCCCGTCGCAGACGAACTCGCCGCAAATCTTCGGCGCGCCTATCCACGGCGCGTTCACGAATCCCCACGCATCGATTGTGAACGTGTTCTGCCATCCGTTTCCGAGCAGAACCTCCAGCGTGTTGGTGCCCGATTTCAGAATGCCGGTGACATCAAAATCGAGGGACGATGTGCGCTTGTCGGGCTGGCATGTGACGGGCGAGAGAACGTCGCGCCCTACTTTCTCGCCGTTGACACGGACTTCGCACCAGCCCGCGACTGCGACAGTGAAAACGGCCTTCGCCGGCTTCGCATCCAGCACAAACTCCTTCAAGAGCACCGGCGCTGGGCTATCCGGCTGCGCGCTGCCGCCGGATATCCATCGCGGCGCGGCCGCGGCGCCAGCCGTCGTGGCCGCCGCACAGACAAGCGCCGCAAAGATCGCCATGATTCCTGATTGGCTCACCATCTTTTCATCCTTCCTTTCTTCTTTCATAACCTCATGAATCCGGGAATTCCGTCCACTCCTTTCTCGTTATCCATTTGAAAGAAATTCAAATACTGTCTCAGGCGTGATGGTTCGGCAATCCGCATCAGGATAGGCCGTCCTGAACGTCTTTGGCGGCAACACCCCGGCCTTGCGCGGGTTCCACTTGAACTCGAACGCCTTGACGCCGGACGCCGATTCCTCCACCAGGTCAACTTCCTGCTGCTGCGCGGTACGCCAGAAGAACTCCCGCGTCTCCGGTTCGCGGACGAGCCGCCACTTTGCAGGCTCGGCAACAAGGTAGTTTTCCCAAAGATGCCCTGCCTCCACCGGGCCGCGCATATTGACCGGCCGCCAGTCGCCGACAACATAGTTCCGGATTCCGCCTGCTCCGACTTTCAAAATTGTATTGTACCATAATTTATTTCGGAATACAATCCGAAATTATTATAATATTTTATCCAGCTGACTTGCCAAAGTAAATGCCCATAGGGTGTGGGCATTTACTTTGGCAAGTCAGCAAACAATCAGGCGGGAGAACAATCTTGAATGGATTCTGTCATTCGATCCGTTTTTCCGCATATAATATATAATATGAGCACAATATCAGACAATAAACCATTGGTGTTCGCCGCGATAGGCGTTGTAGTCCTTGTAATCGTGGCGGCGGTATTTGTTTACGTGATACCGGAAAAAACGGTCGAAGCGCCTTCGAAAACCGTGACCGTGAAACATGTAAAGAAGGAATTGCCTGTTGCGAAAAAGCGCGCAACACGCCTGCCGAAGTCGCAAAAGGTGAAACAAACGTCCGAGCAGACGGACAAACCCAACCTCGAATTGACGGCGGACGAAGAGAGTCTGCTTACCGACGAAATGAAAGCGATCATGGCCGAACTCCAGGATGCGCTTGACGACGACGACGGCCAGAGGGTGTCGAAAATCGCTGAAAAAATCTTGATAACGCAGAGGAAACTGGGACAGGACGCTGTGCCGCCCGTCGTTCGCGAAAAAGCAGTCGAAGCGCTCGGATTCTTCCTCCCCGGCTCTCTTGCGGATCTTGTCGGCTTTATGGCGGACTCCGATCCCGACGTCCTGCAAGATGTCATGGACAAGTTCGAGGAAGCGATCGACGATGCGGATCTCGGCGACAGGGATCTCGCGGGCATCCTCACTACCGTTGCCAAGATACTTACGAACGAAGATGCCATCGACGCTCTTTTCTTCGCCATTGAGACGGACATGCGCAACAGCATCGCCGTCGAGACTTATCTGGACATTCTCGCGAACGGCACGGAAGAGGTAAAGGCGAAAGTGTGGGAGTCGATTCAGGATTTCACGAACGAGGACGAGATTTCCACGCCCGAGGATCTTCAGAAATGGCTCGACGAGAATCCGGACGACGAAGACGACGAAGAGTTCTTCTCGGGCAAGGACACCGACGACGGCGACGATGACGGAGATGATTCCGCCGATGACGGCGACAACGGCGAGGACAGTACCGTCAGCGACGCTGCCTCCGTCGAACCCGCCGTCAAGAACACCGCTTCAGCGTCAAACTGAAGCGGTAGCACCGTCCAGTCTGGCGGAAATTGCGGCGTAGACCTCTTTTACGCCTTCGAGATGCCAGGAGTCGAGTTTAACGGAAAAACCCTTGCCGTAGAACTTGAGAATACCTTTCCCGGACCACAATTCAGAATCATATCCCTCGACATCGCTCCATGGACGGGAAACTCCGCCCGTCTTGAAGCCGTCGCCGTCAAACGAGAAGTCGCTTTTAACCGATGCCGCCGTGTGCAGTCCGATGGCTGACGCTATCGCCAGCAGAATGAACGCGAAGGCCTTCTGGGAAGCGATTTTCGACTGCTTGAACGAATGGATATCGACCCCTTCGGGAGCTGGCGAGCGTTCGATAGACTCGTAAAGGACGGCTGCGTCGGTCTTGGGATAGCGCACGAACGCATCGTACGAGAACCAAAGACCGATTCCGAGGAAAACTGCGAAAGCGAACAGGTGTCTGACGAGAAAGTCCTTGTTTGGTTTCATGTCAACAACAGGTTGAAAGGTTGAAGGTTGAAAGGTTGAAGGCTGAAGGTTGGAAGGTTGAAAAGTTGAAAGGCGCACGGCCCGGCAGACCATGCGCCCTTCGTCGTCCATATACGTCGGGACGTATCAGCCGACGGTGCCGCCGGCCTGTTCGATCTTGGCCTTTGCGGAAGCCGAGCACGGAACCTTCACGGTGAACTTCTTGGTGAGTTCGCCGACGCCCAGAATCTTGATTTTCGGGCGCTTGTTGTCCGTGAAACCGGCCCTTGCGAGAGCCTCTGCGGTGATTTCGGCGCCTGACTCGAATTTCTTCTCGAGCTCGGCGACATTCACTCCGAGAGCCTTGGCGTTGAACGCGGCGTTGTTGAATCCGCGCTTGGGAAGACGGCGGACGAGCGGCATCTGGCCGCCTTCGAAGCCGAGCTTCTGCTTATGACCCTTGCGGGCCGCCTGACCCTTGTGACCCCTTGTGGAGGTTTTACCCATTCCGGATCCGCAGCCGCGGCCTACGCGTTTGCGGCGCTCGCGCGCTCCGGTGACGTTGGAAAGATTGTTAAGTTCCATTTTCATGTACCTTTCGTTTTCCGGCGGACCGATCAGGCCCTGGCGGCCGCAATCTCCTCGGCCGAACGGAGTTTCAGCAGAGCGTTCATCGTAGCCTTGACCACGTTGAGACGGTTCTTGGAGCCGAGGGACTTGCCTACGGCGTCGCGGATGCCGACGGCCTCGAGGACCGGACGCATTCCGCCGCCGACGATAAGGCCGGTTCCGTCGGGAGCGGGCTTCAAAAGCACGCGGCCGCCGTCGCACACGCCTTCGACATCGTGCGGGATGGTCTTGCCCCTGAGGGTGATCTTGCGCATATCCTTGCGGGCGGCGTCGCCGCCCTTGCGGATGGCGTCGGACACCTCGTTGGCCTTGCCGAAACCGACTCCGACGCGGCCTTCCTTGTCGCCGACCACGATCACGGCGGAGAAGCTCATGCGGCGTCCGCCCTTGACGGTCTTGGCGCAGCGGTTCACGAATACCGTGTACTCCTCGAGATCGTCCTGCGCGGCGTTATCGTTGCGCTTGTCGCGATTCTGAGCCATAATCAGTTCTCCTCCTTGCTGGAAACGATCGAAAGACCCGCCGCGACCGCGGCTTCGACTATCGCCGCGACGCGTCCGGTGTACTTGAAACCGCCGCGATCCACGACGACGTTCGAAATGCCGGCGGACTTGGCGGCCTCCGCCGCGGCGGTGCCGAGCGACTTCGCAGTCTCCATGTTGGCGGCCTTCTCCTTGAGAGAATTGGCCTGGGCGAGAGTCTTGCCGCATGCATCGTCGATGAACTGGACGTACATGTTCTTGTTCGTGATGCAGATTGACATGCGCGGACGTTCCGCCGTGCCGACGACGCGCTGACGCAGACGCAGATGCCTCTTCGCGCGCTGAACTTTGCGATTGAACATTTCTTTTTGCTCCTATCGGCGCCCTTAGGCGACCTTCTTGCCTTGTTTGCGGCGGATGGTCTCGCCGACGTATCTGACGCCCTTGCCCTTGTAGGGTTCGGCCGGGTAGAACGAGCGGATGCGGGCGGCGGCTTCGCCGACCTTGTCCTTGTCCACGCCCGTGACGGTGACCTGGAGACCGTCGTTCTCGACCGTCACCTTGATTCCCTCCGGAACGGGGAAAATCTTGGGCGACGCGAATCCGAGGGAAAGCGCGAGTTCCTGGCCCTTCAACACGGCCTTGAAACCTGTACCTTCAATCGCGAGCTTCTTGGTGTAGCCTTCGGACACGCCGACAACCATGTTGTGTATCAGCGCGCGCGCGAGTCCGTGGAAATTGCCGAGGGTTTCATCGTCGGCGCAGCCGACCTTTACACTCCCGTCCTCCACCTTCGCCGTGATGCCTTCATGCATCGTGTAGGAAAGCTCTCCGAGCTTGCCCTTGACCGTCACTTTCCGGCCGTCGACGGCGACTGTGACGCCATCGACGATCTTGACGGGTTCTTTTCCGATTCGAGACATTGTCTTTTGCTCCTGATTTTATGCAACTGTGCAGATGATTTCGCCGCCGACCTTCTTGAGCTTGGCGTCCTTGCCGGACATCACGCCCTGGGAGGTGGAGAGAATTGCGAGACCCATTCCGTCGAGGACGGCGGGGATCTCGGAAACGGCCACGAACTTCCTGAGTCCGGGCTTGGATATGCGCTTGATTTCCGTGATGGCGGGGACCGCGCGGTCGGAATACTTGAGCGTAATCACAAGCTTCTTGGGGAATTCGGACGTCGTGACGGCGTCGGAAATATAGCCCTCGGCCTTCAGCACGCGCGCTATCTCGCTCTTGAGATTGCTCGCGGGCGTCTGGACGGAATGCAGCCTCGCCTTCAATCCGTTGCGGATCGAGGTGAGCATGTCCGATATGGGATCGAGTGTCATTTTCTATGATTCCTTTCCCTTGGATTACCACGAGGCCTTCGTTACGCCGGGAATCATGCCGCTGACGGCCAATTCGCGGAAGCAAAGACGGCAGACGCCGAACTTGCGCATGTAGGCGTGCCTACGGCCGCAGCGCTGGCAGCGGTTGTACTTGCGGACGCCGAACTTCGGAGCCCTCTTCTGCTTGACTATCAAACTTGTCTTTGCCATGATCAGTTCCTCCCGGCAAACGGCATGCCCATGGCGATGAGCAGTTCCTTCGCCGCCTTGTTGTCGTTAGAGCTCGTCACGAACGTGACATCCATTCCGGAATGCGCCACGTTGTCCGAGACGATCTCGGGGAATATCGAGTGCTCCTTGAGACCGAGCGTGTAGTTGCCGCGACCGTCGAAACCGCGGTTCGAGACGCCGCGGAAGTCGCGGATCCTGGGGAGCGCCACGGAAATGAGCCTGTCGGCGAATTCCCACATGCGCTCGCCGCGCAGTGTCACTTTCGCACCGATCACCATGCCTTCGCGGAGCTTGAAGTTCGAGATCGACTTCTTCGCGCGGCAAAGCATCGGTTTCTGTCCGGAGAGAGCCGTAAGATCGTCGACAAGCTGCTTCTGCTCGTCCTTGGAGACGATGCCGAAGCCCATGTTGATGACGATTTTCTGGAGGCGGGGCACGAGCATCCTGTTCGTAGTGGAGAGTTTCTTCTCCAGTTCCGCGACCATCCTGCCCGCGTATTCGTCCTTTAGTCTTGCCATAGTATTGTTTCCTTTACAGCGTCTTGCCGCTCTTGACGGACACTCTGACCTTCTTTCCGCCTTCCTCGCCGGTCCTGACGCGCGTGGCGCACTTCTTTTCCGGGTCGTAGGGCATGAGCTTGCAGAGTCTCACGGGGAATTCCCTTGTGACGTGCCCGCCCTCGTTCGTCTCCGAACGGCGGACGGCCTTCTTGCGGAGGTTGACGCCTTTCACGATGGCGGTGCCGGCCTTGGGGTCGATCGATTCGACCTTCCCGACCTTTCCGGCGTCCACGCCGCTGGTGACGATCACCTCGTCGTTTTTCCTGATTCTTGCGATAGCCATGGTTATCTCCCTTCGATTAGACGACTTCCGGAGCCATCGAAAGTATCTTCATGTAGTTCTTGTCGCGAAGCTCGCGGGCGACGGGTCCGAACACACGCGTCCCGATCGGGTTGAGCTTGGAATCGACCAGCACGCACGCGTTCTGGTCGAAGTGGACGGTCGAGCCGTCCTCGCGGCGTATGGGCTGGCCCGTGCGGACGATGACCGCCGTAGCGACAGACCCCTTCTTGATGGAGCTTGTCGGGGTGGCCTCTTTGATCGCGACGCGGATCACGTCGCCGAGATGCGCATATTCCTTGCGCTGCTTGAGGATGCGGAAGCACATGGCGCGCTTCGCGCCGGTGTTGTCCGCCACCACAAGGTTGGAAAGTTCCTGCAACATTGCCGGGTCCTCCTTATTTCGCCACGATGCGCCAGCGTTTTGTGGCGGACATCGGACGCGTTTCCATTATGGCGACCTCGTCGCCGACTTTCGCCGTGTCGGCCTCGTCGTGCACGTGGTACTTCTTCGTGCGCGTGACGATCTTGCCGTACACCGGGTGACGTTCGCGGTAGGAAACCGCGACGACTACGCTCTTGGCGCCCATCTTGGACACCACGACGCCTTTGCGCATCTTGCGTGCGCCACGTGTTTGTGTTTCGGTGCTCATTAGATCTTGACTCCTGCGCGTGTGATGAATTTCGTATGGATTCCGATCTTGGTGGCGGCGAGGCGGAGGCACTCCTTCGCGACATCCTCGCTTACACCGCCGATCTCGAAGAGAACCTTGCCGGGGAGGATGACGGCGGCCCAGAATTCCGGGTTGCCCTTTCCTCCGCCCATTCTCACTTCGATAGGCTTGCGCGTCACCGGCTTGTCGGGGAACACGCGGATCCAGAGTTTGCCCTTGCGCTTCATCTCGCGGTTGATCGCAACGCGGCACGCTTCGATCTGCGTGGCCGTGAGCAATCCGCGGGTAAGCGCCTTGAGGCCGAACTCGCCGTAGGCAAGCTCCGTGCCTGACGTTGCATAGCCGGAGCGGTTGCCCTTGGACACCTTGCGGTACTTGACTCTTTTAGGCATCAAAGGCATGGCTTATTTCCCTTCCTTGCGGTCCTGGCGCTCGCGACGCTCGCCGCCGCGACGCTCGTTGCGGGGGGTGCGAACCTGGAAACCTTCTTTCTTGCAGATCCAGACTTTCAGGCCGATCTTGCCGGCCGTCGTGTTGGCCTCCGCGAAACCGTAGTCGATGTTGGCCCTGAGCGTGTGCAGAGGAACCTTGCCCTCGCGCGACCACTCGACGCGGGCGATCTCCGCCCCGTTGATGCGGCCGCCCGCGCGGACCTTGATTCCGTCGACGCCCATGTCCATGGCGACCTTCATCGCGCGCTTCATCGCGCGCTTGAGGGCGATGCGGCGCTCGAGCTGGAGCGCGATCGACTCTGCGACGAGCTGCGCGTCGGCGTCGGGGCCCTGGACTTCCTTGACCTCGAGGTAGACTTCCTTCTTCGTGAGCTTCTCGAGATCGGTGCGGATCGCCTCGACATCGACGCCCTTGCGGCCCATGATCACTCCGGGACGCGCGCTGAAGAGCGTGACGCGCACGCGGCTGGCGTACCGCTCGATCAGGATCTTGGAGATGCCGGCCTCGGCAAGCTTGGCCTTGCAGAGATCGCGGATCTTCTGGTCCTCGATGAGGTAGGGGCCGAAGTTCTTCTTGGAGGCGAACCAGCGGCTGCCCCATGCGTGGTTGACGCCAACGCGAAAACCTACGGGATTGACTTTCTGACCCATTACTTCGCCTCCTTGATTTCGTCAGTTAGAACAACCTTGCAGTGGCAGAGCCTGCGGGCGATCGGGTGAGCCGATCCGCGCGCGGTGGGCCAGTAGCGGCGCATGCGCACCGACTCGTCGAACACCGAAAGTTTCACGCGCATCGAACCGGGATTCGCCGCGCCGTGGTTGTGCCTGGCGTTCGCAATGGCCGAAAGAATGGTCTTGCGGAGAATCGCCGCCGCCTTCTTGGGCGAGAATTCGACGATCTTGAGCGCGTCGGACGCCGCGAGACCCTGGCAGGCCCTGGCGAGAGGACGGCCCTTGAAGGCCGACATGCGCTGATTGCGGGTTATGGCTGTAACTTCCATTTCTTTGCACCCCTTACTTCTTCTCGACCTTGGCGGCCGAATTGCCGTGCGACTTGAACGTGCGCGTCGGGGCGAATTCGCCGAGCCTGTGGCCCACCATGTTTTCGGTTATGAATATCGGCAGATGCTGCCTTCCGTTGTGGATGGCGAAGGTGAGCCCGACGAAATCGGGAAGCACCATCGACCTGCGGCTCCACGTCTTGATCGGCTGCTTTTTGCCGCTCGCAACCATCTTCTCGACCTTCCGGAGGAGGCTTTCCTCGACATAAGGCCCTTTCTTGAGAGAACGCGCCATTGATTATTTCCTCCTCTTGACTATTACCTTGTCCGAAGCCTTGCGCTTCGCGCGGGTCTTGCCGCCCTTCGCGAGCTGACCCCACGGCGAACGCGGGTGGCTGCCGCCGGAAGTGCGTCCCTCGCCGCCGCCCATCGGGTGGTCGACAGGGTTCATCGCAACGCCGCGGACCGTAGGACGGATTCCGAGATAGCGCTTCCTGCCGGCCTTGCCGAGCTTGATCGAATCCCAGTCTTTGTTTCCGACGGATCCGACGCACGCCAGGCAGCGCCCGTTGAATATGCGAACTTCGCCCGAAGGAAGCTTGAGCGTGACGGTTCCGCCGCTCTTGGCCATGATCTGGCAGGAATTGCCGGCCGAGCGGCCGACCTTCGCGCCCTGCCCGGGAACGAGCTCGATCGCGTGGACCATCATGCCCAGCGGGATCTGCGAGAGCGGAAGGCAGTTGCCGACCGTCGCCTCTGCCGTCGGGCCGTTCATGATCTTCATGCCGACCTTGAGACCCTCGGGGGCGAGAATGTAGCTCTTGACCCCGTCGGCGTACTCGACGAGAGCGAGATACGCGCTGCGGGTGGGATCGTATGCGATGTCCTTGACCGTCGCCTCGACGCCGACCTTGGCGCGCTTGAAATCGACGATCCTCAGACGCCTCTTGACCCCGCCGCCGCGGTGACGCGTGGTGATGCGTCCCTGATTGTTGCGGCCCGCTGTCTTGCGGACGGCCTCGGTGAGGCTCTTTACAGGGGTTTTCTCTGTGATTTCCTCGAACGTCGGAGACACGCGGAAACGCATGCCCTCGGAACGAGCCTTATAGGATTTGAGTGCCATTTCCAGTTCTCCTTAGACCTGTTCGATGCGCTCGCCGTCCTTGAGGGTGACGATCGCCTTCTTCCACGTCGGTTCCACGGTCTGGCGGCGCGTGCCGCGCACGTAGCGCGTGGCGCCCTTGACGTTCATCGTACGCACGACGAGAACGTGCACGCCGAACTTCTTCTCGACGGCTTCCGCGATCTGGGGCTTGCGCGCGGACGGCGCGACCTCGAGCAGATAGCGGTTTTCGACGGATATTTTCGTGCCCTTTTCGGTAAGCAGGACGCGCTTGATCACTTCTTCGTTCGTCATTGCCGTTCTCCTTACTTGGCGATCCTGGCCATGAGCACGTCGAATCCGGCCTTGTCGCAAACGACCTTCTTCGCCGCCATGAGCGAGTAGACGTCGAGCGCCTGGGCCGTCGAATAGTCGATGCGCGGCAGGTTGCTTGTCACGAGGAGCGTCGTATCGTCGACGTCCTTCTGTACGATTATGGCCGAGCGGTCGACGCCCAGCTCCTTGAGGAACGCCGCCATGAGCTTCGTCTTGGGCGCCTCGAACTTGAATTCGTCGACCACAATCACGTCGCCGGCGGAAATCTTGTCCGAAAGAGCGCGGGCGAATGCGAGCGCCGCCACCTTCTTGTTGACCTTCTGGACGAAGGAACGGGGCTTCGGACCGTGCGCCACGCCGCCGCCGCGCCACACCGGGCTCTGACGGAAACCGGCGCGGGCGTTGCCCGTGCCTTTCTGCTTCCAGGGCTTCTTGTTCGATCCCGCGACCTCGCCCTTGCCTTTCGTGCAGGCGGTGCCTGCGCGCATGGCGTTGCGGATTGCGGTCACGACGTCTTTGAGCGCCTGTTCGCCCTTGTCGAGGACGAGCTGCGAATTGTCGATCGCTATATCGATTTTCTTCATGGATTACGCCCCCTTCTTCGCCTTGTGGGCGATTTCGACGTTCTTGAGGGCCTTGCGGATGATCACCGTGCCGTTGACGGCGCCGGGAACCGACCCCTTGACGAGAATGGCGTTGTCGTCGGGACGAATCGCCACTACCTCGAGGTTGCGAGCCTTGCGGCTGACATCGCCCATGTGTCCGGGCATCTTCTTGCCCTTCTCGATCCAGCCGGGAAGATCGCGGGCCGCAAGACCGCCCGTGCGGCGCTTCGAATGTCCGCCGTGCGTCATGTTGCCGCCGGCGAAGTTGTAGCGCTTGAGAACGCCCGCGAAACCGCGGCCCTTCGTCACGCCCGTCACGTCGACGTACTTTACGCCTTCGAAATTCTTGACTGTGATGACGTCGCCGACCTTGACTTCCTCTCCCGCGTCGGGAGCGAACTCCTTGAGAACCTTAAGGCCGCCCTCGATGCCGCCTGTTTTCTTCAGGTGGCCCTGGACGGCCTTCGTCAGGCGCTTCGCCTTCTGCTCTCCGAAGCCGAGCTGGGCGGCGACGTAGCCGTCCTTGTCAAGGCTCTTGAGCTGCACCACGGGGCACGGGCCAGCTTCGATGACGGTGACGCATGTGCGCTTGCCGCTCTCGTCGTAGACCTGCGTCATTCCGATTTTCTTTCCGATCAATCCTTCCATGACACCCTCCTCAAACCTTGATCGTGATGTCTACGCCCGCGGGAAGATTGAGCTTCTTTAGCTCGTCGATCGTCTGGGCGGTCGGATTTACGATGTCGAGAATGCGCTTGTGCGTACGCATTTCGAACTGATCCATGGACTTCTTGTCGACGTTCGGCGAACGGTTTACCGTGTAACGCTCGATGCGCGTCGGCAAAGGTATCGGTCCGATAACCTGTGCACCCGTGCCGCGGGCCGTCTCGATGATGCCACCGACGGCCTGGTCCAGCACACGATGATCGTATGCCTGCAAACGGATGCGGACTCTTTGCTGCTGCATTTTTTCTTTCCTTGTTTTCTTGTTTCCGTCCCCCTTGCGGAGAACCCTTTGACGGCTGCGATCCGACGGACGCGACTTGCCCGCACACCCTTTGACGGCGTAGGCGGACAGGGCCTTGAAGCACCCTTCTCGCATCTGGGTCTCGTCACAGCATCCCCCCTTAAACAGAAATCCGCGGCGCGCTCGTCGCTGCCGCGGATTTGCCATCCGGACGCGACGCGGCGGAACCTGTCCGCCCGTATCGCAAAACCCTATTTTCGGGAAGAATAAGTGAAATTATATCAAAAATCGGAAAACTGTGCAATAGAAAAATTATAAAGCAAAAAAGTAATCTTCGATTCGCTCTGTAAGCTTGACCGTGTTCTCGATCCATTCTGGATGCTTCGGGAACCGCAAGGACATCTCCTCTCTCGACATCAGGTATTCAGTACCGCTGCAATGTCTGTGCCCAGCATCTGCCATCTTTCTGAAGTCGACGATGGCGCAATAGACCTCAAACGCCTCGACATCGTCTTTTTCGAAGAACCTCACAGGATTTGCCGCGCAGACCATGACTGACGTCCATGCCGAACTATCGAAGTCGTCATTGTCCGCCATGAAAGCGAAATCGTCGCCAATACCGGATGCGGCAGTTCCGCCGTCATCACCCTGGCGAAACAGGCAAGCGCCATCTCCCCCGGCATCCTCTTGAACGCCAGTTTCACCTTCCGCGCAATTTCCGCCGGATCGGCACAAGCCTCTATCGACCGCTGAAATACCGCTATTTCATTCTGCTCCATAATACGTCCCCTCAAATATCCTCTATCAAAATTTCTCGTGGCCCCTTGTCGTTTGCCGGGCCGATTATGCCGCGCTCCTCAAGTAGCGACATGACATGAGCCGCATCCGTGTATCCGATGTCCAACTTCCGCTGAAGCCACGACGTCGAGGCACGCCGCGTTGTGCGGACTAAATCAATGGCCCGTGCGTACATCGACTCATAGTCCTCCTTTTCGGCAGTTGCAGATGCAATTCCATCGGCAGACTGTCGTCCAGGATATCGCATAATTGCCGAATCGACAACCTGTTTTATAGCATTATCGCTGATACATGGTGTTTGAAGTCTGCTGGTCATTCCATCCGCGTCCTTCAAAAGTGCATCACCACGCCCTATAAGCTTCTCCGCGCCATATTTATCCAGCAACGTCCGCGAATCTACCTTTTGGCAGACCCTAAACGCAAGTCGCCCCGGAATGTTCGCTTTCAAGCTGCCCGATGCGATTCTCGCGTCTGGTCGAGAAGTGGCTATTACAAGATGCACACCCGCCGACCTCCCTATCGCAACAATCCGGCTGGCAGTAGATTCAAAAGCCCCATTCGATCCAACTATGAAATCTGAAAGCTCGTCAACCACCACAACAAGGTATGGCATGCGCGCTTCTGCATTCGCCCTGTAGAAGTCCGCAATGCTGTAACAGCCTTTCAATCTGAAGAAATCCAGCCGTTTATCGATTTCGGTTTCAACATCCTTCAACGTCGAAACGCCCTGTTCCGGTTCGTGGACAATCGGCGAATACAAGTGCGGCAACTTCGCGTATGCCCCGAACTCAACTCTCTTGGGATCCATTAGGACGAATCGCACTTGTTCGGGCGAACGGTTCTGAACGAGCGAACAGATAAGGGAATGCAAGAACAACGACTTGCCGGAACCCGCCAGACCGCCTATCAGCAGATGCGGCAACCGCGCAAGATCGCGGGTGACAGTTTCTCCATTCGACATCTTTCCGAATATGACCGGCAATAACATATCTTTTGTTGTCGCATTCATTTCTGTCATAGATAGTTCCTTTCGCATGCACTCTAAGCAACATCCGTGCCAAAAGAAAATAAGGCGGAGAAAGTCGCATGCCGCGCCCTTTCACCGCTCAAGATTTCACCTGGCAGTCAAATATTGACTACACTTTTTGCGGCAGCAATGATTGGATTGCTTTGATTTCCTCAAGTAGCAAATCCAGAAGATGCCTTTTGTCGCCGTCGAGATAGTCTGCCAGAAAAACTCCATCCCAGTTCAACATTGCTTTGGGAAGATATTTCCACCCAGGCCACCACTCCGTCTGTGACCATCCAGGCACCCCTGAGAAACGCTTACGGATCTCATCCGTAAATCTTCCCGTATCGGAATTGTCAAAACCGATAAAGAAGTCCCAGAGTTCCAGATGTTCGGGGGCAATCCTGACGAACACGCCGGATTTCACATGCTTCAGACGGATAAACTTTTCTTTTTGCCCATAAGGCTCGTGGCAACAGTCGTCAAAGACCCATTCGTCATTGGACAAAAGACGTTCTTTCAAATCCATGGCGATTTTTACCGCGACGTGGTTGTATATCGCGCCCTTGTGCTTAAAAAGTTCAACAGCACCACGCAACGAGGACGCGTTGGCGGTTGCGGTCTCCACAATTTCGAGTTTTTGTTCGTCGTTCATCGTTGATCCTCCGGAAATCAAGTTGATTAAGTTTGCATATTGAAGAAGCGATTCTCTCACGAATGGCCGGTCGAATGCGAGACGTGCACAAGCGTGAAGCCATGGAACCACATCGTATCGCCAAGATGCGCATTGCAGTCGGACGTTATCCCCCGGCTTTGGGGAATCCGTTTCCGGTTCACAGCCATTAAGCGTCAAATAAAGGAGGATCCGCCTAAAGCCAGCGCGTTCACGGCTGAGCCAACTTCGGTAGCGCTCCAACTGTTTCGGTTGTTCAGCGGCATAAATCTTGCTTTCAACGGCAACGCAAAGCTTTGACTCGGGATCCTCGATCAGGATGTCGATGCGGCTATCGTTACTTGCCGATGCGGAATCATCTGAATTTACTGAAACTTCCGTGCGGACAGTAGCAAACCGCGTGACGTCGCAGTCTGGCTCGTGCGCGACGTCCTCAAGGAATGATCGCAGGAACTCAGCACCAAGGCCATGAGCGCCGGAAGGATCAAGCAATGCTGCCAGAATCTCCGAGTGCTTCGTTTCGTAATGATTTATCCCGCAGATGCTGAACACATTGAACGCACTACCGGTCCGACGCTGAAAATCTTCGTTCTTCTTTGCAATGACGGAGACTTTTGCAAGGAGAGCCGACAGTTCTGAATTGAAGCTTTCGCCCTTCATGTGACCTACCTCGCCGGACTGTGCTTGCCCCTGCTGGGACCGTTGGGATGCTTCGGGCACCAACCGTTGACCATTGATGCGATGTCACGGAACTCGCTCCCACAATATTTGCACTCGTACGGGCCATTTTCGCGTCCGTCGTACGCGACATGTTTCCCGCGACTTGGGCCGTCTGGATGCTTTGGACACCAACCGTTCAGCAGAGAACTCAACGATCTGTTTTTCGTGCCGCAATAGATGCACACGTACTCGCTGCGCTCACCACCCTCGTACAGAGCATGTTTACCCCTGCTGGGTCCGCTTGGATGCTTCGGGCACCAGCCATTCAACAGCGACCGCGCATCGCGCGCCGACGTTCCACAGTATTTGCAGTATTCGCTCATTGTTTTTCTCCTTTACTTGTTATTGTTTACCGAAACGCGATAGGGTAGAAGCGTGGCGAACGCCGCCGCGACTTTTGCCAGGCTACCGCAAAGCTTTTTCGAGAACTCCTCGCTCACCAACTCGTCGAGATCCTTAAATGGAATCGCAGCGTTCCACCAGATGTCCCCGCTCCCGACATTGTCTCCAGGGTTACATCCACTATCGCCCTTGACATCAAACCCAGACCACGCCTCGCAAATTGCAGCCAGAGCTTTTGAGAGAACTCGTTGGATATCAGTTGCGGTGAAGTCTATGCCCTTGAATTTCTCCTCCGGCCAATTTCCCCAGAACTCTCCATTCACATTCAAGTTGAATGATTTTCCGTCATGAGAAATATAGAATGTCGGCTCAGTCAAGAAATCGCCGCCGGCATCTTTAAATGTCTTTTGGTTGACCCAAAGCTCACAGCGAAGATTCTTCTTTACCTTCGTCTGCCAGGAAGACAAATACACGCTGTCCGCCAGGACCCCTTCCCAGCCATGTGCCCCATCGTCTGTCCACACGTCATATAGTCTGAATGTCTGCCCTCGCAGAGCTTTAAGATACTCAGACGGACTGAATTCCTCAATGACAGAGACATCAGAAGGCTCGCTCTTTACATTCGTGACAGCGGAAAGCCGGAGTAATTGTTCGACCGTATCACCAACGATTTCATTTGCACCAATAATTCGCGTCTTAATCTTGTTTAAGACACGAGAGATTTTCAGTGCGCGAGCTTCTAGAAACGTATCTTTTCTACAGAAACGGAATAGCATCTGCTCCCAAGGCTCGTCAAACTCCTCCATCGCCGCAAGCTTGGCGGTTTCGTCTTCTGAAATGCCCTGCAACTGCATCGTCTGAGCAAATCGATCATCCCATTTGTCAAAGTCCGGGAACCGCTCAAGTGCCGAATATACCTGAGGGTACTGTATTTGAAGGCAGACAAGGGCAAACGTAACATCTTTCCACGCCTTGAAATCGGCGTCATCCTCTTTTGTCTGAGTCCGAAGTATGAGCAGCCGAATAAGTGAAAGCGTGTTGATGAGCCTTTTCAACGAACGGGGGTTTGTTCCGACAGATGCAAGCGCGTATGCCGTCAACGAATCGCAGAGAGTTTTGTCTGCCTTCTCCTCGTTGTCAAGATATCCAATCGCCACAAGCGAACCAATGAGAAAGTCATCAATCTGATATGACCCCACCGGCATCTGAAATGGCAGCTGGATGATTTTGTCGAAGAACGAACGGAACTCACGCTCGTTCTCGGACGTCATCGCACCGAACTTCGGTTTCAACCCCTTCACCACCACACCATAGTCGATGGCAAGAACGAAGATGCAGTTCTCAAGGTCAAAGATGTTCTTGAGAAGCTCCAGAATCTGAACCGCGACTGGCGGATCTATGCGGTCGAGGTCATCGATGAAGAAAAGAAAACCGCGCTTCCCCTTGTCCTTGTTGTTATCAATCGCATTCTTGACCAGTCGCGCAAGTTCATCCTTGAGGTCTTCCACGCTTGATTTGTCTGGCGCTGGTTCCCCGGCACTCAATTCCTTTACAATTCTCTCGGCGTCGACGCCACTGTACTTCTTGAACAAATCCGAGAACACACCGCCGCCAATGCGGGCAATCTTGCGGAAGAGCGACTTCCTCTCCTCTTCGGTCGTCTTAGCATCTTCGGCAACCTGCCCGATTATCCCATGAAGAATGTTTCTGATAGCTTCCTCCGCATTGGACATCAGCGCATACTGCCAAGTATTGATCCAAACTCCAAGGTACGGCGCGCCCTCCTTATCGACAAGGCTGGCCTCCAGCGCATTCATGAGCGAGGTCTTGCCGCTGCCCCATTCGCCCTGCAGTGCAATCGTAAGCGGGGACTGCGCATTCGCGATGAATTCTGTCAATGCACTTGCGTACGCCTTCATGTTGAGACGATCTTCATTCGCCTTCGCAGGCTGGTCAATCACGTTCGATGTCATCTGCTGCAACCTTCCATCCCCCTATTGATTTGACACCGGCAAGGGTAAGAGAGGGCGCACCCCCTGCCGGATTCCGAGTGAGGCCCGCGAAAGCCCTGTAAGAAATCACGAAAGGAGATGCGCCCAGATGGACGCACCCACCGAATCGCGGCTCTTACAGTTGAAATTCGCGGTTTCACTCGAGCCAACAATGCGATGAACGCAAAGCTGTTGTTAGCTATATTATAGCAAATTTCCCCGTCGCATAACAGAGCAATCTGCGCATATCGCATTTTTCGCCTTGCGCCTCCTCCCGTGAGAACTCTCATGCCAAACATGTAGCAATATTCGTGCCAACGCAAAATATGCCGCAAAGAATGCGATCTTTCGCTCAAAATCTGAGCACTGGTAAAAATCAGAGCGGACTTCAGCTAACTCAGCAAAGCGAAAAACACTCCGGCGCATGCAAGCGTATCGTCAAGGGCGTCGTGGCTGTTGATGCCGTCGATGTCGAGCGCTTCAATCAGGTTTGCGAGCGAGTAGCTATCCAATCCCGGGCGCAGATGACGGGCGAGCGCGAGCGTGTCGCATGTTTCGATTCCATCTGGCGCGAAGCAGAGGTCGAATTTTCCGCACTCCTGGTTGAGCATCCTCATGTCGAACTTGTTGTTGTGCGCCACGAGCAGCGCATCGCTTCCCAGAAACTCGAAGAACTGGCGCATCGCTTCTTCCGGCGCAAGACCATGTTTCGAGAGGAAATCCAACGACAGCCCATGCACCCCTTCCGCCCAGGGATTCATTTCACACGAAGGGCAGATGTACGAATTGAATGTGCGCGTTTGAACGCCATTCACATACTCCACGGCGGCTATCTGACAGATTTCATCGCAGCGCGAGCAGCCTGTCGTCTCAGTGTCAAAAACAACCACCCGCCCACTCCGGGCGTATTCCGCAATCTGCGGCAATGTGTTGGCACATATTCGCATGATACTCTATCCTGACAATCTATACCACCGGATCGCCGCAAAAGTCGCGGCGGCCGCAGTCGCGGCAAAACGCACCTCGCCAGACGGAATCGAACTGCTCGACGAGCGGTTCGACTAGTGCGGTGTCGTCGGTGAGGACGCCGTTTTCGAAATTGCGCTTCTTCTCAGACTTCGCGCCCATCCCCGCGCCGGTGAGATTCGCCGAACCGAAATACGCTTTAACGCCGTCGACGATGATGCACTTGAAATGCACCCGCGGACAAAGCATCCGCTCCATCGCCGTCCAGAGCGTCGGATAGCGGTCGAAGTCGTTGCGCCAGTTCGGACCAGGGTCCTTCGCATGAATGAGCCGCACCTCGACGCCGCACTTCACCATCCCGTCTAAAACCTCAAGAAACGGCACCATATTCCGCCCGCTCGGCACTCGGCTTGCGCCTCGGCTATCCCCTCGCTTCGCTCGGCCCTCACTACGTTCGGCGGCTATCGCATCCACATACATGTCCTTGATATCTGCTGTAGCAATCCACAACCGCTCTTTCGCCTGCGGCACAATCCCGCAGACGACGGAAGTATAGATGTCGCGGTTGGAAAGAAAGGTAGTCATGACAAAAGCCTTTCATACACCGCTGCATCCCGCTCCGAAAAGCAGCAGAAGACCACTTCCATTCTTGCGTCCTTTGCGTTCTTTGCGGCTAAAAACTCCCGCACCGCCCGCACGGCAATTTTCGCCGCCTCTTCTTTCGGATAGCCGTAGATGCCCGTCGAGATACAAGGGAAGGCGATAGATTTGCAGCCGTTCTCCGCCGCGAGGGCGAGCGAGTTGCGGTAGCAGGCGGCAAGCCTCTCTGGCTCACCGTGTTGTCCATCGCGATAGACCGGACCGACGGTGTGGATCACGAATTTCGCGGGCAGATTGAAGCCCGGCGTGATGCGCGCCTCGCCCGTGGGACAACGAACGCCCGGACGCACCTCCGGCACCTTGAGGCACGCCTCGTACAGCTCCGGTCCGGCGGCGCGGTGAATCGCTCCATCAACTCCACCCCCTCCCAGCATCACCTGGTTCGCCGCGTTGACGATGGCATCCACCGCCAGCGTCGTAATGTCGCCTTGGATTACCTTGATCATTGCCTGTGCCTCATTTCAAAAACGTCATTACAAGGTTGACCATCAGTTCCTTTTCCTGCGGCTTGGATTCGGCAATCATCACCGTGAGTGCGACGAGTGTATGGTCGGCTATGCGTTTCGAACCGTCTTTGCGGAGTAGCAACTTGTTGCGCTTCAGGAAATACAGGAACAAGCCGGCGGCGATTCGCTTGTTGCCGTCGGAGAAGCCATGGTTTTTCGTGACGAGATAGAGAAGATTCGCCGCCTTCTCCTGCGAAGACGGATAGAGGTCCTTTCCGCCAAAAGACTGGTACACCGCCCCGAGCGCCGACTTGAACGAGCCGTCCTTCTCATTGCCGAACAGCTGCGAATCCGCCGCGAACTTCATGCTGTCTATGAAGCGGCGGCACTCCTCGTATGTCAACTCGACGGAATGCCCCCTTGCCTTGGGCTTCTCGATCGTCTGGTGGTCGTAGCCGTCCAAGAGGTCAAGCGCTGCCGAGTAGGTCTGGACGACATCAAGCACCTGCGCGGTGTCAAGACTGTTGGCGACCCGCTTCATAACCTCGACCGTCTGACCGAGCTGCTTGATCCGCTCGCGATTGACGGCATAACCGCGCACGAGGTAGTCCCTGAGAACTGAAGTCGCCCAACGCCGAAATTCCACGCCGCGCTGCGACTTGACGCGATAACCGACTGATATTATCACGTCCAGATTGTAGCAATCCACTTCCTGGACGCGCGTTTTCCCTGGAATAGCCCCGTGTTGAGTGACCATTGCAAATTTTGCACTAGTCACTTTCGGATCAATCTCTCCATCGGCAATTGCATTTTTGACATGCCGGAAGATGACGGTTTTGTCCTTCCCAAACAACTTCGCCATCTGCAGCAACGATAACCATACGGTATCAGCAGTCACTGACACCGGCAACGAAACCACGCCATCGCGCGATTCAAACAGCACTATCTCATTTTTATTCATCATCCACCTTCCTCTCTGCGCCTCTGCGGGAGATAACTACAGATACTTCCTCACGGTATTGCGGCTCACGTCGAGCGCTTCGGCGGCGCGGGTGAGATTCTGTCCGTACTTCTCGTACACGCGGCGGATGTGGAGACGGATCGCGTCTTCAAGTTTGTCCGGGATGCGTCCCGACTTCAATTCGAGGCTTCCCGCAAGCCCCGCGTTCATCTCCTTGTGTTCGCGCATAAGAAGATCGAAATCATCTTCCTCCAGCGCGGTCGCCCTGTCAAGGATGTTGATGAGTTCGCGGACGTTGCCGGGATAGTCGTAATCCATCAGCGCGGCAATCTGCTCTTCTTGGAGAACGGCGTTGTCGTGGAACTTGCGCCACCATGCGTTGGCGATGATTGGAATGTCATCCTTGTGTTCGCGCAGGGACGGGGTTCTCATCTGCACCACGTTGAGGCGCTGATAGAGGTCTTCGCGGAATTTACCTTCGACCACGAGGCGCGGCAAGTCGCGGTTTGTGGCTGTGATGAGCCGCACGTCGCATTTCAGCTCCTCCTTGCCGCCCACGCGCATGAACCGTCCGCCTTCAAGGACACGCAGCAGTAGCGCCTGAACCTCCAGCGACATCTCTCCAATCTCATCAAGGAATAGCGTACCGCCATCCGCCTGGAGAAACAAGCCGTCCGTCCGTTCCACGGCGCTCGTGAACGCCCCGCGCTCGTGTCCAAAGAACCGATCCTCCAAAAGGTCTTTCGTCACGCTCGCGCAGTTGAAAGCGATGAACGGCATCTTCCATCTCGGACTCTTCGTGTGTATCTGCTGGGCGACAGTCTCCTTGCCGGTGCCGCTTTCTCCGAAAATAAGGACACGGGCATGTTCATGCGCCGCCACCCGGTTGATTCGATCCTGCAATGTCGTGATCTCGTCGCTTTTCCCAAGAAGCTCTCTGTTACCGTAGCGGTCGTAATGTTCGACGGCGCTCCTGACATCCGGCTCCCACGCCGCTGGGCGAACGCCGCCGGCGAGATAGCGGGCGGTCGTGGCGTAGAGAGATTCGTCCTGATAATTGCGGTAGTAGAATTGCGCCGTGTCGATCAGCGTGAAGTAGGCGCGAACGTCCGCCGACATGCGGCGGTCGCGGGGCGACCGCCCTACCACGAACGGCATGAACACCTCGACGTCCACACCAAACGTCTGCCCGACCGCTTCAAGAAGGCTACCGTCATAGCAGCGCACCTTCACAAGGCCGTCAAGCAGCGCGGCGATGTGTTCGGGCATTTCAAGAGCACTTATCCACGTCACCTCCACGCCCTTTGCCTTCAATTTAACAATTGCGTCTCGAAGCGATTCAGGATCGCCGCTCAACGAGAGGCCAAGAAGGTATATGTGCTTCCATTGCGGCGTTCCTCGTTCCCCCGCGAGCTCGCCAAGGAACTCCGGCAGACGTCTGCGGCTCACGCCGTACACGTCCGCACTGCCGCCAAACGCTTTCAATGCAACTGCCGCCGAGGCCACGTATTCCGCATAGCCCCAGCCCGTCAGAATCAGATTATCGTTCTTCTCCACTTTGCAACAGTCCTTATCAGAGTTTTTAATAGACGTATATTTTATCATATTCTGCACACTATGTTCAAATTGTAATCGGACAGTTTGCTGTTCGATTCTAAGCGTTGGTCTGTCGAAAGTTGTCATGCACAACGATTGGCAATTTCCATGCCAAGGGGAAATCGGGCGTTTTATCCATGATGAATCGGTCAGAAAATTACCACACGATTAAAACTCTACCACCCGGCATTGCCTCGAGCATGGCAGACGCCTATTAAATCATGCCGGCTTGTTACAAGAGACGAAGCCCAGAACAGAATCGTGAGAGACGCGTTTCTTCATCGAGCTTGGCGGTCGCGTCGACAATTTATTGAAACGGGGGTGCGATTTTCTCCCAAACGAGTACCGCCCTGAGTTCAATCAAATATCATGAGAGAAAATCGCATCCCCAAAAGTCCGCTACGGCGCAAACCTTTTCAGGCTACCAGCACCTGTAGACCGGATACCAGGGGCGCGGAGGCGGCACTCCCCAGCCCCAGTAGCGCGGCGGGGGCGGAGGCGGAGGAGCTCCCCAGCCCCAGTAGCGCGGCGGAGGCGACGGACGGTACCAGCCGCCGTGATGCCAGCCGCCGTGGCGCCAGCCGCGATGGTGGCCGCCGTGGTGATGGTGGCGGGCGATATCCACCATGCCGTCGTCCGGTTTCGGCATGGCCGTCGCGGCCCCGGCAGAAACGACCGCTATTGCGGCGATTGCTGCTTTTATCATGTTCATTGCCGTTATCCTTTCTTCATTTTCTTTCTGCAATGTGCCATTTCCACGTTGCTTATGGGAGGCTAGGATGCGAAAGAAAAGGTTTCTGACAAATTTCCGGAAAAAAACAATCCGCCGCACCCAAGCGGGTCACTTGCCGCAGATTTCCCTAAACACGGGAAGAATCGCGTCAAGCCATATCCTGTATCCGTTCTCGTTGGGGTGAAGGAGGTCGTTCATGACTTCCTTTATAAGAACGCCGTCCGCATTTAAAAACCTGTCGTTGAAATCGAGCCAGAGAACCGTTTCGCCGTCGGCCAGGTTTACGATAACCTCGTTCACCTTCTCGTTGCGCCTGCGGTTTCCGTCCTCCGCCGTCGCCCCGCGCGGGAAAATCGGCATGAGGACGATCTTGGACTCCGGGTGCTTGCGGCGGATCGTTTCGACGATGCGTTTGACGCCCGCCGCGATCGCGTTCGTATCCTTATCCTTGTTGTTAGTGCCGATCATGATGGTGAAAAGCTTCGCCTTGTAGCCTTCGAGTTCGCCGTTCTCCATGCGCCAGACGGCATGTTCCGTCCTGTCGCCGCCGTATCCGAGGTTGAGGATCGAGTAGGTTTTCCTGAGTTCGGCGAACAGTTCGCGCCCCTCGCCCCCCTCGCGCTCCCAGCGGTGGGTGATCGAGTCGCCGACCATGACTATGTCGTACTCGCCGGGGCCGTCCGCGATTTCATTGCGTTTTTCGAGATAGCGTTCCGGCCAGTAGTTCGGCCCGCGCACCGCCATCGCCGGCACCGGCGCGCCGTACTGGTATCCCGCGGGATTGGACGGCCAGACAGACGGGATCGTCTCTCCGGGGTCTGCGGCCAGACACTTGTCGACAAGCGGAACAACCGCGCCTGCCCAGATTTCGTATCCGCGCGGACCCGGATGCAGGAGATCGGGAAACAGTTCGCGGCTCAACCGGCCCTGGGCGTCGAGAAACTTGTCGGTGAAGTCGCACCAGATCACCGACTTCCCGTCGGCGAAAGTCGCGATTTCCTTGTTGACTACATCGTTTCTGACGCGGTACGGATTGGTCGGCTCTTCCCCGCGCGGGAAAATGGCGGTCAGAATCGTCCTGGCGCCCGGCTGCTTCTCCTTGATCACCTTCAGTATCTCGCGGATTCCCATGATCGTGTCGATCGGAGTCTCCTTGTCGGGCGGGAAGTGGCCGGTGTTGTTCGTGCCGATCATGAGAAGGATCACCTTGGCCTCGTAGCCGTCGAGTTCGCCGCCCTCCGTGATGCGCCAGAGGACATGCTCGGTGCGGTCGGCGCTCGTGCCGAGGTCGAGCGCCTTTCTGGGCCCTTCCGAAAAATATTTCTTCCACTGTTCTTTGCCGTTCGTCTCCCAGAAGTGCGTGATGGAATCGCCGATGAACACGACTTTGGCGCCGCCTTCGGCTATCTGCGCCATCTTATCATGGTGGCGTTTCATCTGCCAGCACGAGGGGTTGCCGTCCCAGGCGGTGGGCGTGACCGCCCTGATAGCGCCGGACGCGGAAACGCAGATCGATCCCGAAACCGCGACCGCCAGCACACTCGCAATTGTCTTTATCTTCATTTTTCTTTCCTTTCTCTCCGTTGCTTTACAAAACCGCACAATGGCGCCGCGCGCCGCTCCCGGCGTCAGTGGTCGTGGCGTCCTTCTCCGTGCCAGGGGACGAAGCCGGGCGCCTTGACAAGCCCTTTCGCCATTCTCTGCCGCACCGCCTCGAACGCGAGGATCGTTGCCGCCTGCGAAACGTTCAGCGAATCCGCAAGACCGAGCATCGGAATCCTGACGCGCAGATCCGCGCCGTCCATCCAGCGCGACGTAAGTCCGTACTGCTCCGCGCCGAGCGCGATCGCCACGTTTCCGGTGAGATCCTCCTCGAAATGGAGCTTCTCCGCGTGCGGCGTCGCGGCAAGTATCCTGAAACCGCGCTTCTTCAGGAACGCAAGCGCCTCGCCGCTCTCCGCTTCCGCGATTGGAACGGAAAACATCGTGCCCGTGGACGCCCTGACGACGTTCGGATTGTGGATGTCGGTAGTCCTGTCGCACACGATCACCGCCGCCGCCCCCGCCGCGTCGGCCGAACGCAGGATCGTTCCCAGATTGCCGGGTTTCTCGATCGCCTCCGCGACGATTACGAGCGCGTTGTCCGGGAGTTTCAGCGATGAAAGCGGAACCGAAACGTGCGGACCTGTCATGAGAAGACCGTCTGGCCGCTCCTTGTAGGCTATCTTCGCGAAACACGCCTTGGAGCACCTGTACGCGTCGGCGCCGAGGCGTACGCAATCTTCCACGAGCTTCGGCTCGTTTTCGTTTTTGAGGTATATCTCCGGACAGTGGAATATCGCCTGCGGCCTGTATCCGTTGTCGAGGGCGCGGCGGCACTCGCGGAAACCCTCCACGATCATCTCCCCCGTCTCTTCGCGCACGGAGCACGTCCTGAGTTTCACGACGTGCTTGAGTTTCGGGTTGGACGGGGATGTTATGTCAAGTACCATCGCAAACCTCCGGCGCGGCGCGCCCTCACGAGTTCTCCTGCATCGACCTGGACATGCAGCATCCGAGAAGCACGATCTGCCAGCTCATGTATATCCACGCCAGGACTATCGGTATGAACGCGAAAGAGCCGTACATCGCCGACGTCTTCGCGATTCCGAGCTGCGCCACGGTGCAGAGTTTCAGCCATCCGGTGAACAGCGCCGCCGTGGCGATTCCGCTCAACCACGCGCACTTCCATCTCACTTTGCGGAAAGGCACTATGTAGAAGAGGTATCCGAACGAAACGGACGAAAAGAACAGCGTGACGGCGAAACGCACGACCCAGAGGTCTATCAGCCACACGACACCGTCGGAGACCCACTTCGTCAGCCATGTCTGCCCGGCCGTCGCGACGATTATGTCCTTGGTCAGCTTCAGCACGGGAGCGGTCAGTGCAAGGCCGCTCAAAAGCGGCAGGACGACCACTACGGCCAGCGCGACCGCCAGACGCCGGATGAAAGTGCGCGGACGCTCGACCGCCCATATCTCGTTGAAACTGATTTCTATCATCCCGATGGAGCTCAAAACCGACCACACCAGCAGGCCGAGGCCGATCCATCCGACAGTGTTCGCGTCGAATCCGTCTATGCAGCGGAACACCTCGTCCTTTATGCCGCGCGCCTGGTCGACGAACTCCTGCGCGGTTTTGCGCTTTTCCTCGATTTTCTCGGGGGCCGTCTCCCCCAGCACCGGGGCGAGGACCTTCACTTCCTCCTCCGGCGGCGCTTCTATCTTCGAAATGGCCTGGTTGAACTGGACGTCTATCTTCTCTTTTATGTACTCTTTCGCGCCGAAACTCTTCGCCGCGAGCAGCAGCAGACAGAGAATCGGCACGATTGCCAGCATCGAGTAGTAGGTCAGCCCCGCCGCGTGCATGGTGCAGTGGTTGCCGAGAAACGAAACGACCGTGCGCTTCACGAATCCGAAGAATCTTGCGAACATGTTCGACATGCCTTTCCCGCCGCCGGACCGCGGCGCTTCAGCCTCCGGCGACGCGCGTGAACGCCAAAGGCGTCGCGACGCGCCCTTTCGGCGTGCGTTCTATGTACCCTTCCATTATCAAAAACGGCTCGTAGGCCTCCTCGATCGTGTCGGGCTCCTCGCCCACGGACACCGCGATCGTTGAAAGCCCCACCGGTCCGCCCGAAAATTTCATGCATATCGTCTCGAGAATGCGCCGGTCCATCTCGTCGAGGCCGTTCGGGTCTATCTCGAGAAGACCCAGCGACGTCCTCGCGACATCCCCCGTTATGAAATTGCCGGCCCTGACCTGCGCATAGTCCCTGACCCTGCGCAGAAGATTGTTCGCGATTCGCGGCGTGCCGCGCGCGCGGCGGGCGATCTCCATCGCGCCTTCCGCGTCGATCTCCACGCCCAGCTTGCCTGCGCTGCGCACGACGATTTCGGAAAGAAGATCCGGCGTGTAGTAGTCGAGCCTGTTTACCAGTCCGAAGCGCGCCCTGAGGGGAGCGGCGATAAGGCCGATCCTGGTCGTCGCGCCGACAAGCGTGAAGCGCGGCAGATCGAGCCGGACGGATCTTGCGTTCGGCCCCTGATCGATCATGATGTCGATGGCGAAATCCTCCATCGCGCTGTAGAGATACTCTTCGACCGTCTTGGCCATGCGGTGTATCTCGTCTATGAACACGATGTCGCCCGGCTCGAGCGTCGTCAGAAGCCCGGCCAGGTCGCCCGGCTTTGCTATGACCGGACCGGACGTCGTCTTGACGTTCACGCCCATCGCCTCGCCGAGAATGTACGAAAGGGTCGTTTTCCCGAGCCCGGGCGGGCCGGAAAAAAGGACGTGGTCCAAAGATTCCCCGCGCGCTTTCGCGGCCTCGACCGCCAGCATGAGCCTGTCGCGTATCTTGTCCTGCCCGACGAACCCGCCGAAATCGACTGGGCGGAGTTTGTTGTCGAAGGCGTTGTTGCGCCTGTTCAGTTCGTCGCTTTTCCTGTCCGCGCCCATTCCTGTCATCCCTCCGTTTTTCCGCCGAAAGCCGCAAACACGCCCGGGAAGGTGACGATCGCCGCAATCATGGCAGGCACCGTGGCCGCGAGCGAGTGCGCCATCGCGCGGTCCACCGACATGCGAGTCTCCAGAACGTGCGCGATAAAGACGTAAACGCCGGCCAGGACGAAATACACGGCCATCTGTCGGAGAATCGCCGCATAAGGCCGGTAGCAGGCCGACACGCCAAGAACGGCGAACATGGCGGGGGGCAGGAACGCCGCCGGAACCGGGGGCATGAGGCCGGTTTTCGCGAAAACCATGCAGGCGATGACGGCGGCGTTGTACATGATAAGCATCAGGAGCGCGCCAACCACGCCTTTGAACACGGACTGGCGTCCGGACGCCATGCCGCCCGGCACGGCGAGGAGCGTGATGACCAGACACGCCAGCGGCGAAACCGCCTGCGCCCACGCCTCGTAGCGCAGGGAATTGCGCGATTCGCCGTTCAGATCCCTGTTCTTCTCCAGATACTTGAACTTGCCCGGAACCGACGCGAACTTGGCGTTGCTGTTCTGCATGGCGATGTCGTCGGGTGTTTCGGTCAGTTCCGGAAACGCGCGGAAAGGCATGGCGTCCAGCACCGGATCCGGCGATGCCGCCGGACGGCCGTCCGGACCGTAATGCTGCGTCTTCACGCCGTCGAGCCACCACTCGCCGTCCAGAAATTCGGCCGTCTGCGCCGAAACGTTCTTGAGCCTGCGCCCGTCCTCCCTGCCGTATGAAATCTGTATATCCGTCAACTTCGTGCAGAGCGCATTGTGCGTCCCCTTCACGACCCACGTCCTGTGCGCGTCGGAATTGCAGTACCCGATCTTCTCCGCGCTCTGCGCCTTTTCGACGCTGAAGCGCTCCGTCTTGAGCTGCCGGGCCCAGTTTGCGTAGCGCGGCATGTAGTATTCGTTCACGAACGCCACCAGCACGGCCATGGCCAGCGCGACGCCCATGAGAGGACGCACGACGGTCTGGAGGCTTATGCCGCTCGCGCGCATGGCGGTGAGTTCCGAATGGCGGCTGAAATTCCACATCGTGTACAGCACCGCCAGCATGAGGGCCGCCGGCGCGAGGTAGTGGAAGAACGGTGAAAGATAGGCCGCGAAATACGCCACGGTCTGGCGGAGCGGCAGCTTCGCCTCCATTATGCGGGAGAAAGAACCGAAAAGCTCGAAAAGGACGTATATCGAGACAAACCCCGCCAGACAATATGTCAGCGGCGCCAAAAACTCCTTCAGGACGTATCTCGACAGTATCTTCATTCCGGCAACAGCTTTCTTCTCACGTTTCGAGCGACCCTGAAAGTTCCGCGACCGAGGCGATGGAATGCCGCCCGAGGTAATCCGCTATCCCGTCGTAGACCTTCGCGGCGGTCGAAGGATCCGTGAACGTGGCCGTCCCGACCGCGACCGCGTTCGCGCCGGCGATTATCAGCTCCAGGGCGTCCGTCGCCGTGTACACGCCGCCCATCGCGAGAATCGGCAGCCCGGTCGCTCTGCGGCAGTCGTACACCATCTTGACGGCGACTGGATGCACGCATCTTCCCGACAGTCCGCCGGTCGTGTTGCCGAGTACGCTTCTGCGCTTTTCCACGTCGATTACCATCGCAGGAATCGTGTTTATCATGGACAGCGCGTCCGCCCCGCCGTTTTCGCACGCTCTGACGTACGGCACGACGTCCGGAACGTTCGGCGCCAGTTTCACTATGAGAGGCAGCGACGTGGCAGACCTCGCGGCGGCGACAAGCCGTTCGAGAACGGCAGGATCCTGTCCGAACGCATGCCCGCCTTCCTTCACGTTTGGACAGCTGACGTTCAGTTCCGCAGCGCCGATCTTCGCGCCCTTCTCCGTCTTGGACGCGGCATCGACCATCGCGGCGGTTTCGGCATACTCTTCGATCGATCCGCCCCAGATGTTGACGATGAGCGGCGGCGCGTTTTTGACGCGGGAGGAATACCACGGAACCGACATTTCAAGAAACTGCTTCGCGCCCGCACCCTGCAATCCGATCGCATTCACCAGACCGCCGGGCACCTCGCAGTGCCGCGGCATCGGGTTGCCCGGCCACGGGGAAACGCGGATCCCCTTCGCGGTGACGGCGCCGAGCTTGGAGAAATCCACGGCTCCCGAATACTCGGTGCCGTAGCCGAACGTCCCGCTCGCCACGGCGACCGGCGAGCGCATCTCCAGTCCGCCAAGATTTACGTGCATATCGATCATAGTATCGACATTATATCAAAAATCCGCCGAGAAATGAAGCAATAAACGGCAAACAAGGAAAATTACTTCATTTGACGCGGAGGTTTTGATATAATATTCAAAGTAAATAAAATTATGGCGAAAAAGGCACTGATACTGGGCAAGGGCGTCAGCGGCAAAGCCGCCGCCGCCGCTCTTGAATCGCAGGGATACGACGTATCCTTCGCGGACGGCTGCGATTTGGTCGTGGCCAGCCCCGGCATTCCCGTGAAAAGCGAGCTCCAGATCGGCGTCGAACGGCTCAGGAAAGCCGGCGTGAAACTTCTTGCGGTAACCGGATCCAAGGGGAAATCCAGCGTAGTCAAGCTGGTGACGGAAGCGCTGGAGCTCGCCGGACGCAAAGTTGCCGCCTGCGGCAACTACGGCCCGCCCGTCTCCGGCGTCGGGGATTGCGAATGGGCGGTGGTCGAAGTCAGTTCCTTCCAGATGGAAACGACCAATCTCCCCCCGGACGCATTCGAATGCGCCGCCATACTGAATCTGCAGGACGACCACCTGGACCGTCACGGCTCCAGAGAAGTGTACCACGCCCTGAAAAGGCGCCTGCTCGCCATGTCAAAGACCGAAGCGACGGCAGATCCGGCGGACGCGCATTTCGCGCAGGGGTCCTATTTCGACAACCGCGTGCTGATCGGCAACGCACTTCTCGCGGTGTCTCTCATGCGCGCGGCGTGTCTCGACGACGCGACAATCCGCAGGGCGTTCGCCGGATTCGTTCCGCTGAAGCATCGCATGGAGACGGTGGGGACCTTCGGCGGAGTACGGTGCATAGACGATTCAAAAGCCACTTCCATCGCCGCCCTTGCGGCCGGAGTCGAGATGGCGGGAGGTTCCGTGAGGCTGATTGCGGGCGGGATGCCGAAAGGCGACGATCCGTTTTCCGCAATTGAATCATTGACTAAACGGGTGAAAAAAGTGTATATTATAGGGATGTCGCCGGAAAAATTCTTTTCCGCCTGGTCCGGACACGTGGATTGCGAAATCTGCGGAACGATGGAAAAGGCGGTATCGAAGGCTTTCGGAGACGCGGAGGAAGGCGACACGTTGCTCTTGTCGCCGGGCGCCGCAAGTTTCGACCAGTTTAACGGCTACGGGGAACGCGGAGAGGTCTTCGCGCGGCTCGTAAACAAAGAAGGACAACGCAAAACATGAACAGACAAGGTCTAATGATAACTGTCGCGGCAGTCGCGACGATCGCAGGTTGCATCGATCCCGAATGGCAGTCGAAGCGCCCAAGCGCCAAAACATCAACATCGTACGCCCCGGCCGCGATGACGGACGAACCCGTCGCTCCGGTCGCAGAAGACGTGCCCGCCGTCGAAACATCCGACATCAGGATTGACGACATCGTGCTCACGACCGCCCAGGATCCCGTCCCAAGCATCGCAGAGCCTTCGAATCCCGTCATTCCGCCGCCTCCGGCCGACGCCAACACTGCGTACTACATCCGCCAGGGAGATACGCTTTCCGGCATCTCGAAGCGCTACAACATCAAGCTGCCCGCCATTCTCAACCTCAACGGCCTTAACGAAAAATCCGTCATAAGACCCGGTCAGAAGATTCTCCTTCCCGGCGCGGTGGAGGTGGGCGAGCAGAAGGCGCAGCGCTACCAGGAATATACCGCCGGCAAGACGGCAGGCGCGCCCAGGACGTGGGGCGAGACGAAAACCTACAAAATCCAGCCGAACGACACGCTGAGCGGAATCGCGAAGAAGAACGGCACGACCGTCGCGGACATCGTCGAACTCAACGGTCTGACGTCAGACAAGATCCGCGCCGGGCGCACGATCAAGATTCCCGTCGCCAAGGGCGCGCCCGCAGCGCAGTCTTCCGCCACAAAACCGCCGGTTTCGGGCAAGAAGTCTGAAGCGAAGCCTGCAGCAAAGGAAGCCAAAGAAACCGCGAAGAAAGAAGACGTCTCCGGCGCCGGAGCCGATGTCGAACAGGCCGGCACGGACATCGATGCCATCAACTCCCTCGATAGCGTCCAGGCCGCAACGACTCCCGCCGCGAACGACTACTTCATCTACAAAGTAAAAGGCGGCGAGGATATCACGGGCGTCTCGATCCAGTTCGACATCACACCCACCGAGATCCGCCAGCTCAACGGACTTGGCGACGATGCGGAACTGACCGAAGGGATGGAGCTCAAGCTCCCTCTCAGCGCGCGCCAGTAAGCGATGCGTAAATTCGCGCTATACTCGCTAGGCCTGGTAGTCGCGGCGCTCGTGGCTCTGGGCCTTGTGATTTTGTCTAGCGCGAGCGAAACGAATGCGATCCGCCTGCATTCGGACAGGCTCTTCTTCATGAAGCGCCAGTTCATGTACATGGCGGCGGGCGCGGCGATTGCCATCGCCGCCGCCCGGCTGGACTACCACATCTGGCGGGACAGATGGGTTTTGACGGGCATTTTCGTCGTAGGCGTCCTGGCAATGCTCGCGTGGGTGTTCGCCTTCGACCCGATAAACGGCTCTCGCAGATGGATATCCCTCGGGCCGCTGAGACTCCAGCCCAGCGAATTCGCAAAACCGGCGGCGGTAATCGCCATCGCCGTATGGATGGACAAGATGGCTTTGAAGGTGGAGACGTTCATTCACGGCGTAGCGATACCGTCGGCCTTCCTCGCCGTCCTGTTGCTGCCTATCATCCTGGAACCCGACTTCGGGTCGGTGATGGTCGTCGCCCTGTCAGGCTTCATGGTAATGTTCCTCGCGGGCGCGAAGATACTGCACTTCACGCCCGCCGTGCTCGCCGGCGTTGCGGTATTTGCGTACCGGGTCTGGAAAAACCCGAACCGCATGGCGCGAATGGCCGCATTCCTGGGATTCGACCTGACGGGGTCGAATATTTCGGCGGACGCCTCCTCGAACGCGGCATACCAGACGAACCAGGCCCTTGTGGCGATAAGCAACGGGGGGCTGTGGGGAGTGGGTCTTACGCAATCCATGCAAAAGCACCACTATCTGCCCGAAGCGCACACCGACTTCATTTTTGCGATCCTCGCAGAAGAACTGGGCGCCGTTTTCACATCCCTCGCGATACTTCTTTTCGTATTGTTTTTCGTTTTTTCCTGCTGCATAGCGTACACGTCGTCCGACAGACTGGGGCGCTTCATAGCTTTCGGCATGGCGTTCATCGTGTTTTTCCAGGCCATGTTCAACATTGGCGTCGTATGCCACGCCCTTCCGACGAAAGGAATGGCGCTGCCTTTCTTCAGCTACGGCGGCACAAGCATGCTGAGTTCGTTCCTCGCGGTCGGACTGATTTTCTCCGTCGGTCTGCATTCCGGCGAAGCACGCCGTCCGTTCGCTTTGAGAAAAACCAAGAAATGACATTGCATGGCCGGTGAATCAAAGGAAAATCCGCATTCGGTATCATCGCTTGTTTCGGACATAAAACTTGCTCTCGAGACGAGGTTTTCGAAGACATTCGTCGAAGGGGAAATCAGCTCCTTCAAACTTTATCCCAGCGGACACGCCTACTTCACGCTCAAGGACGCCGGAGCGCAAATACAGTGCGTCATGTTCAAATCCGCCCTCGCGCGGTGCAAAGCGGCGGCCTCTCTAAAAGACGGGGCGAAGATCATAGTCTACGCCAACGTCTCGATGTATCCGCAGAAAGGATCCTGCCAGCTCGTGGTTCTGGCCGCAAAGCCCGTCGGCGAGGGCGACCTGATGCAGAGATACCTGGAGCTGAAGGCCAGACTCGGCGCCGAAGGCCTTTTCGACCCTGCGAAGAAGCGCCCGCTGCCGTTTCTGCCGCGCAGAATCGGTCTCGTCACCAGCGAGGCCGGCGCCGTTGTACATGACATGTGCCGCGTTCTGACGCGCCGCTTCCCGGCCGTCGAAATCCGGCTCTTCCCCGCCTCCGTGCAGGGAGTCGACGCCCCGGCCACGCTCGCCGCCGGTCTGCGGTATTTCGCGGGCTGCGCGGAATGGAGAGCCGATATCGTCATCGTCGCCCGCGGCGGCGGCAGTTTCGAAGACCTTTTCCCCTTCAACGACGAGACGCTGGTGCGCACGGTCGCAGCCTCGCCGATACCGGTGATTTCCGCAGTGGGGCACGAGACCGATTTCACCCTTTGCGACTTCGCCGCGGACGTGCGCGCCGGGACTCCGTCGATCGCGGCGGAAATCGCCGTACCCGAACTGCGCGAACTCGTGCGCAAGCTCGACAAGTGCGCCTCGTCGCTCGTCTCCTCGCTGCGCGGCAAATACGAATACATGGCGCAGAGAGTCGACGGCGCGTACGGCAGGATGGCGTCGGCCCTGAAACTGTGGCTTGTGAAAAAAACGGCGAAAGTCGACGCTCTCTCGCAGAAGCTCGACATGCTCTCCCCTTTCGCGGTTCTGGCAAGGGGGTATTCCATAACGGTCGACGGGAAAGGCGCGGTCGTAAAGTCTCCGGACGCGCTCTCTCCGGGAGACATGCTCGTCACGACGCTTGCCAACGGCAGTATCGTCTCGACTTTCGAACGCGCCGGAACCGGCGACACCTGCGGAAAAGGAGAATAAAATGGGAAGATTCGATCTCGACGATGCTCTAAAAGAGGAAATACGCTCCGCGGTTCTGGGCGACGGGTTCATGAAACTGGTCCAGTCCGTAAGGCGCGGAGGATCGACGTTCAGGATTTCGCTGCGCCCCGTTTCCATGTCCGGACGCAGGGTGTTCCAGGCCGAATCGGTGGACGGCGGCAGCGCCCCGCAAGTCAAAAACCTCAATCCTGACGATGTCGCGGGAGCGCTTGAAGAGATAATCTCGCAACCCGGGGCGAGGGACATGCACGTCATGACGTCCGGCGGCGACATCCATATCCGCGTCACAAAGAAAGGCCACGTGCTGAAATCGCGGTCGGCACCGATGAACCGCGACGTCAAGGCGATGCCCCACGACCGTGTGAAGAACACCCCGCTGACCTCGTTCGATTCGACGACGCTCCTCAAAGCCATTTCGATAGCCGACGGCAACGGCGCCGTGCGCGCTTCCATGCGCGGCAAGTACGACCAGGTGAACGAATTCCTCAAATCCGTCGGCGAAACACTTGAACGCGGCGCGGACGGCAAACCCGCCTGCAAGGGCCGCTTCACCGTCGTCGATTGCGGCTGCGGCAAAGCGTACCTGACAATCGCCCTGTGGCACTATCTGACCCTCGCGCTCGGGATGGAGGACGTGAAAGTCATCGGCGTGGACCGCCGCGCCGACGTGATCGAGAGCGCCAGAAAAACCGTCTCGTCGCTCGACCTCGACGGAAAGATAGAATTCACCGTGTCGGAGCTTTCCCAGTTCAATGTCGACAAAGCCGACATGGTCGTGTCGCTTCACGCATGCGACACGGCAACGGACGAAGCTCTCGCCAAAGGCGTCGAATGGAAGGCGAAATACATCCTGTCCGCGCCCTGCTGCCAGCACGAGCTCAACAAGACCGTCAAGCCCGAGGGCGTATTCGCCGGACTGCTGCGCCATTCGATATTGCGCGAACGGCTCTGCGACATCTTGACCGACGCCTTCCGCGCGCAGATAATGCGCATACTCGGCTTCAGGACGCAGGTCGTCGAATTCGTTTCAAGCGAAGCGACGTCGAGGAACGTAATGATCAAATGCGTTTACGGAGTCAAAAGCGGACAATCGCAGGCTGTCGGCGAATATCTCGAATTGCGCGATTGGTGGAAAGTGACGCCATGGCTGGAAACGCGCCTTGGCGCCATGCTGTCGAAACACCTCGGCAAATTCGTCTAGACAGGAATCCGCTGGACGAAAACAAAGATTGCCGCGACTTTGCAAACCGCGGCAATCTGGCTAGTGCGAAAAACGAAAACGCGCAATCAAGCTTCGGGCTTGGTCTTCTTGAGACCGAGTCCGCGGTCGCCCGCTTTCCATTCCCCCCTCTTCTGGAGAAGGTTGACGCGCTCGAAACGCTTCAGAACGTTGCGGCGGGACGTGATTTTGCTCGTTCCTTTAAGAGATGCATGCTGGCTCATGGATGGTATTCCTTTCGAATTTGAAATAGTATTATATCATTTTTCGCACAAAAGCGCAAACAGTAATTTTTTACGCAGGAAATTCGACGCCTAGTAAGCGACGGCCGGCTTGCCTTGTTTTTCGGAAATCTTGATGCAGGCGTCGTCGAAACGCTTCTGGATGTCCTTGGCCATCGCGTTGGCCCGTTCGAGATATTGCGGTTCCCCGTCCGACGGCGAGGCGCTGCCGGCCAGTTTCCACGCATCCCCCAGTTCCTTGAAGGAGCGCAGTTTGCTCATGTTCGTCTTTCCTCCCTCGAGCCGGTCTATCAGCGCCCAGTACGTCTTGTTGAAAAACACGCTCGCCTCGTGCATGTATTTGAAATACCCTTTCATGGCAAGAGCCACGCTTTCGCGGTTGGACGGCGGGATTTCGAAAGCGATCTTGTAGTATCTTTCCCTGAAATCCTCGCATTTTTGGGCGACCTTGTTGTGTTCGGCCGTGTATGCGGACAGGTCTTCCTTCACTTTTGCGATCTTCGAAGCGTTCATTTCCTTCAGATATTTATCGAGAACGTAGCATGAGCGTCCGAATCTGACCGTGGGACGTCCGTTCGCCTGCATGTACTTGACAAGGTCGTGGTCGTCGAGCATTTTCTTCAATACGGCCTGCCGCTGATCCCGCGTGACGAGGTTTTCGCACGGTGTTTTGTATTTTCCCTTGTTCTGGGCGAACGTATCTATTGTCTTGACCAGTTTGTAGTACTTCTTTTCCACGCTTTTCAATGTCGAGTGGAAATCCGATTTCTCGTATTTGCCCTCGAAGCGGGAAATTTTCAGATACGAGGTTATCAGTTTCCTGTTCTTGACTTCAGACATCAAAGTCCTGAATGGAACCCTCATTTCGCGGTCAAGATTCGTCAGGAACCGGAGGGTGTTCTTGTAGCCCCTTATCGCCTCCTTTTGGGCGGGCGTGGGGTACAGTTTGTCGAAATCGGCTTTCGACTGCGTGACGACCGATTTTGCGAGCGTTTTGCCGGCGTCTTCGAAATAATATTCCGGCGAAGAAGACGAGCCCATTTTTTCGCGCGTGTTTTTGATGAGGTCGCCGAGAATGACGTAATCCTGCTGAAGTTTCGCGGATATCGAGGCGAGTTCTCCGGCAATAGTGGATTTGGAATTAGGGCCGAGGGCCAAATTGCCGTCCACGTTCGCCCAGAGTTCCTTGTCCCGGGCTGCAATCTGCTTTTTGGACATTCTCGAAATGTCCTGCGCGGCGGCGCAGGCCGCGAGCGCGGAGAAAACGATGGCTGCGAATGTCTTTTTCATTTCCATGCGGTCCTTTTTCGGTTTCGGTCCGGGTCAGAATCTCGGCGCGTAGTCCAGTACGTACCACCTTCCGCCGTTGCGACGGATCAGGCGGTGTTCGTGCGGAGAGCCGAGCTGTTTCCCGTTCTTGTCGAACGCGCGGCTTTCCACGACCGCCTGCTCGACCTTTTCTCCGCCGATTTTCTCGAGAGTCGATTTCTGGCTGTCGTCGAGGAAGAAGTTTTCGAGTTCGTTCGAATCGTCGAAACCCTTCTGGACGGTGATTTTAGCCTTGCCGAACGTTGCATGCACGTACTCGCGGTGGAAGCGCTCCTGATGGAGGTCCCAATGGTATCTGCACGCCTCGTCCTCGCCGTACTTGCCGCCGAAAACCTGCGGGTCTATGCAGTCGAGATACAGCTTGTAATTCTTTTCCTTTATCGCTGTCATGAATATTTCCATGAGGCGCTCCGGAGTGACGTCCGCCGGAATTTCCTTTACGGTGTACCAGCCGTTTTTGATCTGATCGATCATATCCTCCCCGACGAAACGTCCGGAAGATTCGGCGTCCTTGTCGAAAATCGCGACGACGCGGCCCGGAACCATGATCGCGACCGGCTTTACGACCCATCCGTAGAAATAGTCGCCGACAGGTTCTTCGCCGCCGTTCGTGTTTTCGCACGTAATGCCGGCTATTTCCCCGAGAACCGTCCATTTCTTCACGTCTTCGAGACCGGTATCCACCATGCGGCGATACCTTTTAACGGCTTCGTACGGGCCCAGCCACGCCCTTCCCCCAAGGCTTATGAAATAGTAGCCGCTTGACGGTTTGCCGCAGTAAATGTATTCACCCGTGGCGCCGTAGAACTGGTTGGCGGGATATTCCACGTCATCAAGAACCACGTAGGTGCCCCTGATGTCGTCAAGCGCGATTTCCTCCGAATCCGGAGCCGGAAACAGTTTTTCGAGACACTTGCCCTGGTTCGCGGCAATAAGTCCGCGCCACTTCTCCTCGCCGGCTTTCGATATGAGTTCGCGGAGATTCTCCTCGTTGTGCAGATAGGCTGTCCACTCGGCCTTTATGTCCGTAAAATCGCCCTTGGACGCCATCAGCGCCTTTTTCACGCGCTGGAAAAGCGCCTCTACTTCCGGATCGTCCGGGAAATCGCTCTTCAACTCCTGAACCTTCTGCAGCGCGTCGTTTTTTGTGTGCCAGACCCTTTTCTCGCCGCCCCGCTGCCGGGCGACCTCCTGCTCGAACTCCTTCACATAGTGCCCTGCGTACCCGAGCCGCCGTTTGAAGGCTTGTTCGTCGCGTGTCGCGTCTGCCAGCGCGGTGGATGCGGCAATCGCCGCGCCAACCGCAAGTATCAGGATTTTTCCCATGATGTTCCGCCTCGATGCCTTTTAAGTGGAATACCTGCCGCCCCCGCCGCGCGTCCGGTCGCCGGGCAAACAGAACGTCATGTGGAATTATATCAAAAACTCCCCTTCAAATGCAATAGCGAATACGCCGTTTGGAAAAGGAAGAGGAACGGAGGATTGTGAAATTATGCAATTGTGGAATTTATCAAGGAGATGGAGCATCTTGCTCCGTCACTAACTGGGAAAGCCACACTGAGAGAACATATCCCCCGAGCCGAAGGCGAGCTTACTGGGGGAACATATCCCCAGAGGCCAAAGGCCGAAGTCGACGAAGTCGAGCTCAATGCGGGGTGGCGTCCCGCCCGTTTAAGAGTCTAGTCGCATTCGCGATGCCATAGCAGGGGGTGCTTTCCCAGTTAGCAGCTTGCCATGGGGTCCGATCCCATGGCAGCCGCAATCTTTGACTTTTTTGTCAGCAACCGCGAATTCGCACCCCTATGCAGACATAAGCGGGAGATTGGCTCCTGCGAAACATCAAACAAAGAAAGTGAAGGTGTTCTATGGACAACAATATCAAGAAACTCATGATCGCGGGCATTGCATTTGCCGCCGTCTGCGCAACCGCCGTCGCGGCTCCGCACAAAGGCAGAAACGCACCGGAGCCCCGCCCGGCGTCCGCGCACCAAGCGCAGCAGCCGAAAGCCGCCCGCGCACACCGCGCCCAGCCCGCGCCGCAGCCCGGACACGCGGGACACGCACGGCACGAACGGACGCGCCCCGCTCCGCAGCGGCACGGTGCGCCGCAGCACAGGGCTGGACACAAAGCTCCGCCCCGCGTCCAGCACGGAGGCAGGCGTCACGCGAGCCACACGCCTCCGCCAAGGCCGGAAAACCACAGGCCTTGCGGCAGGATACACCCGTACAGGCACCACATCGGCGAACGCCATGCAGTCATCCTCCCGCCTGTATTCCTGGTTGACGACTACTACTGGACGGAGGAAGTGCTGATCGATGGCGTGTACTGCATTCTCTACTGCTATCCCGACGGCACCAAGCGCTTCGCGGACGGAACGATATTCTGCTACATCTAAGCAAAAGCCAAAAGACGGCCGGTCGCATGACCGGCCGTCCGTCCCGTTCGCGCCGCCCCGGGAAGGCTGGCGCCTTTAGCGCCGGCTTTCTCTACTGAATATCAAGACCGACTTTGCAAGACTGCTTGAACTTGTAGGATTTTTCCTTGCCGGTTTTCGGATCGATGTAGAACGATACATCATCCCATGTGAAAAATCCGCCCAAATTGTAGTTCCAGACCAGCACACCTTCAAAATTCACTTTCTTTGAGGTGTGGACAGGCGAACGCAGTGTTGGCGTCGCCGAAGTCGCATCAAGTTCTTTCCAGTAGTCGTACCAGAAGGTGTAAGTCCCCTTGAAAACGCCTGTCGCCGGGTTGAAAGTAATAGTCAAACCAGCGTCGTTTTTCCCTTGATACACCCATTTGCCGCCTGTCTGCACCGGTTTGGTCGCTTTTCCCGTTATGAATCCCGTTCCTGAATAATTGGCATACACGATATTTCCGATTTGTTTCGACGTGTCTACAGGGTCCCACCACCATGGAAGGCTTACCGTCGTTTTGATGCCGTAGTCGTTGTAGTACGTGTATTTAAGCGAGCTTGCGTAAAGGGCCGGCTGGTCTGCGGAGAACACCATATCCCAAATATCCAAATCGGACATGGATACGCTTGGATTGTACCAATATCCCACAAATCCGGGTGAGCGCCTGAAACCTTCTCCATAAGTCGATGTGGCTGCCGGGTCAAAGTTCGTCCATTGCGAAATACCGGTGCTGAACACATCCCCTTCCACGTCGAAGACGGGCATAAAGAACGCCGATCCGCCTTTGTATGAGGACGGTGCTCCGTACAAGAGCGTGAAATATCCCCCGTATACCGGATCGTAAAGAAGCGGTGATGTTATCGATATCGCCGTTCCATCGGCGAGCTTCCCTGTCGTCTTCACCGTGCCGTTGGCCGGAATTGAGGTGGAGAGCCAGCCGTGTCCCCAGTTGCCGCCGTCACCCGCATGGGAGGATATGGACATCGTATACAAGCCTTTGACATCGGCAATCGCCTGCGAGGCTGCGTACGAGGAATCCTTGTCCTGCCACATGTTGCGCCAGAACATAAAACTATAGCCGTCCCAATCTTCGAAGCCGTAGCAGTATCCGTTGGAAAGAAACGGATTGGGAGCTTCTTCTTGCTGAACTGCAAGCAAGATGTTCTTGACGGTTTTCCCCGTCTTCATTTCTCCGCGTATCAAAAGAATCCATTCGGATTCATCGCCGTCGGTGCTGCTTCCTGCGTCGTAGGAAAGCGCGGTGAATGTCGAGTTCGTTCCGTACTGGGATATCTTGCCGCTTATCTTGCCTGTTTCCGCCACGGTGAACGAGCCCGAGCCGTATGTTCCCGATTCCATATACCATGAGTTGTCCTCGTCATCGTAGTATTCCCAATAGATGATTCCCGAAAACGAACCTTTCGCCCAGTCGGGAAGTGGATTAACGTCGATGCGTATGTTTCTTGTGTTTTTTGCGGACGAGCTGGCGCTGCTTGTTACGGTAACGGACGCCGTATACGAGCCTGGTTTTGAAGGAATGCCGGATATTATGCCCGATTGCGGGTCGATTTTCAGTCCGGGAGGGAGCCCGGAAGCCGAGAACTTCGCCGGACGCGCTTCAAGCGCAACGCCGATGGCCATTTCGAATGCCACGCCCACCATGCTGTTTCTGGACCATTCTACATTGCTTGCTGTTATGACAGGCGCGGCGATAGTTGCCTTGTGCTTGAACACCGCTTTGTATTTAGCATCCTGCGAAGGTGCCAATTTGAGTGACGCCGGGAAGATATAACCCTCGTCCGACTCCCAATAGGCAAATACGGAATCTTTGCCGGGTTTTGCGGTTAGAACTACCTGTTTTCCAGGCACGACCTGTCCGTTCGCCGGAGAAAGCGTGACGGAACCCGAAGCGTTGCCGTCTTCCGGAGCGGCCTCCGCCTCCACTACCGACACCCTTGTGACGAGCGGGTACAAATCGTTGAAACGATTCCTGTCAGCGGTGATTTTCTGCGCCGGCGGTGCAAGCCAACGGGGATCTTTCGATCTGTACGAGACGGTGACCGACCCCGTCTTTACCGGGTATACGGCGGAGGCTTTCATCGACGTCCATGTCTTGCCGTCGACCGACCACTGGCACGATTTCACCATATCCTCCAGATCCGCATCGGAAACATCGTTGTCCGTCGGATTCGTCCATCTTGGATTTACGGTTATGTATCCCGGATTGGTCAGATAATTGGCAGTCAAGGAAATATTGGCTTCCGGCATCTCAACAAGATTCAATTTGTCGCGCGGGGCGTAGCCCTCCCCCAGGTCGAATTTGTCGGCCGATGACGTCCAGTGGCTGAACACCTGCCCCGCCTTGTCGTCGGGGTATACCGCGAAGATTTCGCCGTTGAAGAACGTATATCTGTTTCCGACCGGGACAAGCGAGATATCGCCGCCTTCCAGCTGAATCAGATATATCATACCCCCGTTCGCTGTGGCGGTATATTGTTTAAGCCAGTGCGCGTATAACGTCGTGTTGGCCGTGAAAGAGCAGATGCCGCTGTCGATGTCGATGTTTTCACCGCCCGTCTTGTCTGTCCACCAGCCGTTGAAAATATAGCCGCTTCTCGACGGCCGGTCCACGTACGCGGTGTACCACTGCGCTCCGGGCGCTATGCGCACGTTCTGTTTGCCGGGTTTGCCGCCGTTGCCGTCGAATGTGACGGTTATCGGCGTCATGGAAGGCTGGACGATGGTGATTGTATATGCGAGCGAGCCGCTTGCTATGACAATCGATCCGGTTCTTTGCCCGGCCTGCGTATTCGCGTCAAGCGTGAAATACACTGTTGCGTCGCCGGTTCCGCTGGACGGCTGGATGTTTCTGATCCATGATCCGTAAACGGTGACAGTCCACGCACCGTTGCATCCAAGCGCGAAATGGTCGCTCTGCGCCTTTCCGCTGTTGTATGTCCACTTGATGTTCTCGCTTTCGCCGTCTACCGTGATGTACGTGGCGTTGTCGGCGCTGCCTTTGGCGATTACACTCTGTAGCACGGATTCATTCAGGCTCTGCGCGCTTGATGCTTTGCAATTGTCGCGGGAGTAGACAAACAATTCCTTGAAATTCAAAATTCCGTCATTGTTGGAGTCGGCGTAATTCTTCGTCCATCCTTCAAGGAACGCGAAAGTGAACGCGCCGCCCCATCCGGCGTGCCCGTAGGAGTTGTCGTACCATCCGCCGTCGGACGACGGTTCGTCCCAATTTGCAGCTGTTATCCATCCGATCGATGCGCCAGATCTCGTTCCATTGCCGGACTTGGCGATGCGTTCGTCGACCATGGTCTGCACTCGGCGGGCGAAATTCCACGCCGAGGCATCCCTGAACATGGCGCCTGAATGGCAGGTGTCGAGAACGACGATGACTTTTACGCCGCTTTTGAAAAGAGCTAGGTCGTCGGCGAACTCGGTGTCAAGATAATAATCGTCGTATGCGCAGATGAATGCGCCTTTGGAGGATTCGTCGTAAAGTCCGCCATGGCTTGAATGTTCGTACAGAACGACATCTCCGGACACGGCCTTCGCGGCAAGCGATTGGAATTTATCCCTTACAGTCGAATATTTCGCAGAGGAATCCGTCAGGATGATTGCATTTCCGGCGCTGCATTTTCCGCCAACCGGATCGGTGTATGCGTCCTTGGCGTTGTAGACGTCGTTGACGCACCCGCTCAAAGACGAGGCTTCCATCGCCGGCGCATATTTGTTCACGCCTACGAACAGTCCGTAGTACGTTCCGCCTCGCACGGCGGATGACCGCGCCGCTACGGATTCCGTCCATACGGACTTGACGGTTTCTACTTGCGGGGATGTCGAGGGGAGCTCTGGAATGGCGTATATTGCGCCTGCGGCGAATATGCCTGCGGCGACTGCTGAGAGAGCGCGATTTTTCATATTTTTCTCCTCGTGCTGTGGATTTGCAACAAATCATAGCAAAAAACCGACAGCATGTCAAAAAAAAAATTGTCGTCGCTCGGGAAAAAAATTCCTCTAAACGTGCGGGACGCTGTCGAACTCGAACACGATTTTGCGGCCGTTCCAGTCGCGCACGAACGCATCCCACGACCGCGGCCTCTCGGCGTCCGGACGCTTTGTCGGGAAATAGTGGTCGCGGGAGCGGCATTCCAGCACCGCGCGCCCCGGCGTCGTGCGGATCAGACCCCAGCCCACGTCGTGGTCGAGACCGAACGACGGGAAACCCATCATGCGGACTTCTTTCGCATGGTCGGAATAACCGGAATAAATGTAGTTCGTCATCCAGGTGTGGTGGTGTCCGTGCAGATACCCGGCGACCATCGGCGCCTTCGCGCACAGACGGTCGATCTTGAGCGCGCCCGCCGTGTGGTGCGAACATACGAATGTCGGTTTTTTGAGCTCCGGCAGTGTCGCCTCCAGCCACTTCCGCTGCGCGTCGCCGAGTTCGCACGATTCCAGCGCCTTGTAGCTGCCGCGTTTGTCGGGCTCCTTGAGCGAATCGAGGAGGATGAAGTCGGCATGGGGAGTCTCCACGACGGAGACAAAACGCCCCGGCACCTTCGTCGTCCTGTCGTATTCGGGGAAGTATTTCAGAAACTCGGCGCGCAGATCATGGTTGCCCATCGCAAGCGTCACTTTGATGCCCGCGTCCGTCAGCGGCTTCAGAACCTCCGCAGCGAGTTTGTAGTCGCCCGGCTCGCTGAACGCAAGCGAAATATCGCCGAGACCGATGACGTTTGCGGGCGGATTGGGGAGCGAAAGAATCTCGCCCACAAGAGTTTTCTGCGCATCCGGCGTCCACGGATACTCCCGGCCAGTGCGGTACTGCTGCCTTGACCAGGGCATCCCGGTGTGGATGTCGCTTATGACGCCGATCGAATACGGATCGAGCGCGCCCGGAGCGGGACGGGGCGTTTCCGCAGCAGGCTCGCCTTGCGCTCTCGCCGTTCTGCCAACCGCACCCGCCGCCGCTATTGCGACAGCACTTCGCAGAAAGTCTCTTCTGTTCATTTAGATTTCTCTTTTTGTTTTAAATCTAACACAGAGGCACAGGGGCACAGAGTTTCTTTGGAGTTCCCCATTCCCAACTCTCCCCTACCTGACGATCACCGCTGTTCCGGGACGCGGACCGCTCCAGGTCAAGCGGACGGTTGCCGCGTCAACACCCTCCTGATATGTGTAGCTTGCACCCTCGTGCCAGGACTTGTTGGTCCATGCACCGTTCACTAGTTCTTCGGTATAGTAGCCAGCAACATTCTTGAGGTTTCCGTTGACGTCCTTCACCTTCGACGCGGAGAATGTCCAGCTGCCCTCCACCTTGTACGCGCCAGCCGCCTCGTCCAAATCCTCATCATCGCCCGCAACATTGGCGTACTTCGTCGTCACCACCACGTTCGTCACGGCCAGTTCGCCAAAGTAGCGCGCGCTATCGACGTTGCGGTTGCGGACGAGTTCCTCCTCGGTGAGGACGCGGTCGTAGTAGCGGAAGGTCTTCACGGTGCCGACGAGGTTCTGGGAGCCGCCCGGACCGCCGCCCCAGCCGCCGAGGCGGAAGGCGTTGTTCTCAATGCCGTTGAAGGAGTCGAAATGCATGTAGCCGTCGGTCACGCTGCCGCCCGTCGGCGCCTTCGTGCCCGGGAACACGACGGCGGTCTGCGTCGCGGCGTCGTGGATGGCGGTCATGTAGTCGATGCCGGTCGCCGTCGAGTAGTTGGGGCGATGGGCGTAATCCTCGTCCGACTGCGCGTTGAAGCGGCCGACTTTCCGCGAGCCGTCAATCTGCATGCCGAACATCTTCCATGTCGTTGCGGCGATGTAGTTGCCGCTGACATGCGTGTTGTCCGCGTAGCTGGCGTCGACGAGCGCCTGCGCGGAGAACGTCGTCGCCCACTGCTGGCCACCGGCGCTGTTGAACTGCGACTTGCCGCCGAAGGCATAGCCGTCGACCGTCCAGCTGCCAATCTGCTCGGATGTAGCACCAGAGGCCGTGGCTCGGGTAAGGTCCATGCCGGGTCGCGAGCCAAGGTTGACCCACTTCGTGGCAGTGTCGGAGTGTGCGGCACCAACGCCGGCGTTGAGTTTTCCGTCGTAGTGGAGCGCGAGGCCGGCGGGCGAGAGGTCGTCGAGCGAATAGTCTGCGGCAGTGCGAATGCCGCTCGTCGCTTTCCACTTCCACGTGAGTCGGACGGTTCCGGCTGAGGTGTTGTAGAGATAGGAGGTGCCCGTGTAGTCCGTGGCGTTTGCCCAACCGATGCCGTTCTGTGTTTCGACGGTGTAACCGGCGCAGGCATAGGTGATGCCGTTCGGGGCGGTCACGCTTTCCGGCGCGGTGAAGGTGTAGGAACCCTCGACCTCGTAGGGACCGGCCTTCTCGTTGCCCTGCAGGTAGGAGTAGGTGGACTGCACGAGGACGTTCGTGACGACATAGCGCCCGAAGAAGCGGTATTCATCGACCTTGCGGTTCTGGGCAAGTTCATCATTGGTCAACACTCGTGAATAGTAGCGGAAGTTCTTCACCTTGCCGACGAGATATTGAGCGACGTTACCGCCCCAGCCACCAATCGCCGTTTTGCTGGTGTACTCGGCCATGGAAGACTCGTAGGAGAGGAAACCGGCCGTGATCTCCCCGCTTGTCGGCGGCTCGGTTCCGGTGAACACACAGGCTGTTCCGGCTGTGCCGTTGTGAATCGCCGTCGCGTATGTGAACCGTTCAAGGTCTTGGTTGGCCACGCAGGGCATCGCTTTGTGTGCAAGTCCCTGAGTGTGGAACCAGACCGTTTTCGTAGAATCTCCACCGCGAACAATAAGAGCGCCCTTGTTCCAGGAAGAGGAAAACACATAGTTTCCGTCACTCGAAGCCTTGTTGTCGGCATACGCGGCGTCCACGAGCGTTTGGACCGTGTGGTCCGTGTGCCAGGTGTGGGCCGTTTCAACGACAAACTTCGTGCCGTAGCCACCAAAGCGATACCCGTCATCCGTCCAATACCCGCCGCTTGTGCCAAGAGTATTCGTGGCGTTGTTGGCGCTGCCACCTGAACCGAGGTTGATCCAGGTGGTGGCGTCATTGGAATGAGGCGACGATACGCCCTGGTTGCGAATACCGTCGAAATGGACGACAAGACCATTCTTCACGTAGTCCGAAACATCGTAGTGCGCGAGCTGGCCTTCTCCTGCGGGACGCGAATACTGCCACGTCAGGCGAACCTTGCCCGTCGTATCGGAAATCGCGGCCGAATTGCCCGCATGCGTTCCGGCTCCGTCCGATACCCACGAGGAGCCGTTCCATGTTTCGAGCGTATAGCCGTCAAGAGAGTATCGCTTACCCTCGATGGTGCGCGAGGTGGGCGTGGTGAACGTGTAGCCGTCCCCGTCAAGCGCGAAGTGGTCATCCTCAATACCGTTGATTCCCGTCACGGCCACGACAACGTTTGTAACGGGCAACGCGCCACGACGGTGGAAATAGCGGGCTTCATCCACCACGCGGTTCCAGGCGCGCTGTTCGCGGGAGATGGGCGCAGAGTAATGACGGAAGCTGCGGATCATGCCGGTCAATGTCTCGGCCGTCGTCGTCTCGCTGCTGTCGTTGTTGTTGTGGCCGCCAAGGAAGAAATACAGGGAATTCCCCGTCAGAATAGTATTTCCAGACGCGAGACCGCTGCGGCCGGGAGCGCCCGTGGGCTCATCCAGCCCGGTGAAGATGCAGGTGTAGGTTTCGTTTGCGACGGCAGTCATATACTCAAACGTAGGGTCGAGCAGAACTGGGCGCTTGACTGTTCCGGCACTGGGACTGCCATCCGTGTTGAGGCACAGGGTCGCATTATATGTCGTGCCGTCGATGGTTTGATTAAACGTGGCTCCATTTTTCCGGATTCCAATGGAACCAAAGCGCCATCCTGAATCGTCCTTCCGAGGATACGCGGTACTCGTGAACAGTATATATCCGATGCTAACCTGCTTTGCATACGCCGCATCCACCAAGATCTCGGTTTCGTATGCAGTTCCAAGGGATACCTGGTTCGGCGTGACGAACCACGTCTTGCCCTCGAAATAGAAACCTGAGTCCGTCCAATAGGACGATGTCGGCGAGCCTTTCTTCGCCATGTCGTAGTCGGCTCCGCCCGTTCCAAGGTTGACCCATGTCGTTGCGTTGTGGTCATGCGCGGCGTTGGGGCCAGCGTTGCGGATGCCGTCGTAGTGGAGGACCAGTCCGTCCTGCACGTAGTCGCCGACGTCGAAGGACTTGAAGTCGGGATTGTCCCAGTATTTCACTCCTGCAAAAGCAGACATGGCTGCTACCAAGGCAAATGCGCTAATTGCGCATTTTTGCCCCCCCCCCCCAATTACTGCAACTTTCGTACGCTTCATATTTTGATTACTCCTTCAGTTTATTCAGATCCGGCGAAATATCATCACCAAGACCTTAAAATAGTGTACAACAACCGGATAGCAATTGTCAAGCAATATTTCCTTCTGAACCCTTCTGAGCCGCTTTGAATTATACTATAAAAACGAATATTTGTGTTGAAACGACATGTCAACTTTGTTGTAAAAAATTACTGCTGATGAAAATTTCAGCGGAATCCAAGCACCGCAAGTCCGTTCGCCGGAAGCGATATGTCTATTCCCTTCGCATTTCCATCGACCTTGGCCTCGCCGATGCAATCCCAGGAGGACAAGGTCCGTCCCGGTACGCGCAACACGCCTTTCGCCGGCACGTCCTTCGCGGTGCAGACGACAATCGCCATCTCGGCTCCGTCGGAAAACGCGCGGGCGAGCAATATCTTCGGATTGGAGTTTTCGAATCCGTCGGTATCGCGGTAGGTCCCCATGAGAACAGGATACTTCCGGCGCAATGCGTTGATCCTCCCGAGCCGTTCCTGATGGGCGGGCGCCCAGTCGAGCGTCCGCTGGCACCGGAACGTCTCGCCGTCAGTGCGCAGCCCGACAAGCAGGTTGTGGTTCACGCGCCAGGCGATGTCGGTGTCGTCGCGTATCTCGCGGTCCGTCAGTGGGATTTCGGGAAACGCATAGCGCACCCATTCCGGGAAATCGGTAGGCTTCGACGGATTGATGAGGTTGTGGACGTAGTCAACATGCTGCGCGCAGACGTCCGTGAAGCACTCCGTGCCGATTGCGAAATCTTCTGGCGCCTTCCCGTCGATGTAGTCGTGCAGCATCTCGAGCGTTTTGGCCTTTTCGGCTATGATGAAATGGTCCGGCATGGGGAACTCTCCGTCCGTATTCCAGGTGGAGGTGTACTCGCAGTATCCCAGCTGGTCGAAAAACACCGAATCCGCTCCGAAGTCGATGGCGCGATCCACCATTTTGCGCAGAAGAGCCCGCCACTCCTCGCTGCGCTGGTTGGCCGGTGTGAATGTGCGCGTGTTGTAGTAGCCGGTAAACGTGCCCGAACCCTTGAACCGGTACTGCTCGGTATAGACGGCGCCCGTGTTGTCGCGATAGCATATTTCCCTGCCGGGGCCGTTCCTGAAGTAATCGCTTTCGAGATCGATGAGTTTGCCGTTGAAGTACAGGTGGAATTTTCCCCCTTTTGCCTGAAAGTCCGCGATCGCCTTCTTCCACGCCGCATCCCCGCCCGTTGCCGGGTCTGTCGTGAAATACGAATCGGGATAGCCGTTGTCCATTCCGGAGTTCCACCAGCCGAAGCAGAGAAGCGTGTCTATCCCCGCTTTGCGGCCCGCCTCCCATACCTGTCCGGCGACATCGTCCGGCGTGTAGTACGTGACTCCGTACTGATGGCGGAAGATGATGCGCTGCCATCCCGTCATCATGTTCACCCACGCGGGCGCGGCGCGGCGCTTCCACCACGTATCCGCCCAGGCGCGGTAGCGCCTCGCCGTCTCCTTCCAGTCGCCCGCGTAGGGCCAGAGAACGTTCGAATCGTTCTTCCAAGTTCCTCCGCAAAGAACGTCGGGATACTTGTAGAGTCCAGCCTCCAGCCGCGTGAAGGTCATGGGGCTTTCCGGATAGACCCTTAGCCCGTGCCATGTGTCCTGGAAGGTAGGGTCGTGGCTCGCAATGTACAGCCCTTCGCTGTCGTTCAGAAGCGCGAAGCAGTTCGCGACAGTGTGGCTCGGATACTTATAGTCGATCTGCCGAAACTCCCACGTTCGTCCGAAGTACGGCGGTTCGTTGCCCTCGCGGGCTATCTTGCCGACAGGATCCTTGAAACGTTCGCCGCCGAGAAACGTCGTGAGCAGCTCCGCGCCTCCCGGCAGACGGCAGTCGCCCACGAGCGGATATTGCAGTTCGCGGATGCATGTATGCGCTTCGCGGTTGGATATCTCGGACGCGAAACGCACGAGGCCGTCCGGCTCGAGCGCGATCGTCAGGCGCAGGGACGCGTCGAACATCATTCCGCGGCAGACAAGCGCCGGGTAGTTGATGGTGATTGTCCCGCACTGACCATCCCCCGTTCCACCGGCGATCTCGATTCGCGGCGTCTGCTCGCCGCCCAATACCGGCACTTCCTTCTCTTCGTGCCCTCCGCGCCTGTCGTCGAAATAGAGCCGCCAGAGCTGCGCTCCTCCCGCCCAGTCGTGTCCCGTGTCTTTGCATACAAGAGACTTTAGCTCGCCCCTGTCGCCTATCTCGACGCGCACTTTCGAATTCTCGAGCGTAGCGGCCGGAAGCGTCGCTCCAATCGCGGCCGGGAACAGCAGCAAGACATTCCTGACAAGCTTGAGCCGTTTCGATTTGTCCATCACACCACCTCGCAGTATTCAGAGTTGGACGGAGACGTGTCCACGTTCTCGACGATGAGGCACCGGGTTCCCGGCTCCGTGTGTATCTGGTGCCAAACTCCGCGCTTCACGTTGTAAATACGGAATCGTTCCATTTTTACGGGATTCATCTCCTTCCCGACAAACAGCGTTGCACTGCCGTCCAAAAGCACAAAAACCTCGTCTGTTTCCAAATGCCGCTCCAGACGTTCGGGGCGCTCCGGCGAAAATATGTCTCCGTGATTCAGAAACGCAACACGCCATGAGCCGGACGCCAGCAATGTCTTGTAATTCGGCCCGTCATAGCCGGCCACCTCTATCCCGTCGATTTGCTTCATGACACCTCTCTTCTTTGTCTAAGATTATTTTTCCATATTGTCCAGATCGACGACATCGTCGCAGCCGGCAAGCGACATCTCGCCGTTGCTGTCCTCAACCGTATTTCCGCGCAGCCGCACATGGCCCGCGCTGACGGCGAAAAGCATGGGCTTCGCGCATTCGACAAACCTGTTGCCGCAGATCGTTATGTTCTGGTGGTAGCGCTCTTTCTGCTCCGCGATGCGCGGAACCTTTGGCGAAATCTGTATGACGCCTTTCCCGCCTTTGAGCGTGCATCGGCGGAACGTGTTTCCCCTGATCGTCATGTCGCGGCATGCACCCGTCTCGTACCATTCGTTCGCATCGGCCGCAATCAGTATCGCCGCGCCGCTCACCGACGAAAAGAGGTTGCTTTCGCAGACGATCTTTCCGGGCGTTGCGAACAGCGAACCTCTCGGCGACATGTTGCGCACCGTGTTCCCGCGAAACACCACCGCCGGCTGCCAGTCGGCGTTCTCGACAGCGTCTCCCGCCGCGATCCCATCCGGCGTCCCGCCGGAGACGGCGATCTCTATTTCGTCCGCCGCGTTCCATTTCACGCTTTCGACCGTGCGCTCCCCAGCGTGTTCCATCGTCGCAGCCCTGATGAAGCGCAAGGTCTCGCCCGCAAGGAACGTCTCGAATCCCGTCGATTGGACGTGCGCGTATTTGCAGACGAGTTTCCCGCCGTCGAGAATCTTCTCGATCCTGAGCGCCGTCGAATGTACGTTTATTCCATCATCGACCATCCCTTCCAGAAGCGAGTTTTCGACAGTCACCGTCCCGCGGCAATTAGAGAAGTGCGTCGCGTCCGCCTGAAGCCCCGTCTGCCGCGTTCCCCGCGTCCGCCATCCGCCGACCGTGACGGTGTCGCATCTCTGCGCGAGAAGCCCCATGCCGCTCGCCGCATACGCGCCGCAGTTCCTGAACGACGTGCGGTCCGCCCGGTACAGAAACACGCACGGATTGGGTCTGTAGCCGTGGCGCGAGACGACGATCGTCCCGTCCGGGAAGCCTTCGAACACTCTGTCCGCCGTGCCGTCCCACCATTTGGTTCCGAGCGGGGCGAGCGTCTTGCCGTCGAAGAAATGCGCCAGCCTCTGAAGTTCGCTCCAACCTGGGCCTGTGGCATACAGTTTTCCGTCGCGCGTCTCGCATGTGAACTGCGCGTCGATAGAAGAAAGTCTTCCGTCCTTGAGCCGCCATTCCGAAAAACGCGGCCTTGCGTAGTCGAATGCGATTCCTTCGACCCGGACATCCTTCGTGTCGATAAGAGCAAACGCTACTCCCTCGCCGTGGCATACGAAACGCGCGCCGGACGAGCGGAACGCAAAGTTTGCGACATTAGTGACCGGGAGAAAAGCCGCGTGTCCGTCCTGGTTGTCGTGGTTCGAGATGAAAACAGGAATCTTGACAGGCGAGCGGAAATGGTATTCGCCCGGTGCAAAGGAAACCGCACCTCCGCCCGCGCCGCGCACGGCTTCGACCGCCGCCATGACATCCGCCGTCATATCTCGCTCGCCGTCAGGCGCAATGTCGAGACTCGAAACCGGCGTGCCCGCATCCCAGCATTCGAAGAATTTGACCGCCCCGCCTTTCGTGCCGCAGTACGATGGAATCCGCGAGAGAAGCGAGTTCAGCCTGTTCGCGCGTTCGACCGCGTCATAATCCGCACCGTCCGGCGAGCAGACTCCATACAACCGCACTTCCGCATTCGGTTGCTCGCGGCGGACGTGTTCCACGATCTTGCGAACCGCCTGGGCTATTTCCTCCGGCGAATCGACTCGCCCATCGGCAGCGGGCCGCAGATTTTCGCCTCCGGCCATGACTACTACGATTTCCGGCTTTACGCGCTTTAATTCGCCCTGCTCCAGCCGCCAGAGGATGTTCTCGGTCCTGTCCCCGTCGAAACTCATGTTGAGGACGCGCTCGCCCGGCGCGAACATCGTCTTCCATTCGGGACGCGTCAGCGAGTCGTCCGTCTCGCCAATCGATTCCATCCCGGCCATGCGATGGAACGTTCCGTCGCCCAGAAACACGATTCTTGGATTCGTCCGCCATGTCCGCGCCTCTTCCATGATGTATTCGTGCCGCGCAATCCAGTCGTAGCCGTTCGCGCGTTCTCTCGGAGCTGGCGTCATGGCCTGGTTCGCGGGGACGCCCTCCGGCGTAGGCGCGCAGTTTACGCCCATCGCGCGAAGGCGCGGAATATGCATTTCGAGTCTCTTCAAGAATTCCGCGTAGTCGCGATTCTCGCCGCCCGTCCACAACGCCTCTGCGAGCGCGCAAAGCCGCGGGAACGCCATCCATTCCAGTTCTTCCGGCTCTTCGATATGCTCCGTCCACAGAAGCCCCTCGCTGCCGAGGATGCGGGAGGCGCATTCCGCCGGAAAACCTTCCGACGGATCGAACGCATATACTTTCGAAAGCGGCAACCCCCTGCCGTCCGCCCGCCACGGATCGAGCGGAAGTCCCTGCTTCTGGTCGAAGTAGGTCGACATGCGAGGACACACGACGCAGTCTGTCCCATTTGACGCCGCCGAAACGGCGCGATCAATCCCAAGCCACGACATGACCGCCGCGCCTTCGGCGAGCCCGCCGTCAACGGCTTCTTCCCACAGAACGGCGCGTTTCCCTTTCTTGGCGAGGTAGTTGGTGAAATGCTGCATCATCCAGGATTGGAGCGCATCCTCGTCTTTGAGCCCGAGCGCCTTGATCCGCGCCTGGCATTTCGGACATCTGCGCCAGCGCGACTTGGGGCACTCGTCGCCGCCGATGTGGATCGTGTCCGAATACTTGAAAAGACGGCAGAACTCGTCGAGCAGTTCTTCAAGAAACCTTATCGCCTCGTCGTTCCCCGCGCAGTACAGCTCGCGCTTTACGCCCCACGTTGAATCTGCGCGGCGCTCCAGTTTTTCGCCAAGGCACGAAAACTGCGGAAACGCCGCAAGCGCGGCGCGGGAGTGTCCCGGGATTTCCAGCTCCGGGACAATCTTCACGTGGCGGCTTTGCGCATATTCGACGATTTCGGCAATATCCTCTTCGGTATAGAAATGCGGCCCGTAGACCCGGCCATTCGCATCGCGCCGCACGGCGCCCATTTTCGCAAGATCCGGCCAGCGCTTGAAGTCGATGCGCCAGCCCTGGTCTTCGGTCAAATGCCAGTGGAGCACGTTCAGCTTGTTCGCGGCCATCGCGTCTATCATCTTCTTGACGGTCGCCTTGCCGAAGAAGTGGCGCCCTTCGTCGATAAGGCACCCGCGCCAGCGGTACCGCGGCGAATCGACGATCGTGCAGCACGGGAGGGGCGCGGGAGGGACGCAATTCATAGCGTCCAGACTGGGGGAACGGGCGTCTCGCCCGTTTGCGGTCGCACCGGACGCAATAAATTGCGTCCCTCCCAATTGTCCAAGCGTCACCCGCGCATAGAACTCTCCCGCCGCATCCGACGACGCTATCCTTATCGCGCCGGGCTCCACCGATAACCTGTAACCTTCGGGAGGAATCGATGCGTCATGCACCGCGACGACCGGCGCGTCTGCGCGGCAAACGCCCTCCTTCGCCTCGAATTCGCACGGCGCGGGAACGAGCGCGACGGCAAGCATAATGGCAGCGATGTGCGACATTCTATTTTTCCTCCTTCAGCAGAAGCACTTCGCACGGAGCGATCGTGAACGGGCCGGACACGTCGCGGTTGTTCAGGAGTTCGCGCCACGCTCCGTCCAGCCTGACTGCAACGCCCTTGCGGCTCATGCTGGCGATGAATGCGACGCGCTCTCCGGCGGAGGTTCTTCCCGTGCGCCAGATGACTCCGTACGGACGCGAACCGTCCGCGCAGGAAAGCGCGAGCGGCGGACGCGCACCGATTTCGTCAAGCGCGTCTGCAAGTGCATTGAAGCGCGTCCTGGAGCCGGAGTCCGCGATGCGGCGGAAGCGCCGCGCATCCGCCTGCCGCGACGGCACGCTCTTCCCCCACTCGTCGCCCATAAGCGCCTTTTCTCCGTCCGCGATGACGATTCCTCCGCTCTTCGCAAATTTGGCGAGCTCGGCGAAAGTCTTGTCCGACACGCATCTTGCGTCAGGAACCACCACGATCTTCGTGCCCTTGAAATCGCCGCGCGCAAGGTCGCGTTCGCTCAGGAAGCGCACCGGCCATCCCGTGAAAGAGGACGCGGCGTAGATGCCGTAGAGAGAGCGCACGTATGATTCGTCCTGCATGGACGGCAGGGAATGGAGGATGCGGAACGGCGGGTTGTCCGTCCGCCGCATCGCGGCCACCTCTTCCGGGAAGCGCCTGATGTCGAGCGCGGCGCGGATTGTCGCAACGCACGTGTTGACGCGCGTGAACACGTACTCGCCGTATGTGTGACGCCGGTTTGCCCAGTTCCAAATCGACCCGGCGTTCTGTCCGAGCAGATAGCAGAGAATGTTCGTAAGGTATATCGCCTTCCCGTCGTAGTCGCGGTAGATGCCGTCAATGATTACGTGGTTCTCGTTGTTGGCGACAGGTTTTTCAGGATAGAAGCTTCTCGCCATGTCGAGTTCTATTCCGCCCTTCGCGAAGTCGATGGCGAACTCCGAGCTTTCAAGTCCGAACCCACCGTCGAAGCCGACTATGTCGAACATGCCCCAGTGCGCCTCGAAGTCGGCGAGCGTAACGAGCGGATCGAGCCCGTCGAGGTTGTAGTAGCTTGAGAAATGCGTGCTGCGCGGCAGGCCGAACCTTTCCGCAATGCGCTTCTGGACGGGAATGGCCTTCTTGAGATTCTCGTGCATCCTGAAACGGAAACTTTCGTATTTGAGCGGAGGGTTCTTCAGGGCGGCGGCGAAGTCGATGTCGTCCCAGCTTGAGAAATTCGCGGCGAGCGATTTGTTCAACCCGTCAAGCGTTCCGAATTTTTCCGTCAAATGCTTTCTGAACTCTGACGCCCATTCCGGCGTTTCTTCGCGCTTTCTGTTCCATTGTTCGGGAAACGAGACCTGATAGACGAACGCAGCGCTTGGATTGGCCGGCACGAGCGAACCCTTCCAATATCCTTTTCCCCATCTATGGGCATTCTGCTCCTCCTCCGGCATCTCCTCGATTCCAGAAAGGAATTCATCAGACTCCTTCCCCGTGTCAATTGCGGAGCCCCAGACGCACCAGATCCTGTTTGTCTCGCATCTCTTCACTACGTCGGCATAATTCGTCCCGCCGACGTAGAAGCAGTCCACGAAGTTGAAGCCCATTTTCGCAATGACGTCGATGTCGCGGTTGTGCCAGCCCTTTACGTTCATCCACGTGTCGGGCCCGATCAGGAGCAGTTCCTTGCCGTCCACCTTGAAGCCGCCGTCTTCCAGCCGGGGACGTTTCCCGTAACTGTATTCAACGAGCTTCATCGGGCGAATCTTCCCGGAGCGCAAACCATCGGCACGCGTCGCGAGTTCCTTCTGCAGCGCCGCCAGTTCCGCCGCGTTCTTGTCGATGCGGACATCCATGTAGCGGCGGTATCGAGCATCTATCTTCTGTTTTCTTGATCCGAGGTCGATTGTTTTTTCCGCCGCGAGATCGCTCCTCATGAATTCAAGGAAATATTCCGTCATCGCCTTCATCGAATCGAGATATTCGTCGCCCGTATCGTCGGGAAGCGCGGCGTTTGCGGATGCTATATCGGCGATTCGCCGCACAAGTTCGTCATGCGGGGGCGCGTCCTGCTCTTCCGGCTCGAATACGGCGTTAAGGCCGAGGAACCCTGGCTGCATCGCGCGCTGCGCGCGCAGATTCGCGATGTCGTCCGGCGATTTTACGATGCCGACCGCAACGGAGACGGATACCTTGTTGCCTTTTTCCAAGGGTTTCTTATGCGCAGCCTCGCCGACGGGTCCCGCCCGGAAATTGCCAGGCTTCTCATCCCCTCTTGGTTCGAATGCGCTGAATTCGCGCCCCATCCACCAGCGGGTGCCGTCGGGCTCTTCGGCTGTGATGTACTTGGCCGCGTTCGTGCGGTATCCGCCGACGACCGACTTCAATTCTTTACTCGTCGGATAATTGCGGAAATCTTCGCCGTCTTTTGCGAAGCGCGCGATAGGCGGCGCCAAGAGGATGTTGTATCCGCCGAAAAAGAACGGCTTGTCGGCGACGAGCGTCTCTATGACCACGAATCCGGGAAGATCCTTCCTGAAAAGGAATTCCAGGATGAGCCGCGCATCGTCGAACGGCTTTTTTTCCCCCGATTCCTCGACCGAAAGCGAATATTCGCCGCGAACGATTGTGAAGGACGGAAAAACTTCCTTGACCGAAAGCTTTGCGAACCTGCCGTCCGGGTTGGCCTGTCCGGAAACCTCCGGGCTCCTGACGCGGAGAGTGCGCGACAAGACGCGCTGCCATTTCCCGTCGGCGATGCGAAAGATGCGTCCGTCCTTTTCTCTTACGACGAACTTCTCGCCGCCGGCCTCGACAGTGACGTCGCCGGCGAAAAGCGAAGTGGCGGCGGCGGACACAAGAACCGCCGCGAGAACGGCTATGAAGGAGTGGGTTTGTTTCTTCATGGTAGTTTTCTGGTTGTTGTTTTTATGGTAGGGTAGATCCATCGCGGTTCGCTACCGCCTCGCGGACAAGGCGGTCGATGTCGTCGGGCTTCATGCCCTTGTAGTTTATTTCCACCGCACCGTCTGCAGCGAGAAACTGGGCGATGCGGTTCAAGACGCAGGCATCGAAGCGGGTCATCGGCTTGTCGGCGGTTTGGTATGGCCAAGCGGCCGGAGCGAGCAGAAGGAGCTTGCCGTCCGCCGTCTTGTCGAAAAGCTTCCCGCCGGGCTTGTAGAGCGGCGAAAAGCCCATGTTGCGCAAGGCGACGAGATTTGCGCCCGCGGCGTAGGCGAGGCGGGCGATCTCACGCTCGCCGTCTGAAATGCAGGGCGATACCAAGACCGCGCCGTGTTTCGCGGCGGCCAGAAGCGCATCGCGCTTTTCTTCGAATTCAGGCGACGAAAAGGCGACGAGAGGGGCGCCGTCGGCATCGCGGGCGATCTTCGAGCCGCCGCCGGGCTTGGGAATGCGCTTGTAGCCGAAGAGCGACCGCGAGCATTGAACTTGCAGTTTGTTGGGCGAGTCTAAAAGAAAGTGGTTGCCGATGGCGGAAAAGAAGCCGTAGCCTGGGGCTTCCGCCCCCGGCACTGAACAGGCCGCCCTGTTCTGTGCTTGGGGCGGCAGCCCCAAGCCCCCCAGCGGCCTGTCCTGTGCCTGAAGCGGAAGCTTCAGGTTCCTCCTCACCTTGAACAACTCTGGGCATAGCCGCTTTATGGCGAGCCGCCGCGGATTGTCGCGAAGATAGCGAAACATCGCGTCGAGCTGGCCCTCGTGAAAGAGAATCGTATCTTGAAAGCCCTCTGCCCAAAGCCCCGGCCCGCCGATCGCCGCTTTCGAGCTGCCCGTTTTGAAGCCGCCGATCGCGATGCCAAGCGGCTTGTCGAGCGGGCGCAAAACCTGCAATATGAAATGGACGTGGTCGGGCATCACCTGCATATAAAGCGGCTTCAGTGCCGGGTGGTGCGCGCCAATATCGCGCCATTCCCGCATCACCGCCTCGCCCGCCGGGGAGAGGGAGATACTTGGGGCTCCCGCCCCAAGCACAGAACAGAGGGCGGCCTGTTCTGTGCCGGGGGCGGCCTGTTCTGCGCCAAGGGCGGCCTGTTCTGTGCCGGGGGCGGCCTGTTCTGTGCCGGGGGCGGAAGCCCCCGGCATCACCAGCCTCCCCAGCGCCTGCGAGCGGCGGTCGGCGAGAACGAGCGTGATCATGTAGATGCAGGACTGGCGGTAGTCCCACCCCCTGCACCGCCTCAGCATCGAAGGCCTGGTTTCGAGCCTGATCGCCATTTCGCGCTATCCTGGGTCATTTCACTTAAAAATGATTGTCATGCCGCTAAGCAAGTAGAGCCCGTCATCGCCGACAGTTGACTTCCGCTCTATGCCATCGACCAGAATGCGGAACGATAGTCCGTCAAGATTCGCCGGCGCGACCGTCCACGAGACAATTGGCCTGGCAGACCCTATTTTGCGCGCGCCCACGTCGATAACAACTGTCGCGCCGTCCGCGAACGATATGTCGTCCAGGCTGAATGGATTCGTGATTGATGAGAGGTCGATCGTCGCGCCGTCAAGTATCGTTACGCCGCTCACCGTGCCGCCGTTGACCACGAGCTTGCCGGCAAGTATGCTGCCCCCGCCGTCAAACGCGCTCTCGCCGTTCTTGACAAGCGCCACATTTTGGGGAAGCTCCATTGCGGAGAATACGCTGCTGACATCGGCGTATCCAGCGCCGCCCTGCAGGGGCTTTTGCCCGACGCGGAGCTCCGCAGCGGTATCGCTTGTTATTGCCAGTGAAACCGGCTGGCGCACGGTCGCAAAGCCATTCGTGTAGAATTCGCCGCCGAATCTGTCGTATAGGCCCACAACGCCATCGGCAAGTCGGCGCACAGGGCGAAGGTCAAGGAGTACATCCGTGTTGTTCGTTGTGATTGTCAAATAGTAGATGCGGCCTGTCATCTTGTTTTCGGTGGCGCTGGAACCCAAAACAACCAAATCGCCCTCGCTGGTAAAGTTGTTGTTACCAGAGGATTCGGTCTGCTGGATGCCATTCACAGACCATGCCGCTTTGTCCCCCGTCCCGCCGCTGCCGTCAAATACGAATGTGTATTCGCTACCATCTGTCAGCTCTGGTCCATAGTTGTTGTTCTGAGCATGGAAATCGAAGCGCGGCTTGCCATTCTGAAGAAGAGAAGTGTACGTATATGTTGTCGCGTCTCTGCGCGAACAGAAAATAAATTGAGTTCCGCTGACAGATTCCGGCCGCACCTTTACCTCGACTTTCGCCGTGCCCGGGATGCGAAAGCCTGTGATTACATTCGCTTTCGAACCGTCCGCCGTCACGTATTCGAGATCCTGGTACGCAGGGTTCGCGGCAGAAACCGCGTTCGTGGCGACGGTTCCAGCCGTCAGGTTGTGTCCGTTGAGATCGATGGTCAATCCTGCCGTGAACATATCGTCCATGTCAGTCCAGCATTCGTCTTCTGAAAGCGTGAGTTTTCCGGTGAACGTGCCACCGCCTTTGACGGGTAGAAAGCGGTTTGCGACGAGATCGTACAGCCCCACGGCCTTCTCCGCCTCTCCATACACGGGAACGATATGGCACTTGAGTTCGTGCCTGTCTTTCGTGTCCCACACCTTGAAGTAAAAGAAGCGGCAAGCGGCTTTGCTGTTGATTGGCGTATTGTCAGCAAGGCTGGCATGGACGTATGAACCAAACAAGCAGAAATACGCATTTTCGTTTGGCGTAAATTCTGCGGCTCCTGTTATGGTGTCGGACTTGACTGTTTCCCCAAAACTCGCGCTGCAACTGCATTTGTACGAATCGTCCGGGTCGGGATTTTGGGTAAATACGCATGGCTCTCCGCTGGTTACGGCTCCCAATGTAACAACACCCGCGGCGGTTGTATTGTATGCAAAGCGAGGCTTCAATCCTGTGTCGATATAGAGCTCCACTCGTTTCTCATAATTATGCCGCGAACAGTAAAGGAACTGACCGGACCGAGTGACGGAAGCCTTCATCTCGACGGCGTTTGTGCAGTCCGGACGATACAGGGTGTTGATCCATCCCGTTCCGTCGGTGTCTGCCCAGTCCATCAAATGGTAGCCGGACGGCAAACCGTCAGCAAATGCCGAGAGGCCTATGCCCATCGCGAGAGCAAAGACTGAGAATGTATTCTTAATCGCTTTGCCGAGTGTTTTTCGTGTTGTCATGGACTTTTACCTTTCTTTGATTGTCTTTCGGAGCGGTGGCTCCGGCATCAGACATTCAGCGACGCGTCGTCTTTCGAAACCGCTCCGGCGTCCAGGCCCATCTTCCCGAGATCGATGCCGACGACGCCCCAGGGCTCGACGTTGCGCCAGTTGCCGCGCGTAAAGTCCGGCACGGCGACCGGTCTGGATCCGCTGCGTACGGACTTCTCGGTCAGTTCGCACAGGCAGCTCGTCGCAGCAAGATCATATACGTCCATGTCCAGCGGCTCTGCGTTCTGGAGGCAGTACGCCCAGCGCAGATCCATGATAAAGTCCATCCCGCCGTGTCCGCCGACCCTCCTAGCCATATCCGACACGTCGCGCCACAGCGGATGCATGTACTTCTCGCGTATTTTGGCGGCCTTCTGATCGTCGAACCACTTGTGGGCGCCGCGGTCGAAGCACTTCTCCTCGAACGCGCACCGGAACGGATAGTCCCGAACGATCCCCTTTGTGCCGCTGATGAGGCTGATGCGCGAATAAGGGCGCGGTGAACTTACATCGTGCTGCACCATGATAGACTTGCCCTTCGCCGTCTTGATAAGCGTCGTGTTCATATCGCCCATCTCGGCGGGCGGATCCTTCTTCCGCGGATCGTCATCCGCCAGAAACTCTTTCTTGAAGTACTCGTAGTTCGCATTGTGCGGGCCGTTTTCAAGCGAAACGAGGTAGTCGAGCCTGTCTCCGCGGTTGATGCCCAGCGTCTGGCAGATCGGGACGAGCCCATGCGTCGGATAGCGGTTGCCCTTGTGGAGCATATTCTCGCCGTAGCGCCATATCCACTCGGTGTTGGACTTCTTTCCGGTGGACGAGATCACTTCTCTCAAGTCGTGGATGTAAGCACCTTCGGCGTGGACGATCTCGCCGAACTTCCCCATGCGCGCGAGGTTCAGCTCCAGAAGCTCGATTTCGCCGTACACGCAATTCTCAAGCTGCATGCACGGGATCTTCATCCTTTCGCTGGTCTCGACGAGTTCCCAACACTCGTCGACCGTGAGCGCGGAAGTCACTTCGACGAGCGCTATCTTGCCGCCCAGAAGCGCGCGCATGGCGACAGGCTGGTGAAGCGCCCACGGCGTGGCGCAGTATATGACGTCGCACTCGCCGAAATCGCACAGCTCCTTGTACGCCTCTTCGCCGACATACGCTTTCGGAACGGTCGGGTAGTTATTCCCGGCAAGCCATTTCATGTTCAGCTCGACGCGATCCTGATTTTTGTCGCACAGCGCGACGATGTCGACTCCGGGAATCATCGAGACGCGATGGACGGCGGAAGTGCCGCGCCCTCCGATTCCGACGAATCCGACGCGTATGCGCCCGAGCTTGCGGAAGGCGAAATTCTGCATGCTGCCGCCTTCGCCGAATCCAAGACGGTTCAGTCGGCATCCGGCCGCCAAAGCCGCCATGACCATCCAGGCCGTTCCCATGAAAAAATCACGTCTGTTCATTTGCGCTTTCATTTTACGATACCTCCTTTTTTCGACGTCATCCCATTCCGGACACATAGGATGCGGTTCACGGGCGCACTTCCGGCGTCTGGCTGATCTCATCCTCCTTACTCGCCGGCCGGTCTTTCGGGCACAAGCGCAAGACGGGCACCTAGGGAAACCAGACGCGTTGGAGGGTGAACTTTGCCTCTCGACGCAGAGCGGCACTCCCTGGCGTTGTTGGCCCATGAGCCGCCGCGCGAAACTATCGAGCCTGTTGTTCCGCCGCCTCGCACCGGATCTACCAAATCGCTTCCATCATACCCGGAGTTCACCCATACATCTGCGCACATCTCGGCAACATTGCCATGCATATCATAGAATCCCCAGGCGTTCGGCTGATAACGACCGACATCTATGTATTGCGACTGATCCCATTCGAAATGCCCAGTATCTTTGTTGTAGTCATAACGATACTTTCCAAGGAACCTGAGAACTGTATCGGCATTCTGTCCGGTTAGAACACCAAGTTCTCGCTCGGCTGTACTATTGCCATCGTGTCCGTAGGAATCCGCTGGCGACCAAGAGCCGTCGTTATTCCAGACGTTCGTCGTCCCTGCACGGCAGGCGTATTCCCACTGCGCTTCGGTCGGAAGGTCGAAAACGTAGCCGGAGATTGGCGATCCCCCCGGTATTCCCGCACGGAACTGACCGATCAGACTTGTGGAATCGACGCTTGTACTCGACGCCCAATCAACAGCATTTACTGTTGCATTGGTCGCATTCCTGAAATGGCAAGGGTAGATGCTCATGAGAGCACGTTTCTTTCGATAGCTGTTCGTTGCGTTGACGCTGGAGTAGTTGTAGTAATCTGGCCATATCGTATGTGTCTGATATACCGTCAGCTCAAATATAGACAGATAGAAGTCCTTTGTCAGAGTGACCTTGCGCTGCTTTTCAGAGTCTGTCAGTTTATCACTAGAGCTGTAGTAATCATGTCCTGGTTCGTCGTCCGGAGATCCCATCATGAAAGATCCGGCGGGGCAGCGGCGGAATACCATCTTTGTTGTCGTGTATTCCTCCGTGTTGAATCCGCCCGACGGCTCTTCGTCGAGATACGAGACGGAGAACTTGCCTTCTCCATCGCGGGTGAGATCGACGATCATGTACTTCTTGCCGAGCGGTTCGCGGAGCGAGAGCGTGTAGGAAAGCACCGGCGCGGAGCCTGTCGCGAGGCTGCGGCCAGGATCCCATACGAGCCTATGCGCGCCGCCGGAGACGTTGTCGGTATCGCCGGATATCGCGTTGGAAAGCCCCGTGACGTCGTTGTTCTGCGCGTCCTTCACCGTCAGCGAGACGTCCCACGTCTCGCCAGGGTCGCAGGTCAGCTCGTAGTCGATCGCGACTTTCGTGCTCCACGGCCACATCTGGTTGACGACGACGTTGCCTATCGACGCGGCGGACGCGGCTGCGCCAGCAAGCGCGGCGCCCGCAAATATTGCAATCTTCTTTACGCTGTTCATTTGTTTGTTCCTTTCGTTGATTATTTAAAGATGATGTAAAGACCCTTCCCGGCCCTGAGAACCGTAGCGCTCTCCGTGCCGTCGGCCGTTTCGACAGCGAGCGTATGCGCCCCCGGCGCCGCAAGGTCGAACCAGCCGGGAATGTCGCAGTCCACCGGTGCGCCGTCTAGCGTGACGGCCGTTGCGTCCGGCGGAATCTGCACAACCTCGTGCGTTTCGTACCGCCGCCACTGCGAAGTCGATCCGTCAAGAGTCGTTGCAATCGAAGCGCCGTTGCCAATGCTGTCCACAAGCCCCAGCCTGACGGTCTTCGACTTGAGTTCGGCGTCCGACGAATCACGGTACGATATGGAAAGCGTGACGACCTCGCGGTCGGCGTGTTGCGTCGGCATTGTGAACACGACATTTATCGACGTCGCGGAAGTATCATTTATGACGGCGGATTGCGCGGCTGCAGAACCGATTTTCGTCGTCAAAACCGCGCTCGCCGCGCCTGACGGCCAGTCCAAGGCGATCTGCGGCTGCGACGACTTTATCGTGCGCCATATTATGGATGCGTTTTCGTCAAGGTACGTAACTGCATTTGCAGTCACGCTTTGCCCTTCGACGGCTGTGGCGAGGGCTGCAAAGAGAGCACTCGCACAGAGTCGTTTGTAGCGTGATTTTACTGTTGTCATGGACTTTTACCTTTCGTTGATTTTCATCATGTCGAATCTCATTCGCCGAATGGAACGGCGGGGAAGCCGTCTGTGTTGTACAGGTTCGCCACGGGGTTCTCGGCGTAGGCATAGCGGACATTGACAGGATCCGGAACGGACTTGGACGAGACCACGACCGTATTGCCGGAGATCTTCGCCTCGTCCGCCCAGAACCACTTGCCGTCCGCACCGCAAAGCGAGAATCCCTCCACCTGCGCGTCAGGCGAGTTGCGGACCAAAGGCGCGTATGAATTCGTCGAAGAGCGCATAAGGCATTTGTCGCCGAGATCCCTTGCGACAAGGCCGTTCGCGCAATCTGCAAAGGTGACCACCATGCGGTCTCCAGCGCGTTCTACCTTTTCCACCCGCGGCCCGAGATACGGCAAGTCCTTCCGTCCATAAACCCTGTTCAGCGCCCACGCCGCAAGCCGGGCGCCTGGCGTGCGCTTGTCGCGGGGATGGATGTCCCACGCCTCGCCAACGTCAATAAGCACCGCCTGCCCCGTCATCGGGAGGCGCAGCGCCCTGTCCTGCGACATCCTGAGCCTTGCCCATCTGACGTCGGGGTTGTCGGCATTGTCGTCCTTCTTGTGGAATCCTGCGAGCTGGCACCAGGCGAAAGGCAGTTCTGGCTTGCCGAGAAGCCTTCTCCATGATTTAATCATTGCGGGGAAGAGAGATTCATACTCTTCCGGCCTCGAAGTGTTTGTTTCGCCCTGATACCATATTATGCCTGAAAGACTCATCGGAATCAGCCCCGCGATCTTGCCGTTGAAAAGACCCGACGGCCAATGCTGCGGAAGGCAGAACTTCTGGCGCGGCGGAATCGACGCTCGCTCTTCGGCCTTGAGATATGGAAGCGAAAACTCTTCGCAGACGCTCCATCCCGGGTATGGCAGTCTCATCCCGCCAAACCATGTCGAATACAGTACACTCGGGATGCTCTCCGCGTTGAAGAACCGTATTTCAAGCGTATTCTCGGCAAGCACATCGCCGGCGTCCGGACGGTAGTACTCTAAATTCTTGTCTACTCGATTCTGTGCGAAACTGCGTTCGAGCCTGCGTCCGTTCCAGAATACGTCAACGGCGGACGTGTCGAACAGCCAGTCCTTCTCGATGAAGCGCCGCCTCAGGATTTCGGCAGGCCTTCCGGCGGCGGGAGAGGGGACCTTCCGCCTTAGCCACACGGCACCAGGTCCGTGGCGGAACGATTCGGCTTCCTGCCCGGAAAGTTCCCGCCAGCCGGTTTCTGGAGGGATCGTGAATTTTCGCATGTCGGCGCGGCCGAACTTTGTCTGCCACTCGACGAGTTCCGCTTCGCATCTCCGCTCGTATTCCAGGTAGTTGTCGAAGAATGCGGTCTGCGCGTCCAGCTCGGCTTTTACGACGGGATCTACGGCCATTGTTTCAGGGTCGCACCAGGCTTCGATGGCAGATGCGCCTATGGCGGATTCGACTATGCCGACCGGTACGCCCAGCGCAGTGTTGAGGTTTTTTGCGAAGTGATAGCCTACCGCTGTCATCTCACAGGTCTTTGCAGGGCCGGTTAGGAGCCAGCGGCCTGATATCCTGGGATTGGGCTTTTCTTCCACGCCTCCGCCTACAAGAAAGCAGCGAATGTCAGGATTGACTATGTCGCATTCCTCCTTTGCGTCGTCGGCACTGCCCATCTTGAATGCCATGTTGGACTGCCCGGAAGCGAGCCACACTTCGCCGACAATCACATTGTTGACGGTCTTGCCTCCAATCTTCATCGTGTGCGGGCCTTTGTCCGCCGCCGAAAGGTCTAGCCTCGCAATCCAGCGCCCGTCGGTTCCGGCTATGGCTTCAGCAGACGCTCCAGCCACGGACACGGACACTTTTTCGCCTGGCTTGGCAAATCCGAAGATGGCGGTGTCGGGCGACTTCAGCAATACGGCGTTGTCGGAAAACAGCGCTGAAGGTTCAACCGTTCCGCCAAGCGCGGCACAGTGCAAGATTGCCAGGGATATGGCACCGCATAACAACGCTGTCGATTTCAACTTTTTCATTTCACCTCGTCAATCTCGTTGTTGTTCCCGCCTTCGACAAGAGTTTTCCCCGCGTACGGAAGGCGCTCGTGCGCGGAGTTTCCCCAGACAACTTTGTTGCGGCGGAAGATCGTGTCGTTTCCGTTGCGAACGGCAAATAGATAGCCGCGCGGATTGACGAAAACGCAGTCTTCGACGAGAATCCCGGACAAGGCGTCGGCGGACGGTGTGATGACGCGTCCCGCCGCCTTGTTCGCCGCGACCTTCGCCGCGAGCTCCGCATTGACGATCGGATTCCCCTCGGGGTCGTATCGCGGCGGTATCGCGATCTCGCACATGATCTGCGCCGAAACGCCCGTCTCTTCCTTGACGTCCAGGCAATCTTCGAAGCGGCAGTTCCTGACGACGATGTTGGTGCAGCCGATCCCCTCGCACCAGACGTTGTACGTGTAGCATGAAAGCAGAAAGAGCGGACGCCCAACCATCGGGCCAAAGGTGCATCCGTCGAACGTCGCGTTCGAACCGTTGTAGAGGCCACGGCTCCACGGGTTGTGGTGGAAGCGGCAGTCCTTGAAAATGAAATTCTCCGTCGCGTAGTCGGCGTCCATCAAAACGAAGAGCATTCCTTTCTGCTCCGGCAAATCGCGGTCGAAATGGATCGTCTCGCCCTCTATCTTCTCGATCTTCCCCGTCCAGCCTGTGGCGGCGAAATCCTCCTGTCGCAGGGTGATGCGCGAGCCGGGCTTGAAGAGCGTGTAGCCGATGCCGCGGCTATTCACGATTTCGATTTCGCGCGAGCCTCGCTTCCATCCGATCTGCGTGCGGTCGTGGCAGTTGAAGTGGTCGTCGTTGTGCATCGTCACTTCGCAGCCAACCATCTTGCCGAACCCGAGAGACTGCGCGACGTGGTGCGCGTCGGCGGTCGATGTGACGGGATATTTGCAGCCCGGTTTCGGGCGGATGTTGAAATCGACGAGCTGCCAGTACTTCTGGGCGCCTCGCGTCTCGACCCCGAATCCCTTGCACGCCCATACGTCGATGTTGCGGAGGGTCAGGTGGCGGTTGGAAGTGAGAACAAAGCCGTTGAGCCCGTAGTAGCAGTGTGCGATCGAGTACGTTCCGCCCGTTTCGAGGTCGCGCGTGAACGCGGTGTTCTTCCCCGGCGCGTAGCGCCCCAGCGCCTCCTTCGCGAAGTAGCCGTAGTCCGGTTTTACGAACGGCCATATCCTGAGACGTGTCGGCGAAATCCATTCGCTCTTCGCGCCGATGTGTCCGAGCGACGATCCGAAATAACCGGGATGACGGCATTTGCCGTCCATCACGGGGCCCGACCTGTCCGCCGCCATCTGCGTCAGGAGATTCACGGGAACATGGGCCGGGTATTTCGGATGCGGCGCGTCCAGCTCGAAATCGGCGTACGATGCGCCGTCCGCGTCGTCTTCATGCTTTCCGACGCACTTCGCCCAGACTGCGAGTGGATCGTTTTCCCAGTCCCAGTCGATGTTGAAGTTTTCGACGACGGTTCTGAGGCAGTTCGCCACTTCGACGTTCGCCTCGCCGTCGAGCTGGTCGGCCTGGCGTTCGAGCGGCGCGTGGTCGCGGCGGAACACGAGCGTCGCGCCCTTGCCGTCGAAAACGAAATCCTTGAATCCGTCGATGGATATGCCCTTGCCGTCGAAACAGCGGTAAACGCCGGGCGCGAGCTCGACCCGCGCCGCGCCGGTGCGCTTCGCCTCCGCGAGCGCGGTGTTTATCGCGACATGGTTGCAGTCGCTCTTTTCGGAAAGCCCGAAATCGACTGCGCGGACGACCGGCGCCCCCGCCCGCGATACAGGCGTCTCGACTTCGAAGTCGCGGCAGCCCGCCGGTTCGGCGAAGAGCGTGTTGAATGTTGCCAGCGTCGCCAATGTTGCCAATGCCCAATACCCAATTCTCAATTGGGATTGGCAACATTTGAATTGGCAATATTTCCACATTGGCGACATTTTCACCGAGCCTCCTTTGTTGTCGCCGCCATCGTTTCGCCGGGGATCCATTTCGCGCCGACGACGCTCGACGGGTAGACGCCGGTTTTGAGATAGGCCGTCACTGCGGAGGACACCTCTTTCGCCGTGCCTACCGGATCGAGTTCCATTCGCGAGAGCTCGCGCGGATATACCGGACCGAGGCCGGCGTTCGCCCATGTCGCGATGCGGATGTCCTGCGGCGACTTGAACCCCGCGTACGAGAGCGCGGCAAGCGCGCCCGACGCCAGATAATCGTCCGAAAAGAAATACAGGCTCTCGCGCGATAGGCGACCGGCGGCGATCAGCCGGGCGAACGTATCCATCCCGGCCTTCCGCACGGCGAAGAAGCGCCCTTTCGACGTGTCTACATCGATCCTCATTTTTTGCGCGGCGATTCCGGCCTTCTTCAACGCGCCGACGACTCCGCACATCCCGGCGAACCAGGACACCTCGATGACACGCTTCACGCCTGCCGCGCCGCACGCCGCCACAAAATCCGGGACGGCCTTGTTGAAGTCGATGCGCGTGACGCCGACGGCCCGCGCCGGCCTTCGCGCCACCTCGCCGAACACCGCGTACGGAACGCCGCGCCCGGCGAAGAAGTCCATAATCTCCTTGCGCGCATACATCGAAACCGCCAGATCCGTCGATTGCGACAGAGCAACCTCGATATTCGAGAAATCGTAGCCGCCAGCCGCGCGCTTGACGATCGCCTCTTCGAAAAGGTATCCTTCGTGCAGAAGAGTCTCCCGCAGCTCGGCGGCGAGAACGGTCTGGAGGTAGTTGTCGTAGCCGTCGGGGAACGCCATGACCACGCGCCCGCGCCACTGCTTCGCCGAGCGGTCGCGTACGACGGAGCCTATGCGTGGACGAGCGTCCACCCACCCCTCGTCGGCCAGACGTCTCAGCGCGGCGGCCGTCACGATGCGGCTAACGCCGAGCATCGGCGCAAGCTCCCGGGACGCATGGAGCGTGTCGCCCGGCTTGTAATAGCCCCGGGCGATGGCCTTTTTCAAACCATCTACCACCTGCACGACAAGTTTCCGCCCGTCGTTGCGGCTCACCGTGAACGGCAATCTCTTTTTCTGTCCGGACATCGAGTAGGTGTTTTTCTCGGTTTAATACAACTCTATTATATCCAATATAGCCAATAATGTCAACAGGAAAAACGTCTTCACGCTTATCCCGTTTTTTCTTGAAAGGGGCTTAAACAGCGGGTGATAAATATTTTCAGGACACTCCAAAAACGCGTTAGACTTTATTTTCCAAATGCGTTATGTGGCAAAATGCCGATTTCGCGCCATTTCCCTCCCGACCGCAATTTCACAGGCTCGCTCTGACAACGGTTTCCCGCCGCGCATGCGTCTCATGCGCGTCCATCAAACCGGTTTTGCCGCAACAGTCGATACAGTCTCGAGATTGTCCGAGACGAAATCATAGTTGTTCAACCAGCCCGAGCGGCGAGCGCGGCCCGGAGAGGCGGGGCGTTTCGGCGACGTTGAAGCCGAGCCATGCGTACCGGAAAACGGAGACGCGCACACTCTGGCGAGGCCTCACCGAGCGCGCGCGGAGGTTTTGCAACACGAAAAAGCGCCCACGGCGCGCGCGTTCGCCCGAAACACCCCGCCACACAGGGCCGAAACGGATAGAAAACCGCGAAAAGCGCCCATTATTTGCACTTGTAAAAAAACCGGGAATGGATTAACGGACTTTTTCATAAGCGGCATTCCGGGGTCGCTCGGCTTCCGATGCGCTGCCCTTTCAAGATGCGTCCGGAGTTTTATCGCCAGACGACGTAAAAGTGTGCAAGGAAGCACACCGTTCTCTATGATAAACATGACAACCCGCGCCGAAAAACGCGCCGGGAACGAGCGGGACACGCATTTCACCCCTGTAGACATTGGGCGAAGCGTAGAATGAACCATTCTCCGTTTCAGCGGGATTTTTGATGGTCGAGCACTTTGCTCTTAAAGCGTAAGTTTCTCCTTTGCTGTTTTCGTGCAAAGCGACAGCGCTTTGCATGAAATGCTAAAATTCTCTTTAGCATATCGTGCAAAGTCCGTCACTTTGCATGAAAAGCGTAAAAGCACGTCTTCACTGCAACCTGTGGCGTATGTTGTCATGGTAGTCATGTGACCCTCTCACGTCAAGCGGCTGGTATTATATCATATCGGATTAGAGCGCTCAATCCAGGGCGTCGAAACCGGGTGTCTAGGCACTCATTTCTTGCGGTTCAAGCTTTCAGGAACCGAGACCACCACTCGGCGGAGTCGGGCGAGGTGAAGATCGGGATGTCACGGTCAATCAGGAACTTCAACCGCGTGACCGGGCCTTGGCGACCCTCTACGACCACCTCGCGGCGATAGACGCAGAAGCCGCGCTTCTCGACCGTTTCGAGGTTGTTCCAGTTGTGGCCTTTCTGCCAGCACATATCCTGCAGCTCCGCCCACTTCCTGTGCTGCAGCTCGCCGTGCCGGTACAGGCTCTGGGCCAGCATCGAGAGACTGTTCGTCGTGGCGTCCTCCTGTCGCCAGATGAAGTAGTTTTTGACCTCATGCTCCGGCAGTATGAACGCCCGTGCATCGAAGAACGCGGGGAACTTCTTCTCGAATGCATTGTTGGCATTGAACCAGTACGTGGCCAACGACGCCACGATGGAGACGACCTTCTGCAGCCTCTTGTCGAACCAAGCGTCGGTGTCGATGTTCTGGTCGTCCCTCACGAGAATGGATATCTCGTCCGACTGCCCATAGGCCAGCTCCGCCCCGCCGATGTTCTCGCAGAGGTACTGCGCCAGCCCGGCCATCATGTCGATGAACGTATGGTCGAACGGACGAACGCAGCCCGACTTCTTCGTCCAGGAGTGAAACGCCTTGCCGTCAAGCCGAACGATCATCGGCAGGCGGCGGACAAGCTTCGTGTCGCTTGTACGCTCGTACTCCTTCATGCGGTCGCCAAGGCTATTCTTTCTCATTTCGCCTCCTCACGTCAAAGCCGTTCTCGGAAACCTTCACGTCATATATCTCGTCGATGCCCTCGCCGAAGTCCGGCGGCTCGAACTTCGCCAGTTTGCACTTGATGGCGACTTCCGGGACGTACGCCCGCCCCGTTCGCTTCCCGTTGCGGGAGAGGCAACCCTCCAGGTCCGGCGCAAAGCAGTACACGACGATGCGGGCGTCCTTGTCCTTCCGCGCCAGCGGAATGTACCTCCTGCGCTCGGTGACGGTCACGTTCGTGTTGTCGATGACGCAGGGCTTGTGCCGCTTGAGGGCGAACGCGAACAGCTCCGCCTCCGCCGACCGCGTCCTCAACTGGTCAAGCGAGATGTAGAGGTGCGACGGGAACAGCCGCTCGCGGCAAAACGTCGTCTTGCCGCTTCCGGGTATCCCTACCATCAGAACTATGTCAAACGGCTTGTTCATTCTTTACATAGGCCCTGAATATCTCTTCAAGCTTGGTGTATGCGTCCCCTGACACACCATGCTTACGCCAAGGATGTGCGGCAACCGAATCGTATCTGTCCGCCAGCAGACCGGCAAGTCTTGCGTCCGGCGTCACGGTATCCGACTCAAGGGCGTGCTCCTTCTGCGCAAGGACATCACGTATCGCAGCCAGCTCGTCGGGTTCCAGTTCCGTTCCTGCAAGCACATCGGCGAACGGCGTAGGCGGCATCTCCTCGACGGCCATCGCGTATCTCAGGCAGAGAGCGGCGCGGAGCGCGTAGCAGAGCTTCTTGATGCGTATCGTACCGTCCTCGCTTCGCGCATCCATCGCCTTGCGAAACATAGATGCGTAGTGGAACGCGACATGCGCGGGATTGACGCAATCGGTCTTCAGCTCGTTCATGGCGGCGATAATCCCGCAGTCCCTGTAGATTATCGGGCTTCCCAGCCACTCCAGGAACGAGGCGTTGGACTTTGCCATCTGGAGAAGCGCCTTGCGCAGGTCCCACAGCGAGACGTCGACATCGCCGGGAAGCTCCTCGACAATGGTGTCCGGGACATCTCTCTTCAACTGGAGATACCAGTCGAGAGGCTTCACGAACACGCCCCGGACGTCGTAGTCGCTGTCAGGCGACGCGAAGCCCCACGCCCGCGAGCCGCTTTCCACGGCAAACAGGACGCGACACCCATGCCGCGGTTCAATGTCACGGAGCGCAGCGGATACTCTCTCCTTGTCGGCATCGTTCATGACACGCCAGCCTCCTTCATCACGGACGCGATAAGTTCGTCGACCTTCCCCTTGTCGCAGTCGGGCGGGAGACTTCCCTTGCCAGCCTCGATGACGGTCTTCTTCTCGTCCGCAAAGGCCATGATCTCGTCGAACTTCCACTCGCCGCGCCGGATCGAAAGCAGCGTCTCCAGCCGCTCTCCGTCGAAACGCACGATTGGCTCTCCCGTCTTGACGATGTTCTCACCAGACAGCAGAAGACGGACGAGATGCATCATGTTCTTGGCGTCGTAGTCCATCTGTCCGCGCTCCTGCGCCGTCCAGCGTGACTCGTTGCGGTTTCGCCGCCAGTCCCAATACTCGTGGTGCTGACGCTTCGCGCTGTTGAATGCCTGCTCGTTGTAGATGAGGATGCCGATCCTCTTCTCCCGGTCAAGATCGGCGGCGTCAGTCTCGACGAGCATTCCCCCGTGGAATATGCCGCCCGTCGGCGCACCGTAGTCGTACAGGGCAAACATATCCGCCGCACGGTTACCCACAAGCCTCGTCACCTTGCAGTTGGCAAGATTCACATCTGTCTCCCTGACGGGGACGGCACGGCCTTTGGCATCGCCGAGGAACAGGCAGTAGTCTTCCGCCTGCGGCGGCTCCTCCGGCCACGGATTCCACACGCGCTTGTTAGTTCCCTTTGCCTTCTTGATCTGGCTCAACGCATAGCCAAGATGACTGTCCACGGCCTTCTGCGTGACGAACAGCCCCCTGTTGGCGACAAGCATGGAATGCGCCGGAGAGGTTTTCAGAATGCAGTCCTCCGGCAGGAACAGCATCTCCATCGTCGTCGGATTCGCCTCGGCCATCAGCTCGCAGAATCGGACAAGCGAATAGTACGTCCTATCGTTTCGCTCGTCGGAGACCTGCTTCGGCGGCTGTGCAAGCCGTGCATACTCGGCGGACGGCACGACGAAGATGCCGCGAACGTCCGTATCGCTGTTCGCGTTCTGCGTTCCGTACGCCCGGCTCCCGACGATGCCCCTGAACAGCACTATCGGATTGTCCGCAACTTCAAGACTGTCTATCGAATATGCCATTGTTGATACGTGTCGTTATGCCATTACTTATCCTTTGGCGCTTCGCCTGGCATCTTCTGATACCACACCTGCGTTTTGTACACGACGACCGTCAGCAGTCCCGCCTTGATCGTCACAAAACCGTCTGCGTCGGGCTTCACGTACCCGACCTGCGAATACTGCTGGCCGATCGACACACCGGCCACGTCGGCCTTCCACTTCAGAGCCTCAAGCGCGGCGGCGGCGGCCGTCATATAGACTGTTTTTGACCAGCCTGTCAGAATCAATGTCTTCTCCATGTCACCTTCCTCCCTGCAATACCATTTCGCGCATCACTTCTTGACATTCCACACCTTTGCAAACAGCTCGAATAACAGAGCTTGACGCTCTTCTATTTCGTTCGCACCAAAAGTAGCCAATGGCCGCATTGAAAGTTGATTCTTAGATATCCAGTTCCTCAAATCAAGATTACTTTTATATGTAGCCTCCACCAAAGTTTCATTCCATAACAACGACCCAACATAGGTCTTTAACTTTTCTTGGTAGGGCTCTTTTCCGCTCGACTCATTGTCTGGTCCTTTCAACAGCAGAAGGTCTCCAAGCCTATTACGTTGCTGTTCAAACAGCTCTTCGTTATTCTCAAACAAATTCTTGTTTTCGTCGTTGCGGGCCAGTATGTGTTCAACGTGAAAACCTTTCTGATACTTCTTTGTAGCGAGATCCCTTATCGAATGGCGAATACTAACATTTGCGCCCTCCGACAAAAGCTTCTCGATTCTAGCAAGGATATAGCGGATAAAGGGTTTGTTCAAGGTTTCAAGTCCCGCATTCTTGAAATATGCATAATTCCAAACGGAATCTATCTTCTCAACACCTTTCTTCTCTTGAATCATCTTCGCAAGGCATTTGTCGAACTCTTCGGGTATGGCTTCAACTGGTGCGTTTCTGATTCCCCTCATTACATCAACAAGGCCTCTTGCAAACTCATTTGAGTCATAACAGCTCTGAAGTTGCAAAAGACAATACATGCGCTCCAACTGTTCAGAAACAATCTTGATTTTAGATGCTTCGTCCGGATCATTATATGAGCATGCGGACAGGATTAACGTCATTTGAGAATCAAGGCGCAAAATGTCATTGTAGAATACTGAAGGACAGTCTTCGTTTTCTTCTCCACTCAATTCGTTCAACCGTGCATAAAGATTTGCGTAGTAGCAGAAGTCTTCCTTAAGAAATTTCTTAACCCCTTTGGGATCGTGTTCTAGATGCAATTCTTCAACAGCCATCATCGGCCTATGATACTCACCATCGAACTTCTGGCGATCACTCACAGTGTCAACGAATTTTGCCCGCAAATATGTTCGGAAGAAGGCGTCGGCTTCGTTTTCCCGAATCGCATTAAGCTTACCAATGCAATCTTCCCATATTGCATTGAACCCTAAAGAGTCCAACTCATCCTTGGGGATTTGCCCAAGCAACTTTCCCTTGATAATCTCATAAGGCCGGAGCTTGACACCTCGGTCATTTATGACTTCAAACACCATCGGGACATCGTCATTGTTCGTAACATCAAGTTTAACAAGCACGAGTCGATTGATAAAATAATAGACAAACGCCTCAAACCGTTTAGCATCGCTCAAGGGCAATTTATTATCTATCCACTCGGAAATTATACGGTAATTGGCAATCAGGTTCTGAGCCGTGACTGTTTGCTCTGCAAGCTCCGCTTCAGTACCATGCAAATAAATATTCTCAAGGGTTCGCTGGCTGTCTTTATGGTTCATCCAAAACCGCGTAACACGGCCAGACTGTCCACAAATCTTGCGCACTACCCAGCCTTGCAAGCCTTTATCAATCTTTTCGCACAAGAAATTCAGTTTAATCAGTATGAGCGTTAACGTCGTCAAGCGTTGCTGGCCATCAACAACATAAGTCCGCCCATCAATTGTTGTCGTCACGTAAGTATTCAGATAATACCATGCGTATTTCGAGATGTTCTCGTCAATACGAATATCAGATGCCCCATACTTCTGAAACTCCGACTCAAACTTATAGAAGATGTCCCGAAGCAGCTCCTCTACTGGCTCACGGTTCCACTTGTATTGCCGCTGATAAAAATCAATCTCGTACACTTTTGTGCTGAAAAGCGACTCAACATTCTGGTTGTCTGGTGTAATATCCATTTGGGGCTTCTCCTTTGGAATTGCGTTACGGGCGTTTACCTATTATTAGCAGCTTCAATGAGTTCTATCAACTCGTTCTTCTTAAGGCCGTGCTGGTATATCCATTTCAGGACTGGCTCGCGAGACTCAGGGAAGAACTGGCTTGTAAGATGATATTTCTTCGCTCCAAGCTCCATCGGCGGAATCTTGTAATACCTCCTGTGCCCGCTTTGATAAAGGTTTGGATCGTTGTCCGTAGCATAGAGTTTTATCACTCTGGTGCCGCGCGTCAGGAAATCGTCAGCAGCCTTCTTGGATAGCAGATACGCTATGTCTCCCGCGCTGATAGCCTTGCGCTTGAACATTTCAGGGAACGCCACTCTGACAAGAACGCCAACTGGATACGGAAAATTCCCCGACTGCTGTTTGGCGGCATTTGCCGTCTTTGACTTAACGGCAGATGGCGCAGGTGTTTCCTCCCCCACCTCGGGCGCAGAAAAATGAGACTCCAAGGCAGTAAAGAAAGCGTCAAGCGAATTCTTGAAACGCTCCCAATCCTTCTTGAGCGACTTGAATTGCCGATGAATCTCGGTTGGCGGAATCTCTTTCATGTCTTAAACCCTCCTTATTGTGTGTTCATCTATCAGGGCTTTGAAATGACGCTGAAGCTTGCCAGCGATGCGCCTGTCCATGAGTAGGAGTCCCAACTCCATGTTCTTAGACATTGCCGCACCAGTTAGGTTTGCGCTTGTCACGAGCAATGTGTCAGCATCGGCGATGGCACACTTTGCATGAACGACGTGCGACGACGATGAGTCATCATCCCAGCGATAGAACTCGGCTTCAGGAAACTTCTTCTTGAGCATATCTGCGGGATCTTCGTCAAGCGAACCACCGTTCTTCTTCGATGCCTCCGTAAGGAAACGGACAGTCACCTTCCTGTCTATCGCCGAGCGAATTGAGTTGTACACCTTGTCGGCCTTATATGCTACGAAGCTTACGATGAACACGTCTTTTTTCGCGGAGTCTATCAGTTCGCACAATGCCTGCTCGGTCTGCCTAACAGGGACAGCTGTGGTCTGCGGCCCCGTCCAAAGAATGTCAATAGCGCTACTTTTGGAAGCCAACTCCCATGTCGCACATGCGGAAAGGAGTATAGACGAAATTTCACCGGATGCAAGCGCGTCATCTCCTGCCAATTTGCAGAACTGCTTGATGAGCGGATTCTTCTGGAGACTTGACGCCCACTGCATCCTAAGCGCCGACTCACTTGGATTCGGTGCGCCCAGCATCCCAATCTTTCCTGCGACATGGCGGATCGTATCGCATGGATACTGTGCGGCAATCTTTGCCGCGATTGAATAAATGTCATCCATTCTGCGCCACCCCCTTGAAGAACGCCGCATCCTTGACAGAATATGTCGGCACGACGAAAGCCCGGTCAAGATAGCGGTTGCCAGATTCACAAGAGGTCTCCGACACAAATGAGCAGGCATGGCAGGCGGAAGCATGAAGCGAGCCATCCTTGCTGGAGTCATGCTCACTGCAAAGCGGATCTGACGAGCATGTCGAAGCTCTGCTTATCGCCTGGCGCATGATCTGCTCAAGTCTCGACGGCGCTCCAAGCTCCACCAGTCCCCCGAGCGTGCCGTCGGAATCGGAAGCAGCCGTATAGACAAGAATTCCCGCCATAGGGTTGTCGCCGCCCTGCGCGTAGATTCGCTCCTGGATGCTGGCGGCATTGTAGCCGCACTCCAAGGCAAGCTCGCGTATAAACAAGTGAGCAAGCGTATGAAGCATATAGTATCTTGCACCGGGGAAGCCCTTTGACGCATCAAGACCTCTATTGGTGCGCCAGCTCCTGTAACCAACCTCCAGACGTTTACACTCTTCTTTTACGGCAGGAAGAGCCTCCCAGTCCTTGATCGCCTGTTCGTCAAACTGCAGGAACAGCCCCTCGCCGAACACCTCACAAGCCGGCATCCAAGCTGGCGCTCCCTTGCCAAGGCGCGACGGAGCTGCCGCCTCGTCTGCGAACTCGTCTCTTGCCTCGATACGGGTAAAGCCAACAAGTGCATTGACCTTGCGAAGCCTCTCAAGCAGAACGACTTTTTTAAGAATACTTGAGAACGCCTCCGGAACAACCCCTTGGCTGCAAAGGAAATGAGGAAACTTCACAACAGGCTTATCGCTCGTCAGCTCCCTCCATTCCGGAATCTTGACATCCTCCTGCGTAACCTTGCCCTGCTTGCTCGGATCGCGCTCCTTCTGGACCGCCGCCCAGATGTCAGATGAGCTGTAGGCCAGCAGATCAGAGTTTTCACCGCTCTTTGCCCAGAGCTTCAAATACACCTTTATTTCCGCCTCGTCTTCGACGTCCTTAAAGATGTTCCAGTTGTCCGCGACCATCTGCGCAAGCTCGTTTTCCCGTGTGGGAATCGCAAGGACGGACATTGTCACGGGAAACCAGCTGTTTGACGCGCCGAGAAGAATCGGGCAAATCTTCTCCTTGCACTCGTTGAAACTGTCCGCATCGTGGCCGAGGTGTGGATGATGCCCCCGGCATGCCGGCAACGTCTGATCCCCGATTGAGCCGAATGCCATCGCCATTGATTTCTTCTTATGGCATTGACGACATTCCACCCAGAGATTCTCCGTCTGTAGCGATGCTCCTTTTTCATAGAAATAGAGCGGTGCCGTACATTCCGTCGGACCATCGTGAACGAACCACCGCCACGGGAATTCGTCAATATGCCCGTTCTTGCATGCGACCAGAAATCGCACGGGAACGGCATCCACAGGCTTGCCTTTGAATCCCTTTGGACAGTTGGCATGGACAAAACGCGTCCGCTCCGGCCTGTAGAAGTTCTCCTTGATTTCAAAGAGACCTGAGTCGTATGTTGCGAGAAGCCCGCACTTCACGCACCTGAACCAGCGCGGGAATGGCTGCACCGGAACGCCGACGTATGACTTCGGATCATGCGGAGAGTCCTCGTCCACTTCAGAACTTGGCGGCTGCAAAAGGAACTTGACCTGCGGGCCGCACATTTTGCGCACTTGCTCAAGAAGTCTCGGCTCCACTATTGGCTTGCACTCGCTTTGCTTCCAGTAATCAAGCCCCATCGTCATGACGGAGAAATTCGGAAGGTCTATCATCGACCCAGGGCCGTATGTCCAGACGAGCTGGCTGGGACGGATGTTGCCTACTCTGCAATCGTTGGCCATATTCTATTCCTTTGCTCCTGTCTCGTTTGCGTTCGCAGCGGGCGTCTCCGAGCCGCCTTCGCCATCTTCGGAAGGCCTGAACTCCCACTGCTTAGGCCCGCCTTCGCCGTCTATCTTGCTTTTGTTCATGATGAGGCGGACGCTACTCTCCACTTCACGCATGGATGTCGGCACGGTTTCCTTGTCCCACATGGCAAGTCCCGGACGCTTGAGATATCCGACAACTTCGCCCTGCTTTGACTCTGTTTCGTAGCCAAGGGTTCTTCCCGGATGTGTCGCCGCCTTGACCCACCTGTCGATACGATCCTTGAGTTCGTCTTGGACTGTCTTGCCAACGTCGTTGTCCATGACGTGTGCAGCACGGTTTGCAAAAGCATCTGCCGCATCCTTTGCACGAGGGTCGATGGAGGACTTTAGTTCTGAAGCGCCTCTGTTCGCGCTCAAGCCCGCGTTGGCAAGTCGCATGTCACTCACGAACGCCCCGGTCAGGCCCCTGTCGAGCGCCCTCTGCGAGAACGGCGTCACGCTCTGGGCTTCAACCTGCTTATAGAACGTCGCATGGTAATGCTCGAACGTCTCGTAATGCGAAAAATCACGAGGCCGCGCCCACGCAAAGACCGTGCAGACGATTCCGGGGTGCTTTCGACCAACACGGCTCGTTGCCTGGATGTATTCGGCGGTGTTCTTTGGCTGGCCATTTGCGATCATCAATCCGAGCCGGTCCACGTCAACGCCTACAGAAAGCATATTCGTCGCAAGGACGATATCCATTGGACGCGCCTCTCCCTTGGCGTATGCGGCCTTGAACTCAATTTCAAGCTGGTTGAGTTTCTCCGGTATGTCGCGACTGCTTACTCGAGAAGTCAGTTCGTCGATCATCGTGACGCGGCGTTGCGAGAGTCCGGGACGCCGGACGCGGCTGTCGAGTGCCACACGATAGCTTCGGGTCTGCACGTCATCTTCGGAAAGCCGGCGCATGCCCCCCAGCTCCCGCAGCGAATTGAAGTACCCGATAGCCGTCATGTATGGGTCGGCAAGTTTACCGAAGCTCTCGAAGAGCGTCTGCCCGGCGGTCAGGAACGCCACGTATGTGCGAATCAACGCCGAAGGCCTTGATGCCCCAAGCGCACAGACTCCCATGTAGTCTCTGCCGAACTTCTCCGTCGTTGGCCGTTGCTTTGAGAAGAAGTTGTCCTCGATGTCGATGCCGCTCGGCGGGAATACGGAACACTTGCGGTAGAACACCCGGTTGATCTGCTCGTCGGCCATTCGCACCGTCGCCGTCGAGGCGATGATCTTTGGATGTATCTTGTTTGAGCCATCGGACGACCATGAGCATAATTCATCGACGGCAGATTCATATAGCCCAACCATCGTTCCAAGCGGACCGCTGATAAGGTGAAACTCATCCTGAATGATCAAATCGGGTGGGCGAATCGGCTGAATCGCCTTCGGGTGCGTGGCCGGTTTGGTGTGAGTGCCGTTGCAGTCGTCGTCGGGATAGATGATGCCGTGCCTGACACACTCCTTCTCGGCGCGGCCGAACAGCGTCCTCACAGATCCTCGCCATGCCATCTGCGCAAATTTGTCCACAGTCCCAATCATCATGGACGGCGGACGATGGTAGATTTCATCGTCCACGGTCTTTACAGGAATCCCCGTCGCATGATTGTGCTGCGAGAATGCGCACTCGAAGTCGCTGCAGAACATCCTCGTAGTCCTGTCATCGTCGTTGCAGACTATGTCAGTTCCTTCTCGTATCTCCGCGCCGCACCACGGGCAAGTCGTCAACTGCGCTGGCGTGGAGCCGCCCGAACCATTGCCCTCGTGAGCCTTGCGCACGACATCGCGGCTTTCTTTGTAGGTGTTGGGCGTTGTTTTGTTGCCGACCCACAAACCAAGGGAGAACGGCTCGCTCCCCCACATCTCGGGATGTTCATTTCGCATGGTTTCCATCGCGCATATAAGCGTAGCCGCACGCTGGAACTGCTGGACTGTCAGCAGTCTCAGCGTGTAGCGCATTATAACGGCAAGTCCACGCGTTGAGTCCAACCCTCCCAAATTGCCTTGAAGCCGCCTTATAGCCATTGCAAACGCCGCAACGCCAAGATAAGCCTCCGTCTTGCCGCCGCCGGTGGGGAACCAGAGAAGATCGGCGAACGCCTCGGCGGAACACGTGCGATCCTTGTGCGTCGGATCGGCCAGCGATGGAATAGCCAGCAGCAGAAACGCCAACTGGAAAGGCCGCCATTCGTGATTCTTTACAGTTCCTCTGATTGCCTCGAGGTCGGAATACTGCTTCTGCCGTCTCCGCAGTGCGTAGATCGAGTGAATGCGCTGTTCGGCCATCGCATTGTTTGCAAACGCAAAAGCCTTTCGGGCATTGGCATTGTTCTTGAGGGTCTCAATGCCATCTCTTAGGCGACCAAGAATCTCATCGCACTTCAGGAGGTTTCCCTCGGCGGATTTCTTGAAGAAAGCAAACTCCTCGGCTTGCGAGGCGGTTTTCTGCTCGGCAATCCAGGCGGCGTAGTCTTCAACGATAAGTCCTATTGCGCTTGTGTCGATTTTCGCCGGATCGCCTTCTTCTACGCACTTCGCGATCTCGTACATGTCGAGGAGATGGTTTGCGGCTATCTGCTTCAGAACTGGACGGTCGTCCTCGGAATAGCCGGGAACCTCTGTGGCCGGAACTTCAAAGTGCGGAATCGCCACCGTCCTGACTTCAGTAGCGCGCTCATAGTCATCCGCCGCCGCAACCGCATGAACAGAGATGTTGTGCCCGACGGCAAACTCCACCTTTCTCCGATAGAGCATATCGAGCGACTTCATCTCGTCGTCATCCTTTGAAAGGTTCTGAAGCGGACGCTTCCAGAATATCGCCTTGCCGTCTGGCGAGCGGACGATAAGTTCCGGCTGGAAAATCCAAGCCGCATCCCTCAGTTCCTTTCTCTCCTCCTGCCGGTTGACGAGAAACAGGGTGACGAGCCGCGATCCCTCGATTGGCTTCGACACCGAACCTACAACGCAGACCTGACCTATTGAGTCGTCAGGATTGAAAGACGCAATTTTACCCTCCGTCAGCGTCAGAACCTTCTTACCGCCCAAAGGAACGCGTTTCCAGCACTTGAACGGCTTACCGTTGTCCCTAAACGCCGTTTCGCTGTCGGCGCGATAGTAACTGCCCCATCTCGCTTCCACCTCAATGTCAGGCAGACTCTCGTCTATGCAGAACGTCAGCCCCATCGAGGACGGCACAAGCGAATTCGAGCGCAGGATGTCGTCACCATCGACAACATCCTCGTCAACCTCCTCTTCAGCGATGTCCGAGGCTCCCATCTTCGAGTCATCATGATCGATGTGATCGGCGTTTCCGTCCTTGTTCTCAGTCTGCGCCTCGCCGTCCTCGGCCATTTCCGCCTGCTCTGCTGTCGTCTCTCCCGACGGGACACCCAACATATCCACATTACACCGTGGACCAAGACGTCCAAGAATATACCTGTCGCGAACACTCATACCAACGATTTCCTCATGCGGTCCCAGCGCGGGGCCGAGCAAATCGTCGGCTACGACAGTTTCAAGAAGCTCCCGGACATAGGCTCGCGTCTCCCCCTTTGAATCGTCACCGACATCCATCTCGCAAAGTCCCGCGAAGTCGAGAGGCAACTGCTCCTCGTCTTCTGGTATGCTCGGGTCTTTAGGGATCCCCATTTTATAAGCGTTTAGCACCACGTCAACTTGATCCAATCCAATTTTTCGCAGCGTCTTGCCATCGCCATGTAGCGTCTGCAATGGCATATCTCGTTCAAAATCCAAGAACCTGTCGAAGTATATAATGCTCCTGTCGTGCTCGCGTCGCACGAAGAACACCCGCCTTACACCCCATGCAATCTCTCCCGATTCATCGAGAAGCAACATTGCGTCGCCGGGATTAATCACCTCATACGTGGACTCTTCGCCCTCGCACGCGACTTTGAACCTGCATGATCTTGTCGCCGGAAGCGTCCAAGCCGTCGGCAATGGTTGCGATTCTGCGTTTTCGTGTTCTTTAGCCATTGTAAACCCTCCTGAAAAATCTCTCTCTTTCCACTTCCACTCTTACTTCCCACTCCCACTCGCACTCAATTCACAGCCTTTCTCTGTAAGCCGGTATTTCTGAAGCCGCGAATTGGGCTTATGCGGAATCGTGTATTCCACAAGCCCCATGTCGAGCAGAAGCCGGAGATAGCGCCTCCGCATATCCTTCGGCTGGCTAATTCCGACCTTCTCCGCCAGTTCGGATGTGGACATGACGCCACCCACTTTGAGCGCCGCCAGCACCTTCCTTTGTACTGTGTCTATCAGCGTTTCGCTCGGTTTCCCGACTAGGGGCATGACTGGGGGCATGACTGGGGGCGTGATTGGGGGCGTGACTGGGGTCATGACTGGGGTCGCAACTGGGGTCACAACTGGGGTCACAGAATGCAAAACATTGGCCAGTTGCTCATCGCTGTAGCCATAAATCAAGTTCGGCAGGGTCGTGCGGAAATACGTGGGAAAGGATTCAAGTTTAGGCATCCGGGCACCCGGGTTCTTGAAGTTCTTCGTGTAGTCCTCGAATATCTTTTTGACGCCGCTCCCGCGCCGCTCCATGATCTTCAGCCGTTCGCACATGTCCGCAAGCAGCGGATTGCGGCGAATGGACGGCATGCTACGAATATCAAAATCCTCCAAACTACGCTCGCCCGGCATCCCGCCAGGAGATGTGATTTCAAGCCTGTCGTCGAAGATATCAACGTGGACTTCACTTCCGGTCACGAGGTAGTCTCTGTGTATGAATGCGTTGACGAGCGCCTCGTGAACAGCCCTCTCTGGATACTCCACAAACTCCACTCTCGTCCGCGCCAGTTTGTGCCACGCCCGCCGTGAGTTTACACGCACAAAGTCCTCAGCATACTGAAGCATTGAAAGGATCCCGCCAGAATACTCCTGATCATCCTTTGCGTCCATCACACCCGCCGCCATGTCGCACCCATTCCAGCGCGTGCAGAATACCCGCGAATGGCGAAGCGGGCAATCGTCAGCCAAAAGCGCTCCGACATTCGTCAAGCGTCCATCCGGCAAAGCCAACCCAAACGATTCGAAATCCGAGTCCAACAGCTTGACCTTGCACTCCTTCTTGTATCGTGCAGCCAAGGTGGTGAACGCATGCTCATCCTTTTTGAATCCGCTGAATGTCGGTGCCGCGTCCCAATCCAGTCCGCTTTTCTCCAAGAGGAACTGCGTCAAGGACGAACCCGTAAGAACCATTTTCACCGCGCCAGTGCGGTAGTGGTATTCACCGTGGTAGCAGACGGGGAATATGCTTTTCTTCACTTTAACGCGAATGACATCCTTGCCGTTTTTGCGCAGCAACGCGACATCCGCGACAATGCCCATCGTATCGCGTATCTTGTTGGGGATGTTCTCCATCAACGAGTTGGCGTTTTTCACCCCGACCGGCTTCTTGGTGCCGTCCTCGATGCCGAAGTAGATCGTGCCGCCCTGCGCATTGGCATAGCCACATATCCAGGCAAGATACTTGTCGTGCCAGCTCTCCTTGTATTCGACATTCTGCGATTCGTCACGTTTCATAGGAACTCCTCATTTCAAATTATAGCAAATCTTGGGGATAAGGCCGCCAGCTCCGGCAGCCGCTTCAGCGTCACCATGTAGAAGAATGGCCGCTTGTAGTCAAATCCTCGCAGACGATGCATAGTCTTCCGTCCCCTACTTTATCTGATCCAATATCTCATCCAACTTGTCCATCTTCTTGCTTTGCGCAAGATACTCCGAATAAGCTTTATTCGCATTCTCAATCATCTGCTCATAATAAACGACACGAGCACCGAGTGGCGATAATGTCTTGCGAACATAAGCATCTCCTCCAAGGGATGCATTCTCTGACTCGCGAACCGGTTGCCCCAGCACAAAGACAATTTGAATGTCTGGATTGACAACGCCAACTTTCTCAAGGCACTTTGCCAATGCTGATCTATACTTCTGCCCTTGTTCTTGCAACTCCGGTAACGACATCTTGCGTCGTACCTTTTTTAATTCAACAATGATATGTGCTCCTGCATTGGTTTTATACCGGATGTCAAGACGGCCTTTACTCTCTTCATCTGAAAGGCCTGCGGCAAACTCTTTATATTCTTTCTTAAGGGTTTGTTCTATACGCTCACTATCGGTAGCTCGTTCCCACATTGGATCCAGAAGCCATAGATGGTCAAAGAGGTATTTTTGGAGAATGGCCTCTTTCTTGTCGGCATCTACCAATCCGTTAAAGCTCTTGATTGCCTCAAGACGTGATTTAATTATATCTCTGTAAAGCGACGACTCTAACGAATCTCTGTCAGCCAATATCTTCAACAACTGATCAACATTCGACAACCCCTGAACAAAATCATCGACCGAACCAGTAAGTTTCATCCGCTCAAATGCCAATATCCCATGCCGCAATAATGTTTTGCGTTCTTCAGGCAGCTCAATGGGAAGTGCTGAAATCTGGGCAACTACTTTTTCGGCGCTCTTCCTGTACCCGTCTGGGAGCCCGCCCAACCATTCCGCAACAGCAGGAATCTCGGATTTAACTTTTGCAACTTCGTACTTCTTGCGTAATTCACTCCACTCCGATTCAATTTTCGATAAGACCAGACGCAACGTCTTCAACAACGCTACATATCTCGGATCATCTTCCTGTAATCGTTGCCTATCACTTGTGGCAATGTCCTTATCACCCGTATCATCCAGCACATCGGCCTCAATCTGCCCCGTCAAATACTTTGTGTACATTTGTCCCATATTAAGTTTATCAAGTACGTTCTCTTGAATAAGCCTTCCACGGGCCATCACAACAATACTATTCAGATTACCAGCCGACGTCGATAAGTCCTTAGGAACATTTGATGTCGCTATCCAACCTCGAATATTAATAAGTCCTTTCACCTTGGACAGATCAATTAACCTATCCTCTTTGATGTTATGCCCCTTTGGCAGAGTAATTGCCACATCACCTATGCGCCAAAGAAACTGCGCTTTCGTCAATTCCTCTCTATCAGCAAAAGTAATTTTTTTACCATTCACACTGACTATGAAATGGTATGCTTCACCAATAACAGAAAATCTCCTAGCCAGCTGTGTCCTCAAAACAGCCAACGACTCAAACAATTTGGGCCGTGTTATTTCCCGCAAAATGATTGAGGTTCCCTTCTTGATCTTAACGTCTTTCTTGGGCAAAACGGATGGTGCATATGAAACCTTATTGGCCTTCAACGCCGCACGGATGTCGGCAAGATTCATCCTGAGACCATGTGCTTTCCTACTCTTGAAAGAACGGACTTCAACGATATTGGCAATTGAAAACAGTGACAACTTCCCCAATCCCTTGCGCCCCATTACCGGGCGACCCTCAGGTGTCGTATCAGACTCACCGATTCTTCGTCGATAGCCAATGTGGAGATACTTGTTATTTACGTCATCAATTGACATGCCATGGCCATCATCCTCAATCGTAATAACGCCACCTTTCTTGTCCAAAGAAATAGCTACATTATGAGCATCCGCATCCCATGCATTTGCAACGGCTTCAGTAAGAACGGCGGCAATGTTACTATACAGGTTGATTCCAAGATGATCTAGAACATTGAGATCAACCGTCATATTATAGACTGGCTTTTTCATGCTTCTGGTACTCATTGCCACCTCCTTGGTTTCCGCCTTGATTAGCACTGCCGACCGCCGTTCTCGGGGCAGATTTTCTCCCTTGCCTCCAACTCCATGTCGGTGGCTAGTTTTGCAAAATCAAGGTTTCGCTTCATTACATCGCGCAAAACACTGCAATCGAGATCAAACTTCCTCATAAGCACCACAAGCCTATCACGAACAAGACCTACGCAAAAAGAAAGAAGCGATGGCGCCCAGACTTTTACCAAAGGATTGTCTGGACTCGGCTCCTTAGTCCAATGCGTTATGTCGGCTCCTACAATCACCCCATCCTTATGAATTGCAAAATTTGCTGTCGCATATCGAAGTTCCCACTGGTCGGCCATAACTGCCCATTCCGGGCACTCTGTCCGTAAGGCGTGCGACAAATTAAAGAAATTCCATTTTCTTTTAACTTCAGCCGCTTCGCCGCTTATTTCTTGGGCGATCTCCTTGACATTTACTTCTATTCGATCAAGATAGGCATCCGTTTTATCATGCTTGTACAGATGACCCTTCTTCATTTTTGCCACAGGCTGTTCAAGACTCATCATAGATTTGCCCGACAACACTTCCTCATATTCATGAAAGCGCTTTATTTCCTCTTCCTCTGTAGTTGTCGAAAGGAGATAGCAGAACCTCGCAGTCCCTTCAAGCAATGATCTGAAAAGCGAGATCGCATCCCATATCAAGCCATGTTCGATTAGAATGATGATGCTGTCCGTGGTCATCGCTGATGATATGTAAAGCTTAGTCGCGGTCTGCGCCCTTTTGTTAGATTGCAAAAATCCTGCACATTGAGACAACTGCCGAGACGACGCATCCGCGTAGTCAGATATAAGTTGTCTCGCTGACTTAAGCAATTCTTTTATTTCAGACACAGCGACTCCTCCTGACTATTGCCCTGTCGTTCGTGTTTGTGATATGCCTCTACAAACATTTGTTCAATGCTTTCCGCTGCTTCGAACAAACAACTGTTTCTTGCGATCACGCCAGCCAACGATTTATAATTGCCTGCTATGCGATTTGATAAGACTGAGAAGCGCGTGTAAAAAAGCATGCAGTTACCCAACAACAAGCTTGATGCATGTGCGAGATCAGATATTCTGCGGTAATCCGAATTTCTATCCGCCCGTTCAGCAATTTCGCCACATCCAGAATCGGTTTTATGCACAAGAGCATTGCTCATTGAATATCGATACTCCCATAAATCCGCCAATCCAGACCAAACTAGACATTCGTTGCGCAACACTTTTGATAAATTCTGAAATCTCCATTTTACATTAATCTCTCTATTCTTAAAGCCTTCCCCCTCTTGGGTCTTTGTTTCATGAATGGTCTTGTACAAAGGATCAAGACAAACATCGCCCTCCCCTGAATTATCATGGTAAAAGCCATTTCGCTTCATTGCGGCAACACATTGTTCTAGAGCTCCCATTTCTTTCTTCGGCAATATTTCACGAAATTCCTTTATTCTATTCTCTTCTTCATCAAGTGAAGGTGCCGTCAGTAAATAACAGAATTTAGCAGTGCCTTCAATAATAGAGCGGAAGAGAATTGTTGCATCCCAAACCCGATTTCTTTCAACAAGTATGAGCAAACTGTCTGCCGTCAGATTTATCGACATCATCATTTCATGAATTAGTGGAAATAAGCATTTGGTAGTAACTATTTCGCGTGCATTCAAAAGATTCGTACGCGACTCATCGGCACAATCGTTCATAAAGGTACGTGCCATCGCCACCAGATCATTTACGCTATATTTCATCACTTCCTCCCCTTCTTATGCAACCCTGCCTTTTCTTCCTCTTCCCAGCGTTGGCGGTTGAGGGCGGCGAGGCGCTTGAGGATTTCAATGCGGGCTGGCTCGGAAATCGTGTAGCGGACGTTGTCGTTCGCAGGGAGATAACCGACCTCGTGGAATCCGTGGTCGAGCTCGATGTCCTGCCAGCCATACGAATCGCGCACGGCGACATCAATCTCGCGCTGAAGCCGCCGCATCTCCTCCAGTTCCGCATCCGCCTCGCTTGGATTATGGAAGAGGTTGTAGAGCGCCGTCAGCCCGATCTGCCGCGACAACATGATCTTGCGGCGATGTGCGTCGAACTGCTCGCCAAGAGATTCAAGTTGCGGCACAGGCGAGAGTGGGAATGGCAAAGTTTCAAAAGCATCACTTGGGGAAAAATTTAATCCCGTACCAAGCGTTGATGAGTGTTTCCACACCCAATCTTGCATTTCGGATGAAGTCATAAAAGCCAATCCAATTGCGGGCGGCAATAACATCACTATGAGCTTTTCATGGAAAACCGAATTGTTGGGCACAATTGAAGGTGTAAAATACTTACAAACACGCGCATTTACAAGAACCTTGTCTATAGGAACTTTTTTGGTCCATCCTTCAGGGTGCCGTGCAAAACTAGTTCCTCGTCCAATGGCGTGATACAGTGCAGGACGCTTGTCCGCATACTGCCACCAACGCATTGGCAACGGACGGCGCAACACATAATCTCCGTTTACATCTACGCGCTGTCGTTCTGGGCGAACTTTCTCATCCACGACTTTGTGGAGCATAGGGAACTCTGAAACCACATTCCCTGGATAATCTAACGGCACATGGCCTACATTAAAAAACTCCTTTTTCTCCTTATCGCTTGACGTCGCCCACGACCCCTCTGCGTCACGATCGAGTGGCCAATCAGAGAAATTGATGATCCAACGAGATGGTTTCTGTTCTGGACTGGAATTCAGATCATCTCCATTTAGATAAGGGAAAAGCACTTTAGCATTTCTTGCATCAGCCTCAATGAAGCGTTTAGCGTCTGCTTCGCTCATAGTAAAACCCAGCCCAAGGACAACTGATCCTTGGAATGACTGATTGGCATTAGCAATCAACACTTTGGGCGACCATTCATCTTGCGGTGAAAGATATGGAGAGATTACGCCAACCGCATCGCCATTTATGTTTTTAATTCCCTGCCATAAACCTTTCCGCATGAAAACCGGTGACACTACTACTGCCGCTGCCCCTGGCCAAGGCATATTAGGATATGCCGAATATATTGTTCCATCAGATTGCACCATGCGCTCCAAGCCGACCTGCCGCGTATCACCCTCTGCAATTGTGTTACAGGCTATCAACCCAAAATCGCCCTCACTTCTAATAAGCCCAAATGCCCGCAAGTAAAAATAGGCCACGAGATCCGCAGACCCTTTAGCTCCCCCAGCAAGATGGTGAAGTAAATAGTCACGATATGCTGTACCGAAGTTGCCCGTAATCAGTTTCCCGCCCATAAACGGCGGATTGCCGACGATGGCATTGAAGCCTCCTTGTGCAAAGACCTCCGGGAACTCGAGTGCCCAATGGAACGGGCGACGCGCTTGCGTTTTCCCGGCGGGGAGATCGTGCGAGAGCATCGCCATTGCGCGCTTCTTCTCCTGTGTCGCGGCAAAGGAATCGGCCTTCGGGTCGAGGAGCGCGGCACCTTGCATCGCTGCGGTGTCGAGCATAGCAAACGCCTTCTTCGTTGGCTTGCCAAGGACGAGGACTGCGCCGATGAAATAGTCGGCATAGTCCCGCAACCGTGAAGTCGCCGCTTCCGCCTTTTCGAGGTGGTGCATCTGGACTCGGATATCGCGTATGTCGCGTATTCGCGTCTCTCGCAATTCGAGGCGCTCCTTCTTCGCCTCTTCAACCGAGCTGCGAATCTGCGTACTCATCAGGTTGCCAGGGTCGCCAGACACCGGCTTCATGCGAAACTGGACAAGCTGCTCGACATCCGATATGCCGAGAAGCGAATCGCCGGACTTGAGGTTATGGTCAAGGAATCCAAAAGGACGCCCCCTGGAGATCGTGACAAGCCAGAGCGAGAGCTTGGCCAGTTCCACAGCGAGCGGGTTGATATCGACGCCGTAAAGGCACTTTTCGGCCACAAGGCGACGCGCCTCCACGAGGCGGTCTTCCTGAACCTTGCTCATCGGTTCGTTCGGCGGAAAATCCGTCACATTTCCGTCTGAGTCGATTGCCTTGCCTTCGCTTTCGGCCTGCTCCCACGCATCGACAAGTTTGTCGCCGAGGTAGCGACATGCCTGCACGAGAAACGCACCGGAACCCATCGCAGGATCGCACACTTTGAGGTCAAGGATTTCTGACGGAGACTTGAGATTCCATTCGGCACGAGGCAAGCCCTCTGCGGGGCCACGGTACACGACCGGTTCCAATGCCTCTTTGACCATCATCACCGTGAGCGGCTTGGGCGTGTAGTGCGTCCCGGTAGAACGACGGTCCGGCCCCTCGGTGACATAGAACGAGTCCTTGTGGTAAACCACAGGCTCACCCCATTCGCTCGTACGCATCCAATTGAAGAACGGGAGTATTCTGCTCTTCAGGCCCTCGTCGCCGCGACAGGCCTTGCCGAGGAATGGCAGCGTCGTCATATCCGGCGGATCGGCGTATTCGTTGGCTATCGCGCTCCGTCCCGTCACATCGCGCATTCGGGCAAAGAGTCTGTCCTCACCCTCCATTCTGAGCATTTCGAGTTCGGAGAGCGCGATTTCCGGGTTCTGGTGCGCCTTGTCGCCCTTTAGGCCCAGGAGCGTCTCCTCCGCCCGTGCCCCTGTCGATTCAAGAAGCCCCTCGTACACATAGCCGATCTGCTCCACGTCAAGCGAGCGGAACGAAAGCGGAATCGCGCCATCCTTGGCCTTGAGGACTTGCAGGGACTCCAGCAGCAGAAGAACCGTTCTGTTGTCTATCGGGAGCGGAGGAGGATTCTCCACATCCCAGGAGACGTCGCGGCTGCGACCTTCGAGAAAAGGATACTTGTCTGGATCGAACAGGCTGCCTCCCATCGCGGGCATCCTGAGAAGCGGATGGTCGATTCCCGAGTAGATGGCGCGGAAGAGGCTCAACAGCCTTACCCATGCGTCAAAGCGGCGTTCCAGCACCTGATCGCCAAACTTGTCGCGGTCAGACTCCAGCCGCCCTCGAAGCGTCGATACAGCGTATGCGTCGTCGTATGCCGGTTCGCCAAGGAGCAGAAGACCACGCTCTTCGGCGCAGAGGATGAACACGAGGCGCATCATCACGGTGAGCGACGCCTCGTAGAGCGTTTCCGGCGAAACATCGCGAAGGAGCGTTCGCCCGGAATCGAGGTCTGCACGGTCGAGGCCTTCGAGCAGGACTTCCACCGCCGTCATCACCTGCTTGCCGAGCGTATTGGTCACTTCGTCAAGATGCTCGAGCGACTCGTCGAGAAGTCGGGGGAGCGTCTTGTCCTGTGCGCCCGTGAACCTGTCGAACCCGAGGAGCGCGAAGAAAGCCCTAAGCGTGGAATCCTCCTGGAACCACAGTCTCGCGTACCAAGTCGCGCTGCCGGAAAGCGCCCCGCCCTGTGTGGCGTTCACAAGAACCCATTGTTCGCCATTCGTGACAAGCCCGAGACGCGTTCCATGCGAACGGCAAAGGCGCGTCATCTTATCGACAAACGTGTCTTTCCATTCGCCGGAAGCGTCGCGTCCATGCGGCAGAACACCTGGCGGAAGAATCTTGACGAAGAGGTCGACCTTGTCGCCGAATATCTTTAGGGTGCGGTCGGGAGAGAAAACACCGATGCCCCCCTCACCGCTCACCGACCAGCCATCCCCCGGTAGCAGGTATTTCTCGCGGAAACCAAGTCCCGTGCGAAGAACGGCGTCGCACCATGCCGTGTGAAGCGCAGGGAGGTCGGCTGCGTGTCTGTCCTGTGCCGTCTGCCACTCATCGTAGTAGTGGGCGAGCTCGCGCTTTATGCGCTTGTCCAGGGCATCAAGCCCGGAGGGAAAAGCCGCATCGAGCGCCGTCGCAGAAAGGAACGGGCCGGAGACGTCTATCAGGCGAAGCCACTCGTACTGTTTGGAAAAGATCTTCATGCACGGCACCCCCAAGACGCATTTTCGGGAACGAGAAACACCACAGCCACCGGGAACGTGAGAGCCTTGGCGTCGGAATAGTGCTTTTCGATGGAGGCAATTTCCTTCTCCCTCTCGCCCGGTATCTGCTCAAGCCTTGCGCGGAGCGCGACAAAGTCCCGCTTCAGTTCTTCCTTCTCGAGTTCCGAGAAGTTCAAGGTCATCTGGACGTATCTCGGCATGTCTTTTTCGATGCCAAGTTCCTTGCGGATCATCTGCTCCAATTCGTCCAGAATCTGTTTCACATCCCTGACTTCCGAGTCCTTGCGGTGCGACAGGGTGGCGAGCAACGCGTCCCTGCGCTCCTTCGAGCGCGCTTCGTATGTCTTGGTAATGGAATCAAGGTACTTGTCGAAATAGCGCTGGAGTATTCCGAACGCATGATCGGGGATGTCATCGTACGGACGCGAGGACTCCATCAGCTTTTCGAGGTTGCGCAGGACGCTTTCGCGGCGGAAGCCGTCGGGCTTCATTTCCCCGCCAGAATACGTCAGCTCCTCGTGAAGCCGAAGATGGTCGCCGCCCACGATCAGAAGCCGGCTCCAGACATACACCATCGGATGTGCGAGTCCCGGCACGGATCGGACGGCAACACGATTGAGTTTTGATGTCGCGCCGGTCTTCCACATCTCCTCGCGAAGCAGGCGGAGAGACAGCCGCACGAGAGGATGGTTGAGGTGCGCGAGAACGACATCGTCGCGATCCTTCACAAGGTCGGGGTCGAACGTGACCGGACGTATCGCATGAGTGTGTGGATGTGCAAGGCCTACCCGCGCCTCGCTCCAGGAATCGTTGAATACCGGAACATTCCATGCCGCACCTTCCTGCATGCCCAGAAGAGATGCCGGTTCCAGCGGCGGCTTCCCCGCGAGCGCAAGGGCTGCAGACACGGCTTTGCGGATATTGTCTGGGGTGATGTTTGCGCTCTTGCGCGAAAGCATGAGATTGTCGTGCAGTTTCGCAATGCGCGTCTTGAGCTCCTTTTCCCCTGCGAGAATACGCTTGGCAAGTTCCTTGCGGACGCTTTGCACATCTGCGTCGAGGCGTGTGGAACGGCCAAGCATCGCATCCTGTATCTGTGCGCTCAGGACACCTCCAACGCTGCCCAGGTCTTCGCGGATGGCATCAACCTTCTTGGCTGCACGCAGAAGATACTCTCCGTCACCGACAATGTCGCCAGGAGCGAGCTGGCTCGATCCGTCCATGCTGAAACCCTTTCCGACGGGATGCCAGATATAGACAGATGGCGACCTCTGCCCGTGGCGGTCAATGCGTCCGTTGCGCTGCTCCATCACGACGGGATTCCACGGTATCTCGACATGAATCATGTACTTGCACCAGTTGTGCAGGTTGATTCCCTCGGAAGCGGCGTCAGTGGCGAGAAGTATTCTGACGGGCGACTCGTCGCTGGGCTTTGTCTGAAACGCATTGATCACGGCATCGCGCTCTTCCATCGTGAGCGAGCCGTGGAGTTCCATCAGGTATTTTCCGCCATATCCGCTAGTTGCGAGAATCGTCTTGAGCCACGTGTGCGTATCCATGAACTCGGTGAAGAGGATGACGCGCTGGTCGTTGAACGCCCCGTTCGATTTGAGATGTTCGTCAAGCCACTTGAGGATGGCCTCGGCTTTTGAATCCTTCTTCGAGGCGTTTGCCTTTGCCCACGCGAGCAGTTCATCCAACATAACGGACTCGTCACGGGAGAGCGCCCCGGCCAGTCCGGCGTTTTTCTCCATCGCCTCGTCCTCGGCGTCTTCGACTTCCTGTTCGTCCGCCGCATCCTCGGTTGCCTTCTGGATCGCGTCATACAGCGACTTCTCGTCTCGCTTGTCGAATTTACGGCGCTTGCCTTCGGCAAGATAGGAGACATACTTCTCCAATGTACGGCAGAACGCCGCCGGCGACGAGAAGAGCCGCTTCTTGAGAAGCATCATCACAAATGCGGTTCCAAACTTGCTTCCGCTCTTCTCGACAGCGGCTATGCGAGAGTCCATGAACCTCTTGAGGAGTTCGTGAATATGCCTTTCTTCTGGCGTGTAATCGACTTCAAGAGGCAGAAGCTCGCGCATTGGGAACACGCGATTACCGTCCTTGTCGGTTATGTCCCGCTTGAGTCGGCGAACCATCACCTGATGAAGTTGCTGTGGATTCGGTTCAACAGTCCTGACAAAACGCTGGTTGTCGAGAAGTTCCAGCAGCGAAGTGAACGACTCCTTGTAGCCGTTGTGCGGCGTCGCCGAAAGGAAGAGGTGGTGCGTACAATGGGGTGCAAGCCTCTGTATCGCACGTGTGCGGAGACTGGCCTTGGCATAGTTCCCGCTTCCGCCAGGAGCGATGTTGTGGGCTTCGTCAACGACAAGTACATCAAACTTCCTCGGATAGGAAACTTCCGTCGGCAATGCCTCCTTGAGAAGTCGGAATCCCTCTCCCTGCTTGATCCAGTCCATCGAAGCAATGAGGTACGGAAACGAAGTCCAGGGATTCGCATGAATGCCTCGGTCGCGACGGAAGTCCCTGACAGCTTCGCTGTTGAGGATACGGAACGGCAGACCGAATTTTTCCTGCATCTCGCGCTGCCAGTTGGTCAGGTCGGATGCCGGAGCCACGATCAGCACAGTCCTCGCCCTGTGGCGAATGATAAGCTCCTGAATGACAAGACCGGTTTCAATGGTCTTTCCAAGCCCCGTGTCGTCCGCGACAAGCAGATTGACGCGAGCCATGTCTATGGCGCGAACAAGAGGGTCAAGCTGGTAATCCTCTATGGTTATGCCGCTTCTGAACGGGGAAAGAAGATTGTTCCTGTCAACATTGGTGGCGATGCCCCAACGGACGGCGTTTAGAAAAGCATCAAGGCGACTGTTCGCATCAAAGCCTTTAATTTCCGGCAAACCAGCCTTCTCAAGAATCCTCGCGCCCGGCTCAATCTGCCATATTACGGTTATCTGCTCGCCGTTGGCATCCTCCTCAATGGACTCAAGCGTGACGGCGTGCTGCTCTCGGTATCGGTCGCCCTCTGGATGATATGGCTCGACATCGGAGACAAGCCACTGTCTGCGGCGAACTTCGACAAGTTCTCCCTGTTCGGGTATGCGCAGAGGGTCTTTGGCAATATTTACGGCAGTCACTTTGACACCCCCCTGTATCTGCGAACATGATCCATTATCGTCCGCCCGACCATCTCGCCGAGTTGAACAGGAACGGCGTTGCCTATCATCTTTCCGAGAAGCGAGATGTTGTGCCGTGCGCCTTCGGGAAGAAACTGGTAGTCCTTGGGAAATCCTTGGAATATCGCACCTTCACGTATTGAGATGGCTCGATTCTGCTCTGGATGACCAAAGCGTCCGTTCCCGAATCCGTAGAACTGCGTCGTCATCGTCGGAGCCGGCTTGTCCCATGACATACGCCCATAGACACCAGGATAGGTCTTTCCAGACTTCTTCTTGTGGCATTTGGCAATCAGCTTCTTAGGCCAATCACGCCATGAGCCACCTTGTTTGGAATGCCTGATCCTTTCGAGATTCAAAGGGGACAGCGCTGCGCAGAAATGAAGTCTGTCATTCGGATCGCATTTGCCATGTCGCAGTTTGGGGAGATCGCCTATCATCTCGCGCACAGTTGGCGGCTTGGCGTGTGTCGGTGCCGGAACTTCTATCGGGCCAAGGCGGGACGCCAGAAGCACAAGGCGTTTGCGCCGTTGAGGCCATCCGTAATCTGGGCAAAAGACGATTCTCCAATCGACATGATACCCAAGGCTCTTCATTTCCTTGACGAGATTGGAGAAGATCGGGCGCTTGGTCAGGAGAGGCACATTCTCAAGGGACACAATGTCCGGCATTACCTCACGCACAAGACGTCCGAACTCATTTGGAAGCCTGTATCGAGGGTCTTGGTGTTTAGCCTTTTGGTTGTAACTTGAAAAAGTCTGACAAGGCGGGCATCCGGCCAATAGCGAAACATGGCCTTCTTCAAAGCAATTGCGAATCGCTTCAGCCTTCAGTTCAACGACTGACTTCTCAAGGAACTTGGCTTCGCCGTTGTTGTGCTCGTATGCATAGCGGCACATGGGGTCAATCTCGACACCCATCTTCACGTTTATGCCGGCCTTCCGCAGCCCGCAGGTCAAACCACCGCCGCCGCAGAAAAGGTCAACTGCGTCAACGGTAGACGGCGTATGCCAACTTGACTCTTTTGGCTTGCTCATCTGCACGCCAATCTCCTCTCGGCACTGCCGGAATCTACACGACCATTTCTGGGTGCATAGCTAATGATGTCGCCAATGTCGCACTTCAACACATCGCAGATTTTGGCAAGCGTGGAAGTCGTTACTGGCTCGCCCTTGGAAAGCTTGGCAAAGGTACCCGACGACATTCCGGTCGCACGGCGAAGTTCAGACTTCGTCATGTGCCGATCTATCAGAAGATGCCAGAGGCTATCGTAACATAATGTCATGAGATGGTTCATCCTTTGTTTTCAGGCGTGTATTATATCATTTTTATGAATTCGGGTGCAATATCTAAAGTCAATATTTCCACTTTTATGAACCGATGGTTCATTTTTCAGAAACACCAGTAGATTCTTCGGAACCGCAACCGCATTTTCGCTTGCGTCTTGCACGGTGAAAACCAAAGTAGAATCAATCAAAACGACAAATCCAAAAACCTATGTTATATTATAATTAATGACATGAGTTCTTAAGCAAAATATCGGGATCGGTGGGAATGCACCGAAGAAGCTCCGCTTCGGAGGGGGATGCACCCGCGCCGCAGGCGTCGGGTCGCCCGACGAGCAACGCGAGGAGCCT
>DGHT01000047.1 GCA_002392765.1 Verrucomicrobia bacterium UBA3841 | reverse complement strand
CTCAACGGTTTAGAATCGCACCCTTAATTTCTGATGTAAAAAGTATTTTTTTGCATAATCCAAGAAATTTTGATATAATTTATCGAAATAAATAAAGGGCATTATTTAATGGCTATAATTCTAGGTTTGCCGAAAGGCAGTCTGCAAGAGTCGACGTTCGCGCTGTTCAAACGCGCGGGCTTCAACGTGTCGTGCTCCAGCCGCAGCTACATCCCGTCGATCGACGACGAGGAAATAAAGTGCCGCCTTCTGAGGCCGCAGGAAATGAGCCGCTATGTCGAGCTCGGTCTTCTCGACGCCGGAATCTGCGGCTACGACTGGGTCTACGAGAACGGCAGCGACGTCGAGGAAATCTGCGAACTCAACTATTCAAAAGCGACGTCCAACCCCGTGCGCTGGGTTCTCGCCGTTCCCAACGATTCCAAGATAAAGAAAGTTACCGACCTTGAAGGGAAGCGCATCTCCACCGAGGCCATCGGACTTACGAAGCGCTACCTGAAAAAGCACGGCGTCAAAGCCGATGTCGAATTCTCCTGGGGCGCGACGGAAGTCAAGGCGCCGGAGCTTGTCGACGCGATCGTCGATCTAACGGAAACGGGCAGTTCGCTGAGGGCCAACAACCTTCGCATCGTAGACACGATTCTTACGTCCACGACCCGCTTCATAGCCAACAAGAAGAGCTGGAAAAACGCGGCGAAGCGTGCAAAGCTCGAGCAGCTCAAGATGCTTCTCACCGGCGCGCTCGAAGCGCAGCGCAGGGTCCTTCTCAAGTGCAACGCACCAAAGAAAGACCTCGACAAAATCGTCAAGGTCATGCCCGCGCTCCACGCACCGACGGTCAACAGTCTGCACGGCGGCGAATGGTTCGCGGTCGAATCGGTCGTAGAAGAAAAGCTCGTTCGCGACCTTATTCCGCAGCTTACGAAAAACGGCGCGACCGGAATCATCGAAATTCCGCTCAACAAGATTATTTTTTGATTGAGGGATGAGGGAAGAAGGAAGAGGGAAGAGGGATGAGGGAATAAGGAAAGAGGGAAGAGGGATGAGGGATGATTGGACTTGAAACAAGCAACTAAAAACTAGAAACAAGAAACAAGGAGAACAAAATGGGATCCATCAAGAAGAAAAGGCGCAAAAAAATGTCGAAGCATAAATACGACAAGCGCATGAAAGCGCAGCGCCACAAAAACAAATAAATAAAAAAAAAGAACCGTCCGCCGAAAGCGGACGGTTCTTTTTTGTCTGGTTTCCCGCGATTACTTCGCGATGACGCGAACCATCTCGAGAACCTTGTTGGAGTAGCCCCACTCGTTGTCGTACCAGGAGCAGACCTTGACGAACGTCGGGTCGAGCTGGATGCCGGCCTTGACGTCGAAGATCGACGTGCGGGCGTCGCCGCGGAAATCGGTCGAGACGACCGCTTCGTCGGTGTAGCCGAGGATGCCCTTGAGCTCGCCCTCGCTCGCCTTCTTCATAGCGGCGCAGATGTCCTCGTACGTAGCCGCCTTCTCGAGCTCGACGGTGAGGTCGACGAAGGAGACGTCGGACGTGGGAACGCGCACGGACATGCCGGTGAGCTTGCCGTTGAGAGCCGGGAGAACCTTGCCGACGGCCTTCGCCGCGCCCGTCGAGGACGGGATCATGTTCTCGAGGATGCCGCGGCCGCCGCGCCAATCCTTCTTGGACGGGCCGTCGACGGTCTTCTGCGTCGCGGTGGCGGCGTGGATCGTCGTCATGAGACCGCGCTTGATGCCGAAGGTGTCGTTGAGGACCTTGGAGATCGGCGCGAGGCAGTTCGTCGTGCAGGAGGCGTTGGAGATGATGTCCTGACCGGCGTACGTCTTGTCGTTGACGCCGTAGACGAACATCGGGGTCGCGTCCTTGGAAGGAGCGGACATGATGACCTTCTTGGCGCCGGCGGCGATGTGCGCGCGGGCCTTCTCGTCCGTAAGGAAGAGGCCGGTCGATTCGACGACGACTTCAGCGCCGACTTCGTTCCACTTGAGGGCGGCAGGATCCTTCTCGGCGGTGAGGCGGATCGCCTTGCCGTCGACGGTCATCGTCGTGCCGTCGACCTTGATGTCGTGGTCGAACTTGCCGTGGACCGAGTCGTACTTGAGCATGTACGCGAGGTAGTCGGGATCGAGAAGATCGTTGATGCCGACAATCTCGATGTCGTCCTTGAAGTTCTCGACTGCAGCGCGGAACACCATGCGTCCGATGCGGCCGAAACCGTTGATGCCTACTTTTATAGCCATTTTTTGTTTCTCCTTGTTTATTTGTTTTGTATTATCCGTTTGGATGACTTTACGCCTTGGCGACCTTTCCTGCCTTCAGGCAGCGGGTGCAGACGCGCATGCGCCTGGTGTTGCCCTTGCCGTCCGTGACGCGGACGGACTGGAGGTTGGGAAGGAAACGCCTCTTCGTTATGCCTGTGGTGTGCAGGCCGATGCCGCCCTTGTACTTGGGCGAACCTTTGCGGACAACTACGTTGCCGCTGGCGGGACCTTTTCCGCAGATTTCGCAGGTTCTTGACATTGTCTTGCTCCTTTCGATTGTCAGTTGGACTCGCCAGGCTGCCACTCGACGTTCGCGAAGGCGTTGTCGAACGCGGCGGAAAGACCGCCGAGATTGTCGCTGCCTTCGGACTTCGCGGAAAGCGGTTCCGGAGTCGTTCCGGCCGCCTCGGCCTCGAGGTTCCTGATTTCGTCTTCGGTCATGCCCATGGCGCGGATCGAAAGACCGATGCGGCGTTCGCCGCGGTCCACCTTGACCACGCGGGCTTCGACCTCCTGGCCGACCTCGAGGGCATCCTTGACCTTCTCGACCCTCTGGTCGGAGATCTGCGAGATGTGAACGAGACCGTCGACGCCGTCTTCAAGTTCGATGAACGCTCCGAAGGACGCGATCTTGGAGACCTTGCCCTTGACGGTCGAACCGACGGGATACTTCGCGGCGATTTCGCTCCAGGGATCGGTCTGCGCCTGCTTGAGGCCGAGAGAGATGCGCTGTTCTTTCGGATTGACGTCGAGAACGACCGCCTCGACCTCCTGCCCCTTCTGGAGGCATTCCGAAGGATGGTTGATCTTCCTCGTCCAGCTCATGTCGCTGACGTGGATCATGCCGTCGATGCCCTCTTCGAGTTCGACGAACGCGCCGTAGGCCGTGAAGTTGCGGACCTTGCCCTTGACCTTCGAGCCGACCGGGAAGCGGTCGAGCACCGTGTCCCACGGGTTGACCTGCGTCTGGCGGATGCCGAGCGCGATCTTCTGGTTTTCGACGTCGACGGAGAGGACGACCACCTGGACTTCGTCGCCGAGGTTGAGCATGTCGCTCGCCCTGGCCACGCGCTTGGTCCAGCTGAATTCGGAAATGTGGACGAGCCCTTCGATTCCGGGGGCGATTTCGACGAACGCGCCGTAGGCGGCGAGATTGACGACCTTGCCGGTAACGCGCGAACCGACGGGGAACTGATCCTGGATCGTGTTCCAGGGATTTTCCGTCGTCTGCTTGAGACCGAGGCTGACGCGCTCGCGCTCGCGGTCGATGTCGAGGACCATGACGTCGATCTCCTGGCCGACCTTGAGGACTTCGGCCGGATGCTTGACGCGGCCCCAGCTCATGTCGGTGATGTGGAGCAGTCCGTCGAGACCGTCGAGGTCGATGAACGCGCCGAAGTCGGTGATGTTCTTCACGCGGCCCTTGCGGATCTCGCCCTTCTGGAGCGTGGCCAGAAGTTCGGACTTCTTCTCGGCGAGCGTGCCTTCGATGAGCTCGCGGCGGGAGACGATGAGATTGCGCCTCTCGTTTGAAATCTTGATGACTTTGAAGTCGAACGTCTGGCCGACGTAAGGCTCGAGATCCTTGACGGGCGTGACTTCGACCTGGCTGCCGGGAAGGAACGCCTCGACATCGTCGATCTTGACGAGCAGGCCGCCTCTGACAGCGCTCTTGACGGTGCCGGTGACGACACTGCCCTCGGTGTAGCGCTCGAGGATCTTCTCCCAGCGGATTTTTTCGTCCGCGCGGCGCTTGGAAAGCTCGACCATGCCGGTCTTGTCGTTTTCAAGCTGGACAAGCATGACGGACACTTTGTCGCCTACCTTGACCTCCTGCGGTTCCTGGAATTCCGAAAGCGAAAGAGTGCCTTCGGATTTGTACCCGATGTCCACAAAAACGTCATCACCCTTGATGGCGCTGACGACACCTTCAATGATGCCGCCGTTCTTGAACTTCGAGTCCTGCATGGCTCCCTGAAGCATCTCGGCCATTATCGCCGAACGCTCCGACGGAGCTGCGGGTTTGCGTATTGCCATTTCTTTGTTTTCTAGTTAGTTTGCGATCGCGGTTTTCGGCCGCGTCTGCCCCGTCTTTGGGCGCAGATAGCTATATAGTATATCACTTTCGTCGAAATCAATCAATCAAAAAATGATGCGCATGTACATTCCGCTTGGACACGGAAGCCCGCCGCCCTCAAGGAGCATTTCGCCGCCCTCGAGCGTTGCGGACGGGAAAAGCCGCGAAAAGACGTTTTCCGCGCATTTAACCGTAAGACCGGGGGTGTGGGAGGAAAAGAGGATGAACAGCGGCTCGTCAGAAAGAAGCCCCTTGACGAGGGACAGCGTTTCGCCCAGATCGCGCTCGATCTTGTACAACTGGCCGTTCGCCCCGCGCCCGAACGTCGGAGGGTCGAGAATGACGGCGTCGTAGCGTCTGCCGCGGCGCGTCTCCCTGTTCATGAATTTGTGCGCATCGTCCGTGATCCAGCGCACCGGGGCGTCCGAGAGGGAGTTGAGCGCGGCGTTTTCGCGCGCCCATTCGACCATTCCGCGGGAGGCGTCGAGATGGCACACCTCCGCGCCCGCCAGCGCGGACGCCATCGTGGAGCCGCCTGAATACGCGAAGAGGTTGAGGACGGACGGAGCGCGCCCCGTGCGCGACTTCGCAGCCGCGACCGTCTTCTTCAGCCACAGCCACTGGGCGCGCTGTTCCGGGAATATGCCGAGATGCCCGAAATCGGTTCCGCCGAGACGGAATTTGATTCCGCACGTTTCGATATCCCACTTTGCGGGCAGACGGGAACGTCCGTGCCACCTGTTGCCGTCTTCTCGGTCGAAAGACGCGTCGGCGCGCAGCCACTCGCTTTCGGGGAGCGACGGCGTCCAGAGAGCCTGCGAACACGGACGCGCCAGAACGATGGAGCCGAAGCGCTCCAGTTTGCGTCCGTTGCCGGAATCCAGCAGTTCGTAACCGTCGCGCGGCATTCACTTCCTCCCGGCGACGGCGTCGTAATCGACCTTCTCGGGAACGTCCGGAAGGAACGATCCCTTCGACATCGCGTCCGACAGCTCCCCGGCCTTGTCCGGATCGTACCACCAGTAGACGAGGACGGAAGCCTCGTTGTCGTATTTGGAGAGGACGACGTCCGGCATGCCGAATTTGTTCCAGTAGAGCAGACGCTTGGCCGATATGTTCCAGAGGAACGCATACGGACATTCGGCGGCGACGAGCGCGTCGATCTTGCGGTACGCGGCATCGCGCTCCGCCCTCGTCTCCATCGATTTCTCGGCCTTGATGATCGCATCGACCTCGTCCGACTTGAATCCGACCGTGTTGTTGCTCTGTTTGCGGTCGGCCTCGGTCGACAGCCACGCCGCCTCGGGATTCCTGAATATGTTGGCTCCCCAGGACTGCCACGTCATGTCGAAGTTGAACTGATCCATGTCGCGCATCCAGTTCGCGAAGTCCTTGCAGACGATGTTCATCTTTATGCCGAGCGAAACGAGCGCGGAATTGAAGTGCGCGAGGAACTTGTTCTCCGCCGGACTTCTCGAAAGGAACGTGAACTCGAACGGGCGGCCGTTCTTCTCCAGGAGCCCCGTTTCGGGATTCTTTGCGAAGCCCGCCTCCTCGAGGAGCCTGCGCGCGGCGTCGGGATCGAACGAATAGAGGACGTTCGGACACGGATTGGCGGCGTCGTACAGATCCTGGTAGAACGAATTCTGGAGGAAGTATTCGTTGAACATCATCGTGCGGTTCATCTTCTCGCGGTCGAGAAGCATGGACATCGCCTTCCTCACGCGGATGTCGTCGAACGGCCAGCGTCTCATGTTCATCGCGAAGCCCTGGTATCCGACCGGCTCGTGGTTCGTCACCCTGCGCTTGAGTATCCAGTTCCTGGCGAAGCTTTCGCCGGAAGTCTCCTTCGCCCAGACTCGCGCGGTGTAGACGGGATAGACGTCGATATTCCCCTTCTTCAGGGCGCTGAAAGCGTTTTCGTTGTCGACGTAGTATCGCAGGATGATCCTGTCGAAATTGCAGGTGTTGCGGCACGAAGGCGTGTCGCCGCGCCACCAGTCCGCGACGCGCGAATACTCCGTTTCAATCTGCTCGGAGATCCGCGATATCCTGTACGGACCGCCGACGACGGCGCCCTGGAGGTCGAGCTTGTTGAAATCCTCGCCTTCGAACGCGTGCTTGGGCAGGACCCAGAACGTTCCGCAGTTCATCAGATCGCGCCAGTCCTTCGGGGATTCGCCGCGCTTGCGGAAGCGGATCGTCATGGGACGCTCCGAACCGGCGTCGAGAATCTCCGGACTTTCGAATTCGCCCAGGAGCATCTTCCACACGCCCGTCTGCGTCTTCGGGTCCATGACGGTGTCGAAAGTCCACTTCACGTCTTCGGCGCTGACCGGCACGCCGTCGGACCATTTCGCGCGCTCGTCGAGGACGAACACGAATTCGCGTCCGTCGTCCGAAACGGCCCAGCGGCGGGCGAGCGACGGAACGAAGTCGAGCGTGTCGACATCGGTCGAGATGAGCCTGTCGTACATCATCGAAAACATCATCGAAGAATACGTGTTGTTGTCGATGTACGCGTTGGGGCTCTTCGGCGCGCTGCCGCCGTTGAAACGGATGACGCCCCCCTTCTTCGCATGGACGGACGCGATCGGATCGGGCTTTTCGACCCAGTCTTCTGCGGGATGCCACGCGAGAGATGCGACTAAAACCGCCAATGCCGCGTTCATAGCGCCTTACCGAACCTTTCGATCGCCTCGAGAACGTTCTCGCGCGAATTGAACGACGAAATCCTTATGTATCCTTCTCCGGCCCTGCCGAAACCGGCGCCGGGCGTGACGACGATGTTCGCGGATTCGAGAAGCCTGTCGAACGCCTTCCAGCTGTCGGACTTGACGTCGACCCACAGGTACGGCGAGTCGCCTCCGCCGGCCACGGCGTATCCGAGTTTCTCGAGCGCGGCTTTCATGAGCCTGCCGTTCTCGAGATAGAAATCGACCGTCGCTTTCGTCTGCGCCGCGCCTTCGGGCGAATACACGGCCTCGGCGCCGCGCTGGGCGATGTAGCTCGCGCCATTGAATTTCGTCGTCTGGCGGCGCGTCCACAGCGGCCTCAGCTCAACCGGAGAACCGTCCTTTGCGTACGCGCAAAGGCCCTTGGGCACGACGCTGTAGCCGCACCTCACGCCCGTGAATCCCGCGGTCTTGGAATAGCTTCTGAACTCGATCGCGCACTCGCGCGCGCCCTTGCACTCGTAAATCGAATGAGGGATTCCGGGAGTCCTGATAAACGCCTCGTACGCGGCGTCGAAAAGCAGGAGCGACTTGTTCGCCCTGGCCCAATCGACCCATTTCTGCAGATCCGCGAGCGTCGCGACGGCGCCGGTCGGATTGTTTGGATAGCAGAGGTACACGATGTCGCACCCGGCCGCGGCGGACGGATCCGGAACGAATCCGTTCGCCGCATTGCATTCGAGATAGACGAGCCCGGCGTAGCGTCCGCCGTCGTTCGCGCCCGTCCTGCCGGCCATCACGTTCGTGTCGACGTACACGGGATAGACGGGATCTCCCACCGCTATCTTCACGTCCGGGGTGAAAAGCTCCTGGATGTTTCCGCAGTCGCACTTCGCGCCGTCGGAGACGAATATCTCGTCCGCCGCGACGTCGATGCCGCGCGCCTTGAAGTCGCACTCGGCGATCTTCTCGCGGAGGAACGCGTAGCCCTGCTCCGGACCGTAGCCGTGGAACGTTCCGCGCGCGGCCTCGTCGTCGACGGCCCTGTGCATGGCCGCGACGACCGCCGGGGCGAGAGGTTCGGTCACGTCGCCGATTCCGAGGCGTATGATTTTCGCGTCCGGATTGGCCGCCTGGTAGGCGGAGACGCGGTGCGCGATTTCGGTGAAAAGATAGCTGGCGCGTATCTTCGAATAGTTCTCGTTTGCGTGAAGCATTTAACGGACCCCCTTTCAGTGTTCGTTGATTCGTGGAAGAAAACCGTCTACGGCGGCGAGAGAAACGAAAAAGAGCGAAAGCACCGCGGGACTCCTGAGCGGACAGTCCCCGAGCGCGTGGATCATCGTGGCGGCGACGCCGCACAGTATCGCGAACGCGCCGCCGGGAAGCGCGAATACCGCCACGGGCTTGGGCGGCCTTGAGCCGGATTGCGAGAACGCCGCCTGTTTTATCAGCGTTTTCCATACGCGCACCGTCGGGAAAAGCAGAAGGGCGAAAATCAGGCACAGGAGCGAGAACCCCACGGTGCCGTGTTCGGCGAGGAACTGGACGTAGTCGTTGTGGACGTTGATTCCGCCGACGGTCTGGATTTTCGCGAATTCCTCGTCGGTCATCTCGGGTATGCACAGATGCTTGTAGCCCCATCCGCCGCAACCGAAGAGGAAATGTTTCTTCCAGATTTCCTTCGCTACGCGCGTATGGTACTGCTGGCGCCCGGTGATCCGGTCGAGAATGCCCATGGTGTCGAGCGAGGAAACCTCCTTGGCGACGTCGTCGCTTATCGTCCCCTCTTCGTTCGAGGGTCCGCCGAAGAACATCGTCCCCACCGCCGCTATGAGCGCGATCGCGATTATGTTCGCGGCGATCGTCTTCACCCGGGCGGTCTTGCTCATCCCGGCGAGGAAACTTATCGTGGCGTGTATGAACAGCAGAACGGCGAGCGTGCAGACGAGAAGGATGGACGCGCGCGAAAGCGTCATCACGGCCGAAAAGAAGAATATCCCCGTCGGCACGAGCATCAGGTGCTTGCGCCAGAATTTCTTGTGTTCGGCCTTGTCTTTCGGATCGTCGCCGTCCGGCGCGTCGCCGTAGTATCTGGCATAGTTCCAGCGCCAGAGCGCGTAAGAGATCGCGAAAAGCGTCGTGAAATAATCGCCCCCCATGTTCGGATATCCGAACGTCGAGAAGAAATAGGCGGTATTGCCGCCCTTCGCGGAAAGCCAAAGAGGCCCTTCCGCGCCCGTGACGCGCTGGAGGAGTCCGACGAGGGACAGCGCCAGTCCGTTCCACACGAGCAGTTCGAGAAGCGTTCTTTTGCCGCGTTTCAGCAGCGCGTGCTTGCACGCGACGGCGCAGAGGAGCGCGGGGGCGAACCACACGTACACCGACAGATGCTCCATCTTGTTTATGCAGGACGGGAGGAAGGGATACGGAGGCGCCTGGCGCATGCCGTCGAAATGTATCGCCGGATAGTCGCAGCACGGACAAAGCGCCTTGTTGAAGAAAGGTATCGCGAGCAGCGCGAGGAATCCGATCGACACCCACGTCAGGGGATCCTTCATCACGGCCGCGGCCATCCGCGCTCTGGCGCGCGTCGTAGTCTCGCCGGAATGTCGCTGCGGGAAAAACAGCGCCATTTCGACAAGCAGCACCGTCAACCACGGTATCGTGGGCAGAAGCGCCGACGGTATCGTGCCGCCGTACAGCCAGGCGAATGCGCCGCAAATCGCTGCTATGGCCATTACGGCCGCGTTGTCATAGAGAAAGTACATATTCCACAACCCTCCTTGCCGCGCTTTCGCGCGAAACCCTTTCCACTGCTTTTCCTTTTACGTAAAGCACGAAATCCCCGTCTCCGCCGCAAAGCGCGACATCCGCGTCTTTCGCCTCCCCCGGCCCGTTGACGGCGCACCCCATGACGGCCACTTTCGGGAAGTCCTCCGGGGGGCGGCCGGCCGCCGCGCGTTCGCGCCACACGGCTTCGAGCGCGCATTCGGTCTCGGCGGCGACTTCCGCGAGAGCGACCTTTGTCCGTCCGCACGTCGGACAGGACGTGACGGAAGGCCCTTTCGGACGCATTCCGAGCGCGCGCAGTATCTCGATCCCGGCCCGGACTTCCTTTTCGGGCCGGTCCGTGAGCGAAACGCGTATCGTGTCTCCGATCCCCTCCGAAAGCAATATTCCCATCGCCACGGCGGATCTCACGGTTCCCGGAAGAAACGTCCCCGCCTCCGTCACGCCCACGTGCAGAGGGCAGTCGGTGCGGGAAGACAGAAGCCTGTACGCCGCGAGCGTCTCCTGAACGTCCGAGGCCTTCACGGATATCGCGACGTCCGCGAAGCCGGCGCTTTCGAGGATTTCGAGATGGCGCAGCGCGGATTCGACAAGCGCCGACGGCGCGTCTATCGCGCCCGACGAAAGTTTTTCGCGCAGATCCTTTTCAAGGCTTCCTTTGTTGACGCCGATTCTTATCGGGATGTTTCTCCCTTTTGCGGCGGACGCAACTGCGACGGCGTTTTCCTTCGCGCCGATATTCCCGGGATTGAGCCGCAGCGCGTCCGCGCCGGCGTCGATGGCGGCGATCGCGCAGCGCCAGTCGAAATGTATGTCCGCCACAAGCGGGAGCGGAGAGCGTTTCCTGACTTCGGCGAACGTCTCCGCCGCTGCGAGGTCGGGGACGGTCAGACGGAAAATGTCGCACCCCGCTTCCGCCACGCGGGCGATCTGCGCGAGAATCGCCTGCGCGTCGTGCGGGTCGGCGTTGCCCATCGACTGCACGGAGACGGGCGCCCCGCCTCCGACGGGGACGTTTCCGACCGTTATCCGTCTGGTTCTGTCCCTACTCGTCGGCATTTTTCTCTTCCATTTGCCTGTCCGCCGGCTGTTCAGCGGCGGATTGCCCTTCTTGAGACTGCGTCTGCCCCAGATCCGGCTCCTGGACCTCTTTCTGCGTCTTGCCGGATCCGTCCGGGGAGAGTTTTACGATTCTGTCGATGTCGCGCCACACGAGAAGGAGCATGAGCCCGAGCAGAAGGTACATGAACACTGTCGACAGGGGCGCGATGATCTTGTCGGGGACGCGGCGCCTGAACACTATCGCTATCAGAGAGAAAAGAATCAGCCCGCCGTCCAGAACGGGAATCGGAAGAAGGTTCATGACGGCCAGGTTCGTGTTCACGAAGCGCAGGAATCCAAGCCCGTCCCAGGTATCGCTGCGGATTGTCTTGTAGGTGCTTCGGGCGATCAGGACGGGGCCGCCCAACGCCTTTCCGGTTCTCTTCATTTCCTTCGGAGTGACGAGTCCGCGCAGCGCCCGGAATACGGCGCCGGCGTCCCATAGAATCTGTTTGACAGGGTTCCTGTCCGGCATCCACATCGCGCATCCCGCGCCGTCGCCGCCCTCGCTGTAGGCGCCTATCAAAGCGACTCCGCCCTCCAATATTTCGGGCTTGACGGGAATGGCGATCCTCTCGCCATCCCTCATGACGACGAACGGCGCTTCCCGTCCGTCGATAAACTGGATTTCCGTGCGGACACCCGTCCAATCCTTGACCGGGTTTCCGGCGATCGAGACTATCTCGTCGCCTTCCTGGAGCCCCGCCGCTTCCGCCGGGGTGCCGGGGATGACTCCTCCGATTCTGGTTGATGCGACGCCGAATTTTGCGGACGGCACCAGGGAAAGAAGTATCGCTATCGCGACGGCCAGCACGACGTTCATCATGGGCCCAGCCAGAGCCACCACAAGATCTTTCCATGGCGGCATCAAAACCTTCCCCGTTCCCTGTTCCCCGTTCCCCGTTCCCTGTTCCCCGTTCCCCGTTCCCTGTTCCCCGTCCCCCCCCTCCAGCTTTTTCGTCCCCTCGGGATCGACATCGGGAATGGATACGTATCCGCCGAACGGAATCGCGCTTATGCGGTATTCAACGCCTCCGACCGTTTTCTTCCACAAGGCGGGACCGAAACCGATTGAAAAGCGTTCTACGCGGTAGCCGAGTTTTCTTGCGGCGAGAAAATGGCCGAACTCGTGTATCGCTATGGAAAGCGAAAAGAGAAGTATGCAGACCGCTACGTAGCCGGCTGTGGCCAGCCACGGCGAAACCGTCGTCCAGAAAGAAGCGAACATCATTTTATTTTTCCAGCCTTTCGATTGTCCATCTGGCAGCCTCCTCTACTGCGGGAAGCGTGCATTCCATGCGCGGGGCCGATTCGAGACATTCCTCCACTGCCGCCGCAATTCCTGTAAAAGGGATTTTCCCCTTGATAAAAGCGTCAACCGCCCACTCGTCCGCAGCGGCGAGCACGGCGGGAGAGCATCCGCCGAGACGGCACGCCTCCTTCACGAGGGAAAGCGCGGGGAAACGGGCGTAATCGGGTTTGCGGAACGTAAGAGCGCCTATCGCCGCAAGATCGAGCTTCGCGCGCGGGGAAGGCAGGCGGCGCGGCGCGGTGAGGGCGTACTGTATGGCCACTTTCATGTCCGGCGGCGAGAGCTGCGCAAGCGTCGCCCCGTCCACGAACGTGACGAGGCTGTGCACGATCGACTCGGGATGTATCACGATGTCGATCGCGTCCGCCGGCACTCCGAAAAGCCAGCTCGCCTCTATCGATTCGAAGCCTTTGTTCATCATCGTGGCCGAATCTATCGAAACTTTCGGCCCCATCTTCCACCTGGGATGCGCAAGAGCCTGCCGCACGGTCACGGACGAAAGATCCGCCGGCGAATCGAGGAACGGACCGCCGGAGGCGGTAAGAACGAGACGTTCCGCCTCGCCGGCCGCGGCGCCGGCCATGCACTGGAAGATCGCGCTGTGTTCGCTGTCGACAGGAAGGAACCTGACTCCCTTTTCACGGGCAAGGCCCATGACATACTCGCCGGCCATAACGAGAACTTCCTTTGTCGCCAGGGCTATATCCATCCCCTTTTCTATCGCGGCGACGGTCGGTTTAAGTCCGCTCATGCCCACGGTCGCCACAAGACAGACGTCCGCGTCATTCTCCTCGACCGCGCGCAAAGCGCCTTCGGGCCCGCAATACGCCTTCGCGCCGAATTCGCGCGCCAAAGCGTCGCAGCGCTCCCTGGAACGGAGCGCAGAAACGGCGACGACGTCGAACTCGCCGCGATGCTCGCGGACGACTTCGGCGGCGTTGCTTCCGATCGAGCCTGTGCAGCCGAGAATTATGATTTTTTTGGACATGGATATATATTATATCAAATTTCCGTCACGCGCGGGGATGGAATTTCCTGTGAATCGAGGAAAAACGCGCCGAATCGACGTGCGTATATATCTGCGTGGTTGAAATATCGGCGTGCCCGAGCATCTCCTGGATGGCACGGATGTCCGCGCCGCGCTGAAGAAGATGCGACGCGAAACAGTGCCTCAAAACGTGCGGAGAGACGACATCGCGGCGGATTCCGGCGGCCTCGGCGCGCTCTTTTATCGTCTTGAACACGCCCTGGCGCGTGAAAGGACGTCCGAGCCGGGTGAGAAACACCGTCCTTTCGCCCGGGTCTCCGCGCGAAAAGGCCGGACGCGCCCGGTCGCAGTATTCCGACAGGGCGGCGGCCGCCTTGGTCCCGAGAGGGACCAGCCTTTCCTTCGAACCTTTGCCGACGATGCGCAGGAGCTCTCCGTCCTGGTCGAAATCGTCGAGGGAAAGCGCGCAAGTCTCCGAGACGCGCAGTCCGCAGCCGTACATCGTCTCGAGAAGCGCCCTGTCGCGGACCTCGCGCGGCGCATCCCCTTCTATCGCGTCTATCATGGAAGCGACTTCCTCCTCCGAGAGGATGCGCGGAAGGAGTTTCGCCTTCCGGGGCGGGGAAATCGCGGCGGACGGGTCGGAGGGTATCATGCGCCTTTCCGCCAGATGCCTGAAAAACTCCTTCACCGATACCAGACGCCGCGCGCGCGTCGCCGGGGAAAGCCCTTTTGAATGTTCGCCGGAGAGATACGACATGATCGACTCCGCATTGGCCGCGCGGGCCTCCGCGATGCCGTGCGCTTTCATGAAGGATGCGAAATCGCGAAGATCGCGTCCGTACGCGAGGACCGTGTTTTCCGCCATCTCGCGCTCGAAACGCAGCGCCTGCTCGAATGAATCTATCTCGTCCGCGAACATCAAAGTCTCTGTATGAAATCGTCGAGAAGCGCGGACATGGACGCCTTCGCCGCGTTGCTCGCCCTGATGACCTCTTCGTGGTCGAGCGGACGGCGCGAGATTCCGGCCGCGAGATTCGCGACGAGCGAAAGGCCCGCGACTTTCATGCCGCACGCGTTCGCGAACACGGCCTCGGGAACGGTGGACATGCCGACTACGTCCGCGCCCCACGTCTTGTACGCGTTGATCTCGGCCGGCGTTTCGTAGCAGGGTCCCGGAGCGTAAGCGTACACCCCGTCCATCGCCCTGAGCGACAGCCTGTTCGCGCTCGCGTGGAGAAGTTCTGCGAGACGGCGGTTGTAGACTTCCGTCATGTCGGGGAAGCGCTCGCCCCATTCATCGCGGTGCGGCCCCGTAAGAGGATTCAGACCCGCAGTGTTGATGTGGTCGCGGACTATGACGAAATCGCCCGGACGCAAAACGGGGTTGATCCCGCCCGATGCGTTCGTGAGCAGGACGGAAGCCGCGCCCATCCTGCGGAGGATTTCGATCGGCAGCACGACAGGCTCCCAGCCGGCGCCTTCGTAGAAATGCCTGCGCCCGCACCATACGGCGATACGCTTGCCGGCGCGCTCGCAGAATACGAATTCGCCCGCGTGTCCCTTCACTGTCGACGCCCCAAGCCCGGGGATGTCGGCGTATGGGATGCGCACGATGACATTGTCGAGTTTCAGCGACTCCCCCCAGCCGCTTCCCAGAAGGATTCCGAGATCCACGGGTCTTGAAAAACATTCGTCCGGCAGGTATCCCGCCGCCTTGTCGAAAAATTCGATATTCATTGTTTCAACATGTGGTTTGAGTTTGACATACAGTCGAAAGATTTCACCGTCATTGCAATAATTATATCAAAAAAAGTCCGGAAACGCGAGAACTGCGCAGGGGCATCAGAAATTACAAATGAGGTGGAGGGACGCGCTTCATCGCGTCCGTC
>DGHT01000031.1:8322-46448 GCA_002392765.1 Verrucomicrobia bacterium UBA3841 | reverse complement strand
TTCCCGTTCTGCAGCGTCTCGCGGTGGTCCTGCGAGAATTTGATCCACTTCGCGATCATGTCGAGATGTTCCTTTGGCGCGTCTCGGAGCATGACGGAATACTGCACGACGCCGAACATCGCATTGATGATGTAGCGCGCGGCGACATCGGGACTCTCGTTGAAGTTCCACTCCAGCATGTCTGAATGGACGGCTGCATTGCCGGAGACGAGCCGGAGGTTTGCCATCGAGAAGCGGTTGCGGCTCATGTTGCCGGGACAGTCCCTGACGCGGAGCATGTTGCCGCACTTTCGTATGGCAGGCCCCACGTACTTCTGCCGGAATTCGACAAGGACATCCGGCTTGACGGCCGTCAGCGCCTCGCTTATCTCGGACATCAGCCGATCAACGGCGAGTGGCACCGATTTCATGTCCCGCCCTGCATAGTTGTCCTTCGCGGCAGGATCCTCCCCCTTGTCGATCATCATGTCGATGAAGTCTAGCTTGAATCCGTCTATGTTCCATTCCTTCAGCGCCTTTACGTAGGTGTCGACAAGAAACTTGCGCACCTCGGGAAAACGCGGATCAAGAATGGCCGCGCCGTGTGAGCCCTGTTCATAGAGGTACTTTCCCTTAAAACGGTCGTAGTTCTCGCTCTTGAATCCGATGAATGGCACGGAATACCACATCATGTACTTGATTCCCATATCCTGCACACGCTTGACGTGCGCGGCCATGTCGGGAAACCGGCCCTTGGCGAGACGCCAGTCCCCGCAGTAGGGATATCCGACCGGTGCGCCCTCCTCATACTGCCAGCCATCGTCGACAATGAACGTCTTCATGCCGAGCTTCGCGGCAATGGCAAGCTCCGCCTCGAGATCGGCTGCATGGACATCGCGGTGAAAGCAGTACCAGCTTGAGTAGAGCGGATCGAACGCCGACTCGGGAGCCTTGCACGGAACGCATCCTGCCGTCTTCTCCACCCATGCGACAGACTCGCGCACCGCGTCGCCGAAGTACTTCGGACTCGCGTCGAACCTCACACGCGTCTCGTAGTGTCTGAGCGGCTCCTCCGCCGCGTCGAACCAGCAGATGCGGACGTTGAGCATACTGCCCTCCTCGCGGACTCCGCCGCCGTAGCGGAGGTGGCGGATGCACTCCTCGGCGGCAACGGCGAAGTGGCTCGTGTCGTTACCATCGAAGTACACGAACACCGGCAACCCCTGCGAGACCTCGGTCGTGGACCACCCTTCCCAGTTTGCGCGCACGCCGCATTCGAGGCCGTTCACGCTCCATGCGTTGTGCATGCCCACCTGCGGAACGTCGAGTGAAAGCCATGTCTTCGGCGGGACCCTCGCCACGTCGGAGTCGAGCGAGAACTTTGCAATCTCCGCGCCGTCTGGCGCGACCTCGCGCACGAGCGACACCCTCCAACCATCGGCCGGGTCCTTGCACTCAACCTTCACATCACCAAACGAAAACGCAGCCGTAGCCGCAAGAATCAGCATTGTCATGATTTCAACACCTCCATAAGTTCTTGGCGTCGCCTATCGCTCCACTTTCACCTTACCGACGGCGTAGCGGCGAGTCGCGCCGATCTGCCCTTCCAGTGGAAGCGCGATCTCCGGCGTTCCTATCCGCGAGCCGACGGAGACGGCGAGCGTGTATTCGCCAGGCTTGAGCATCGTCACGACATCAGGAAACTCGCGGCCGACCTTGCGCGCCCAGCCGACAACCTGGTCAGGCTGCGGTATCTTCTTCGTAAAACCGAACCGGCAGACGGTTTCGACGTTCTGCGGCTTCTCAATGCTCTTCAGTTTCGGCTCGAGCCTGCGGAAGTCGAACCCGTCGTCGGTGACTGTCCACGCCACCGTGTCATCGTCATTGATGAGCGACCAGGAAAGAAAGTTCTCCTTCGTGCGCGGCGCAACGCCGGTATTCACCCACTTCGACTTGATTGTGAAACGTTCCCCCGCCTTGACCTCGGACGGGAAATCCGCCTCGCGCAGCTCGAACCGATAGCCGAGGCGCAGGTTGATTTCGTCTATCGCCTTGCGGAAATCGCGCAGATGCTCTTTCGGGAAATCGTGGATTGACATGTACGAGGCCTGATATGCCTCGACACATCCGACATAGCTCTCGTCGCTGTACCGGCCGGATTCGAGCAAGATCGACGGGATATGCCCCGTCTCCAGCACCACTGGCCATTTCGGCGCGAACATTCTGGCGTAGCCGTCGCTGAGCCACAGATTCGGAGCCTCAGAGCACATGATGGAGTCGTCGCGCAGGCCGATGCCAAGCGAGCGGCAATACTGGAAAAGCGGATGGTCGGGAATCCTCTTCCCTGGCGCCTCCTCAAGCCAGCCGCCGCCTCCCAGATCGTCCGATACGACAAGGTACGTATTCGGGAAGCAGCGTTTGTACAGATCGAGGTGTATCTTCGCAAGACGCTCGAATTCAGCGGGATTCTCCTCGCGCAGTTTCTCGTAGTGCGTCGCGTTGTGATGTCCCTCGCCGTACAGCCCGTAGCTACCTACGTCGATGAAGGCAACGGCGGGATTGCCGTCGTAGCAGCGCGCCATCGCCTTGAGGAACTTCTCGTGCTTCGCGAGAAACACGGGGTCGTCGTAGTTCGGGCACCAGCGCGGCGGCAACGGGGCGTTCGTCACCCTGTCGATGTACTGGAACCAGTCGCCCTTTGCGCCGGCGTCGCGCACGTACTGCGGAACGGCGGTCTCCGTCTGGTTGCAGCAGATCACGCGGATTGCGATCTTCTTCCCCTTTGCAATCCAGTTCTGCGCCGTGGAGTCGATGATGTCCCAGCGGTATTCGCCCTCCTCCGGCTCGAGGTCGTTCCAGAGGAGGCGGTAGTAGATTGTGGAGCAGCCCGGGAACCAGTCGAGCGTGTCGCCGTTTGCCGTATTGATTCCATACGCCCACAGGCGGTTGGAGTAGTGGTAGTACACAAAGCCCATGTCGGGGTTTATCAAGGCCTCGCCCGTCGCCGTTGGCTCGACTACGGCCATACGAGCGTTATCGCTCGACGAGCTTGACAATCGCCGCCAATTCGCCCGGTCCATCAGTACAAGCGGATAGTCGACGAGCGGAAGTCCGGAGAAGGTGGCAAAACCGTCGGCGACCGCCGCGCAAGTCGAAACGGAATATACGCCCCCTCGCAGCATGTCGACGAGAACCGGGTCTTTCGGCGCGAGCGCCGCCGGTACCGCGAGCTTCGCGTCGCATCGTGCCGTGTAGCACGTGCCCGTGTAGTTGCCGGAGAAGTCGAATGCCGTGTAGTAGAGGAAGAGCGGCGAGCCATTCGCCGTGCGGAACGCCGCCGCCACCGTGGGAGCCCCGCCGTCGGACACGGGCGTCAGCGACACGTTCACGGAATCGTCGTATATCGCCGTAGCCAGAAGTGCGTTGTAGTTGCCGAATGCGCGACATGACATCTTCGGCTCGTATGTCCAGCCGTTCACTATGCCGTGTTCGGCTGGATGGGGTCTTGTGACCGTCGCCACGGAATATTGCCGCGAAATGTCCGCCATCTGGAAGAACGAGCTGCGCACGATGCCGGCGCGGCGGTCGGTCACGAAGCGACGGAGAAGCCACTTGGCCTGGTTCGCCTGACTCTGCCATCCCTCCTTGCAGACGCCATCTGGCTTGAAGAGCCAGTGCCCTGCGGGGAACCAGCTGGGAAATCCCGACTCGCCCTGCCAGATCTCGACGTGCCTTCCGCCGTGTCCGTCAATGAACTTGCGCATGTTCTTCAGCGCGACGACGTAGTCGCTCGTCTCGCCAAAGGCGATGGGATGATTCCAGCGCAGTCGCTCGGGTTCGCATGCGTAGGCGTGGTTGCACCAGAAGTCGATTGCCGCCGCGCCGCCCAGTTCGAAGAAATCAGACTCAAACTCCCCAAGCGCGCCGGCCGCCGTGGTACCTCCGACTTTCGCGTCCGGAATCACCTCGCGAACGACGCCGCCGGTGAGCTTCACAAGCTCAAGGTATTCGGCGGCGTTCGGGCTTGAGGGCCGCCAGAACCCGGCATTGTTCGGCTCGTTCCAGATTTCCCAATGCGAAACTTTCCCCTTGTAGCGTTTCGCCAGCTCACGCACGTAGGCGCACCACGCGGCGCGGCATTCGTCGCCGTAGAGCGTCGGTACGCACCCCACCGCCGCGCCAGTGAAGCAGTTCGTCATGTAGAGCGTGTTGCCGAAGGTGACGCAGAACCAGGGACGGACGCCGCGACGTGTCAGGTTGTCCACCACGCCGTCAAGGACGGTGAAGTCGTACACGCCCTTCTGCTTTTCGCAGCGGCACCACATCGTCTGGACACGCGCCCACTTGATCCCCGCCGCAGCCAGCGTGTCGTAGCAGCGATCAGGGTCGAAAAGCCCCCTGTCGAGGCACTCAAAGCCTATGGAGGCGTTTGACGTTTCGGGAAGGTCCGCAGACTTCGGAACCACGAGCGTACCAATCCTCTTCAACCCCTCAATCGGCGCGTCGAAGATACGCGCCGCCGTCATGCCGCAGTCGGGAATACTGGAATCGTAGCCCGAAGCCGGGATCGGCGCGCCGAACCAAGCCTCGTCCGTCGCCTTCGGCCGCACCGTCACATCGGTTGCAAAGGCAGGGATCGCAAGCGCGAGCGCCGCAGTAAGCAACAAACCCATCGTTATTCTTGTCGCATTCATTGTTTAGTGTTTAGTGGTTAGTGATTGGTGGTTAGTGTTTAGTGGTTAGTGGCTAGTGGTTAGTGATTGGTAGGGCGCGATGACCCCATCGCGCCGAATGTCCCCTATTATGATTCGCGGATCCTCCGCGACAAGCGCAGACCCGATCTCCCAGAACTGGCGGCAGTCGATGAGCTTCAACTCTCCGACGCCAAGCGTAGTGCGGCGAATCTCCAGTCCGCGCGCGACAGCCTCGCGGAAGAACCGCGCGTTCTCGTCCTTCGAATAGAACTCGCGCGGACCTGGCAGACCCTTCGGCACGAACTTCCACGTGATCGTGCCGTCCGCGAGTCTCACGTCGTAGTAGGAAGGCCCGAGCCCCGGCAGGTCGAAGTGCGTCTCGAAGCAGTGGACGAACGACATGTGCCCGACGGGGCTCCCGAAGAGGAGTATCCTGCCGCCCATGTCCTTGACGATCATCGGACACGAGCTGTCGGAGAACGGCGGCTCGTCCTCGGCCTGATGCGACAGCACCTCGGCCGCGCGCGGTCCCCACCCCGCCCATGAATGCGAGATGTGCAAGCCGCGCGGCGAATCGGGAAACAGGCGCATGAACTCGAGCGGAAGAGCACCTACCCAGCGGACGGCCTCGCTCGCCCTGTCGCGGCGGTCGCTCGGCCTGTGGTCCCAGCGCTTGTTGATGCCGTTCAGGTAGCATTCCGAGCGCTGGAACGTCGGCACGAAGAAATTGCCGTCCGGCCCAATCGTCTCGATGATCGCTTCGATGATAGTCTTCGCGCCGCCGACAATGTGTCCGCATGCCGACAGCGACGAATGCACGAGCAGCGTGTCGCCCTTCTTGACGCCGACATCTGCAAGCGCCTCCAGAATCGCGGTCCTGCCGATCTCCGGATCGCGGCTGCGGTCGCGCCGCGCCTTAGGCTCCGGCATGACGGTCTCGACGATCTTCCGCCCGTCAACGGTCACCTTGAGAAATCCCGTGCCGGCCAGCGTTCTCAGCCGCACACCCTGCCGGGGAGGAACCGCAATCGCCAGAAGCGACGCAAAGCGCGCGCGGTCGTAATCCAGCGCGGGGCTCTCGTCCGGCTTCTCAAACCGTTCCGCAGTATAGTCGCTCACAAAGCCGGCGGCGCCGCGCGCTAAAAGCGCATCCAGGTGTTCCGCGCTCAACTCGGTCTCCGGCTCCAGCATGACGAGGACGCCGCGGGCATCCTCGCCCGCCAGAAACTGCGCCTCGCTCATAACCTTAAGCGTTTTCAACTTTTCAACCTTTCAGCTTTTCAACCGGCATCCGCTATTCCACCTCGTCCCATACGCGCACGTGATCGACGATGAACTCGTCGCCCGCCGCGACTGCGTCATCGAGGTTCGGGTCCGCCTTGCCGGTCATGCGTCTGACACGGTAGTTCCTGCATTCAGTCGTGAGGTACATGAAGTGCGGACGGTGGGAGATCAACTCGGCGACGCGTCCGTCCACCTTGCCATCGACGTAGAACACGTAGCCGTCCTTGTTCCACAAAACGCCGAAGTAATGCCATCCTTCCCAGTTGGGCAGCTGCTCATCCCAGTCGCCGCCGACCTGAATTCGTTTCTCGTCCGCTCCGTAGCCGCAGGCGAAGACATTGTGCGGCGCGACGATGCCGGGCTTGAACGACTCCAGCATGTCGATCTCCGCCCCGGAGTCCGCTGGGTCGAGCGTAGTGCCGATGTTCTCGCTCTGCATCCAGAACGCGCTCCACCAGCCGGGCTTGCGCTGTAGCCTGCACCGGCACTCCCAGTACCCGTAACGGTGCTGGAACTTCGCCGGCTCGCGCTTCCCTATCCACCAGAACTTGTTCGTGGTGCCGTTGTCGGGATAGTCCCAGAGAATCTCGCCCGTCTGGAGCTGCGGCGAGACGAACTGTCCGTCGGGACGCTTCGCGACCTTCATGTGCAGAAGCCCGTCCTTCACCTCCACTGTGTTGTCGGACGGATGCGCGAACCAATGCGCCGGGCGTCCCCAGAAGTTGGTGCGGTAGCTCCATATCGACTCATCGAGCCTGTCCCCGTCGAATTCATCCGACCACGCCAACTTGAACTTGCGTCTCGCAGGCAGCAGGCTCGGCGCACGGCCTGCAACAGGCGTCTCGACCGTGTCCGGCGACTCGGCCGTCTGCCGGTCCACGACCGTCACGGTCGCAGTGCGGCGTGCGCGGTGCGCCCGCCCTACCAGATCGCCCGCATCGCCGGCGGCAGACGCAAGCGCGAGCGCCGCAGTAAGCAGGACACCCATCGTTTCCCGTGTTGTATTCATTTGACCCTTCAACCTTTCACCTTTCAACCTTTCAACTTTTCAACCTTTCAACTTTTCAACTAGAAACAAAGTTTACGGAGTTTCAACAAGTACCAGTTCCTGGAAGCCGTAGGGCCACTTGCCATTTACTAGTATTCCCGGCGCGGTCTCGAGCGCGCCGTAGCGCGTCTTGCCGTCATTCAGGTTCGCAAGCACCGCGAAGCGCATCGACTCGCCCGCATTGAGGCGGAACGGCGAAACGGCCTGCGGCGAGAACTTTATCGTGTAGATCGTCTTGCGTCCCTCGTGCGCGATGTCGAGCGCGACATCCTCCACCACGCCAAGCGGCTTGGTGAGAGAATCATGGTATGCGAGCGACGCCTTGCGGCGGAACACCGTGGGCTTCCCCTTGAACATCGCAAGGTCGTACTCGAAGTCCTCGTCATCGTAGCCGTGCGCGAGCTTCTGCGCGTTCTTCATCGTGTCAAACGCGATCTGGAGTCCGTCGCCCTGCCATGTGTTCATCACCCTGTCGGCAACGGGGTTGAAGCCATCCTTCTCCACGGCGACGCGCATCATCAGACCCGACCTGTTCCACGCGAGGCGCACCTCCAGCGCATCGCCGTCTTTCGGTTCGTTCACGGGCATAGTATTGTTCCTGGCCGCCCCCGCGTCAGCCTTCTTCCCGCGCACAACGGCCGCCCTCGACCAATCGACGTTCTTCTCGAAGAACGGAACCTTCAGCTGTTCGCGCTTCTCCTCGACGGCTACGGCGTCCGCGCCGAAGTCGAGCTTCGCGAACACGCCCTCGATCTTTTCGACAGGAGCCTTCGTGACCATGTACTGCGGAAAGATGTCGAGAACGAGTTCCTCCCTGCGCGAGGGCGTGCCCATGAAGTCGTACACTAGCGCCCGGCGCGGGAGCTTCACCGTCCTCGGCTCTCCCATGAACTTCCATATCGCCACGACACGCCTGTCGCCCCGGTCGAAGACGTATGCGCGGCAGGCGACGCCGGCGTTCAGCTCCTTCACGCATGGCGCATCCTCGATAAGATCCATCAGTGCGCGCTCGGCATACGGCAGGCAGCATGGACGGGCCGTATAGTCGTTGTCCGGGTTGCCGTTGTGGTTGCTCGTGAACTGAAACATGCAGTTGAAGGTACAGAGCTGGAAGTCGAAGAAGCGCTCGCTGCCGCCCGCGAAGCTGATGATCATCGTGCGGACGTTCTTTGCCGCGCTCTCCACGTCCTTCGGATATATGCAGCCGTTCTCTGGGTTCGACGGCGTGGTCTTGCCGCGCTCCGTCGCCCATGACCGCATTGGGCTTCCCTTGATGCGGGACCCCTCCCTTATGAGCGTACCCACCTGCTTTGCATAGTCCGGCACTTCGGCCAGGCTGAAATAGGGATGCTCTGTAATTATGTCGAGATGCTTCGCCGCGCCGCGCGACAGGACGTCCAGAGTCCATCCGAGGTCGGTGTGGCAGGTGGTGGGGCCGGCGACAAGCGCCTTCTTGTCGTATTTGCGTATCGCCTCCGACGCGACCTTGATGCACCAGGCGTCGGTCTCGGTCGTGATGAGATCGTATTTCTCCGGATCAGGATTTTTTCCCATACCCGAACGCGCGTTCGGCTCATTTAGTATCTCGTAGGCATAGACCTTCCCAAGGGCGTTCGTGACGACGTACGCAATGTGGTCCTGCCACTCCGCTGGATCCTTCACCACGAGATGGCGCTTGCCGAAAGGAAGAACTCCGGCGTTCGCAAAGCAGTAGAGGACGTCTATTCCTGCCTCGTGGAACCTTTTGATTTCCTCTATGTGGCGGTCGGTGCGCAGGTTGTCGTCCCAGATCCGCACCGAGCCGATGCGGAAGTCCTTGAAGAGTTCAATGAGGCGCGGGATGTTTCCGTCATAGTAGATGTTGTAGCCGAACCGCTTCAGGAGGGGCTTTCGTCCGTCGATGACGCCAAGATTGAAGCCTACCTGCTGCGACACGCCGCCGTCGGCCTTGACCGTGAAAAGCCACTGGACTGGCCCGCGGAACGCGGCAGGCAGCTTCAACTCTTCGCTGAATTCCGCCGCGCCGTTTTTCAGAGACACGATGCGCTCCGCCGTCGTCGCGACCGTCTCGCCCCGATAGTTCAGCGCCCTGGACGAAACCGTCGCGCGGGCGACTGGGAAAGCCGCCGTCCCGGCGCCGCTGGATTCCGCCGCCAAGATGGAGGCTCTCCCATCGGCGACCTTGATCCGCGCCTCGATTTTCTCTCCCGTGCAGTAAACCGCCGACTTCTTGTTTATGACGCCGCTCGCGCAGATCGGCTCGAGTTCGTAGTCGCCGTCCTCCGCCTGGAAAATGCCGCAGTCGTCCACCCAGAACGTGCCGGGCGAGATGAAGTCGAGACGCGGCACGTAAAGCCCGTAGGCATTCGCGCTAAGGTCGCCCCAGCTCCCGTTCTGCTGATCCCCTGCTCTTTTGACGAAAAGCTTGTATCGCTTCCATTCCGTGGTAAGTTTCAAAGTTGCGGTGTACGATCCGCCGCCCTCCGCCCTTAGGCGCAGGCTCAGGCGGCGTCCGTCGCGGTCCGCCTTCGCCCAACACGTGAATGCCAGCGGCTTGCCCGGAACGACTGGAATGGCGTTGAACTCCATGTTGTAGGGTCCCCACGCGGGAATAGACTCGCGATCATGGTCGACATGGAACCGGAACGACGCACGCCCTGAATGTTTTTCTTCGGCGTCTATCGCGGGCTCGGTGGAGGTCGTGAACCAGTGTCCGTCCTGTCCGAGGAACCGCCCCGTCTCGGAATAGCAGATCGTGTTCGCCATCGCCGTGCCGTACCAGCCGCGCTCCGCGCCGCCGTTGATGAGAAGGTTCCGCTTGGGATCGATCTGCGGACTGGCATCCTTCGAGACTCCCCACGACAGTTTGCCGAACTCGTACACGCCCGGCGACTCGAGGCGGATGTCGAACGAAATGCCTTTTAACCCAGGCGGTATCGCGCGCGAATAGACGTATGGCCGCACCGACCCGTCTTCGGCCATGACCTGCGTATTGTTCCAGTAGTGGTGACGCTTCGTGCCCTTGCTTTTGTCCACCGGAGCGGCATCGTCAGTGAAATGCCCGCTGTGGCCGATTTTCCAGCGACTGCCGGGCGTAGCCTTCATCTCCGCGATGAAATCGACCTTCGACCCGGACGGCATGTCCGCGAGCGGCATCGCGAACAGAATCTGGACGAAAGATCCGGACTGGGAGAAGTCGCATTCTGTCGTGTCAACGACAAGACGCCCTTCGCTAAAGCCAGTTTTTATTTTTGAAAGATCGGTTAGTTTCGCACCGATCGTGGCAAGGAACCGGCCCTTCTTCTGTCCGTTTTCAGCAAGGGCGTGGACCCACCCCCTGCCTCCGTCCTCGGACATGTTCACGCCCGCCGTCGTTTCGGACCAGTTCTCGAACACGGTTCCGCCCGCAAGAGCCGCGTTGGACGCAATCGCGACCGCTGCCGCCAGAATTGTTCCGCACATCGTTCTCATCAATGCCACGCTCCTTTCATTGTCATCTTATTGATAAGCTCCTTAATTTCCAGCCCTTCTATCCTCTCGCATCGGGACGCTTGCGATGTCGGCAACCATGACTGGCGAATCCCATATTGGCAGGTTCTTCAGAACCATTGCTCCATCCTTCCTTTCTACGCTCTCGGCGGGAATTTCGAATACCCGCCCGGTTATCATGTCCACCCAGACGGGGCTCTCCAAGTTCGCGGCGAACTTGAGCGTTATGCGGTCGAAACCGAGCATGTCCGAAGGACGGCTGTCCGAATACCATAAGAACACGACATTTTGCCCGTGCCTCGAGAACTTCGCCTCCGTAAGCATCCGCGCGGCAGTATCGCGCGGGTCAAAGCGGCTCTCGACTATGAACGGAACATTGGTGCAGACGCCAACCGGACGCACTTCGTCGTCGATGTAACTGAAGACGTTCTGCATGGCGAAATAGCTTGGACGGCGGTAAACAAATTCCTTGAGCGTATTGGAGCGGACGAGTCCGAAGCTCTGGAGCATGAACGTGTACTGAAGGTCGATCATCGTGAACACGTTGCATGGTATCGACCGCACCGCATCGCCTATCGTGCGGCGGAGGTTCCACTTGGCCTGCGAATATTCCGTCCACTCTATCTGGTTCATCGCATGCGCGAACTCCAGCTGCGCGGGGCAGCCAACCTCGCCCTGCATGATGTCGAACGTATCCGAATACGACTTCACCAGTCTGCGAAGCGGCTCGGCCATCCGCGCATACGAGCTGTCAGGGTTCTGGTGGTAGGGATGGTAGATGAAGTAGGATCCCAAGCCGAGGGCATTCTCCTTCTTCAGCTTTTCGAGAACGCATTCGTAGTCCGTGGGGAACGTAATCGCCGTGCAGAAAATCCTGGCCTCCGGCTGCACTGCGCGAACCGCCTTCGCCGTGCGGTAGAACAGTTCCGCGTATTCTTGTCCCTGCCCGAACGGTTCGTTCCATATCTCCCATTCATCCACAACATCCTTATAGCGTTCGACGCACGCAGTGCAGTAGCGGAGCCACGCCTCGAACGCCTCGGGGCTGTCCGTCACCTGCTTGACGCGCATGCCGAGGCGGAAGTCGCTACCCCACACAGGGTTCCCGTAGGAAAGGCATATCCACGGCTTCACGCCCATCGCCGCCATTTCCCTAACCTGCGGATCGAGCCAAGTGAAATCGTACTTGCCCTTCTCCTGCTCGGTCTTCGCCCAGCCGGAGAAAAGCCGTCCGTGCTTGACACCGAGCGGTGCGAGCAGGTGCTTGTATACGTTCCAGTCGGAGTAGTCGCGGTCCATTGTCTCGCAGCCAACGGACCACTTAGACGACTTTATGTCCTTCGCATCCCGGACGGCAAGTCGTCCGATCTCCTTGAGACCCACGTCAAGTTCGTTGAGTTTCTTCCAAGTGACACAGGTTTTTTCCTTCGGCGGCTCGGGCTTCTTGTGGTCGTCCCACGCATCCCAGCTCTTGATCTTCGCGGCGTCCTTGAACGACACCACTTCCGCATTAGCCGCAACGCCGGCAACGACCGCCGCCACAACCAACGCAGCATTCATCTGTCGTATCTTTCTCGTCATGTCATTTCTTTCTTTACAACCCCTGAATGGTCAAGCTTACCGATCGCAATGCACCGGACGGAACGGGGGATTCACGGGAATCGGCTCAATGCCGTAGCCGTCGGCGGAAGGATGCCATCGAACCGTGCGAATGTCGGTGACCATATATTGGACAAGGTCGCCGAAAAGTCCCTTCGCCGCCTTGTCCACCTCCCGCTGGCAGGAGCGAGAATAGTCCGAAAGGATCGCCGCGGTCTTCAGGCGGTCGCCGGCTGCGAAGGCCTTGGCCTGGACTTCCGGCCACTCTCGCAGGTAGCGCGTTTCAAGTTCCCTCCAATAGGCGCGGACGCCATTACCATAGCGCTCCCTGTCGATTCGTGCAAGCGTTGCGAGCCGCCGGATCGCGTTCGCCGCCGAGAACTCGTTCTTGGCGCCCCACTCCGCCCCGTCGGGGCTGTCCGTCCCGAACTCCGGCTCGAAACGGTCGAGAGCCGACGGAATCGGGAAGAACACGGAATGGTCGGCCGGCCCGAACGCCGTCCAGCTCGTCACCGCGAACTCGGCGGGCACGTCGCTTCTGACCGAGAGAACATGTTCGTTCTCCTGATTCTCCGTGCCAACGAACTTGATGTAGTCGAGATGGCTCGTCTCGGGGCACAGGTCCGTCCCCTCGTAGCGAGAACGGAAGAAGGCGAACACATCGGCCTTGGATACCTTTTTCGACGGCCTGAAGAATGCCTCGTGCCGGACATCGGTGGAGTATTCCCCGACGGAACCCGGAGCGAAAAAGCGCCGTCCCCACCATGTGCGCATGTTTGAGAAATCGATGAGCCTGGCACCGCACGATGCCGCGAGGTGTATGCGTCCGCCCGTCCCCTTAACCGCGCTGCCGGTCCGCTCGATGAGCGCATACAGCCCCGGCGAGACGAGTACGCCGTCCGCTTTGGGGTCGATCTCGCCGAGCATGTACTCGTTTCCGAATGCTGCCATGCGGTCTTCGGGCATCCGCACGGCGCACCACTCGTGCCCGGAATATGTCTCTACATACCACGCCTCCCGCTGGTCGGCGAACATGTAGATGTTCCCCTCGGCGTTGCCGTTTTCGCGCATGATCGCCGTGAGGTTGTCCACGGCCTCCCTTGCACTTGCCGAACAGGCAATCAGGTATTCGGGGACGGATTCCTCGGTCGCGCCTGTCTTCACGAACGGGTCGCCGTTGATGAGGGAATGCTTCGGCCATGCCGTGACCGTTCCGGTGATGGCAACGCCTTTTTCGTTCATCGCGAGCGACGCGAAACGGCCAGATCTGAATTGCCTGGCTCTCGGCGTACAGACGTAGCGATACGTCTCTTTTGGCCAAGCACGCTCGAAGCCATGGTAGCCGCGATAGACAATTGCCGGATCACTCACCTTGTGCGGGACGACCGTCCCGAAGTGCCAGAACGCCATCGACCAGTCGTCAACGGTGCGGCAGATCATCGTCGTGCCATCCTCGCTCGCGGCACGGCCGACATAGACGCCCGTGCAGGCATCTGCGGCGAAAAGCGACGCAATCGCCACCACGCATATAAGAAATTTTTTCATTACTTTCAACTTTTCAACCTTTCAACCTTTCAACTTGCCGTCAAGCAGTTGGCGGCAGACCCGGTAGGGCGCGATGACCCCAACGGGAGGGCGGCCGTCCCCAGCCGCCGCGGCGCGTGAGGACACGCGCCCTCCCGCACTATCGTCTCACCTCACGAAAATCAAGAGACCACTGCTCACGACGTCGCTCGTCCTTACGCGCAAGGTGCCGCTGCCGGTCAGATGCGAGCCGATCTTCGATCCGTCGCCCGCGCTGTAGGTTCCCTTTGGAAGCGACTTGAGCTCGCCGTCTTCGAGGTAATCGACGCGATGGATGACCGTCTCTCCCGCCGGGAGCGACAGCGTGCCGCCCTCGAACGCGAGCTGGGCGGAGGTCGCGAGCGCGCCCGCTTCAGGCGCAAGCGTCCCCGCGACAACTCTTACCGCCCCCTTAAGGGCGTCGGCCTTCGAGAAGCCGAGCTGCGCGGCGCCTTCCTTCACAAACACGATGTTCGAGGAGACAAATCCTGCATACACAACGTCGTTCGTCTGGTTGACGCGAAGGGTCGCAGGTGCAGTCGAGGAGATTTCCGTATTTGCATGTCCGCTGTTGATTGAACCGATGTGCTGGGAGTGACCGTTGAGTTTGAGATAGCTCGGCCCGTTATAGCGGAACAGGACTGCCGTCCGCCCTTCCGCAAAGGCATAGTCCGCACCGGTCTCGATCGTGAAATAATTGCCGCCACCGACACGGTCCACCACGTTGGACGGTGCATTGAAGCAGTATGTAGCATACGACATCTGCGCCATGTCAGATTCCTTCTTTGAACCTGTCGGGAATGTCACACACCCGTTGAATCTCACAACGGATGTCTTGGTTGCCTCTGTGCCGCCCTCGTAGCTAAACTGAAAGCACAGCGATTGGTCGGTGCTCATGTCGTTCGCATGAATAGACACTGGACCGTTGAATGTAAGCTGCGCATTTTCTCCAATGATGATTCTCGTGGCGTTCGTGACCGCGCCCGAAACGACGTTCGTTGAGCTTGGCGCAGCATATAGCCATACGCCATAGCGATCTTCCCTGGTGGAATAAGGGAACGCCAGTGTCGCCGCCACCGTCGCATTCGAGAGAATCAAAGCGTTCTGATTTCCATTATAAATCAATGCTCCGCTATTGAGCTTTTTTCCGTTTTGCAGTCCGCCGGCGATTGAAACGACCGCACCTTCCCCTCCGAAGGGATTCAAGCCGGACGCAAGTATGCATGTCCCGTAATAGGATGAGCTTTCTGCCGGATACCGCATGTTCGGGAACGACCATGTGCCGGTGTAGCCAGTCTCGCCCGTGCCGATGAAACGAAGAGTCTCGTAGGAGGAAACCTCAGTCGTGATCGGCGTGTTTTCAGGCGTCGAGACCGGTCCGGCGAGCGTGACGTTCGCATTCGTGCCGAAGGTCCAGCACTGCCCCGCGTCAAGCATGAGCGGTGCCGTAACGAGGTACTCATGCGCAGTCGATTCGTCGTCCGCAGCCGTGATGCCGCCGGAGAGCCTGATTGCGCCGTCGCCCGATGCGTCGAGAGTGAAGTCGCCAGGCGCGTCAAGCGTGATCGAACCGATGAGAGTCTTTGCATCCGCCGTCGCACGCGATCCAGCGGAGAACGCGACTTCAACCGGCAGAGCCGAGAAGTCGGGCGTCGTATTGTCGGCCCAGTTCTCCTTTGTGTGCAGAAGCGTATCGGCACCGCCCGCATCCCATGTTGCCTCCTCCGTCTCGACATTGCCGGCAGTCTTGTTGTTGACAACCGTCGCCACGTTCTTTATCTGCGGAATGACGCGCGCCCATTCGCCGGACGCCGAATACGATCCCGCCGCAAGGTACTTGCCGCCGATCACAATGTCAGAGAATGTCACCGACTCCGATCCCTCCGGGAACACGACCTCCGCGTCAGACGCGATCGAAAGCGTGACGGCTCCCGCCGTGAGAGCATCGGCAGGCAAATACGCCTTCGCGCCAGCGCCAAGCGTCAAGGCAGTCAACGACTTAAGCGACTCGGCGACGGAAGTATCATTGGAGAATACTGCGCCTGCACCGACCGTGATTGCCGTCACGTTGGAGAACGAGCAGTACTCGTCCATCGCAAATCCGCCGCGGTTGACTGTAATCGTGCCGCCGATGAGATGAGCGCGCGAAACATTGTACAGCCAGAAGTCCCCCTGCGGATCCCACACAAGCGAAGCAGTGCTCGCGTTAGCGAGTTTGTCGTAGCTGAAGCACCAATCGTTCGTCGCGGTCGCAGTAGCCGCCATCGTCAGCGTCTTGTCGCATGATATGTTATGGAAGTCGTTCGCCATGCCGACCGAGTCGGACGGCGAACGGGGTGTGAAATAGTCGATCGTAGGATAGTTGATCGTATGGTCGTAGTTGCCAAGCTTAAAGGATTGGGATGTGTTGTTCCCCGTCTTGGCAAAGTTGGCCGTTGTCGAAATGAGAACGGCGCCGCTGATCGCTCCTGCGGCGGAAATCGTGACCTTGCCTCCGCTATTGTAGCGTCCGCAGTCGTACCACCCGATTTCGTTGCCGGCATTCGAGAGCGTTGCGGGCGTAGGATAATCTGAAGCAATCGGCTGATAGACCGCGCCAACCTTGACGACGCCCGACAGCGCAAAAATTTGGGAGCGGGACGAAAGCGCCAGACTTCCGCCAAGCGCAGTGATATTGCCAGAAAACGCCGGGCTTTTCTTGATGGCGGGGTTTACGTTCCAGTCGGCACCGATAGTCCCGCAGCGTATCGAGATGTCGCCGCCGGTAATGTCGCCCGAGAGCTTTATGAAGTCTCCAGCCAAAGCGATGTTGTATAGTGTGCCGGAACCTGTACCGGTGCCGCCAGGCCTCGCGCCATGGTTCGACCAGGCGGAGCAGGTGATTGGGTAGCCGTAGGTCTGCGGTGCGCTAGCGCTTGTCCCGGCCTTTGCGAAAACAACGGCGGTTGAAGTGTCGGTTGTGGTGGAACGTCCGTCAGTGAGGTCTGTATTGACGTAGATAGGGTTGTTCGCATGGTCGTTGCCGAACGGATTGTTGCTCGTTCCCGCCAGTTTTCCTTCATTTATCTGCGTGCCGCCGGTGTACGAGTTGTCTGCCGACAGCGTCAGCATCCCCGCGCCTTCCTTCACGACCTTGATGTTGCCGGAAATCGTCCCGGCGTAAGCCATGTCGGTCGCGACGTCGAACGTCAGCGTCACGGGGTCTCCGCCGGATGAGTTAGTGATGCCGTCGTACGCGGCAAGTTCCGACACGTCCGTCACGGTTTTGGCGACGCCGCCAAGGTCGAGCGATGCGGCAAAGACCGCATTGGTCAAAACCGCAATCGCCGAAGCGACCACTGCAACCATCATCTGCTTTATCTTGTTCATTTTATTGTTCCTTTCTTTTCAAAAACCTCTTATTTCGCCTCGCCACTGCGTAGCTGCTTCAGCGCGACCTGGACAGGGGATGGCTCTTCGCCCTTCGACCAGTCTTGCGACGCGATCCACTCCTCCGCCGCGAAGATGCGCTGCGCGGCTTCTTCGTAGTCGATGCGGCCAAGCTCGACGAGGAGCCTGATGCAGCGGTCGATCAGCTTCTTGTTCGACATCGACACCCAGCTCATCCAGTTGCCCGCGATGCGCCCCATCGCCGCCATCGTGCCAGTCGAGAGGCAGTTGAAGGCAAGCTTCACGGCGAGGTGCTTCCAAATCTCGAGCGGGGAGTCGGCAATCGGGAACGCGAACGTAAAGTCTTGACGTTCGGGCCAGTCCGCCGCGAGCTTCGCCGCCGCATCAGCAAACGCCGCGTCCGCACCAGGCACGTTCAGCACCACCGCCACTGCGCGGGGGAAGCCCTCGATGCGCTCCGGCGCGGGCTCGTTGCCGATCATGTAGGTGAGGAGGTCGGAATACTTGATGAGCGGCGGATTGTCTATGAACGACTGCGGCATGCCGAGGGAACGCGCGTCGTCGCTCGTAAACTCGAGGCAGCGCGGATGGCGGCGCATCATCTCGGACCAGCATTCCTCGGTCGTGTGAAGCGGATTCTTCACGAACGCCCAGCTCTGCGAAAAGCCCTTTTCGCGGCTTGAGCGGAGCGGCGGAATCATGAACGTCGGTGCGCGCTCGGTGTTGTCCGTAAAGAGGTCGAGCATGCACTTGTCCGCAAGATACGTGATGCGTCCGCCCGCCTCATAGACGCCCTTCTCAAGCTCTATCGCATTGACGAGGCCGTCGCGTCCTTCGGGGGATTCAAGCCCGGCGAGAAGTTTCTCGAACGCGATGGTGTAATCATCGGACGTCTCCTTCGCGAAGCGCGGCAGGACACGGCAGAGCGCGGCTTCGAGGGCGCAGCTCCCGAGAAGCTGCTCGCTGCTCGTCGCCTGCATGCGCGTAGAGCCGGCGACGGACATGGAGCCGCAGTAGAGGTCGATTACCGTAACCTTCGGATTGTCGATCGCCTCGCGGCAGCGGTCGAGGTGCTTGCGGAGGACGTCCGCCGGGTTGTTGAACACAAGGAAGCACTTCGCGCCGTGTTCGGCGGCGTATTTGAGCGTTCCAAGCACCGACGACGTTTCGCCGCCCTCGGTTATCGCGACGAACGTATCGCCTTCGCCGACGTTGAGCGCGGCGGCCTGACGGCGCCCGCCTTCGGCGTAGTCCTCGAAGAACTCGACGGAGCGGATGAGCGCGAAGTCGCCGCCTGTCATTATGGACGCGATACGGTCGGCGAGCTTCAGTTCCTCCGGCGTAAGTTCCGCCGCGCGGCGGTAGAAGAAGTCGCGCCACATCGATTCAAGGAGAATGGAAAGCCGTCCCGTCGCGCCGCAGCCGGAGAAGATTATCCGGGGAAGTTTGGGAGTGGAGGAGTGAGGGAGTGGGGGAGTTGTGAGGGTGGAGACCATTGAGTCCACGAGGCTCTTGAACTCCGGGGAGGCGAAGACGTGGCGCATCGTTATCGCAATCTGCCTGTCGCCGCGCTGAAGGCACTGCACGCCCGCGAGCGTCGAACGCTTGAAGTCTTCCTCGAGCGTCGCGGTAATAGGGTTCGACTGCTCGGTCGGCAGAAACCCGAGCTGGAACTGCTTCTCGTTGTCGATGAAGCTGCGTGCGCGCTTTCGCACGGATTCTGAAATTTCCTGTTGTTTTTCCATGCCAATATTATATCATTTTTGTTCATTTCAGATACAATCATCTTGGCAAGAAAATCACACTATCTTGGCATGTGGCGGTTATTCGGATTCTTACAGAAGGTAATTGCAAACCCCGAATATATCTCACGCCAAGTTCGCGAAGTGCACAAAGTATCGCACGCTACGCAGACTCTTCCGCTTTATGCCGCAATCGTTTTCAAATGCGTAAACCCATTTCCGCTATTGCGCTTTGTGCAAATATATGCTACCATATTGCATGGTATGCCAAAATATCATAAAACGCGCAATAACACCGCTCGCAAAAAGACAGGGGGAAACGGTTCTGTTCAGACGAAGAGAACCCCTGCTGCGAAATTGCAAGAGCGCAAGACATTCAGCGTTATGGCCGCGATCGACCTCTCGACCGAGGCCGGGCGGCGCAAGATTTCGGGGCTGTACAGGTTTCTTTCCGAAGGCCACGACTGGAACCTTGACCTCGTCCGTTCGACGGAATCGATGACGGCGGAGCGGATCAAACAGGCCGCCGCGCGCGGCGTCGACGGATTTCTCGTCGCCATCCCCGAAAGCGCGGGAATTAGAAAAATCCATGAAAATCTGGGAATCCCGACGGTGTTCATCGACTACCCGGACAAAGCCCTTGAGCGGAGTTTCCCGAAATGCGTATTCGTTTTCGACGACGATGCCGCGCTCGGCGTTGCGGCGGTGCGGCATTTTCGCACACAGGGGAAGTATAAAGGCTACGGGTATGCAGAGGCGGACAACATCCGTCCGTGGAACAGGATGCGCGGCGAGAGTTTTGTCTCCGGAATGTCGGCGCACGGCATGAAGGTCGAAGTTCTCGACCGCGCCGACAAACGCGGGACAGGCGAGGTCGCCGCATGGCTTGCGGGACTGCCCCGCCCCGCCGGCGTTCTTGCCGCATACGACGACATTGCGCGGACGCTGCTCGAGGCGTGCCGCGCGGCGAAACTGAACGTGCCGGACGATGTCGCAGTGCTCGGTATAGGGAACGACCCTCTCGTCTGCGAGCACACGACGCCGCCTCTTTCGAGCGTCGTGCCCCGCTTCGAGGAGGAAGGCTACCGCGCGGCAAGGGAGCTTCAAGCGATGATGCTCTCAAGCAGGAAGCTGCAGTACAGAGAAATCGCTTTCGGCGCGCAGGGCGTGGAAGAGAAAGGCAGCACGGCCCGTCTGCAGCCGGGCGGCGCGATGGTGCAGCGTGCCCTGGCGTTCATTGCGGCGAACGTCCTCTCGGGAATAACAGTGGCGGACGTAGTGCGGCACCTGAACGTCTCGTGGCGGCTCGCCGACCTTCGCTTCAGGGAAGTTACGGGCATGACGATACAGTCGGCGCTCATCGACGCGCGCCTCGAAAATGTCAAACGCCTGCTCGCAAAAACCGATATGCGCATCTCCGACATCGCCCAGCGCTGCGGCTGTGCCGCAAACGTCCTGCAAAATCTCTTCCGCCGCCATTTCGGCATGTCAATGCGCGACTGGCGTTCTAGATCATAGTTTCTGGTTCCTGGTTCCTGGTTTGGATATGCATAATTCCGCAATTCCACAATTACACACGTTTCGCAGCCGCCGCGCAAATGACACTTCGCATACTCTACGGCGTTGGACGGCATGGCTGCGAGAGGCGTCTCATCCGTCACAACGCTTTCTACGCGATACCCTCGCGCAATGTCTTCGGGAGTAACCATAACCGGAGCAGCCGACAAGGAGATGGAGCGTCCCGCTCCGTCACTGATTGGAAACGCCGACAAGGAGATGGAGCGTCCCGCTCCGTCACTGATTGGGAAAGCCGCCATCTTGGCGGCGGTGTTTTCAGCCGCCGGGACGGCGGCTATCCCAGTCAATAACGGGCGAGACGCCCGTTCCCCCAGTCAGTAACGGGCGGGACGCCCGTTCCCCCAGTGACGGGCGAGACGCCCAATGGCATTTCCAAGGAGATGCGGCATCTTGCCGCGTCAACAACCGGGAAGACCGAGCGCTTCCGTGCGCCACGCGCGCGGGGTTGAACCGGTCTCCTTGCGGAACGTATTGACGAAATAGGCCGGATTGCAGTAGCCGGTTTTGTAGGCAATTTCCGAAACCGAAAGGCCGCCGGAGCGCAGAAGACGCTTTGCCTCGCAGAGGCGCAGACGGGCAAGAAGCTTTGCCGGGGAAAGCCCGATATCGGCCTCAATCGCGCGGTCGAGCGTCGCTCGCGAAACTCCCAGTCTGGCCGCCAGCATTTCCGTAGACGGGGGATTGGCGAGTTCGCCGGCGTAGACGTCCCTTGCACGGCGTCCTATGTCCGAGGACAGGGCCAGGGTGTCGGTAGAAGCCCTTTCTGATATGCCCCGCGGCGGGACTAGCACCGCCTGCGCGGGAGGGGGCGAGCCGTGCATAAGATTGTGGAGCAGTTGCGCGCCCTCGCGTCCGATCCGCGTCAAATCGTGCTGTACGGACGATATCGCCACAATCTGGCTTTCGCACAGCGGTTCGTCGTCACCTGCGCCGAGAATGGCGATGTCGCCCGGTATGGAAAGCCCTGCAGCGAGGGCGACGGATTCAACGCGCGAGGCGTCCGCGTCGTCGAACGTGAATACGCCGAGAGGTTTCGGCGCGGAGGCGAGAAGTCTCGACAGCCACTGCGAAATAGATTTCCAGTCGTCTGATTTCGTGCGGCTTGGCTCAAGCTCCCAAACCCATTTCCGGGGCGGAGATTCCATCGCCGCCGAAAACGCGTCGCATCTCATTTCGTGCTGCGGTCCCCAGCCGGTGGAGAACCAGGCGGTGTTCCGGAAGTGCCGCGATCTGAAATGATCCGCAGCGAGGCGTCCTATCGCAGGGTTGTCCCCGGCCACGCGCGGAAGGTGTATGTCGGGGCGGGTGAGGCTGAGATCGACCACCGGTATGCCTTTGCCCCGCAGGGATTTCACCTGACGGAGCGTCTCGGGATCGTCTCGCAGCGTGACGAGCGCCCCGTCCCCGGTCCAGCCGTCCAAGGCGTGCGTCAAGCGGTCCGAAACGGTGAGATGCCATTTATGGGCCTTGGCGAAAGCGGATATTCCCCGGAAACGTCCGGGCGAGGACGGCGTGACAAGCAGAAGTACGTTGACTACCTTCACGGCGTAAACCGTATCGCTTCAGCGCGGAAGCCGGTCTTTGACGGCAATCTTGTACGCGCCTGCGGCATACCGCGCCGGAGCCTTCGCGCCGGGGACGGTGACATCGGCCGTCGCGCCCTCCGGAATCTCGAACTCCCATATCCACTCGCCGCCATCGTAGCGCCAGGCGCTTTTGACGAGTCCGGCGCGGGATTTGTATTCAGCCTTCACGTAGCCGAGGCGGCGGTCGGGCTTTGGCGCCATGATAATATTCTTGAAACCCGGCGCCTTCGTATCGGAGGCGATCCCCGCCGCGTTTTTGTACATCCAAGCGAGAACAGCTCCGTAGGCGTAGTGGTTGAAGCTGTTCATTCCCACCGGGCCGAAGCCGCTGTCTTTGGTGTAGCTGTTCCAGCGCTCCCAGACGGTCGTCGCGCCTTGATCGACCGAGTACAGCCAGCTTGGGTTCTTGTGCTGCAGCAGGAGCGTGTACGCCGTTTCGCACTCGCCCTCCTGCGCGAGGACGTCCATCAGGAAGTTAGTGCCGAGGAAGCCGGTCTGCAGACAGTCGCCGTGGTCTTTTATCGACTTGAGCAGGATCGCTTTCGTCCGCTCCTTCGCCTCTCCCTCGACGATTCCGAACTTGAGGGCGAACGCGCAGGCGGTCTGCAGACCGCGCATCGGCGCGAGAAGCAGTCCGTCGTCTTCGAGGAATTTTCCGCGGATGTAGGAAAGCGCGCGCGCGGCGCTGCCCTCGAACCAGGCGATTTCGTCAGCCGGGCGTCCGAGCGCGCCGCCCATCTCGACCATCAGCCTCGCGTCGTAGAGCCAGTAGCAGGCGGCGAGAAAGCGCCGGTAGTTCATGGCGTCGGGATCTTTTCCCCATTTCTTCCAGCTGCCGAAGGAATTGCCGCACGTCTCGAACTTTTCGTACGACAGCCAGTCGGCGTATATGTAATGGAGCTTCCCTTCGAAGTCGTATTTCGTCTCGTCAAGCTTGCGTACGAATTTCGACATCGCGTCCCAGTTATCCGCCAATATCTCCGTATCTCCGAACTGTTTCCACACGGTCCACGGCACTATCACTCCGGCATCGGCCCACCCCGGCGAGAACGTTTCGCAGCCGTACTGGGCGGTCGGTGCGACGGACGGATAGCCGCCGTCCGCGCACCGGCTGTCGCGCAGATCGCGCGTGTACTTGCGGAAGAATCCCGCCGTGTCCGCGTTGAACGAGCCCGCCTCGCAGAACACCTGCGTGTCCGCGCTCCATCCGAGGCGTTCATTGCGCTGCGGACAGTCGGTCGGCACGGAGAGGTAGTTCGACAGCTGCCCCCAGTAGACGTTGGAGATGAACCTGTTGACATCTTCGACGCCCGTTTCGATACGGCCGAGTTCCATCTCTTTCTTGATGGAAGTGACGGGCACGGAAGCAATGCTTTCGATCTCCACGTCGTCCGTTGCGGATATCGATATATAGCGGTAGCCGAAGAATGTGAAGCGCGGCATGTACGTCTCGACTCCGTCGCCCGAAAAGGTGTAGACGATGCGCATGCCTTCGCCGGGGATGCGCAGATTCGCGCGGTAGACCGACCCCTTCGGCCCGTCGCAGCCCCTCTCGCCTTCGTCGGCGTCATTGAGCATCTCGGCCGGCAGAGCGGTCAGCACCGTGCCGCGGCCGGCCTTGAACCGGAACTCCGGGACGGCGGAGCAGTTTTGTCCGAAATCGACAACGAGCACACCGCCCTTCTTCAGCGAATACGGTCCGCGCACCATCGCAAGATCGCGTCTCAAGGCCACCTCCGCTCCGCATGTCGGCAGCACATCCCCATTGAATTCCCGGTTGATCTCGGGCCGTTCCGCGAGCCCCTCCCCGAAAAGAGGGTCTTTGAGGCGGGCGTCGTATTCCTCCCCGTCGAAAATCGCCGCGTGCGTCACGGCGCCGGCCACGCCGCACCGCCAGCCGTCCGAGCCGGTTCCGATGGTATCGCGGCTGCCGTCGGCATATACGATTTCAAGTTCGCCGAGGAAGGCGCTTTTGCTTCCGGCGAACCCCTTTCTGTTCTCGGGCGTGACGATCTTGTCGCGCCACCATCCGGCGGAAACCTCGGCCGCGAGGGTGTTCTCCGCGCCGGCTTTGCGTTCGAGCAGGCCGGTTACATCGTACGAGAAGGAGTATTTCGTTTTCGCATAGTGCGTGAAGCCGGGTTTGAGGAAATCGTCGCCGACGCGACGGCCGTTTACGAAGGCCTCGAAAACGCCGAGCCCCGAGACGGTCCACTTCGCCGACGCGATTTCGGATGTGTTCGTGAAAGTCCTCGCGAACCAGCTCGTGCCGTCCGCCGCGCGGGAACCGTTCTTTACCGTGCCGGAGAATACCGGAGCGGACGGCACGGATATCCACTCGCAAGCTCCTGGCGAAGCGAACGAGCAAAAAACCGATGCCGCCAGAACGCACACAAACCCGATGATTTTCGAATATGCCTTCATCCGATATATCCTTCCTGTTCCGGGGACGCTTTAGAACCGCCGGCGCCTGTCGTCAAAAGTTGTCTTGCTCCAGCTGGAAGTACGCCTTGGGATGGTCGCAGACCGGACAGACTTCCGGAGCCGTCTCGGACTCGACGATCGCGCCGCAGTTGCGGCACTGCCACTTGTTCTTGCCGACGCGAACCCACACTTCTCCGGATTCGATGTTGGCGGCGAGCTTGCGGTAGCGTTCCTCGTGGCGCGCCTCGACTTCGGCGACCCTGCGGAACTTCATGGCGATTTCCTTGAAGCCCTCCGCCTCGGCCTCCTCGGCGAAGCGCTTGTACATTTCCGTCCATTCCTCATGCTCTCCAGCCGCCGCGGCGAGAAGGTTCTCCTTCGTCCCGTCTATACCGGCGAACAGCTTGAACCACATCTTGGCATGCTCCTTTTCGTTGAGAGCGGTCTCCTGGAAGATGGCGGCGATCTGTTCGTAGCCGTCTTTCTTCGCGCGCGAAGCGAAGTAGTCGTATTTATTGCGCGCCTGCGATTCGCCGGCAAACGCCGCCATCAGGTTCGCTTCCGTCTTCGATCCTTTGAGTTCCATCGTTTTTCTCCTGTTTTCTGTTGTGATTTGCTTTACTGCATTGTTTTATACGCCAATATTATACTAAAAAACACCTGCTTGAGGCAACACAAACTGCATTACGCTCATGGTTTCGCAGTTGAAATCGACTGCGGCATAAAGCGAATTCCCAATGCCGATGCTTTCCACCTCGCGCTGAAGCCCGGCCGTGTCGTGGCCGCTATTCATCATTACACCCTTTAATGGCAAAACTCTTAGGAGATACGCTCGTAAGCAGCTTTCCCTTACATAGGCGTTTTGCTTCTGAGATCGCGTTCCCCATCTCGTGGCAGCGTCTGTAGAGCGTGGCGTTGTCGGGCCTCGCGGCCTGCGGCTCCCAGAGCGAGAGAAAGAGCATGCGCCCTTTCGCGCAGAGCGCCTCCTTGTTGCGCGTCGGGTGCCATCTCGGGCCAAAGCCCTCTGGGGAAAGTACGATCAGGGCGCCGCCAGCCTTGAATATCTCGTTGCCGCAGAGTTTTTCACACGGGCTCATGAACGTCCCCGCGCCCGCCCCGCCCGGACCGATGCGTGCGGCCCTGGCGACAGCCTCGCGCCATTCGTCGCCGTTCTCGGCCCATTTGCGCGAGCACCTGAACGGCTCGATCACGGGCAGCTTCAGGAGCGCCGCGTTGCCGTATGCAAACCACTCGCGCCCGGCGAAGTGGACTCGACTCACCTGCGAGAAAAATCGGCGGTTCTCGTGTCGCAGCCACGCCCGGCGCGGGTTCTCGCGTATATACCGAGTAAACGCGGCGAGCTGACCCTCGGCCATGACGATCCAGTCGTGCCAACTCGCCTCGAAGACCTCCTCCCTGCGGCCGGTCACCTCGGCATAGCGTCCCTCCAACGCCTGCATGAGCATGCCGACTATCGCCTCGAGGCGCAAAGGAATGAAAGGCCGCCGTCCATCTTCTATGAGTCCTGCTCCTACCTGCTCCACTATCCTGATCAGCAGATGGATATGATCGGGCATGATCGAAAAGCACTCGATCGGCGCGACGGCCTTGCAGCCAATGCTGAAGCTGCGGATGCAATTCACCATCGCCCTGGTAATCGCATTCATCCGGCATTTGCCGGGAGCGACGATCTCCGATAGCATCTGCCGCCCAGCATGGCACTTGATTGTCACCATATAGAACAATGGCCGCGAATAGTCAAACCCTGTCAGCCGCTTACCCATGATTCACTTCTTCCTTTTGAGTTTCCTCCCAACTCAAGCCGCACTGCCGCACCTCTCGTGGTACGCACGCTCAAGGTCGTTCAGCTCGAAATATGGACAGCGTATCTTTTTCATTGTTTTTGTCTAGCCGCAAAGGACGCAAAGACCGCAAAGGAGGTTCACTTTCATGATTCCACCTTTTTGTCCTTTACCCAGACATGGGTCCCTGCGCCGCCCACTTCAAACCGCTCGATCGCACGAAGCAGTTTTGAAAGCTGCGAATATCCGTAATTACGACTATCGAAGTCTGGTTTCTTCTTGACGAGGAGCGAGCCAAGAGGCGAGAGCAGGGCCTGTCCGCTTTCGTTTGCGGATTCCTGAATGCACTGCGCAATGAAATTCACTGTTTTGGTAGATATGGGTTTCTTCTGCGGCTGGGCTGAAGTCGCCACGGCCATCCCGGCAGCGTTTGCCTGCTCCTGCACCGGCACGGAAGGCACAAGCACATCTACATATATGAATTTGTCACACGCCTTGATGAACGGCTTGGGCGTCTTCATCTCGCCTATGCCCAGCACCATCTTCCCGGATTCACGCAAACGCAAGGCAAGGGGAGTAAAGTCGCTGTCGCTTGACACAACGACAAAACCATCCACAACATCGTCATGCAGTATATCCATCGCCTCGATTATCAGCGCCGCATCCGTTGCGTTCTTTCCAGTCGTATAGGCATACTGCTGAACAGGAACCACGCCTACGTCGAGAAGTGCGTCTTTCCAGTTGGCGAGCTTCGCCCAGTCGCCGTAGGCATGCTTGATTGTCGGCACGCCATATTTGGCCACTTCATCCATAATGGGCTTGAGGTTCTTTGCTGACGCATTGTCCGCGTCTATAAGGACAGCAAGTTTCTTTTCGCTTTGCATTGTTTCCCCTCCCTGTCATACAAGGTTATCGTCTACTGCGACTGCATGCAGCGCGCATGCCATTCAGGCAGTCTCTTGCGAAACAGTTTCCAGTCTCTTTCACTTGACATGATGACTTGTCCCTTTCATTTTTCCCGCATCTTGCGGCATTGCGCGTTCTCAAAACCTAAAGCAGCGATAGTTGCATAATTCAGACTTCATTTGCGATCTTCCAGCAGAGCCAGGCGGACAATGTCTTGGAATCGAATATCGTACCATTGCGGATGGCGTCTTCGACCTCGGCTTCGGAGAGGACGACGGGATAGACGTTCTCGTCTGGATCCTGATCCTGGGCGTGCGCCGTCTCGGACAGCTCCGCGAAATAGAGGTGGATGCGTTCCTCGCAGTAGCCCGGCGTGCAGATAATGGTTGTGAGAAACTTGATGCTCGTCACCTCGTAGCCGGTCTCCTCGGCTGTTTCGCGCTTCGCGCCCTCGATCGGATCTTCACCCGGTTCGAGTCCGCCCGCGATGACCTCGATGAGCGCCTCTTCCGCCGCCTTGCGGTATTGCTTCACGAACACAAACTTGCCGTCGGGACGCCGCGCAAGTATCGCGACGGCGTTCCCGTGGCGGATCACCTCGCGCTTCGCCTTTCTTCCGTCGGGCAGCTCGATGTCGAGAAGATCGACGCTGATGATCTTCCCGGTGTACTTGCGCTCCGTCGCGAGCGTCTTTTCTGTCAGGTCTGTCATTTCTCTTATCTCCATTTCACTGATTACTTTCTAGTTGCTGCGATAGGGGCGTCTGAATTACTCATGAAACACTCGTCTATCTTGTTGACATCACCTCTGACGTCATGAAGCATGTCGTATCCGTCATGTACTATCTCTTTCATGGTACAACTCCTTTCTTCATTATCCTCGCATACAGCCCGAAGAGGTGGGCGACGATTTCGGGTTCGGGGGTGTCAGGTACTGCATTCATTCGTTTTGCGGATCCCTGTTCATCCCATGCCATGCGCTCACGGGCGCGAGAGAAATTCGCCAGTCCCTTGTCCAGTTGTGCGTGGCATGGTTGAATACGTTGATGTACCAAAGTCCGCGCACATCTCCTGCAGGAATGTCAATGTGCCCGTCGCCCGAACGACCGTACATGAGCAACTTCTGGATTATCCCGGCTTGCGTCATGGTTCTTGGATAGAACGGCGACCAGTCGTCAGGCATCCACTCTTGCCTCGGACGCCCCTCGACCGACAAATCCGTGCCGCTGTGGCTTTCGTAAACGTCCTTCCACCCGCAAGCATGACCCACTTCGTGCGAGACATCCCTTGGGGTCGCGTCAGGCCCGACGACTATGCCGCGCTTCGTGTGGAACGCCCGCGCTTGGGAAGACGTGATTTCTCCGACAAAATACAGCTCAATGCCACCGGTGTTCGCCGCGTAGTTGCACAGGGCGATGCGCGACGCTGCGTTAGTGTAATCGACGACATACAACTCGTTGCTCGTGACAACAGCGCATTCCACAAGGTTGAAGGCGAGGCCGACTTGCGAATACACGATGTTCATGTCGGAAATACACGTTGCGACGCGATACGGTGCCGCCGCAACCTCGCCGTTGGTCCTTGCAATGACATACGCCCTGACATCCGCCGCTTCAGTGTTCAGCGCAGTAAGGCACAGAATGAGCGCTGCCGTCACACTGCACCGGGCCGTCATTTCCCGACTCCTTTCCCCAATCCGTCCTCCGCCTCCCGGGGCTTCTTCTTGTCGGCTTCGAGGACGAGGTCTCGCGCAGACTCCAGCCGCTTGAGCACATTGGACATGACGAATGAATCAACGGGCCGACCGCTCTTCAGTGCTTTCCCTATGTTGATCATTCTCTCCCTGCTCGCGGCATATTCCCTGTCTATGAGCGATAGCAACGTGTCTATTTCCAGCACATCCCTGACATCCGGCTCGACGGCAACGCGTCTCTTCAAGAAATCTCGCAGCTGCGTCCCTTCTGCGGCGGACATCGCTCCCTCTTTTGCTTTCTTCTCGCTCTGCCAGAAGAAAATCCCCCTTATGCGTCGATACGATATGCAGTCCGGGTCTGCATACGTCGCCTCGACAAGCTCAATGGTCTTGTCAAGCGGAGCCAGTCCCTGGTACGACTGAAACGCATGCCGTGCGGCCGGGTCTTCTTTTGAAAGCGCCACGCTGCGCAGAATTGGAAGGTTCCTTGCCGTTCCGTACTTGCCAAGCATCATTGCGGCGCCAGCGCGTATGCTCCCACGAACCACATTTGTTTCGCCAAAGGTCCTTTCAAGGACATCCACCATCGCCGCAGCCATGTCGGCGTCGGCAAGGTCGTACCGACGCTTCAATGCGTCCACCGCCTCCCATACGTCCGACTGCCCGCAGTCAAAAAAGACACTCGTCGGTCCGACGAGGCTTTCGACAAGGGTGGATTTGGCGGACTTGGTCTTGTCCGTAGGTGCGGATTCCTCGGCAATCGCCATGCCGATCAGCATGGTCGCCGCCGTCAGGATGTATAGGATTCTTTTCATCATGTTATTCCTTTGTCATCCTCGCATACAGCCCGAAGAGGTTGGCGACGATTGTGGGTTCGGGCGTGTCGGGCGCGAGGCCGTAGGCGGCCAGCACGGCGCGGGCGCATTTCCGTCGCCGGTCATGTCCTCCGGCAATCCGCGCTTGCACGAGATGGATGTGATGGTGACGATCATGCGTCCTCCTCGATGTTCTGCGGCAGGGCGAGGTATTCCTCGAATGTCCGCTGGAGAAGTTCACCACTTTTCCCAGTTGCCATCTTCTGCGGTTTCAAGTTGCCTTTGCGTATATTCTTTGCCATAAGCCACCCTCCCAACCTCGCCTATTAGATTCCGCTTTCCATTGCGCCCGGCTCTCACTTCCATGTCGTTCGGCATTGCTCGACGAGTGCGCGGACCGAGTCGAGCGGACGCGGGATGTCAAGCCCCTGGACCGCAAGCTGCAACACCAGCCCGCATTCCCGGGGAAGATCCAATTCGCCCTTGACGACGACCAGCTCCTCGATTGTCACGGGCGTAATCTCCCGTTCCACGGGAACTACGCCAAGCGCATAACGCGCCGTTGCGGCCGCAAACGCCGCCGCCTTGCGGAGCGACACCTGCCCCTCTTCGGGGAACCCGCCGTTCATGAGCAGCGTGCCCATGTCAAGCAGACGCTGCGTCTCGGCATCAGCCTTCTCAGCCACCTTCCTGCGCTTCGCCGCTTCCATCGCGGCGGCGTCCGGCGCATCCCTCACGACGACATCCTTAACGTCTTCGCCGCAGAACGAGATCACGCCCATGTCGCGAAGCCGCTGCAGAAGCTTCCACGTCTCGGGATCGATCACCTCCACGGCGGAATCCGGGAGCGCCACTCCGTGCGTCTCGGCGATCCGTTGAGCAATATCGCTCCGTCCGACGCCGCGGCCCACCGCGACGGCCCCGCCCACGTTCCGCCCGGAGGCGTCGTGCCTGAACTTGACGACCAGGCGCTCCACGCCCGGACACTCCGCCTCGACGCTCGCACGCAGGCGATCCTCCGGCGGGATGGTCGGCTCGCCCTTCGACTTCGGCGTCGCCGCCGCGTTCACCTTCACGGCCTCGCCCATGACGGACGCGAGCCGCTGCATGAACGCGCTTTCCTTCTTCTTGCCCTTCGCCTTTTCTGTGTTCTGCAGCTCGAAGTCAGCGGCGTTACCCATCGCGTCCAACACGAAATCCGCAAGTCCCTGCTTGAAGCCGAGCGTCTGGAGCATCCGTTCCTCGATCGTACCTGCGGCGACCATATTCACCACCAGGACGTCCCGCTTCTGGTTCTTGCGCCACGCTCGCCCGATGCGCTGTTCCAGGCGCGCTGGGTTCCACGGCATGTCGAGGTTCGCCACCACGCTCGCGACCTGGAGGTTCAGACCCACGCCGCCGGACTCCGACGCGAGGAAAACACGACAGTCCGCATCCTCTTTGAAACGTCGAATCTCCTCCCGACGCCGCTTCTGGTTGACCCGCCCCGTGTGGAGCGCGTAACCGATGCCTTTCTTCTCAAGGCGCTCAATCACGAGGTCGAGCATCCGCGTCCATTCCGAGAACACAATCACCTTGCGCGACGGATCGTCCGCGAAGATATCGTCCAGCACGTTCTCGAACTCGTCCAGTTTGGGCGAATCCTTGATCTTTGAATCCAGGATGTAGCATGTGTCGCAGAGCATCCGCATCATGCTGAGTTCCATCTGCAGGCGATCCTGCTCCTTCGGCGTGAGCGGACGCTTCTTGCTCAGCTCGACGAGCGAGGCGACTTCCGCAAGATGCGCATTGTAACGACGCTCCTGTTCCGGTGTCATGCCGGTCTTGTACGTCTTCGTCATCCGCCCCGGAAGTTCGTCCTCCACCGCCGCCTTTCGCCGACGCAGAAGAATCTGCGAAGTCGCCTCATGGAGCTTGTCTAGATTGCACATGCCCTCGTTGCGTCCTTCTTCGTCGAAGGAGTAGAACCGGCGGTTGAACCTGAAGAGACTGCCGAAAAGCGCGGGATCGACAAACTCGACAAGCGAATAAAGTTCGTCGATGCGGTTTTCGAGCGGCGTGCCGGTCAGCACGAACGCATACGGAGAGGAGAGTCCCTTGAGGTTGCGGGCCGTCTTCGTCTTCCAGTTCTTGATGCGCTGCGCCTCGTCGAGGATCACGAGGTCTGGCTTGAGAATGTCGTTGATTTCCTTCCAGTCGCGGATGACCTGCTCGTAGTTGGCAACGAGGAAAAACGCCGTCGTCGCCGCATATCGCGCGAGGCGTACATGACGTTCCCCGTACAGGAGTTCCGTCACGGCGTCGGAGAAGAAGCGTATCTGGTCCTCCCATTCGCCCTTGAGCGAAGCCGGCACGACCACGAGCGCGCGCGTGATCCCGACCGTCTCGCGCAAGAGCAGCGCGGCGGCAATCGCCTGGACGGTCTTGCCAAGGCCCATTTCATCCGCAAGCAGCGCACGTCCCTTCCCGGCAAGATGGAACGCTCCTTCGCGCTGGTACGGATAGAGCGTCCTCTTCAGGAAAGGCCATTGCCCGTCGTCGCCCTGCATCTCGCGGAACTCCTCGACCGCACGTGCGAGCGCGTCGCGTCTGACGAGTTCCGCGAGCCGTCTGCGCACTTCCTCCGAAACATGGACGGAGCCGGGCTTCACCTCGTTCAGCCGGTCGCACATGCGAACGAATGCGTCGATTCCGGCGGCCGTGCGGTTTTTGACGAGCCCGGCGGCGTCGCAGCAGCCGGCGAGCGCGCGCCTCGCCTCGATGGGCATCCCCTCTGCGGGAACGAACTTCGGTTCGTACGGATCGCGGCACATAAACACCTCGGCGCGAGGCGAACGGCGAAGGTTTCCGCATTTCCGCGCCGCGCTCTTTACGGCGCGCTCGATGTGCTTGCATGTTCCAAGCCCGCTCTTCGCGAAGTCGGGACAGTCGCACGTGTTGATCGGGTCGTCCAGCGAACGAATCTCCACTCGATATTTCGCTGTGCGCCTGTCCGCCGCCGGATGCGACACCTCATAAACGCCAAAGCCGTCAGGGGCATCGACAGTCCTTACCTTCATCGACTCCACAGAGGCCCGCTCCCGCCGTTTCGCACGCTCTTCCTCGTCCGTCGTATTCCAGCTCTGGAACTTCATCTTCGCGTTTGATTTCATTATTCGCTCTCTCCTTCAGTTGCGCTTCAAAGGTTGATTCGCTGTTAAGCATCGTTCAAACATGATGTCTTCAAACTCCAACGCGGCCTGTTTGATCGAGACATTTGCTCTCCCTCCTGTCGGTGTGCCGTTGACATTAAGGAGTTTCCGGGCCTTCTCGCCGCCTCCCAGCCAAACATGTTCGATGACATTCATCAGGTTGTGGAAATCCTCAAACTCGGAATATGCGCCTCCTGAAAGCTCGGACGTCCCGCTCGACGGATGGATTCCTCGCGCGGTCATCCAATCTCTCAAGCGCTTCGCACGTTCCTGCGCGATGGATGCGACGTCCGGACGCTCCCCGACCTTACGCGGCGTGATCCACGAGATGATCTTCTGTGTTTTGACATTCGACGACCTTTTGGAAAGCGGTGCAACTGACTTCTCTCCGTTCGGCCTCACCTGCGCGTCGCCGCGCATCGCCGCCGGCTCGCAGAGGTTTTGCGGTATCGCCATCTGCAAGGCTCCATCCGAATTGCGCCGTCCGAGCGTGCCGAACAGGCGCTCCAGCTCGCGCTGCGCATCGTAGTCGAGTCCCTTCGCCGTGAAGGAGCCAGGAAGCGCGACTCCGCGCGCCACCTTGCCGGCGAGTTTCCTCAGCACATCCGCCACGGGCGGCGCCTTCTCAACCGCCTCGGCGATTGCCGTCTCGTTCAATGGTTTGTCGCTCATTTTGCCTCCGTTTCATTCCGGACGACGGTCGCCGATGGAACGGCGACCCTACCGTTTAACGATCTATTTATGTGCCAGTTCATCGCCTGTTTCTCGATTGAATGCGATAACATGCCGCCAATCACGCGCTGTTGCGCAGAGCCCCTTGCGCACTGGATTATTGCATATATAGCGGAACTTTTCGGCATAGTGCGCATCGTCTCGCAGGCGCGTATCCCAGAAATTCTCCTGAAACAGGATGCCATAGTTCGCGACCAACCAGTGTTTCCAATTCGCGATTACACGCGGTAGGGCGGGCGCGCCGCGCACGCCGCACGGCACGTACACGATCAGATGCAGATGGTCTGGCATCACCAAAAACAATGCCAACCTCCATCTGCCCATTTCATGATACTCTCGCGCATGTTGAAGAAGCAGATTTGCAATCGTTTCAAATGTCGGAGGTTTCGGCGTGCGCGGCGCGCCCGCCCTACCATCGGGATTCCGCATCGCCCATGGCCTATGCCCTTCCGCGCAGATCGTAATGAAATACCACGCCGACGAGATATCTATCGACAACGGCCCTCGGTGATCCAACCGCTTCCGCGAAGGCATCGCTGCGTTCTCTCCTAACTGGCCCTTTTTAATCACCTCGTCTCCTCCTTGACCGTCATGCCGACTTCAGGCGCGGCGGCGGACAGCAAATCGCCCTGCGAGGCGACGTTGCGCCAGACGACCGGCGTAAGGTGCACGTCGAGGTTTTCGTCCTTTACGACGATGAGCGAGACGGAGTGCCTTATCTCGCGCTTCACGCCGTCCTGGTCAGGCGACGAAACGAAGAGCTGGAGCCCGAGCGCGTCAGCAAAGGCGAGAAGCTGGTCGCGCCGCGCCGCGTCGATTCCGTAGAACGCCTCGTCGAACAGGAGAAGCGCCGTCTTCGGAGGCTCCACGCCGTCGCCGCCGTGGAACAGAAATTCCGCAACAGTAAGTATCAGGAGATAGTTCGGCACCGCCTGCTCGCCGCCGGACCCCATGCTCTTCACCTTGCGGTCGATGACGCGTCCCTCCTCGTTCTCCGTCACGACCTTGAGCTCGAAGCGGAACCACTTGCGGTAGTCGAAGATGTCGGGAACCGTGTCGATGTCCGCGTTCAGGATTTCGTCCCTGTGCTGCTCAAGATAGTCCCGAAGCTCGTCCTTGTCTCCGCCGGAGTCGAGTGCGTAGCCCTTGCGGACAAGACGGACGAATCCCTCGTATTCCGGAACCGGCGAAAGCGAAAACGCATAGCGGTTCGACCCGAATTTCCGTCCGGCGAGCTGACGCTGGATGCGTCCCGTCAGGTCGGTGATCCGCATCAGGTCGAGATAGAGCCTGCGCATGACCTCGCCCATGAATATCTGCTCGAACACCTCGCGGCTCTTCTTGTCGAGAACGCCCTTCAGCTCGTCTAAGCGCCGCGTTTCGTCCGCAAGCACCTCCGCAAGCGACACGCCGCGCCGGTCGACGATGCGGTTCGCCGCGCGGTCGAACGAAAACGCATACGACTCGCCCTTCTGGTCGCGGATGCGCTGCTCGATCTTCGCCTCCGCCGCGCCGGAATCCTTCGCGAGCTCTTCGCGGAGCGCGGCGAAATCCGCTCCCGCCCCGGCAATCTGCGGGAACTCCTCCGACGCAAACTGCGCGGCATCCTTCCCATCCGGAACGAGTGCGGAAAAACGCGCCAGCGACGCAGCCGCACGCGCGGCGGACTCCGCCGCCTCGGCTTCGCGCGCCGCCCGCGCCTTCGCGAGGCCTTCGAGCCGTCCGCGCACGCCGCCGATCCGCTCCCGTGCCGCATCCGCCGCGCGCTCTTTCGCCTGCACGGTCTTTTCAGCGGATGCAATGCGCTTTTCAAGCGATCCGTCGATCCCCTCCGCACGCATCCTGACGCGCACGTCCTCAAGTTCCTCGCGACATGCCGACGCCGCGCGGCGGCACTCCTCCGCACGCGCCGCCGATAGCGAGGCGCGCTCGCCCACGCGGCGCAACTCCGCGTCTGCCGAGGCGACGGACGCCGCTTCGCGCGCGGCATCGTCCCGCGCCGCTTCGAGGCGCTCGACAAACGTCTGCATACTCGAACGCGCCTGATCGCATGCGGCACTTTCCTTAGCCGCCGCCTTTTCGGTCCGTTCCGCCTCCGCAAGACGCGCTTCGGCAGCCTTTTCCAGGCGCGCCTGCTCTGCCGCACGCGCCTTCGCGCCGATAAGACGCGGCTTAGCATCGGGCAGTAGCCCCTCGCGCCCGCGGAAGAGCCACGTCTTCAGCGAAAGGAAATCTCCGTCTGCTGGACCGCCCTTCGCCGCAAGGTGCCGCGCCAGCAGCGCGACGGCCTCAACGTTGGACTCTTCGAACGACACCAGCGTCCAAAGCCACGGCGCAAGGTCGTTGACGGACACGTCATCCGATCCGCCGCGCACGGCAACGGTCGCCGGTGGAACGGCGACCCTGCCGCGCACCGCATTCGGTAGGGACGGCGTTCCACCGCCGTCCGCACTCTTCCACGCAATCCGCCGCACATGATCGGCCTCGTCAGGACGCACGACCCACGTCGCGAGAAACTCGTCGCCGACAAGCTGCTCGAGGAGCGCGAGATGACGCGCATCGCATCCGCTCGCCGGCTCCAACAGCTCATATATCGGACGCGCATTCAGCATCCTGGCGCGAATCTCCGCGCGCGTCTCGGCGAAGCCCGGCACATCCGGAAGATTCTCGCCGCGAGCGCGGATCGCATCAAGTTCACTGCGATGCGCCTCGGTTTCGCGGTGCGCGCTCTCAAGCTCGGCCCGTGCCTGAAACGCAGCATCGGTTCTGACGGAAACCTCAGTCGCCGCACGACGTCGCACTTCGGTGAACAATTCGCGAAAATCCTCTACAGAGGCCGCCGATGGAACGGCGACCCTACCGTATCCCGCGCCCGGTAGGGACGGCGTTCCACCGCCGTCCGCATTCTCCGCTCCATACAGCGCATCGACAACTTCGCCTGCCGGAAAATTGGCCGCCTTGCCGGCTGCGGACAATGCATCCGCGTGCTTCCGCAATACCGCCACGCGATGTGCTGACGCTCCCTTCGCAGCTTTCTCCGCGGTACCTGCGGCGCGGCGGTCTTCTGCAAGCACACGCTCCGCATCGGCCGATTTTCTCTCCGCTTCGGAAAGTCGCTGCCCGGCGGCCTTTTCCTGTCCGACGAGGCCGGTTTTGTCCTTCGCTCGCAGATCGGAAAGCCGCTCGCGCGCACGGGCAGCATCATCCTTCAGCGCCGCCCATTCGCCTTCAAGCGCGGACAGCTCCCGCTGTCCCGCCTGCTCTGATTCCGCAAGCGCCTCGCCTTCGCGTACCGCGGAAATACGCTTCGCCTCGGCTTCGGACCATGCAACGAGATCGGTCTTGAGACGCAGCGTAGCCAGCCGTTCCGATTCGCGGCGCAGTTCGTTCAGGTAGGTCGCGCGCTCGTCAATCTGCTCGAGACGTCCCTTGCTCTCCTCAAGCTCGCGGAGTCCTTTCAGCAGCGGCTCAAAAGTGTCGCGGCTCGGATCCTCGAGAAGCCTGCGGAAAAGATCGTCGTAGTTCGCCGCGCGCGCGGCGATTTCGCGGTAGGCCTTGGCAGTTCGGAGGAGCTTGCACACGTCGGCGTACTTCGCCTCGCCGCCGAAGAGCCGCGCGCCGACCGCATCGGCGTAGTCGTTGATGTGTCCGTAGTACTTGCCGCCAGTGAGCGTGGCGATGGCGCGCTTGAATTCGGACTGCGTCGCGGCGCGGAGGCGTCCACCCTCCTCGACGGCCGCCGATGGAACGGCGGCCTTACCATATCCCCCGCTCGGTAGGGACGGCGTTCCACCGCCGTCCAAAACTCCAACGGTCAGCGGCATTTCGTTGATCGGAACGGACGCGATGCCGCCCCAGCGTTCATAGGCAACGTCCATTCCGTCCGCGGAAAGTCCGATGGCGAGCGAGACGACGCGCCCAGCATCCGACTTCAGTTCCACGGCGGCGTAGGTGATGCCCGCCTCGCGCATGGGGCGTCCGGTGACGGCGTTGTAGCGAAGCACGATTCCCTGGATGGTGCGTCCTCCGGAATCCTTCGCGCCCGCCACGCGCGCGGCGGAGTTGAACTCCATTTCGCGCCCGGCGGTCAGCACAAGGTGGATTGCGTCGAGAATGGTCGTCTTGCCCGAGCCGTTGTCGCCCAAAAGGAACAGATGCCCGCCCTCGGGAATCTCAATCGTCGTTGTCCCGAGGTTGTGGAACTCCACAACCCTCACGGCGGTTATCCTGTATGATTCACGCTGCTTCATTCCGCGACCTCCTCATTGTTGACGGGCTGGTTGAGCTGCGCGGCCTGGTAGTGCCAGAGGGCGGGGAGGCACTCGAAGATCGTTTCGGACTCGCTCACGCTGTCGTCCGCCGAAGGTCTCACTTTTTGCAAAAAGCGGTACCGTACCAGGTCGGGCATGATGTCGCGCAGTATCTGCCGCACGCGCTCGTCGGTGTAGTTCTCCTCCTTGCCGGACATCAGCGCTCGGAAGCGCGTCGCCGCGTATTCGAGCCAGTCGCCGAAACGGAAGCGCAGGTTTTCGCGGTCGTCGGCCGTCACGCCCTGCTCCCGGCATTCGCGCTCGAAGAACTCGATGAGGATTAGAAACGCCATGCACTCGTC
>DGHT01000031.1:7969-8206 GCA_002392765.1 Verrucomicrobia bacterium UBA3841 | reverse complement strand
GGTTTGTAGAGGCGCGCACATTTCGAATCCATCACGAGCGTCCATCCGAAAAACTTGTCGAAGAACGCCTCGAACGCGCGCTTGTAGCGCGTCAGGACGAGAAAAAGCCGTTCGTCGTCCGTCTTGTAGAAGTACGGCGACTCAAGAAGGACATTCAGCGTCTCGCGGATGCGCTGTCCAGTCTCGTCGCCACGGTCTATAAGTTCCTCGATTTTCATGCTCCATCAGCTCCTTTTC
>DGHT01000031.1:0-7850 GCA_002392765.1 Verrucomicrobia bacterium UBA3841 | reverse complement strand
GAGCGTGAAGTGCCACCATTCCTCGGCGATCGGATTGAAGCCGTGGGCGAGCATGATTTCGCGAAGAAGCATGCGGTTGGCGAACTGCTCATTCGTGATGCCCTTGTAGTCGGAATGCGACTCGCGCCCGAACCAGTCGAACGTGCCGCCCATGTCCACCTCCTTGCCGGTCTTCATGTCGAAGAGCGTGAGGTCAACGGTGCTGCCGCGGCTGTGTCCCGAACGCTCGGCGATGTAGCCACGCTCGAACAGCACCGACTTGTCGAGGTCGCGGTAGAAATACGGCTTCATCCGGGTGTCGCCGACATCGGACGCCCAGCGGACGAAATGCGCGACGGCGCGCTGCGGACGGTATGCGTCGTATATCTTCAGCCGGTACCCGCGCCTCACGCAGTCGTCGCTCGCCGCCCTGAGCGCACGCGCCGCCTCCTTCGTCAGAAGCGCGCACGGCTTTTCGTATCCGTCGATGCGTTCGCCGACGAAGTTGTAGGTCGAATAGTACCGCGGCTCGAGGATAACGTCCGGCACCGCCTCGGCGAGCGCGACAAATCCGCCGCGAGCATCCCGCGCAGCCGTGCTGCAGCACCCCGCAGCCAGCGCCAGGACGAACACGGCGATTCCAAGCATGTTCTTTTTCATCGTTTTTCCGCTCGTTTTAAGTTCCCATCTTAGTTTGCCCATGCTCTCCATTCTTTTCACACCAGGACCTTTAGTAGATCCAATGCCGCAAGTTTAACTGCCTGTCCCTCGAACTGCATCGGGACGAAATCGCTTGGAGGGGCTTCTATCGCGACCTGGAACGCATACGGCGCCGAAAGGGTCTTCTGGAATTCGACCAGTGCGGGACTCAACGGCTCTTCCGGCGAAGTCTTGCACTCTACGAGCATGAACGGCTTTTTGTTCTTGGCGACAAGGAAGTCAACTTCCTTTTGCTGCTTCGTGCGAAGATAATGAAGCGAGAAATCACCCAGTCCAGAGTCCGTCCACCAATGGACGGCCTTGAGCAGATGCGAAGCAATGAAGTTTTCGTTGCGAGCGCCGGCATCCGAAACAAGGCTCCAGTCCCAGAGGTAGACTTTAGGTTGCTTTCGAATCGAGTTGGCGACATTCGCAAACCACGGTGTCACAGCATAGCAGCAGTAAACCGATTCCAGCACGCCGATCCACGCCTTTACCGTATCCGGAGCAACCGCAAGATCCAAAGCCAGGGATGCGTAGTTGATGCCGCCGCCCACACGCGATGCAAGGAGCTCGGACAATGCTCGCAATCCCCGCAGATTCTGCACTCGGCTTAGGTCGCGGGCGTCCTCGTCAAAAAGCTTGTCAAGCCGCGACCGCTTCCACTGGTTGTAGAATCTTTCACTTCCCCTGATAAGCGGTTCCGGATAGCCGCCGAACTTCACAAGCCGGTGCAAGTCGTCCAGTGAAACAGTCTGCGGTGCGCGAAACGGCTTTTCAAGATCTATGTCCGTGCCGCCAAGTTCTCCTACGGAAAACGGATGGACGCGATATGCGAAATAGCGCCCCATCATGCTGTCGCCGCCGCGCTTGTAGACATCCATCCGCGCACTGCCCGTCACAACCACCTTCAGCTTGCGATTGTCGGCGTATGCATCAAAAAATCCTTTGAGAAACTTCTTCCACTTCGGGAACTTGTGCAGCTCGTCAAACAGAATGCCGTGCGAAGCCTTTACAGGATTCGGCAAATCGGCAATCGCGGCAATGCGTTCGGCGCCGGACGAAATGGCAAGCGCGTCTTGCGTCCTGTCGTAATTGAAGTACGCCGCGTCCGGCAGCGCGTCATGCGCAAGCGTTGTCTTGCCTACCTGCCTCGGCCCCGACAGAAACACCATCTGCCGATTGTTGGCAAAGTGATCTGCAATCAATTTGTTGTATATACGTTCCATTGGCTTTAGTATATCAAATTTGACCAATGCCGGCAAGTACCAAAATAGAACCAATTCTATTTTGGTAATTACCTAAATAGAGCTTTGTCTATTTTGGTAAAATTCACGCTTGCGCAGGATCACGCCCTTGCGCGTTTCTTTATGCCATCTTCTTTGCGAAGTTCCTTGTAGCTCCGGAGCCGCAGGCCGGATCGAGGAATGTGAGCGACGCCATTTCATTCTGCAACGCGAGAAGCGCATTTTTATCTTTAACACAGAGGCTCAGAGACTCAGAGAAATTTTCCCTCTGTGCCTCTGTGTTAAAATCAAATCGGAACAGCCCGCCGTTTGTGTAGGGAAACACGGCAAGCTCCGGTTCGAGATAGGGGTCGCGCTCACCTTCGGGCGTATCGAGCGTGCGGAAGAGCCTGATGATCCTGTCCCGCGGGAATTTCGCAGGCGTTTCGCTCAACAGCTTCCAAAAGCAGTCTTTCGGGAATATCTCCGCGTCTTCGGCGTAAAATCAGAAAACCAACCTCGCGCAAAGCCTGTTAAGCGCGGCAAGCAGATGTTGCTCCGTTCGTCAATCATGCCTCCTTCATGAGGCCGAAAATCCGCTTCAACCCTTTGCGGGCGAGAGCGCGAAGCGCCCCAAGCGACTCCTCGGTAAAAGGATTGTGCTCGGCGGTTCCCTGAAGTTCCACATAGCGGCCGTCGTCGGTCATAACGACATTCATATCAACCTCGGCCGTTGAATCGAGCGCATAGTCAAGGTCGAGCGTAGGCTTTCCGTTGCACACGCCCACGGAGACCGCGGCGACTCGGTGGACTATCGGACTTTCCGCGAGCTTCCCGTCAGCAATCAGCTTTGCCACGGCGTCCTCCAGCGCGACCATGCCGCCCGTAATGGAGGCGCAGCGCGTTCCGCCGTCCGCCTGAAGGACGTCACAGTCGATGGTGATTTGCCGTTCGCCGAGTTTGGCCGTGTCGACTGCGGCGCGGAGGCTGCGTCCGATGAGTCGCTGGATTTCCGTCGAGCGCGCGTCCTGGCGCAGTTTCTTGATGTCGCGCTCCTTTCGTCCGCCGCCGGTCGAGGACGGCAGCATCGAATACTCCGCCGTCACCCAGCCCCTCCCTGTGTCTTTCAGAAACGGCGGCACTTTGTCCTCCACGCTTGCCGTACACAGAACCCATGTGTCGCCCCACTTTACAAGGACGCTTCCCGCTGCGTGCTTCGTGAAATTCCGGATGAACTCTATCGGGCGCAACCGGTCGCCATTGCGTTTTGTCGGCTTCTTCATGACTTGACCTCCTTGATTTCTTAATTCATATCTGATTGCAAAACCCGCTTCCTCATGGCCTCGTCTGCGCAAGCAGCGCCAAATTTGACCGCAATCACGGCGACGGCGCTGCGGACATTGCGGACGACACTTCCCTGCGGTCGTCGAACGGATATTTGACGCCGGCGATCTCCTGCGTGGTTTCGTGGCCTTTTCCACAGACGAGCACCACATCCCCTTCTCCGGCGCTCCGCATTGCGTAGTCTATCGCCTTGCGGCGGTCGAGTATCGCAGCGACCGATTCCTGCGGCGCGCCTGCGCGCCGTATGCCGTCCATAATCGCCGCGGCGATCGCTTCCGGAGCCTCGCTGCGCGGATTGTCGCTCGTGACGACGATCCTGTCGGCGCCGCGCGCGGCCGCTTCGCCCATCAGCGGGCGCTTCATCGGATCGCGGTCGCCCCCCGCGCCGAAAACAATCCAAAGCCGGCGGCGGGTGAACGCCCTTGCCGCGGCGAGGACTTTCTCGATGCCGTCCGGCGTGTGGGCGAAATCGACATACACGTCCGCGCGGCACCTCGGATTGGAGATTTTCTCGAGTCTTCCCCATCGGGGCTTCAAGGTCGGGATTGTCCGCTGTATCTCGCCGTGCGGCACCCCGGCGGCCTCGGCGAGCGCGGCGGCGACGAGAACGTTCGACTTGTTGTATTCTCCGGCGAGCTGCAATCCGGCAAGGTCGAACTTCGGATGCTTCACCGTGACCGGCAGGACGTTCAGCGGCAGTTTCCCGACCTCCTCCAGCATCCGTCCGGCGCCTTCGCCGTCCATACAGACTACGTACGGAGGTAAATCGCGCCTTCCCGAAGACGGGCCGGCCGACACCCCTTCCGCGATCCGGCGCGCGAAATCCAGTTTGACCTGGAAATACGCCTCCATCGTCTTGTGGTAGTCGAGATGGTCCTCGCTGATGTTCGTGAACGCCCCGCCAGAGAATTTCGTGACCGTGCCGAAACCGACGCGGTTCTGGCATATCGCGTGGCTGGACACTTCCATTACGCAGTCTTTCGCCCCCGCCTCCTCCATCTCGGCGTAGATCCGCTTGAGCATGTCGAGGGGAGGCGTGGTGTACCCCGTGGAGAAACGCCTGGAGAGCGTGTTGACCTCCACGGTGGTGATGTAGGCGGCCTTGAGGAATTCGGCGAGAATCCACGCCGTGGTCGTCTTGCCGTTCGTGCCCGTTATTCCGTAGAATCTCATGTCAGACGCACGGAGCCGACAGCGCCTCCCTGACGCGGCGGACCCGTTTCATCATCGCATCGAACATCGCGGGCGTCTGCGACTGCGCACCGTCGCATTTCGCTTTCGGCGGATCGTTGTGGACTTCGATTATGAGACCGTCGGCTCCGATCGCGGCCGCCGCGACGCCTACGGGATCGACGAGGTAGGCGTAGCCGGTCGCGTGCGACGGATCGACGACGACGGGCAGATGCGTCAGACGGCGCAGCACCGGCACCACCCCCAAATCCAGCGTGTTGCGCATCGCCGTTTCATACGTCCTTATTCCGCGCTCGCAGAGAATCACATTCGGATTCCCGCTTGCCATGATGTATTCGGCGCTCATCAAAAGCTCCTGCAATGTCGCGCACATCCCCCGCTTTAGAAGAATCGGCTTTTTAGTGTAGGATCCGACTTCCTTGAGGAGATTGAAGTTCTGCATGTTGCGCGCGCCGATCTGGATCACGTCCACGTCGTTGAACAATTCTATGTCGGCGAAATCCATAAGCTCGGTGACGACCGGCAGTCCGGTTTCCTTCTTGGCGGCGGAAAGCATTTCCAGTCCGCGTCTGCCCAGTCCCTGGAAAGAATACGGCGAAGTGCGCGGTTTGAATGCGCCACCGCGCAGCATTGTGGCGCCGGACGCCTTCACGCTGCGGGCGACCGAGATAATCTGCTCTTCGCTTTCAACGGAGCACGGCCCCGCGATCACGGCGAACGCGCCGCCTCCTATCTTCACGCCGGAGCAGTCGACCGTCGTCGGATCCGGATGGAACTTGCGGTTGGCGGCCTTGTACGGCTCCTGGATTCTCTGCACGCTCTCGACGACATCGAGGGCCTCGATGACGCCCGGATCGAGTTCTGCGACGTCGCCGACGCAGCCGATCACGGTCTGCAGCGCGCCGCGGCTGACCATCGGCTCTATATGTTTCGATTTGAGCAGGCCGAGCAGGTTCTCGACCTGCGACTCTTCGGCATCCTTTTTTATCAGTATGATCATGGCGTAACCTCCTTATTTTTCTTCGTATGCGCCAAGAAAAGTGAAATGTTCGATCTGCGGATCGTCGGCTAATTCCGCGAGAAGACGCAGAACCGCCTCGTCCCTCGCGCTCGCCTCGAATTCAAACGTGAAACGGAATTCGAAATCCATCCCCGGTATCGGTCTAGATTCCAGCTTCGTCAGATTCACGCCGACCGCGGCGAAGCGCGAGATTATTCCGTTCAGCGTTCCCGGCCTGTGGGCGAGACTCATCATGACGGAAATCTTGTTCGCGGCGGGGAATATCTGGGGAGTCTTGGAAATGCAGATGAACCGGGTGTAGTTGTACGCCGCGTCGGCGATGTCCTCGGCCAGGATGTCGAGCCCGTACAGTTCGGCGCACGCCCTGGACGCGATCACCGCCCTGTGCATATCCGGCGATTTGGCCAGCTCCTTCGCGGCGCCGGCGGTGTTGTCGGCCGGAGCGGTCTTGATCCCGGGATGGCTTTTGAAAAACTTCGAACACTGCGCCAGCGCGTGCGGATGGCTGGAAACCGCGCTTATGTCGCCGAGCTTCGCTCCCCTTGCGCCCAGCAGGACGTGGTTAACTTTCAGCTTCAGGGCTTTCACTATCGAAAAACGGTGCTTGACCATGAGGTCGTACACCTGCGCGACGCTTCCCGCGGCGGAATTCTCGATCGGGAGTATCCCGTACGGACACAACCCCTGCTCGACCGCGTCGAACACCTTTTCGAATCCGTTTATGTACACGATGGCGGGAAGTTTGAAAATAAGGGAAATCGCCTGCTGCGCGTATGAGCCCTCGGTTCCCGGACAGGCTACGATAGCCCTTTCAGGGAAGGCTGCCGGGGTTTCGGCGCAAATCTTTCTGATGTTCGAGGCGAGAGAATTCTCCCCGTTCATGGCGATCCTCTGACGGGCGCGCGAAATCTCGAAAAGGGTCTGGAATATCCTTAGCGCCGCGTTTTCATAATCCGGTCCGACCATATCGGCGACGCGCGCGAGAATCGATCTTTCGCGCGCCGGATCCAGTATGGCGGCGCCCGACTGCATCTTGGCCTGCGCGACCTCGGATGCCAGCATGAGCCTCTTCTTGACGAGAGAGGCGATCTCGGCGTCGATCCCGTCTATTTGCTCTCTTATTGTTTTCAGATTTTCCATCGTTTTCCTTTATAAACGAAAACCCTCGCCTTGTCTTGCGGCGGGGGTCGGTTCGTGATTCTTTCAAATGCGAAAGCGAATTTGAAGAACGGCCTAGCCCGCCTTGCGCTCCCAGAACGCAAAGTAAAAGCCAAAGTAGAAACCGAACATGTTTTGCTTTTGCATAAGATTTCCTGTTGACGATTATTCTATCATTTCACGGCTTTGATGTAAAGAAGATTTTTTCGAATTGCGAATTATAAAATCTGCCGCGAGCGCGGCTATTTTATCTTAACCGATAAATCGTAGACCTCATCTGGACAAAGGTCTTCACCGCCAGGCCACATAACCGTACCATGATCGGCTATTACTTTCTCAAACCGACCATCGTCCCATATTCCCGCAAGGCTCTCGTACCCGCGATATGGATTGCAGTCAAACACTCCTCTTTCACCGTTTCGAAATAGTATGTCCAATCGGTAGTTCGGAAGAGCATGCACTTCTTTTACACGATTCATCATCATGGCAACCTCCTTAGCGAATCGGATCAATCCAGACAACGTCTTTGCCTTCCATACAGAGCTTCCAGTTCAACATGAGCTCATCTGTGCGCAAGTCAATGAACGCCCGGGAGTATGGTAAAGATCAGATTGTCGCGCGGTTTCCCGCAAGACACAGAAATCATACTACATTTGCCCTTTCACCGTCAAATCGCAGTCTTCCCAGATTTCTTCGGGGTCTATGTCTATGTCATTCGGCCAGCAAAGCGTACCGCATTCTGCGCGCACCTGTCCAAAGAACGCCGGATCACGCAGGGCCCCCCAATAATCATCCTTGAAATATGGAGAACAGTCAAAGATTCCAACTGCGCCATTTTCAAACGACACCATGACATGCCGATCATCAACCGGCTCAGCCTTTACAACTTGATGCAGAACATTCATGTCGGAACTCCTTGTTCAACGCAGCGGTTCGATCTTGAAATACGTCCCCTCTTCTCCAAGCAGTTTCCAGTTGGCAAACAGCTCTTCTCTGTGTATGCTCATCCACCCCCTGATCCGGTCAACATCATCCTTGTCCACCCCTCAACCGAACAGGAGAATTATAGCAAAAAGCCCTTGCAAAAGCAAGGGCGGGGTTTTAGAAACAGAAATTACAAAACCCGGGGAGGGACGCGCACCCCTGCCAGAGCATCCGCTTCGCGGACTCGCCGTGCGAGGGGGATACCCTGTGCGTCCGCCGCGCAGGTTTTTGTCTCACGCAGAGGCGCG
>DGHT01000028.1 GCA_002392765.1 Verrucomicrobia bacterium UBA3841 | reverse complement strand
TGATGGGTGCCCAGGAACTCCCTACATTTCCTTCGACGACTGCTTTGCAGCATTGCAAATTGCTGTTATATCCACCGGTCGCAGACCGCCGCGAAGCGGTCGCTAGAGTGGGGTGCGGATTTCTCCCGCCTTATCGTTTTAACTGTCTATGGGCTTGTTCCTTTCATTGTCAGTTTCCACGATTGAGATTGGTTATCCTACAAGTTCCACCTTGAATGCGTCACGTAATTGGAACGCAGAAAGCTTTTCCCTTATAAGTCGTGTAAAGAAAGACATGACGTCTTTATAAGCCTCCATCAATATCTTCCCGTCGCAACTCAAGCAGATCATATCGACACAGGCAAGGACACTTCGTCCCCAGTCATAGTAGGCCTCGTCATAGTAAAACCATTTGGAGTATTTTCCTTCATGTCCATACGTCGTCTCTTTCGCAAGCCATTTTTCAGGGTCGTCAAGCGCTTGAAGGCTTCCGATAACATTTGTCTCGTCCTTCCAATCCGGATACCGTATGGGATAAATCGTCTTGAGGGCATCTATCCATTCGCGACGAACGATGTCGCGCTTCAAGGTGAAGATGTAATCTCGTCCGTTGTCGGTGAAATCGTACAGCCCAGTCGGGTTATAGCGTTTGCCGAGGTAGTCCTTCGCGGCATCATCACCAGAGAGCATCTTTATGGCATTCTCTTTATCGATGGCAACCTTCGTGACGATTCCAATGCCAAGGTATCTTCCCATGTCAAAACTCCTCGAGCTGTTTTAGGGGGATACCCGTTGCTTCGGCTATCTGCTCAGACGGCAAGTTCATCGCCTTGAAGTTACGCACCGTCTGGCGCAGCTTTTCCACCGCCGCATCACGCTCGGCGGTCGTAGCATCGAGTTTGGCGGTCGCCGCATCGAGTTTGGCAGTCGCCTCGTCGAGTTTTGCGTGCGCATCTTCAAGGTCGTCCATCAACGCTTTGTCGCGGCGAACCTGATCCCAGTACCTGTCGTAGTCAAGCATCTCGGCCTCACTGTACGCCGATTCCTCTAGTATCTCAAGAGCCTGGCTCGTTTGTGGATTTTCCAGAAGCTCGGCCGGGGCGCTCTTCGCGTTCTCGTCGATCTCGGTCAGGAACCTCAGCCACAGAACTTGCATCTTCTTTTCGGTGAGGTTCTTCGCCTTGAACTTCGGAAGTTCCACAAACACGAGGTGCAGACCTTCGAGGACCTTACCGCTGTCTTGGGCGTGAACCATCCTGTAGTAGTGGTAGTACCCATCCATGCCCGGCTCGAAAACTTTGTTAACGAAATTGAGCGCATAGACGGGCTGGAGCAGATTGTATTTCTCGGACTTGTCAAGCTGCCTGACATACGCCTTGGACGCATTGAAGAGGACGCGCTCGCGGAAATCCGCCGTCCAGTTCATCTGCATCTCGACGATGAACTTGCGCCCGCCCGTCTCCTCGCAGCGCACATCCACAATAGTGTTCTTGCTCGTCGGGGTGCGCGGCACAAGTTCAGACGGCAGATACTCTATCGTCTCTACCTTCTTGCCATCTTCAAGAGGAAGCAAGGCATTAAGGAGGCTTATGACGAGATTTTTGTGCTCGCCAAAAACCTTCTTGAAGGTGACGTCCGCCTTTGGATCGAGATACTTTGCCATGTCTTTTGTCCTTGCTCTCTGTTTCAGGGTATGGCGCCCTTAAGACGCAAGCATGAATAGAATACCAAATTTACTGCTGAAAGTCAATGAGGGGATCAGGGTTTGCGCATTAGAAATCGATGCCGCACTCCGTCCAAAGCATCCGGTTTTACCGAATCCAACGCCTTTAGTGTGTAAATGCGCAAGCGGGCGTATCCCCCGGTCGAAGACCGTCCGCGAAGCGGATGCCCTAGCAGGGGCGCTTCCCCAGTTAGGGACCACACTGGGGGAACGAGCGTCCCGCTCGTTTAAGAGGCGAGTCGCTTAAGCGGGCGCTAGTGTGGTGCTTTCCCAGTTAGGGACGCGGCAGGATGCCGCATCTCCTTGATATCGCCGCAAAGATGCCGACTTTCCCAGTTAGTGACCACACTGGGGGATATGCCGTCCCGGCGGCTGCAGGGGAAGAGGGATTATTTGACCCAGACGCTCAGGCGGCGGACTTTCCATCCCGCCGCGCTGCGGGAGAACGTCCAGTCGGGATGCTCGCCCGCGCCGTTCCCGATTCCCACGTCGCACGGAACGGACGCGTTGTTGAAATGATTGAACGCGAACACCGTCTTCTTCGACTTTAGATCGTGGACCTGGAGACATCCGTATCCGAGTTCCCTGCCCGGCTGCGGAGTGTCGTTGAAGTCGTACTTCGAGTTGTCGCCTCCCGCCGGGGTCGCCTGCGTCTTCTGCGAATAGTTGCACCAGTACAATTCGACGAAACCGTCAGACGCGCCAGTCGCGGCAAACGCATTGGACGCCACCTTCAGATTGGAGACTGCCGCCCTGACCGGCTTGCGGGCGGGATCGGGTCCGAGAACGAGTGCATCGCTGTCGCCGTCGAACGCATCCATCTCGGCGAACGCGAATTTGGTGTCCAGCGAACCGTCTTGAAGCTCGAGAAGATACGCGACGCGCTCGACCCCCTTCCTGGAGGCGAGCTTCTTGGGGACGTCCTTGCGCATGTCGCAGCAGACGGGAATGTCGTAGCGCTGCACGCAGACGTACCCGCCTTCCTCCGCGATGCGCTCCGCCGCGCCCAGCGGACACGCACGTCCGAAGCGGAAAGGCCCCGCCGGAAGTCCGTCCCCGTTGACGAGATTCGGGGTCGAGCCGTTGTATGCGGCGAACCTGACGCCGACAGGCACCTTCACGCCTTCGGCGCGCAGAACGACATCGCGGCCGTCGATGCGCGCCACCGCCGGCGTCCACGCGCCGACTGCATCGCGTATCTCGAACTCCGTCGGCGCAAGCCCGTCGCGCGTTTTGAGTCCGGCGGCGTTTTCGAAAGAAACGCGCACCGAAGAGCCCTCTACCTTCATGCCGGTCGCGACAGGCGTCTTCCACGGGCGCACGAACCTGCCGTACACGCGATCGAGCACCTGGTCGGCCATGCGCATTCCCACCGTGCGCTTGTCGGTTGGATGGATGTCGTTCACGTCCCCGACGTCGTTTATGACCGTATAGCCGCTATTTGGAACCTTGAGCGGAACGCGCGCCTGCGCTTCCTGCAAAACGGGGAGCGTGGTGTCTCTGGCGCTGCCGTACTTGTATGGCGCAAGCTGGACGAGAAAATAAGGGAAGTCGCCCTGGCCCCATTCGCGGCGCCAGCCGCGCACGAGCGCGACGGTCTTGTCGAGATACGCATCGCCGTCCGTGCGGTTGGCGCATCCCTGATACCAGATCGCGCCCTTTATCGCATACGGGACAATTCCCGCCACCATGCCGTTCCAGAGGACTGTCGGCACGTCCTGCGGCTTGCTCCACTTGCCGTAGTTCTGCAGCATCCAGAGATCGTCGGGATGTCCGGCCGGCGTCCACGGCTCTATGCGCGTTCCGCCCCAGGAGCAGTTTACAAGTCCTACGGGCACGCCCAGCTCCTTGTGGAGAGTCTCCCCGAAGAAGAACGCGACTGCGCTCTGCGGAGGAATCGTCGCGGGCGTCGTCTCGACCCATTTAGCGTCCACGTCCGTCTGCGGCACGTCCGCGATCCTGTGCGGAGGGCGGAAATGCCTGATGTCAGGCCAGTTCGCGGCGGCGACCTCTTTCTCCCAGTCCTTCACCTTGCGCCGGGCGCTCATGGTGAATTCCATGTTGCTCTGCCCCGAACAGAACCATACCTCGCCGACGACGACATTCGTGAAAACGGTTTCGTCAGCGCCCTTCACGCGGAACTCCGACCCGGCTGCGCTCGCCGCCAGCGGAGCGAGATCCAGCCGCCAGCGTCCGTCCGCTCCGGCCGTCGCCGACACCGACTGCCCCGCAAACTCGACAGTCACCTTCTCGCCGGGCGCGCCCGAACCCCAGACCGGCACGCGCTGTCCCCGCTGGAGAACCATGTTGTCGCCGAACACGTGCGGCAGCGTCGCCGCGCATGCAGAAAACGCCGCTGCGGACAAACACCACGCGGCCGCCGCATAAACAGCCATCTGATTTTTCATATCCTGCAATCCTTTCGATGACGGGCGGCCTGCCGTCAAGCCGCCATGCCGCGCCGGAGAGACGTCCGCCCTCCGTGCGCTATCGTAAAGAATATCACAATCGGCCGGAAAAATCAAATTATCTCTACTATTTCCAGAAATTACAAAACCCGGGGAGGGACGCGCACCCCTGCCAGAGCATCCGCTTCGCGGACTCGCCGTGCGAGGGGGATACCCTGTGCGTCCGCCGCGCAGGTTTTTGTCTCACGCAGAGGCGCGGAGAGCGCGGAGATGTCGTTTACAGGCAAAAAAAATTTTGGAGGCTGGGGCGACTGCCGCCCTGCCGCCCCGATGCCAACGCCGCATACCCGTCCGCTGGCTATCTCGACAAATCAGGGTTTTGTAATTTCTGAAACGGGGGTATGGGGAGAGAGTTGTTAGTGGTTAGCCTGCCCTCCGTAGCCTTGGCGAAGGAGGGTGGTTAGTGGTTAGTTGGGAGTGGAGGAGTTAGGAATGAAGTTTAAAGTTTGAAGTTAAGAGTGGAGGAGTTAAGAGTGGAGGAGTTGGGAGTGGGAGAAAGGTTTTCGTCGCATTGTCACACCAGAAACCCGATTGCTCGCGGTCCTCGTTTCACGAGACTCGCCGCCGTGCATCAAAGTCTCGCACGAGCCTCGGAAGCAAAAAAGCACACCACTGCGGAATCGTGAGAACATCCCGCTCGAAACCGACATTGCCGTTGACGACCTTCACACCCCACCGGACTTCGGGATAATGCTCGGAGTCTATCAACGTCCGAAGCGACTTGCCTCTGGAATTCTCCGCCTTGACCTCTATCGGCACAATATCGTCGCCCGCGCGCAGAAAGAAGTCCATCTCCAGAGGAGAATTGTCACGCTTGTAATAGAAAAGCCGTTCGCCAGCTTTCACAAGGGCCTCTCCAACTATGTTCTCGAAAAGGCCGCCCTTCCATGTGCCGAGATTGCGGCGAATCCTGACGTCTTCCTGAGAGTCTCTGTCCAGCATGGATACCAAAAGCCCCGTATCGCCCATGTATATCTTATAAAAATCGCTCTCTGCGTGTGCAGCCAGTGGCAGTTCGGGGAAATCGAGCCTATTGCATAGGTTGACGACCCCAGCCTGCAAAAGCCACTCGACGCAACCCCAGTAGTCCTTCTTCCTTGCTCCGCGTTCAACTCTGGAAAGCTGAAACTTCTTGTTCTCTTTCGCGAGCTGCGGGGCGATGGAATCAAATACGCTTAAAATCCGAACCGGGTCTAGGCCCTCGCTGTATTTCTGTATGTCGATTCTGTAGTCGGACACTATGCGTTTCTGAATGGAAGTCGTCTGCTCGAACGTCCCCCTTGCAATGTAGTTTGCTACGACTTCCGGCATTCCGCCAAGTGCGCAATAGTCCAGAAATAGCCTGGCGTATGCATTTGCCACCGCCTCGTTCAGCGGCCTTGCCTCCACAAGATGTTCATAGACATCCTCTATATGACTGTCCGTGTATCCTTTTGCCTTTAGAAACTCCTCGAAATCAAGCGAGAACATCTTCTCATGATCCTGATATCCCACGCTGAGGCTTCGTATGCGCTGGACGTTGAGACCGAGCAGAGAGCCGCTGCAAATGACATCGAACCGCCCATCCTGCGCAAAGAACTTGAGCGATGTCGCAATGTCTGGAAACTCCTGTATCTCGTCAAAGAAGACAAGTGTTGTTCCTGGATCGAATCGGAATCTGGTATCGATTTGCGATATGTTGCGTATTATGTTCTCTGTGGAATATCCATCACGCACCACTCCTTTGAATTCCGGCCTTTCCACGAAATTGATTTCAACAAAAGACGAGTATCTCCCCTCGGCAAAATGTTCTATGCATTCTGACTTGCCTACCTGCCTGGCACCTTCGACAATAAGCGGAAGACGATTGTCACGGCTTTTCCACGCCAACAACGTCTTGTCGAATTTCCGAGCAATGTAAATTTCAGGTTTTTTCGATTTCATGACGCATATATTATCATAAATCAGTAGCCAGCGCAAGTGCAGTTCACACTTTTATGAACGTATCATCGCGATTATCTAACACTTTTATGAACGAATCATACGCATAGTTTTACATTTTTATGAATCTCCAGACCAAACAGATGGTTGAACTTCGTGATTTCGAATGGCGTCGTCTTGCCGTGATCTTTGCGGACAAGTTGAAAGTTAAGAGTTAAGAGTGGGGGAGTTGGGAGTGGAGGAGTTTTCGTCGTATTGTCACACCAGAAACACGATTGCTCGCGGCCCTCAGGCAGCGCTCATGGCAACATTGCCACCAGCTTGGCGATCTCATTCGCGTCGCGGGTGGTGCAGGAAGTGACGCGACGGCCAAGGCAGCTGGAGGACTTATTGTTTACTGGGTGGCTGATTGACGGGCCTTTCATTTTCCGGAGCTCCTTCTGGCATCCGAGACATAAAAGTCCTTGATTGGTCTTGGTCGCGTAGTTACGGTCTGCTCAATCAACCGGTAGAATAGTTTCCCGCGATGCATGGACGTCCTCCTGTTGAACCTGAAAGCAAACTCGTCAAGGTACCCAGCAAGGTGCATGGGCGTAACAGCCCCTTGGTGAGTCCCCAGCAACCATCGTTTGAGCAACGAAATGACCAGATGGACATGCTCAAGTCGGCTTCCGTTTTCCTCTGCTTTGTTCTTGCCTGACTGGACATACCGTACGTGGGTTCGGGCCGCGTCAAGAAAATCATAAGACTTTAGCCCATCCGTGACCACCGTTGCCTTCTCGTCAATATAGTCCTCGACGAACTTTTGCATCTCTTCAGACGTCGCGCCGCCAATTATCCGGAACCTAACACGGCCCAGTTTCTTGCCGCTTTCGCCTTCAACCCCCACCAAAGCAAGCGTTTTGCACTCCGCACCCCGTCCGCGTTTGCCCTCTTTCTGGCCACCGACATATGTCTCGTCAAGCTCGACACGCCCCGTCAACTTTTCCCCGCCAGCGCGAATCATTACGCTTCTCAGTTTTTGAAGCCAGCCCCAAGATGTCTGATAACTGCCAAACCCAAATACGTCATGGAAGTTCTTAGCACTCATGCCGATCTTCTGCGCCATTAACAACCACATCACGCTGAACCACAGGCGAAGCGATTTCCGGCCATCTTCAAATACCGTCCCAGCCGTGACCCGATTCTTGAAACGGCAACTCTTACACCGGCGAATTCCATCCGCCATCTGCCAGAACTCGTGACAACCACACTTTGCACAAGAGAAGTGGTCGCCCCAACGAATCCATTCAAGGTAATCAGCACAGTCCTGTTCTGTCTGAAACGAGTCCATGAACTCTTCGTAGTCGTTCGGATAAGGATGTTTTAGCGTCGCTTTCATACCGAAAATTATACCAAATCCTTTTTAGGCCCGTCAATCAGCCACCCAGTTTTGGAAAAGTCAAGCAAAAAATGAAAAAAAATCCGAAAAAATTTTTGGAGGCTGGGGCGTCTGCCGCCATGCCGCCCCGATGCCAACGCCGCATACCCGTCCGCTAGCTATCTCGACAAATCAGGGTTTTGTAATTTCTGGACTATTTCTGTAGATAAAATCGGCAAAGTTTGATAGAATCTATGGTATACTGAAATGACTAAGCCGATCAAAATACTTCAAGTCCTCCCCGCCATGGAGCAGGGCGGGGTCGAGCGAGGCACGCTCGAAATCGCCCGCGCGCTTTCCGCCGCCGGCATTCCGAACGCGGTTGCGTCCGCAGGCGGGCGCCTTGCGCAAAAACTCGAAGGCACGCCCACCGCACACTGGACGCTTCCGCTGGACACGAAGAATCCTTTCAAGATCAGGCGCAACGCGTCGCTTATCGCCGCCCTCGCGGAAAGAGAGGGCGTGACGCTCATGCACGTTCGCTCGCGCGCCCCCGCGTGGAGCGTCAAGCGCGCATCGGCCACGACCGGCATCCCTTTCATCTCGACATGGCACGGACTGTACGGGACGAGCCCGCGCTTCCTCAAAATCCCGTACAACCGGGTGATGATATCGGGTGTGCATACGATAGCGATATCGAAGTGCGTACTGGAGCATATCCTCTCTACATACGGCGCGGATCCGTCGAAAATCACGCTAATCCACAGAGGCGCGGACACCGATGTTTTCCGTCCGGACGCCGTCGATGCCGCCAAAGCCGCCGCGTTCAAAAAATCGCTCGGCTTCCCGGAGGACTTGAAGATTGTAACTCTTCCCGGACGCTTGACGTACTGGAAGGGACAGAAACTCCTTCTCGAAGCGGCGGCGATGTGCAAACGCCGCGATTTCGGTCTGCTTTTCGTCGGATCCGACCAGGGCAGGAAGGCCTATTCCGACGAACTCAAAGCCATGGCGGCGGGGCCGGGCATGCCGCAGACCGTGTTTCTGGAGCATACCGACGACATGCCGTCCGCGTACGCCGCCAGCGAGATAGTCGTCAACGCGTCCTCCGACCAGCCGGAAGCGTTCGGGCGCACCATCCCGGAAGCGCAGGCCATGGGGCGGCTCGTGGCCGGCGCCGCGCACGGCGGGGCGTGCGAGACGATAGATGACGGCAAGACGGGATTCCTTTTCCCGCCCGGCGACGCAGGCGCGCTCGCCCGAGTTCTGGAGCGGATGATGTCTATGGACGCGGACGGCAGGGAAAAGATGGCGGACGCCGCCGCCAGATCGGTCCGCGAGAACTTTTCAACTGCGGCGATGTGCGAGAAAACGCTCGCTTTGTACAAGCGGCTGCACGCATCCCCCGGCGGAATGCACAACACATAAGAAAGGCGGCAAAATATGGACAACGACAGCACGCACCGGACCGGATGGCTCTTTTCGCCGTTCCTGTTCACCGTCTCCATCGCGGCACTCGCCGCGACGTGGGCCGTCATGCCGCCCGAAACCCTCATGAACTGTTTCGACCGGGACGGATACTCGCCGTTCGAACTGGCAACCCTTCCGTTCTTCGCGCTCATCATCCCGGCGGTGTGGATTCTCCGGCCGTTCGGCGGTTCGCGCAAAAGGCAGATCGCCCTGTCGGCGATGGTGACGCTCGTAACGGCGATGGCCATAATCAAGGAAATGGATCTCCACAACGCTGCGCTCCACCTGCTCTACCCGGATTTCGTCATGCGGGACGGCTCTCTCGCGCCGGGTCTCGTCAAACCGAACGGATCGCCGCTTACGGGAACGCCGTTCAAGATGCGCGTACTGACGAATCCTGGCATCCCGGCCGGGATGAAGGCCGCGATATCCCTGTACTTCGCGGCGTTCTTCGGCGTTTTCGCGGCGGGGTTCGTCTATCTGCTGCCGTCGTGGATCAAGGGAGTGCTGTCGCTCAGGCCGGATGCGTGGTCGATAGGATGCTTCGGCGCGAGCGGCGTTCTGGTGCAGATTTCCGACAGGTTCCCTTCGTGGGTCAAGCACGCGACGGGCGAAAAGATGGCGACTCTGGACGGAACCGCAAACGCCGCCAGATCGCTTTGCACGGCGCTCGAGGAAGGCGGGGAAATGATGATTGCGATATTCGCGCTTGTCGCGATATACCAGGCGGGGAGGGCGAAGAAATGACGCGAAGAGTCCTTTTCTGGGGAAGGTTCGACCACGGTTATTCGCGCAACCGCGTCAATATTGCGCTCTTCAGGGAACTCGGCTGGGAAGTCGATTTCTTCGACGTGAAAGTCTGTCCGAAATTCGGCGACGTCGAAGCGTTCCTGAGAGGGCTGTGGCGCAGACCGCGTCCGGATCTCGTATGGGTGCCGGTATGCAGACAGCGCGACATTCTCGCGGCCGTCAGATGGGCGCACAGGCGCGGGATCAAGGTGCTTTTCGATCCGATGATATCGGCGTGGGACAAGAAAGTCCTTGAACAGAAAAAGTGGAAGGCGGAAGAGCCGCGCGCGATCCGCCTGCACCGTCTGGAAAAGAAAATGATGAACGCGCCGGACTTCGTGACCTGGGACACGTCCTGCCATGTCGATTTCTGCAGCCGCGAATTCGCCGTGCCTCGCGAAAAGATGGCCGCCCTTTTCACCGGAACCGATGAAACAGTGTTCAAGCCGGAGAAGAGGGAAGAGGAAACGGGGAAGAGGGAAGAGGATGTTTTCAAGGTCCTTTACCACGGCGCGTATCTGCCGCTGCACGGAACCGAATACATCGTCGAGGCGGCGCGCATTACGCAGGACCTGCCGATCCGGTGGGATTTCCTCGGGTGGGGCGCGTACAAGGCGGCGACGGAGGCGAAAGCCGCCGGACTGAAGAACGTGCGTTTTCTCGAAAAGGTCCCGTACGTCGACGTTCCGAAAGTCATTCGCGCGCACGATGTCGTACTGGGCGTGTTCGGGACGACGGAGAAGGCCTCGCGCGTGATAGGCAACAAGATATTCGAGGCGATGGGGTGCGCGAAACCCGTGATCAACGAATACTGCACCGGCTACCCGCCGGAGGCAAAGGACTGCAAAGCGATAAAATTCACGCCTCCCGGCGACGCGGCGGCGATCGTGCGCGCGGTCGAAGAATACAGGGCCGACCGCGCGAACATGGAAAGCTACGACGCCGCGGCGTACGACTTCTTCAAGAAACACCTGTCCATGGCCGTCGTCAAAAAACAGCTCGCGGGCATTCTCGCGGGAATGGGGTTCTGACGGCATGGCGAAACCCCGCATACTTTTCACCGGCAATTTCCTGATACGCCACTGGGGACGCGGCAGGACGGGCATCGACATGCGCCTTATGGCGGCGGCGACGCGCATGGACATGCCGTCGCTGTCGTTTTCGGAGCGCGACATAGCGCGCTTCCTCGCCCCTCTCGGCTTCATGCGCAACATCGGCGCGAAAATGATGAACTCGCGCCTGGTGAAAACCGCCGCGAATTTCCGTCCCGATTTCATGTTCATAAGCCACTGCGACTACGTGACAAACGAGACGCTGGAGGAAATCCGCGCGAAGGCGCCGGGAATCAGGATCGTCCACATCAACTGCGACCCCGTGGAAACGCAGCATTGCAAAGACCAGATCTCCCGCAGGATGCACAGCTGCGACGCGATATTCGTCACGACGGCCGGCGGCATACTCAAGACGTGGACTACGGGGAAGAACGTCGTCGGTTTCTTCCCGAACCCGTCGGACGGGGCTTTCGAGACGCTCGACAACTCGACAAAAACCGGTTTCAGATACGACCTCTTCTTCGCAGGCCGCCCGGCCCTCGCCGACGCGCGCGCCAAACTTCTCGACGAACTTGTCCCCGCGCTCGGTCCGTCCGTGCGCTTCGGCCTCTTCGGAATGGACCGCGCGCCGCTCGTCGTCGGACGCGACTACGAAACGGCCCTTGAGGAATCGAAGATGGGCCTTTCGCTGAACAGGTTCGAAAACTGGAAATGGTACCAGTCGGACCGCATCACCCACCTGATGGCGAACGGGATTCTCGCCTTCCAGCACGCCGGCAACTCCATGCAGGATTTCTTCGGCGAAAACGAAACGGCGTATTTCTCGTCCGCGGCGGAGCTTGCCGACAAGGTGCGCCACTTCAATTCGCACGACCGGGAGCGCGCCGCCGTCGCGGCGGCGGGCAGGAAAAGATACAGGGAGCTTTTCGACGCGCGGCGCGTGCTTTCGTACATGATCGAAACCGTCGAAGGGTCGCGGCATTCTTCGCCCTACGAATGGGCGCAGGAGGTGTACCGCTGATGCACCTCGGATGGTCTTCCAGATCGTACCCGCTCTACGCGGACGACCTCGCCGCGCTCGACGACTACGCCGGGGAGTCGATCCCCCCGCAATTTCTGCCCGACGACGAAGTGATTCTTTTCATGGCCAAAGGGCGCAGGGACACTCTTCTGAGAGGAAGGGAAATCGTCGAAAAGGCCGGAAGCGGGACTGTGAACGTCAGGATCGTGTTCGTCCCCTCCGTGCGGAAATGGAACCTCGCCGCGACTCTCGTGCGCGCAGTAAGAAACCTCTACAGGTACAAAAGCTCCGGAACGTACCACATCAAGGCGAACGACGTGAGGCGCATGGCGCTCGAGAGGGCCATTCGCACGCTGTCCAACCCGCACAGGCGCGGCAAGGCGGACAGGCTCGCAAAGATGAAACGGCTCGAAAACAGCCTGCGCGAAAAAGGCTACGACGACTCGCGTCCGATAGCGATAATGCTTTTGAGATCGGGCGGAATGGAGGATTCTCTCAGGCAGGGGCACCACCGCGTCAGCGCGTGCATAGAATGCGGCATACAGAAAATGGCGGTGCGGTTCACGGCCGCAGGAGCTCTTCCGAGAAGCCTGGCATGGCTTGCAAAATGGATCCGCACGCGCAGGGACGTCATGCTCCACGCTCTTTCGAACGCATTTTCGACGACTGTCGAACGGGCGGTGAAGGTTCCCGGAAGAGGGCCGCAAAACCTGATCGTCGTTCCGCAGGACGGCGGCAGATTCGTCCTCAAACTGCTCAAAAGCAGAAACGCGGCGGAAAAAGTCGCGGAATACATCGAATCGGTGCATCCGCAGGATCTGCTGTCGCCCAGACCCATACAGATCGGACGCTACTTCGCCGTGAAATGCAGATACGGGATGGGGCGGGCCCTCCCGATCGACATAGAGAAACACCGGCGCAAGCACGATTTCGACCGCGCCAGAGTGGTTGCGGAGATGGAATCGGGGTGGGGGATCGGAATAGAATCGTGCGAGCCGCTGAACGGACACGCCCATTCGCTCAACTACAAGGTGACGCTGCGCGACGGACGGACGTTCGCCGCGAAGATGGTGCCCAGTTCAAGGGCGAACTCGCTCGCACGGCTCGTCTCGCACAAGCGCATGGCCTCGCGGGCCGACACCACCACGCTTCTCTTCGACGGGAAGATTCTCCATTTCGGGAACTGGGATGTGATCGCCACGAGGTGGATAGACGGCATATACATCAAGCCGGAGAATCTTCCGGAGGACAAGGCGAAAGCGCTGCTCGAAGCGCACGCGCAATTTCTCCGCGCGCTTTCGGACGACGGATGCATCCTCCCCGCAAGAGACCTCGCCGCCATGAAAAACGCCGTTCTGGAGCGGGCGAAAAAATCCGCGGCGCGGGCCGTGATTGGCGAATTGGAGACAATGGACACGTCCCCCCTTCCGCCCGAAAACCTCAAAATCATCCACGGCGACATGCATTACGAGAATTTCCGCTTCAGGAAGGACGGAAGCATCGGTTTTCTCGACATCGAGGAGTTGAGACTGGGGACGCCCGCGGAGGACATCGTGCGCTACATTCTCACCAGCGCGGAACGCCTCGGTCCGCTGGCGTTCCTCATGCGGCGCAAATTGATAAAGACGTTCTCGCTTTTCGTCGCGGCATCGCCTTATTCGCGCGCCGAATGGATATTCGCCATCAACTCGTTCATTCTCAAGAAACTCGCGAAAAAGACGCAGAAGCGCGGGCTGTCGCACTGGGACGCGGCGAATCTCGCCTTCAGGATGAAGTTCTACGCCAGACTCAGAGAGTGCGTGTACGCCCTGAAACCGGCGGCCCGCGCCGATGCGCGCACCGTCGTGAAAGTCGTCGGCGGAACTGTGCGCAGATTCACAGGGAAAGACGGCGTCGACTGGAAAGGCAGGTATTTATTCACGGCCGATCCGTCGTGCGAAGACTACGACTGGCTTTGCGTATACGACGAAATGCCCCCGAGATACGGCGGGAAGATCCGCCTGAGGTGTCCGCAGGCGAACACGATGCTGCTGACGCAGGAGCCGGAGAGCATCAAATCGTATTCGAAGGCGTATACGGACCAGTTCGCCGTCGTTCTCACGAACAGGAGCGACTTCGACGGACGCCGTCCGGGCCTGATCCGCGGAGCCGGCTACATGGTGTGGTACACCGGGAGGAGTTTCGGGGAGGAGAAGGCGGCGGAGCCTGTCGCCAAGGAGAGGATCGTGTCCGCCGTCTACTCCGCGAAAAACATGCGTTCGACTCTCCACGCGCGCAGATGCGCTTTTCTCGACCTCATGGAGAAGAACGTTCCGGGCTTCGACAGATTCGGCAAAGGCGTCAGGAAAATCGAACGCAAATGCGACGCCATCGACGCGTACAAATACCACATCTGCCACGAGAACCACGCGCAGAAGGGATTCTGGACGGAGAAGATCGCCGACGCTCTGGTCTGCCGCGCCCTTCCGTTCTACATCGGCGATCCTGACATCTGCAAAGCGATCCCTGAAAAAGCCGTCATTCGCATTCCGGCGGACGAGCCGCCGGAGAAGGCCGCGCAGACCGTGCGCGCCGCGATCGAAAACGGCGAATACGAGCGGCGCAAAGACGCGATCGAAGAAGCGCGTGCGCTGATGTTCGAAAAGTACAACATGTTCGCCCAGATCGCAATGGCGATCGAATCTTCGCCGGCGGACCGAAAGCCGCCGCACGCGAAAGACGGCGTTCTCCTTTCAAGGCACAGATTGAGGCGCAACCCGGCCGTCGCCCTTTCGGATCTCGCCGGACACTTCCTTGCGTATTTCAAATCCAGGAGGCATGAATGAACAACATAGTCTGTCTGAAATGGGGACTTGAGCGGTATCCCGCGTTCTACGTGAACAGACTCTACAGGGGCGTGAAGAAACATACGACCCTCCCATTCCGCTTCGTGTGCTTCACGAACGAGCCTGAAGGCTTGGACGACGGCATCGAGGCACTGCCCGTTCCGGAGCCGCCGCCGGGTCTGGGCAAACACAAATGGCCGACCGTATACACCAAACTCGCCCTGTTCCGCGACGGTTGCGGCGGTCTTTCGGGCCCGACGCTTTTCCTGGACATAGACCAGGTGATAATCGGCGACATGGACAGGTTTTTCACGTACAGGCCCGGAGAGTTCTGCATCATAAGAAACTGGATCGAAGCCAGGAAGCTGATATTCCGTCCGCGCCCCAAAATCGGAAACTCGTCGTGCTTCCGTTTCGAAGCGGGGAAATCCGACCGGGTGTGGCGCGAATTCAGGGACAACCTCGAGCTGGCGTACGACAAGACGAAATTCCCCACCGAGCAGGCGTTCATGACGCACGCCGTCGGACTGGAAAACGTCAACTGGTGGCCGGAGGACTGGGTCGTATCGTTCAAGCGCTCGTGCCACAGGATATTCCCGGCGAATCTTTTCCGTCCGCCCGCAAAGCCGTCGGGCGGTTCGATCCTCTGCTTCCACGGAGACCCGAGTCCGGTCGAGGCCATCGAAGGTTTCCGCATGCACAGGGGCAGGAAGGTCAAACTTCACCAGCGCACGCTGCCGGCGCCGTGGATCAAAGAGCTGTGGGAAGGCGAATGAGCGAGAAACACCTTTTCGTCATCTGGCCGAAGGCCCGCTTCGCGGAGGCGCGGATTCTCGAAGATCTCGCGAAAGAGACTCGCATCGTCTTCAAAACGGAGCTTGAGTTCGAAGGCGACGCCGCGCTTGCGTACAGACGCTTCTACGGGCCGAAGCTTCCAGACGAAAAAAGAAAGGTGCGCAACTGCGGTTCGGGTCCGTTCCTGCTTGTCGTGGTGGAGGACTGCAATCCCGATTACAGGACGATCGACACCGGTTCCAGAAAACCCATGTTTTGCAATGCGCGCATGTGGAAACTCAAGACAAGATACCGCAAATGGTCGGGACGCAAACACAGGGTGCACGGAACCGTCACGAAGGACGAGTTTGCGATCGACGTGGAAATGCTGACCGGACATCCGGCCGCGGAATGGGAACCGGGCGTACCGGCCGGTCCGGTTTCGCCGAAACTGCCGGAGGGATGGGAGGCGATATCGTCGACAGGTCCGCTGAAGACCGCGCCGGTGCGTCCTGCCTTCCGCCCCCTTCCCATTCCGGCGCTCGGCAATGTGATACTGCGCGACAAGTACATAAACGATTTCTTCACGGCCGGACGGTATCTTGGGATGGACGCCATCGAGAAGCATTCGACGAAAGCCGTCGCATCCATCGGCAACGAATACAAGATCGCCTCGAGGATGTACGCGGCCGCGCCGGATCTAGTGCCGGCCCCTCTCGCGTGGCTTTACGCGAAAGACGGGAGATCCGCAAGTTTCATCGCAGAAAGGATCGGCGGCACGACGCTTTCCGAGGCGCTGAAACGAGGTCTCGCAGAAAGCGAAGCCGACAGATTCGCGGACGACATGTGCGATCTCGCCGATGCGCTCGAAAAGACGGGAATCGTGCACCGCGACCTTTTCGCCGACAATTTCATCGTCCCTGCGGACGGAGGCCGGCTGAAGACGATCGACTGGCAGCTGGCCATCGAACGGGACGGCTACCGCGAAGATCCGTGGGTGGCGAAAAACTGGAAATTCAGGTATGTCGTCTTCGGCGTGAACCGCGACCTCGGTCTCGGACGGTGGAACGATTTCGCGGCGATGGCGAACATTCTGAAGTCGTTCCCCCGGACGGCCAAAGTGGACGCGGCGATAGCGAAACTCGAAGCGAAGGCCCCGTCGATGACCTTTTCCGCGCCGCCCTCGCGCGGCGAGCGCACGAAACTGATGCTGTACGCTATATCCCTGCGCTTCCAGATGCTGCTCAAGCGCCGCGACAGCGAAAAATACGCGCGGCTGAAAAGGCGTTTCGACACGATTTGGCGCAAAGGGAAAATGTAAAATTGTGCACTGTGGGAACATATCCCCCGAGGCCGAAGTCGCCGGAATTCGCCTGGCGCGCAGCGATCAGGTTGCCCGACGAGCAACGCGAGGAGCCTTGCGCAGCAAGGTCGCAAAAGGTCGAGCGATGCCTTGGCAGGGGTTTACTATGGAGTCAGACCCCGTAGTATTCCCGACTTCAACACGTCAGAGGCCGGATCGACAAGGAAATCGACATAGTTCTCCGGCGTGACTACCGTCCAAGAGCTGCCGGGGTAGGCCGACTGGAACGCGACCGGCTGCCGCGGACGGCGGCGGACGCTCCACTTGAACTCGTACGCGCCAATGCGCCCATCCGTTTCCTCCACGTAGTCTATCTCGCTTTGCGCGGTCGTCCGCCAAAAATATCCGCGGGCGGGAATCTGCGCGTATGCGGTTGCTTTCATGCGCTCGGAAACAAGATAGTTCTCCCAGAGAGCGCCAGTGTCCTGACGGAGAGTGGTGGGCGCGAAATTCCCCGTTACCGCATTGCGGATGCCATTGTCCCAGAAATAAATCTTGCGCCCTTTGCGGATTTCGTTCCGCGCGTTCCTTGAAAGAGACGGCAGACGGAACACGACAAACGTCTTTTCCAGAAGGTCTATGTAAGACTCGACGGTGGCTTTGTTTATGCCGATCGCCGCAGCGAGTTCGCCATACGAAACCTCGCTCCCCGTCTGAAGCGAGAGACACTGCACAAGACGCATGAGAACATCGCTTTTCCGGATTCCGCCAAATGCGAGAATGTCTTTGTACAAAGCTCCGTTTACGATGGATTCCAGAATGCGGCGGGCATCGCCGGATGACATCGCTGCTTCCGGGTATGAACCGTAGACGAGACGCGATTCCAGCAGACGTTTTTCGGAGCGGATGTCCGACGGAGAACCCGCCAACTCGCCGAACGAGAATGGATAGAGACGGTACTCGAACACCCTCCCGGCAGCCGATTCGAAAATACCGTCCGCAAGTTCCAGCGCACTCGAACCCGTTGCGACAACCTGCGAACGTTTCCCGACAGTGTCGGCAAGCATCTTCAAGACCAACCCTATGTTCCCGACCCGCTGCGCCTCGTCAATCAGAATGAAATCGGCGTTCCCGGCAAGCGAGACAAGGCTGGTCGTGCTGGCATGCGACAGCAGTTCTCTGTCGTCGGCATTGTCGCAGTTTAGGGAAAGCGGCCTTTGTGCATTTCTCGCCAATTGCTGCAGAAGCGTGGTCTTTCCCACTTGCCTCGCTCCTAAAACGAGAATAACCTTCCCTTTCCCGAAATCTTTCAGAATTTTCTCTTCTATCGCCCTTTTTATCATAATTACACACCTTCTTCGCCTTGGATGAGAGATATTATAACAAATCTATTCGCAAAATTCAACCAGAATTTGGATATTATATTCGCCAAATTCGACCCTAATTTAGACAATAATGGATTTCCCCGGCATAGCACGACGGCGGGCGCGTCGTCGCCACATCAAAACCCATGGAGGCGCCCATCCCTTGAGCCAAATCCAAGCCGCAACCGCAAAATGAGAATTCATTGCGGAACATTCTGAAAGAGTGTAAAATGTAAAATTGGGTAACTGAAATTGCGGGACTAACTGGGAAAGCCATTAAGGAGATGGAGCATCTTGCTCCGTCACTGGGGGAATGGGCGTCCCGCCCGTTCTATAACTGGGATAGCCATCAAGGAGATGGAGCATCTTGCTCCGTCCTAACTGGGAAAGCACCCCTGCTAGGGTATCGCTTCGCGGCTCGGCTTCGCCTCGGGGGATATGCCGTCCCGGCGGCTTAGGAATTTCGCAATTGCGGAATCGGCAGGGGCGCGCGTCCCGCGCGACCGCACGGTAGGGCGCGATCACCGGCATCACCCGAACATAGCGAGCCGCGCAAGCGGTCGCTAGAGGTGTGCGCCCCGCCATGGAGGCGCCCATCCCAATTTACCGGCATCGCCGCCTTCCCAATCGGCGCGTACACGACCCGCGCCGAAAAACGCGGACGCGGGAATTGCGGCGCTTCACTTCTTCGTGCGGAGATCTTCGCTGCGATCCGCCGGAATCAGGTTGCGCTTCATCACGCGGGCCGTGGACTCGCGCATTTCCTTCACATCGACAATCACCTTGACGTCCCATTCGTCTCCGCTATCGAGACCAAAGCAGATGAACCCGTCCTTCTGCGCATCGACAAGCTCCACCAGATGGCGAAGATTGCGCACCTTCACTCCATTGACGCTCCGCACATGCGACTTTTCGCAGCCGATATAGCCCTCTATCCCCACATCGGCGAAGCAGAAGGAAATCGCAACGGCCTCGTCGTCGTCACAGTCCTTGTCGCCGAGGAGGTCGTCGTGGAACTTCGCCTCCGCCCGGACAAGATAATCGAAGGAAACCGTCGTGAACACAAAGCCGCCATAGACGAAGTAGTCAGGCTTGGCGTCATACATCCATCTGCGTATGCGCATGTTTTTCTTCGCAACCGTGATGAAGGTTTCGACAACTCTGCCGTCGCGATAAACTTTCACGGGCGCCTTCTCGCCTATCTGGCGGACATATATGGGATAGTAGAGCGAACGCGGCTCACCGCCCTTCAAGCGGATCCGCCCGTTGTTGGAGACCTTGTATCCATCGACCTCCAGGATAATGTCATCGGTGCGAATCGAATCCTTCCCCAGAACCGGGTCAACGTCCTCGACCACCACTCCAGTTCGACCTGCATCCATTTTATAATAACGGCGCTTTGCCGGACTTTCCATATTGCCCATTGAAAACAGAAAGTCGGGGAAGCCGTCAACCTTTCCATCCTTGATGTCCGCAAGGAAGTGCCGGATGATGTCCGGCGGGATTATGTACCCCAGGGACTCTCCTTCCGCCTTGCCCAGCCCCTGAAACGCGATGCCGGCGATCTTCCAGCTTTTCATGTCGAGAACCGGGCCGCCGCTGTTCCCCGGGTTGATGGCCGCGTCGACCTGGATGCCGAGAAGATACGTCCAGCCGTGGGCATACCTGATGTCCTCGATGCGGGAGACAATGCCGCGGGTGTAGGAAATATCCTCGCCGCCAAGCGGATAGCCGACGGCCAGCACATCATCCTGCACATGCGGCGTCTCGCCGATCTCCATGGGCGTGATGCCCGCCATGAAGGCCGGATCGTCCACGCCGACAAGTGCCAGGTCGGCATCATTGTCAATGAATTGAACGGAGCCATGATAGAGCATGTCTTCGTTATGCTTGCGGACGCGAATGTAGCAGGCGTCCGTCACGCAATGCGCACAGGTGAGAATCCTCCCGGGTGCGATGACGACGCCAGAACCGTTAGAGCCGTTTGTGCGGTTGGACCACGGACAGCAGATGTCGGGCTTTGCGGTCGAGACTTCTAGTTTCACCACGGCGTTGAGAGGGTCGTGTTCGTCGGTCACCCCCCCTTGCGCCGATGCAGGCTGCACCGCTGCAAGCGCGGCGGCAGCCATAACCACTGGACTACACAAATGCTTCATTGTAATTCTCCTTTCGTTAAATTGCGCGTTTTCGAACGCTATATGTTACGAGGATATGTCAAGGTTGTTATCTGTAAATTACTCGTTCATTGTTGCGGAATCTTACACTGAAATACGCTCCCTTCCGTAAAATCTGACACATCGTCCGCCGGTGCGCGTGTTTTCCCGCCGTTCCGGTATGAAATCGCCAATTCGGGCGAACATGACACGAATGCCGATCCTATCGGTTTGTTTTCCATACGTCCGGGAAGCGACACGTTCGCAAGACGTCGGCACCCGGAAAACGCACTCCGCCCTATGCTCTCCATGCTATCAGGCACCGTTATGCTCTCAAACCGCCTGCAATCAGAAAACGCATACTCCGCTATGTCTCTAACACCATCATATATAGAAGGATCCGACCCTTTTGCTTTTGAAGGAGATGCACCGTCCCGGTGCGTCACTAACCGGGAAAGCCGGGAAATTGTGGAATTATGGAATTTCGCAATTGCGGGACTAACTGGGAAAGCCACCATCTTGGTGGCGGCCTAACTGGGAAAGCACCCCTGCTAGGGCATCCGCTTCGCGGACGGTCTTCGACCGGGGGATACGTTCCCTCAGTATGCTTTTCCGCAATTTTACATTTTACACTTTACATGTTACACTCTTCTCCGTCGTCAGTGGGCGGAGAGCCAGTCAGGACCCGACCCCACGGACACTTCCAGCGGAACGCCGAAATCTATCGCGCCGGACATTTCCCTGCGGACGATTTCCACAACCTCGGCCTCTTCCTCCTTCGGAACGTCGAACACGAGTTCGTCGTGTATCTGCAAGACCATCCGCGAACGGAGAGCCCTTTCCCTCAGCACTTTGTCTATGCGCACCATCGCCACCTTGATCAAGTCCGCGGCGGAACCCTGTATGGGGGTGTTTATGGCGTCGCGCTCGGCCGCTTGACGGGCGGTCGCATTGCGCGAATTGATGTCTCTCAACGTTCGCCTGCGCCCGAGGATCGTCGTAGCGTATCCCTTGGAGCGGGCCTTTTCCACGGCCTCTTCCATGAACGCCTTGACCTTCGGGTACTGTTTGAAATACGTCTCTATGAGAGCGGCCGCCTCTTTGCGGGCGATGCCCAGACGCTGGGAAAGCCCGAATGCGGATATGCCGTAGATTATGCCGAAATTCACCATTTTGCAGCGCGAGCGCTGTTCGGGGGTGACAAACGCCGGCATTACGTCGAAAACGCGCGCGGCGGTGTCGCGGTGGATGTCCTCGCCGCGGCGGAAGGCGTCGAGCATCGCCCCGTCGCCGGAAAACGCGGCCATGAGACGCAACTCGACCTGCGAATAGTCGGCGGAAACGAGAACGTGCCGGTCGTCGCGCGCGATGAAGGCTTTGCGGATCGGTTTGCCGCGCTCCGTCCTTATGGGGATGTTCTGGAGATTGGGGTCGGACGAACTGAGGCGGCCGGTTTCGGTGAAAGCCTGCGAGTACGTAGTATGGACGCGTCCGTTCGCGTCGATCAGCTTCGGAAGTTTGTCGACGTACGTCGATTTGAGTTTCGTGCAGGCCCGGTACTCGAGAATGTCGTGGATTACGGGATGGCAATGCTCGAGTTTCACCAGCGTTTTTTCATCGGTCGAGTACTGTCCGGTCGACGTCTTGCGAACGCCGTCCGCAGGCAGGCCGAGAACTCCGAAAAGCAGGTCGCCCAGCTGCTTCGGGCTGTCGGGATTGAATTGCGGCGGAGCGTACTTGAGTATCGACGAATAGAGAGAAAGGATTTCTTTTTCGAGTCCTGCGCCGTACTCCTTCAGGGCGTTCACATCGATCCTGACACCCTCGCGTTCCATGTCGATGAGCGTCTTTACAAGCGGCTCCTCGGACGTCTCCAGCGCGGCGGACGCGCCGGCTTCGGCGACCTTCGCGCGGAGGACCGAATCGAGGCGGAATGCGACGTCGGCGTCTTCGGCGGCGTAGTCGAGAATCTTCTCCGGCGGCAGGCTTCCCATCGAAAGTTGCTCCTTGCCGCGCTCCTTCTCGCCTATGAGCGCCTCGATGGGAATCGGACGGTATCCAAGACACCTTTCGGAGAGCGCGTCGAGCGAATGGCGCGCGGACGAATCAAGGCAGTAATCCTCGAGCATGGTGTCGCGGACGGTGGATGCGACGCCGATTCCGTGGCTGCGCAGGACGGAAAGGTCGAACTTCGCATTGTGCGCGATGAACGTCCGGGCCGGGTCGGCGAAAAGCGGACGGAACACGTCAACGAGGTCGCCCGTCACGTACCAGGCCTTCCCCGGGGCCGTCGCAAACGAAAATCCGGTAAGCTTGCAGAAATGCGCCTCGGTGGACGCATGGGAGCCGAACGCCTCCGTCTCGGTATCGAACGCTATCGGGTCGTGCTTCGACAGTTCCTCGAGAAGCGCGTTCGCCTCCTCCGGCGTTTTCACTAGTCTGTAGTCGTGAGGAGTGTCGGCGATCGTGGCGATTTTGCCGGACGCGGCGGCGCCGGATTCCGCCATTTCGAGCGAAAACGCCTTCGCGAGCCTGTTCAATTCGTATTTCGCGCATACGGGCGCGAGTTTTGCGGGATCGGGAGGGGCCAGTTCGAAATCCTCCCACTTGAAATCGAGAGGGACGTCCGTCCTTATCGTGGCGAGGAACTTCGACATGAGAGCGTCCTTTTCGCCGGACGCCACCTTCTCGCCGAGCCTGCCCTTTATAGAAGCCGCGTTCGCGATGATGTTCTCGACCGTCCCGAAACGCGAAAGAAGTTCAGCGGCTGTTTTCTCGCCGACGCCGCGGATTCCCGGTATGTTGTCCGACGAATCCCCCGCGAGGGCGAGATAGTCGATCATCTGCGCGGGGCCGGAAAGATGCCAGTGGGAGCGGACGAGTTCCTCGTCGTATATTTCGGCCTCGTCGCCGGAGCGTCCCGGACGGAAAAGCCGCACGCCGGGGCGCACAAGCTGCGCCGCATCCTTGTCTGGCGTGGCCATGTACACGTCGAATCCCGCTTCGGCGCCCTTCACGGCCAGAGTGCCCATCACATCGTCGGCCTCGAAACCGTCTGCGCGCAAGACCGGAATCCCGAGCGCGTCGGCGAGTTCGAAGGCGTACGGTATGCATTCGGCCAGATCCTCGGGCATTTTCTGCCGCTGTGCCTTGTACGGAGGATACGCCTCGTGCCGGAACGTCGGACCACCCGGATCCATCGCAAGAACCGCATGCGTCGGATGCTCCCTGGAGAGTATGGATGCGAGTCCGTTCACGAGTCCCAGGAGGGCGGAAGTGTTTATCCCCGACGCCGTGATCCTGGGGTTCTTGAGAAAGACAAAATGCCCCCTGTACAGGAAAGGCATCATGTCGATTATGAAAAGTTTTTTCATCTATGCGCGGATTTCATCGAGGATGGATCTCGCGGCGGCGGCCGGATCGGGGGCGGCGAGGATCGGACGCCCGACGACGAGGTGCGTAGCGCCGTCGCGCACAGCCTCGGCCGGAGTCGCGACGCGCTTCTGATCGCCGAGAGCCGCGCCTGCGGGCCTGACGCCGGGAGTGATGAAAAGCGTACCTGCGGGGAGCGCGGCGGAAAGGCGTCCGACCTCCATAGGACTGCATACGAGCCCCGATGCGCCGTTCGCGACGGCGAAGCGGGCCATCTCGAAAACCTGGTCGGCGGGGGAGCGTCCCGTTATCCCGACGTCTTCGAGATCGGTGCGGTCGAGCGACGTAAGCACCGTCACAGCGAGGACCTTCGGGCCCGCCGCGCCGAATTCCGCAGCGGCATCCGCGGCTGCGCGTATCATCGCCCTGCCGCCGGTCGAGTGGATCGTAAGCAGATCGACTCCGAGTTTCGCCGCCGAGCGGACCGCTCTTTCGACCGTTCTCGGTATGTCGTGGAACTTGAGATCCAGGAAAACCTTCTTTCCCATGTCCCTGACGGCTTTAACCACGTCCGGCCCCTCGGCCGTGAAGAGCTCCATTCCGATTTTGTAGAAGCCGACCGCCTCTCCGATCGTTTCGATCTTTGAAACCGCCTCCGCGCGCGTCTGGACGTCCAGCGCCACTATGATTTCAGCCATGATTCACCACCTTTCTTTAAATCGAGTATCCGCTGGTTCGAACTGCCGCGGAACTTGAGGGATATGTCTTTCAAGGACTCGATGAACGGCCCGTCGACAAGTATGTCGATCGACGAGAGCATTTCCGGCGTATCGTCCGTGCGCCAGCGCGAGACGCCCCCGTTCCTGCCGGTGAGGTCCTCGTATATGCAGCCAGTGTACACCCAGACCGTCTTTGAATCGCCGAAGCGCGCCCGGAATTCCCGCAGGAAGGGCCGGAGGACTTTCTGGTTCTCAGGCTCCATCGGTTCGCCGCCCAGGAGCGACAGTCCGGTGATCCAGGAAGGCTCCGCCGCTTTGAAAATGAACTCGGCCGTGTCCTTGGTGAACGGATTGCCGTAGGAGAAGTCCCAGGCCTCTTCGTTGAAGCACCCCTTGCAATGGTGCGTACACCCTGAAACGAAGAGGGAGACTCTCACTCCCTCTCCGTTGGCTATATCGCACGTCCGTATCGAAGCGTAGTTCATCGCGTCCTATGCACCCCTTCCGCAGCCGTGCGGTACCGCATCTTCCTCACGACACGTGCAAGACGCGCTCTTTGATCTCCTGCGTGCGGCCCTGGTTCCAGAACTGGCTGCCGATGTATCCGCACGTGCGGCGCGCGACGTTGAGCTTGGCTTCGTCGGTGTTGCCGCACTTGGGGCACTTCCAGATGAGCTTTCCGCTCTCGTCCTTGACGATCTGTATCTCGCCGTCGTAGCCGCAGACCTGGCAGTAGTCGCTCTTCGTGTTGAGCTCGGCGTACATTATGTTGTCGTATATGTACTGCATGATCGCGAGCACCGCCGGGATGTTGTCCTGCATGTTCGGCACCTCGACGTAGCTGATAGCGCCGCCGGGGGAGAGCTTCTGGAACTTGGACTCGATCTCGAGCTTCTTGAACGCGTCGATCGGCTCCGTGACGTGGATATGGTAGGAGTTCGTGATGTAGTTCTTGTCCGTCACGCCCTTTATCGTGCCGAAACGCTTCTGGAGGCACTTCGCGAACTTGTACGTCGTAGATTCGAGCGGCGTGCCGTAGAGCGAGTAGTCGATGTTTTCGGCCGCTTTCCACTTTGCGGTGAACTCGTTGAGCTTCTGCATCACCTTGAGACCCAGCTCCTCGCCCTCCCTCTCGTTGAGTTTCTTGCCGATGAGCGAGAAAACGCACTCCCAGAGACCGGCGTAGCCGAGGGATATGGTCGAATATCCGCCGTAGAGAAGCTTGTCGATCTTCTCGCCCTTCTTGAGGCGCGCGAGCGCCCCGTACTGCCAAAGAATCGGGGCCGCGTCGGAAGACGTGCCTTTCAGCCTTTCGTGTCTGCACTGGAGCGCGCGGTGGCAGAGTTCGCAGCGCTCTTCCAGAAGGCTCCAGAACTTTTCGATGTCACCGTGCGCGGACAATGCAACGTCGACGAGGTTGATGGTGACGACACCCTGGTTGAAACGACCGTAGTATTTCGGCTTTCCGGGCTCGTAGTTGAGAGCGTTGGCGATGTTGCCGTATCCGTTGCCGGACCTGTCGGGCGTCAGGAACGAACGGCATCCCATGCAGGTGTAGCAGTCGCCGTTCCCGGGCTCCTCGCCCTTGGAAAGCTTGTACTCGCGCATCTTCTTCTCGGAAATATAGTCGGGAACCATGCGCTTGGCGGTGCACCTGGCGGCGAGCTCCGTCAGATACCAGTACGGCGTGCCCTCGCGCACGTTCTGCTCTTCGAGGACGTATATGAGCTTCGGGAACGCGGGAGTGACGTACACGCCCTGCTCGTTCTTGACGCCGCGGATCCTCTCGTTGAGAACCTCCTCGATGACAAGCGCAAGATCCTTGCGCTCGGCTTCGCTCCTGGCCTCGCCAAGATACATGTAGACGGTCACGAAAGGCGCCTGCCCGTTGGTGGTCATGAGTGTGACGACCTGGTACTGTATCGTCTGCACGCCCTTCTGGATTTCCTTGCGAACGCGCTTTTCGACGATCTTGTCGAAGGACTCGCGATCCATCGTCAGACCCGACATCTCGCACTCTTCTTTGAGTTCTTCTCTGATGGCCTGGCGCGAAATCTCCACGAACGGGGCGAGGTGGGTGAGCGAGATAGACTGTCCGCCGTACTGGTTGGACGCCACCTGCGCGATGATCTGCGTGGCGATATTGCACGCCGTCGAAAAGCTTTTGGGCTTTTCTATCATGGTTCCGGAGATGACCGTGCCGTTCTGCAGCATGTCCTCGAGGTTGACGAGATCGCAGTTGTGCATGTGCTGGGCGTAGTAATCCATGTCATGGAAATGGATTATGCCGTCCTTGTGGGCCTGCACGATGTCGGGGGGGAGCAGAAGACGAGCGGCTACGTCCTTGGACACCTCGCCGGCCATGTAGTCGCGCTGAACCGAGTTGATCGTCGGATTCTTGTTCGAATTCTCCTGCTTCACATCCTCGTTGTTGCACTCGATAAGCGAAAGTATCTGCTTGTCCGTCGTGTTCGCCTGCCTGAGAAGCGACTGCTTGTAGCGGTAGGTGATGTACTTCTTGGCGATTTCATGCGCACCCATCTCCATGATCTTCGTCTCGACGACGTCCTGGATCTCTTCGACCGTCATCGCCCTGTCGCGTCCGGCGCACACTCCGGCGACCTCCTCGGCAATTAGATTTATCCTTCCCTCGGAAAGCGCATCCTTGATATCCACCACCTGGCTGGCCTTGCGTATGGCGTTCCTGATTTTTGAAATATCGAAGGGTTTTTCCTCACCGCTGCGCTTGATGATATGCATTTGTTTCATTTTTTCGCCTGATTCCATTTTTTTAAGAAGTTTATAATGTTGTTTTAGATTATTTACACTACCTATTGTAGTTTCGCATAATATGATACACTAAATATTGTGTCTTGGCAAGAGAAAAAATTTGTAAAATTTTTGGGAAAAAATGGGATGGGGGATATTCCATCGGTAATATGCACCGGAATAAATTTTTGATATAATATTGGTATTCAACAATCAACCGGGATTCTGCATAAATGAAGGTTCATAAAGCTGTAGTACTGGCCGCGGGGCACGGCACCCGTCTAAGGCCGTTCACTTGCGCGACTCCAAAGCCGCTGATGCCCGTGTGGGGCGAACCCATGCTCGGGCGCATAGTCTCCATGCTCAGAAGCTGGGGCGTGGACGATATTGCGTTCAACTCACACTGTCTGCACGAACAGATCAAAGCCTGGGCGGACGGCTACAGGCGCGGCGCGACCGCCGCAGGCGACAAGGTAAAAATCAAGGTCAGCTACGAACCCGAGATTCTCGGCACCGGCGGCGTCTTGAATCCACTGCGCGAATGGATCGGCGACGAGCCGTTCTACCTCGTGAACGGAGACGTGGTCGTCGAAAACGCGCCCAACCCGGTAGAGAAGGTCCACAACTTCGAAAGCCCCTCCGTAATCGCCTGCGCCCTCGTATCGGAGTCCGGCCCGCGCACGATCGAAGTCGAACCCGAAAGCGGATTCGTCACCAACTGGAGAAGCGACGACGCCGGCTGCGACGGCACGTACACCTACTGCGGAATATCCGTGCTTAAGCCTGAGATTCTCAAGTTCGTGAAGCCAGACGGATTTTCCTCGATCGTGTCGGCGTACGAGTCCGCGATAATGGAAGGACGCTTCGTCAAGGCCGTGAAGAGCCGCGAAATGCTGTGGGCGGACGCCGGGACGATTCCGGCTTACATAGATCTCAACCGCGACGGCGACGACAACGCCTTCGGAGACTTCCCGCAGGTCAAAGCGGCCCTCGAGTCCGCAGGCTGCCCCGGCGGGGACGTCGCGTTCCTCGGCGCGCGCGGCAGCGAGAGGGTTTTCTTCCGCTGCGAAAAGGGTATCGTGATCCTGTACGACGACGGCAACCGCGACGAAAACGGACTCTACGCCGGCCATGCGCGATTCCTAAAGTCGAAAGGCATCCCAGTCCCCGAAGTGCTGGCGGATATGCCTGCGATAAAGACGCTCGTCCTGGAAGACGCCGGAACGGAGCGGAAAATGTCCGTCGACGACTACGCCAAAACCGTCGAGACGCTCGTGAAGTTCGGCGCGCTCGGATCGGATCCCGAAATCGCCTCTCTGAACCTCCTGCCGGAGTTCGACGACGAAACATGGACCTGGGAACGCAACCTGTTCAGAAAGCACTGCCTCGGTTCGCGCTACAGGCGCGAGTTGCCGGAAGATGCCGAACGAGAACTGGAAAAAGTCGCCGAAACGCTCGAAAAGGAGCCTAAAGCGCTTGTGCACCGCGACTTCCAGTCGACAAACGTGCTATGGAAGGACGGGCAGCTCCGCTTCATCGATTTCCAGGGGATGCGGCTCGGTCCGGCCGCATACGACCTCGCCTCGCTGCTGTACGATCCTTATGCGAAGCTCGAAGCAAAAACGAGAACCGCGCTATGCGCGCTCTACGGCAAACTGTCCGGACGGCCGGAGATTGCAGAAACGCTTCCGTTCGCGGCCGTCCAGCGGCTTGTGCAGTGCCTGGGCGCCTACGGCAGACTCGCTTCCGTCGGCCAGCCGCAGTTCGGCAAGTGGGTGATGCCGGCCCTGCAGAACCTCCTTGAAGCGGCGGACGAGGCTGGTCTTGACGCTGTCGGCGCACTCGCGGAGGATCTTATCGCGGCGGAGGAGAAACGGATATCCCTGGCGGGCTCGACCGGAGCGGTCAGTTGAACACGCCCTCGAGGCGGCGAGACCCAGCTGTACGCGGATCTTGCCGATCTCCTCGGCGGCGAGAGGTTGCAGCCGCCGCCCCCCCGCCGCAGGATGCGATTTGCCGCCGGTTCCGCCTTGCGGCGGCGGCCGATCCGGCTCACTCCTCGTCTTTCAGAATGATGCAGGAAGTGCGCACTTCATGCCTGTTGACGAGGTAGATGCTCCAGTCGCTGTCGTCGCTCTCGCTCGTCCGGAGATGCGCGATCCGGTGCGATCCGACGCGGTCGAGCGCGTGCCGCAGCGAAACCATGTTGTTGTCTACCGTGGCCTTGTCGGAGAACAGCGACACGTTGAAATCGTCGCAGACGTCCCCGTCGCCCTCGGTCCACGGGACTCCGGAGCACAGCGGGATGAATCCGAGCAGCTGGTACGAGAAGTTCTGCGTGATGAACGATGCGACCGGAACCTCTCCGTCATTCACCGGCATGGAGCTGTTCCACGGCGCGATTTCACTGTAGGAACTGCAGCCGGCAAGCGCCAGCAGCGCGATACTGTAGAAAAGTTTCTTCATTGCACACTCCTCGATTGATTGTCGACCGTGTTCCCGCGGGGTATCAGCACGGCGGAAACCCCGATGCGCGAAGAGCCGAACAGCATGCCGAGGAGTCCCTCGTAGCTTGCGCCCGCGTACGAAGTGTCGGAATCGGAGAACGAAACGTCCACCACGTCGCAGTTGCGCCCGTCGGCGTATTTCTGCAGGGCCTCCTGCACGTCTGCGATTCCGACGCAGTCCTTGAACCACGCGGTATCCGTCTCGAGTTCCTTGGTTCTCGCATTCCAGCGGAACCGGCCGGATCCGAACGGGATCGTCCACAGCAGGTACTCGCCCGTGGTCGTGAGGCACACGTGCTCCGCTGGCGCGCCGTCCGCTCCCTTGACGGCAATGCCGTCAAGCGTTCCCGGTCTCGACGTCGAGACGGTTGCGCAGCCCGGACAGACGGCCAATGCCGCCAGGGCTGCCATTGCCAACACCGGCCTCGCCGGTTTGATTTTTTTCATTTTTCTTTCTCCTTTTCTTGTTTGGCGAAAGGGGTGCGTATGCGCTCGAATCCTTCGCCGAACACGCCGATGACGCGGCTCTGGCTCACGAACGCCTTGGGGTCTATTTCGCGGATTATCCTGAATATCGCCGCGGATTCGTTCATCCTCGCCAGCACGCAGATGACTTTCACGTCGCCTCCGGAATACCAGCCGTGCGCATCTAGAAGCGTCATGGTGTGTCCCGTCGCGAGCGAAATTTCGAGCGCTATCTCGCCGTATTTTTCTGAGAATATAAGGAACTGCACCGATCGGCGCCGTATGTTCAGCGCGTACGCGATCACGGCGCATTCGAGTCCCATCGCACACGCGCCGAAAGCCACGAACCTGACGCGCTCGATAAGCGGCCCGAACGTGCTTATGAACAGTCCGCTCGATATCACGAGCAGATCGGCCACGATAAGCGTCACGGCTACGGGAATGGCGAAATATTTGCTGCCGATCGCCGCCAGAATGTCCGTGCCTCCGCTCGAGCCGCTGCAGGAGAAAAGCGTCGCGATGCAAAAGCCCATTATCGTGCAGCCGAGAATCATGGACATGAATTTCTCGTCGCCGAGCACCTTTAGAAGTTCGCCCGTCGACGGATCCGTCATCAGTTTCTGCCCGATCCACAGGAACAGCGACAGCACGACGCTCGCGTATATCGTCTTGGCTATGAACTTCCATCCGAGGAGCCACAGCGCAAGCATGTACAGAATGGCGTTGGAGATTGCGTACGAAAGCGCAACTGGTATCCCGCAGGCGTAGAACAGGAGGTTGGAGAAGCCGACCATCCCGCCGGTGACGATGTCGTACGGGAGAATGAAAGCCGTGATCGCCGCCGAATACGCGGCGCACGCGAGCGTGATCACGACGAGCTGCTGCAGCTCGCGGACGAGAGACGGCTTCTTTTTGCGGCGATAGGCGATTTCCATTCCGTTTACTTGTTTTGCTTACGTATTTTGTGCTTCATTCCGTCCAACATTATACCACAAACACCGCAATGCGGCAAATATTCTCGAAGGGTCGCGGGAATCGGGTGCGTATTGCCTTTATGCGGCGCTTGTAGTATAATTGTAGGCATGAAGAGAAAAAACGTACTGGTGATGACAAGTCCGGTGAGCCCCCCAAGGGTGGAGGGCATAGCCCGTTTTGCGCGCGAACACGACTGGAACCTTATGATACAGGACCGTCTTGGATACCACCCCCTGGCGTGGAACGGCGACGGCATCATCGCGACTTTGAGATCCGATCCGGTCACTTTTTCCTCCATCGCCAGCCTTATGAAGCGCGGCATCCCTCTGGTAGACCTCACGATGACGCGTCCCGACGTCTCCGTCCCGCGCGTCACCTCGGACCACGAAGCGATAGGACGCATGGCCGCGGAGCATTTCAGGGAGCGCAATTTCAGCGACGCTGTGTGGTTCTCGACGGGGTGGGGAGCGGTGCACGCATTGAGGTTCAAGGGTCTTTCCGAGGGGCTCGGAACCGTACCGGCGAAATGGGTTGTCTCGGAAAGCCTGCCGAAAACGCGGCAGAACGACTGGGGCTTCTTCAAGAAGTGGCTTCGAAGGGCGTTCGACGCGGTCGCAAAACCCGTGGCTGCGCTCGCATACGACGAGGCGGACGGAGCGCGGCTCCTGAACGCCGCGCTGGAACTCGACATTTCGGTCCCGGAGGAACTTGCGATCCTCACCATCGGCGACAACAAAATCATTTGCGAAAACCAGTCTGTGCCACTTTCTTCGATCGACCAGAACCTGGAGCGCGGCGGATACGAGGCCGCCGCGCTTCTCGACAGACTCATGTCCGGCGCAAAGCCGCCTGAATGTCCTGTGATGATTCCGCCCGCCGGCGTCGTCGTCAGACGCTCGACCGAAGTCCTGGCCGTTGCGGATCCTACCGTGCGCAAGGCGATGGAGTTTGTCGCCAAGAACCTCTCGCACCCGATCGGTTCGCCGCAGATCGCCCATGCGCTCGGCGTCAGACGATCCGTTCTGGACGCGCTTTTCCGCGAACATCTCGTCCGTTCGGTCGGCGACGAAATCCGCCGGCAGCGTTTCGCGCGCGCGAAACTTCTGCTTGAAACGACCGACACGCCCGTGGCGGAAATCTCGCGCTTGACGGGCTACAGCAGTCCTTCGCATCTTGCGAATACGTTCCGGGACGCGACCGGCGTATCGCCGCGTGCATGGCGTGTGCGCACGAAACGGTCGCGGCTTGACCGGACATGAGCCGACCGCCTTTTCAAGCCCAGTTGGCACCGGGACCGAAATGCCGGTATTCCGGTTTCTGCCGCCCCGCTTCCGAATGTTCCATTTCCTCCTGCTCTCCGCCGGACTGCATGTCTATCATCCTTGAAGACCAGATATCGCAGAGCTGCAGGATCTTTTCCAGCGTGTGCACGAATTCCTCCACGTCGTTGCGCGCCTTTTCGAAGTCGAAATAATAGTTGTACACTACCGTTTCCGTCTCCGGCTCTATCGCGAAAAAGCCGCCGCCGGTGTCCTTGCCGAAGAGCCCGCCTACGAGCAAATCCCGGTAGACGGTCTTCGGCGTGTCCGCAGGCAGCTGAGCAACCTCGATAAAACAGAGAATCTTGCCTGTATCCTTGAGGTACTGCAGGTTCATGTTGTACTTGTCGTCCACCTTGACGGAGACAAGCCCCTCATCCTCGGGAATCATCGCCTCTATTCCGGTCGATTTGCGTATTTCGTCGATAAACACCTTGTATTCTTCCATTGTTCACTCCCTTTCACTTCTTTTCAAAACTTCTGCCGTCCGGTGCATCCGCTTTCTTGCCGACGCGTACGGTTTCGGCGGACGAGTGCGCCATAAATTCCGGCGCGTACATGCACTGTATCGTCGCGATGCCGCCCGAGAAAACGCCCTTCTGCTGCACACGATACGACGTCTCCAGCACGAACACGCCCTTGTTGAGCCTGTCGATGTAGTAGTGCGTCGCCGTGTCCTTCGTCGACTGGTAGTACCCGACTCCGTCGCGCCAGCGGTACGACGAGAGGACGTCCACCGGCTCAGCGCACGCGGGGCGTCCGTCGGAGACGTGTACGAACTCGTAGCTGCGGTCGCTCTTGATCTCAATGCGCGCCACAAGTTCGTCTCCCGGCTCAAGCGACTCGCCTATCGCCGCGAGCCGCGTTCCCTCTGCGCCCTTCGTCTTCTTGTAGTACTTCTTCTCGACGCTGAGCTCCTTCGGCTCGTGGGCTCGCACCTTGAGGACGTCCTCGAAGTAGCTCCAGTGTACGCCACCCCATGCAACGCCCTTCTCGCCCGCGCCCGTAAAGGTGATCTCGCCCATCTCGGGCTTGATTTCGTCCGCGGCGTAGCGGTGCGAGTACATTCCCGTGCCCTTCTCGGCGTTGTCGGTCGGAACCTTCACTCCGCCGAGCGCCACCTCCGCAAGCGTGTCGCCGGCAAGAAGATCCGCGCCGCCGCCAAGCATAAGAGCGTAGATCGCGTCCGCAGTCGCGGCCGTAGTCGTCCAGTCCTGCGTCTGCTTCTGCTTGAGAAGCCACACGTTGCACGCCTCCGCGCTCTCTTCGTCGCCCGTCACCTCGCGGAACGCCTCGACGATGAGCGCCTGCGTCGACACGGGCGCCGCGAAGACGCTCGACGAGAAGAAGTACGGAACCTTCCAGTACATCCCAAGCTCCTCGGAGAGGACTCCGCGCTCCTTGA
>DGHT01000036.1:83601-95669 GCA_002392765.1 Verrucomicrobia bacterium UBA3841 | reverse complement strand
TCATCCTCACCATGCCCGAGACGATGTCGATCGAGCGTCGCAAGCTCGCGGCGGCATACGGCGCGGAAATCGTCCTCACGCCCGGCGCGGCCGGCATGAAGGGTGCGATTGCCAAGGCAAACGAGCTTCGCGACTCCACGCCTGGCGCCGTGATTCTGCAGCAGTTCGAGAACCCCGCAAACCCCGACTTCCACTACCGCACGACAGGGCCGGAAGTCTGGGCGGACACGAACGGCGAAGTCGCCGCGTTCGTGGCGGGCGTCGGAACTGGAGGCACGATCACCGGCACGGGCAAGTACCTGAAGGAGAAGAACCCGAACGTGAAGCTCTTCGCCGTAGAACCCGACACGTCTCCCGTTCTTTCCGGCGGGCAGCCAGGTCCCCATAAAATCCAGGGCATCGGTGCGGGGTTCGTTCCGAAAGTGCTTGACACGTCGCTTCTCACGGAAGTGATCAAGGCCTCCGCCGAAAACGCCGGCGCGACGGCGCGCGCGGCAGCGGCGAACGAGGGGCTCCTCGTCGGCATCTCTTCCGGCGCGGCGCTATGGGCCGCCCTTGAGCTTTCGAAGCGTCCGGAGTTCGCGGGCAAGACGATCGTCGCCCTTCTCCCCGACACCGGCGAGCGCTACCTGTCGACCTGGCTTTTCGAATAAAAATGAGAGGCAATTGCAAAACCCCGCGAATCCGGTAGGGCGGGCTGACCCCAGCCCGCCGCAGCGGCGTGAGGTCTCGCACCCTATCAGGTTTTGCAATTGCCTCAGGAGTAACTTATGGACGACAGACAGGAACTGAACCGCAATCTCGCGCAGATGCTCAAGGGCGGCGTGATCATGGACGTGACGACGCCCGAACAGGCGAAAATCGCCGAGGCGTCCGGCGCGTGCGCCGTGATGGCGCTCGAGCGCATCCCGGCCGACATCCGCGCGGCGGGCGGCGTCTCGCGCATGAGCGACCCCGCGATGATCAAGGGCATACAGGCGGCCGTCTCGATTCCCGTGATGGCGAAGTGCCGCATCGGGCACATCGCCGAGGCACGCATCCTAGAGGCAATCGAAATCGACTACATCGACGAGTCGGAAGTCCTCTCGCCCGCCGACGACGTGCGCCATATCGACAAGACGAAGTTCGCCGTGCCGTTCGTGTGCGGCGCGCGTGACCTCGGGGAGGCGCTCCGGCGCATCGGCGAGGGCGCGACGATGATCCGCACGAAAGGCGAGCCGGGCACGGGAGACGTGGTGCAGGCCGTCCGCCACATGCGCAAGATGCAGAGCGAGATCCGCCGTGTCGTCTCGCTCCGCGAGGACGAGCTCTACGAGGCGGCGAAGGAACTCGCCGCGCCGCTCGACCTCGTGAAGTTCGTGCACGACAACGGCAAACTCCCAGTCGTGAACTTCGCAGCCGGCGGCGTCGCGACGCCCGCCGACGCCGCGCTCATGATGGAGCTCGGCGCGGAAGGCGTGTTCGTGGGTTCCGGCATCTTCAAGAGCGGCGACCCGGCGAAGCGCGCGGCGGCGATCGTGCAGGCCGTCACTAATTGGCAGGATGCGAATCTGCTCGCCAAACTGTCCGAGAACCTCGGCCCGGCAATGGTGGGCATCAACGCCGACGAAATCGAGACCATCATGGAAGAGCGCGGAAAATAAGTTTCATGGCCGCAAAGTATGCAGAGAGCGCAAAGCTCCTATTTTATCTTTGCGAACTTTGCGTTCTTTGCGGCTCAAGAAGGAAAGAGCCATGAAGGTTGGAGTGTTGGCAGTACAAGGTGCGTTTGCCGAGATGGAGGCGTACTGGCGCGCGCAGGGCGCGGAGACGTTCGAGATCCGGCAGCGCGCGGATGTGGAGCGCGGCATGGATCTCCTCGCGCTGCCCGGCGGCGAGTCGACAGTGCAGGGGAAGCTTATCAACGACCTCGGGATGTTTGAACCCCTCAAGGAGCGAATCCGCGGCGGAATCCACGTCTTTGCGGCGTGCGCAGGGCTGATCCTGCTCGCGGAGAAAATCGACGACCCCGGACGGCGCGACGGCACGAGACCGGAAAAATGGTTCGGCGTTCTGCCGGTCGCGGTGCGCCGCAACGCCTACGGGCGGCAGCTCGGCAGCTTCACCACTGTCGGCACATTCGACGGAAAACCAAACGTTCCGATGACGTTCATCCGCGCCCCGGCCATAACGGCCATCCTCTCGCCGGAGGTAGAAACGCTTTCGTCTTTCGACGGGAAGCCGACTTCCGTCCGCTGGCGCGACATCACCGCCTTCACCTGGCATCCCGAGCTCAACGCCACGGCTTAAGCGCAAACGGTACAGCGCGTTCCTCCCCCTGTTTTGCAATTTTAAGCGGAGAAATTCCCGCTGGTCGCAAACAAGCCGTATATGGTATAATATTTGAAATGACATCACTTTGCAAGAAACATGAAAGCGAAAACGCGAAGATGAAACGGCTTCGCGCAGCGCTTCGGGAAACCGGAAGCGCCGCCGTCGCGTTCTCGTCAGGCGTCGACTCGACGTTCCTTCTGCGCGTGGCGCACGAGGAGCTTGGCGACCGCGCAGTGGCCGTGACGATCCGTTCGCGCACCTTCCCGAAGCGCGAGCTGGACGAGGCGGCGGCGTTCTGCCGCGCGGAGGGGATCCGCCATGAGATCATAGATTCCTGCGTGCTGGACATCCCGGGATTCGCCGAGAATCCGCCCGACAGGTGCTACCTCTGCAAGAAGGATATCTTCGGGAAGATGATGAAATTCGCGCAGGCGAACGGATTGAGGGCGGTGCTTGAAGGGTCGAACATAGATGACGACAGCGACTATCGGCCGGGACGGCGCGCCATTCGCGAATTCGGACGCGATGGAGCGCGTCCCTCCCAGGTTTACGTGGCAAGTCCGCTGCATGACGCCGGTTTCACAAAGGCCGAGATCCGGGCCTTGTCGAGGCGGATGGGCCTGCCGACAGCCGACAAGCCGTCGTTCGCCTGCCTCGCGTCGCGATTCCCGTACGGAGAGCGCATAACCGCCGCCGGACTTGAACGTGTGGAACGCGCCGAACAGTGGCTTATGGATGCGAGGCTCGGTCTGAATCAGATTCGCGTCCGCTCCCACGGCGGCATTGCGCGCATCGAAGTTCCGCCCGGCGATATTCCGCGCGTTGCCGCTCATGCGGCCGAAATCTCGGCGGCGTTCGCGGGACTCGGTTTCGCTTACACCGCGCTTGATCTCCAGGGATACCGGACCGGAAGCCTGAACGAGAATCTTGATTTTGACAGAGTACGCAACTGTGTGGTATAATTTTGCGCGTAAAGGTTGTCGGCACATGAAGAGTATGTTCCAGAATATGATAGTCTGCGCATTGTTTGCTGTATTCGTGTCGTTGTTGGCACGGGGGGAGTCTCTTATGCCCTGCCCCGATTGCGGGCGCGCGCGACGCCAAGTTGGCGAAGGGCGGTGTGGTAGTATGAGACCGACATTCGACAACCGACAGGCGGCAACCGGCGAAAGTGGTGCGACAATCGACATTCGACGTCCGACGACCGTGGTGCGACATTCGACAACCGACAGTCTGCTGTCGAATGTCGGGCGACGCCCGGCTGTCGGTCGCCGAATGTCGAATGTCATCGGAGGAAACCATGCTGAAGAAGAGTGACATAAAGCGGCTGTTGGCCAAGAGCGAGACGGATGCCGTTGAGTTCAAGTTGGCGAAGGGCGGTGTGCCGGCTTCGTTCTGGGAGTCGTACAGTGCTTTTGCAAATACCGACGGCGGCGTCATCATTCTCGGTGTCAATGAGGATGACGGCAAGCATTCGGTTGTCGGCGTCACCAATGCCAACAAACTTGTAGCGGATGTCTGGAACGCAGCGAACAATCCGCAGCGCGTGAGCGCGAACGTTCTTTTCAACCATCAGGTGTACAAGGTTGATTATCAGGGGAAGGCGCTTGTCGTCGTTGAAGTGCCGCGTGCCGAGCGGACGGAACGGCCCGTTTATGTCGGGCGTGATGTCTTTCGCGGAACGTTTCGTCGCAATGGCGAAGGCGACTACCATTGTTCGCAGGAGGCGGTCGAGGCCATGATTCGCGACAAGTGTCCCGAGACGGCCGATACGTGTCTGATGGAGGACATGACGATTGCCGACTTGAATCAGGAGTCTATTGCACGCTATCGCCTGATGTTCGGACAGTCGAAGCCGGAACATGCATGGACGCGGATTCCCGACGACGAGTTTTTGGTGAAGATCGGCGCGGCGCGGAAGGACGCCAAGGGCGTGGTGCGTCCGATGCTCGCCGGCCTCATCTGCTTCGGCGATTTCGTGACGATATCGAACGTGCTCCCGAATTACTTTCTCGACTACCGTGAAGGCGTTGCGGACGGATCGCGCTGGACGGATCGCGTGGCCGCGCATGACGCGACGTGGAGCGGCAACATCATCGACTTCTACTTCAGGATATACGACAAGGTCACGTCGTCGGTGAAGGTTCCGTTTCGGCTTGACGAACGTGGCTTGCGCATCAACGAGACGAAGGTCCACAAGGCGTTGCGCGAATTGCTTGCCAACGCGCTCATCCATGCCGACTACCACGGACGGCAGGGCATCGTCATTGAAAAGCGATTCCGCAGGCTCATGTTCCGCAACCCAGGCTGTTTGCGCATGTCAAAGGAGGCGGCGATTGGCGGCGGGCGAAGCGACGCGCGCAATTCCCGCATCTTCAACATTTTCGCGTTGATAAACATTGGCGAACGCTCGGGCACGGGGCTTTCTGACATCTACTCAATCTGGAAAGAGTATGGCTACGAAGAGCCGACGATAACGGAAACCTATCAGCCAGACCAGACAATAGTGACGGTTCAGGTCGAACTTGAGGAAGATGCAGTAACTTCCCAAGAAAATGCGGGTGCTACCCAAGAAAAAACAGACACTACCCAAGAAGATGCAGTAAAAAATGCAGCAACCATCCAAGAAGTGGCACCAAAAACTGGAGAAGTGGCACTAAAAGTGGCACCAAAAACTGGAGAAGTGGCACTAAAAGTGGCACCAAAAGACGGCGAGGCGACACCCCAAAAAGTTGAACAAGAGGTTTGTCAAGCTGTGAACGCTGCTTTCCCCACGTTACGAGATGGAATCGCCGAAAAATGTGCAAAGATGTATGTTCACATGAGAGATTCTGGAGGCTCAAATAGTAGTTTGGCGAGGGAATTAAACATTCCATTGCGGTCAATTATCCGATATCAAGAGATATTAAAACAAGCCCATGTGCTTGAGCATGTGGGACCGGCAAATGGAGGCGTCTGGAAGTTTCTGATATGAGAGGCGTTGTTGCCAGCGTGATTGCCTTGATGGGCGGTATTATCTTTGCCGATGATGCCGTGTCGCCGGTGTTCACCTTTGACGCGCGATACAAATCAAGCGGTAATATGTGCCAGTGCAGACCGGTGCCGTTCAGTTCTTCAAGGTGTCTGTGCGGCTCTTCGAGGATAAAAACTGATGCGAAAGTATCTTGCGGAGCCGTTCAATTGAATCTCAAAACAGGCAATATAACTGATAATGAAAGAGATTGACAGAGAAGAAGCGCTCGCGCTCCTCAAGCTTGAACGCCGCGGGGAGCTGCGCGAGCGCGCCCACAAGGTTACGGAGCAGTGCGTGGAAAAACATTTCGATTTCTGCTCCATCATAAACGCCCGCTCGGGGCGTTGCAGCGAAAACTGCAAATGGTGCGCTCAATCCGCGCACTGGAAAACCGGATGCGAGACGTATGGCTGGGTCGGCACGGAAGCATGTGTGAAGGCGGCGAAGGAGGCGGCGGCCAACGGCGCGGACAGGATCGGCATCGTCACTTCGGGGCGCTGCCTTTCGCCGGAGGATGTGGACAATGTATGCGCGGCTCTTGAGGCGATGCGCAAGGCGGCGCCGGACATCTGCCTTTGCGCCTCGCTGGGGCTTCTCTCCGAAGAGGACCTCATAAAGCTCAGGGCGGCGGGGCTCCAGCGCGTCCACTGCAACCTTGAAACAGCGCCTTCGCTCTTCCCTTCGCTCTGCACCACGCACACGACGGCGGATAAACTTGCCACGATTCATGCGGCCAAGCGTCTGGGTTTCCAAATCTGCTGCGGCGGCATCATCGGCATGGGCGAGACTGACGGGCAGTTGGTCGAATTCGCCTTTGCGCTCAAGGAGATCGCGCCGGACTCCATCCCGGTCAACGTGCTGCATCCGATCGAAGGAACGCCCCTCGGGAACCGCGGCATCCTCGACCCCGAGCGCGTGGTCGATTCAGTTGCGCTGCTCCGGCTCGTCAACCCGTCGACGCCTCTCCGCTTCGCGGGCGGACGGCGCGACATGACGGACGAGACGGCGGCGAAGTGCATATACGTCGGCATGTCCGCCGGCATCGCAGGGCCTTTGCTCACTACGCCGGGCGCCGATTTCGACGACGACCGCGAATTGGCCCTCTGGGCAGGCTATACGGCGGGCCGCCGGGGACAATGAAGCTCACGGCAGGCGAAAATGTCGTCGACGGCGTGTCCGTCACGGTCGTCCGACGCAGGGCGAAACGGATCATAATCCGCGTAAAACAGGGCGGCGTGATCGCAGTCACCGTCCCGTTCTGGCGCGCGACGATGGCGCAGGCGGCGGAGTTTCTCGCCTCGAAGTGGGACTGGGTGCTCCGCACGCGCGAGCGCGTCAAGGCGCGTCCCGCGCCCGTCGTGCGCGAACCCGCGCCCGAGGAGGCCGCCGCGCTCGCGTCGCTCGTCGGCGGACTGCACTCGCTGTGGTGTCTGCGCCTTGGCGAAACAGGAGTCGAATGGAAACTGCGCCGGATGAAATCGCGCTGGGGGGTGTGCAACTATGCAAAGCGTCGCGTCACATACGCTTTGATGCTCGCCGGGAAAAGCAAAGACGAGATCGAATACGTCGTCGTCCACGAACTCACACATCTCGAAGCGCACGACCACGGTCCGAAATTCAAGGCTCTCATGGACGCGCGCCTGCCGGACTGGCGCGAACGCCGCAGGCGGCTGAACGGGCAAACGCCGTGACCTCCGAGACTCCTCCGGAACGCCGCGTCCGCCGGCCGGAGCGCGTTCCGCTCCGGGGATTCCCGGTCAGATGAAATGCCACAGCACCGCCGGAACGTATACGAGCGAGTCGAACGTATCCAGCAATCCCCCCATGCCCGACGGGAGGAACGACGAAGAATCCTTGACGCCGGCGTCGCGTTTCACGCGGCTCTCCACAAGATCGCCGATCGTTCCGACCGTTGCCGCGACAAGTCCGAATGCCACTGCCTTGAGCACGGTGAAATGCGTCATCGGAATGAACGCGCACGATATGAGCGAAGAAGCTAAAAGCGACCCCGCCATCCCCTCCCAGCTCTTGTTGGGGGAGACGGACGGACACATCTTGTGTCTGCCGAATGCGACGCCGAATGCGAATCCGCCCATGTCGGAAACCTTTGTTATCGCAATGATGTAGAAAAGCCACTTGACCCCGAACTCGCCGGGATACATCACAAAGTAGGACAGCATGAACGGCACCGCCATAAACGACAGTGCCGTGCCCGCAAACGCCCGTATCGCATTCTCCCCTTTATACGCGATCGCGAAAACCCCTATCGCGAAGAGCGAAACCACGGCCGGGAGCGAGTTCGTGCCGGCAGCCGCGCATACGGACAAAAACGCCGCCGATACTATCACTGACGGCACGGCCATTATTTCGCATCTTTTCGCCACCAGCGCCACCATTTCCGTGTGCGCAAGGACGGCCAGCGCAACGGCGGCCGCCGTGACTACGCCCGCAGGCAGGAAAAAAAGGCCGGCGACAACCGCCGCGGCGCAGACAAGCGCGCTAACCGTTCTTTTCGCAACCGGATTCATTGACACCTCCCATGCGCCTTTCGCGCTTTGAATAGCTCGCCAGAGCCTTGTCGAACTCCTCCCGGCCGAAATCCGGCCAGAATACGTCCGTGAAATACCATTCGCTGTACGCAGTTTCCCACAATAGGAAATTGCTTGTCCTTATCTCCCCGCTCGTGCGGATCACAAGGTCCGGATCGGGAATGTCTGGCGCGTACATGAAAGAAGAGAACGCCGCCTCGTCGAGAGGGGCCGCAGGATTGGAGGCGAGCCACCTGTTCGCGGCATCGACTATTTCCGCCCTGCCCCCGTAGCTCAAGGCGACAGTCAGCGTAAAATCCCCCCCGGCCGTTTTCCGCTCCAGCTGCGCAATCTCGCCCTGGAGTTTTCCCGGAAGATCGCCGATTCGCCCTATCGTACGGAAGCGAATCCCGTCTTTCACGAGTTTGCGGGCTTTCGACCTGATGAAAGACGACAGCAGGCGCATCAGACCGGACACCTCCGCTTTCGGCCGCTTCCAATTTTCCGTCGAAAAAGCGTAGACGGTCAAGTAGCGTATGCCCGCCTCGCGGCAGTACCCCATGACGCGCTCGAGCGTATCCGCTCCCGCCCTGTGCCCTTGCAGACGGATTCGGCCGCGAGCCTTCGCCCACCTGCCGTTGCCGTCCATTATGATCGCCAGATGACGCATCAAATGTTGATCCTGAGCGTGGTCTCGCGCTTGGGTCCCACGGACAGAACGCCGAGCTTCCCGCCGATGAGCTCCAGAATGCGGGCGATGTACTTCTTCGCGTTCGCGGGCAGATCGTCGAACTTTGTCGTCGAGGAAGTGTCGCACATCCAGCCCGGCATCTCCTCGTATACAGGTTCGCAGCCGGCCAGCGCATCGAGATCGGCGGGGAACGTCGAATAGACGAAACCGTCCTTGCGCCTGTACCCGGTGCAGATTTTGACGACCGGGAACGTGTCCAGCACGTCAAGTTTCGTCATGGCCCAGAAATCCACCCCGTTTACGCGCTGGGCATACCTGCCGACAACGGCGTCGAACCATCCGCAGCGGCGCGGCCGCCCCGTGGTCGCGCCGAACTCGCCGCCGCGTACGCGAAGCTGTTCGCCGTCCGCGTCTTTGAGTTCTGTCGGGAACGGACCTTCACCGACTCTCGTTGTATAGAGTTTGATGACGCCTATCACGCGGTCTATGGAACGCGGGGACACCCCCGAACCGGTGCATGCGCCGCCCGCCGTGGGATTGGAGGATGTGACGAACGGATACGTTCCGAAATCGATGTCGAGCATCGTAGCCTGCGCGCCTTCGAAAAGGACTGATTTGCCCGCTTCGAGACTCTCGTGCATGAACTGCACGGTGTCCGTCACGTACGGCATGAGCGATGGAACCATCGGCATGTAGAGCTTGACCATCTCCTCCGGATCCATCTCGTGCGCGCCGAGGCTTTTGAGCTTGATATTCGCCGATTCCACCTGCGCGCGGACGAGATCCGCGAACCCGGGCTTCAGGATATCGCCGACGCGCATGCCGTACCTGCCGACTTTCGCCGCGTATGCCGGGCCGATGCCGCGGCCGGTCGTTCCGATTTTCGCGCCTTCGGGCCGGGCCGCCTCCTCGGCTCTGTCGAGCTCCCGATGCCACTGCATGACCATCTGCGCCCTCTCGGAAATATGGAAGCGGTCCTTGAGACCGAATCCCCAGCTTTCGACCTGCTCCAGCTCGCGCATGAGATCGAACGGATCCATGACGACGCCGTTGCCGATGACGCAATGCTTTCCGTTGTGCAGAACTCCGCTGGGCACGAGGTGCAGAACATACTTTTTGTCGCCGACCACCACTGTGTGACCCGCATTGGATCCTCCCTGGAAGCGGACGACGACATCCGCCTCTTCGGTGAGAAAATCGATGACTTTGCCTTTTCCCTCATCGCCCCACTGGGCGCCAACAAGAACTGTATTCATTATGAAACACGTTTATTTTCATTTACCGGACCGGTTCCCGTCCGCAACGGCTGTACACCGTGGACGGCCAACGACTTACATTATATCAAAACTTTCAGTATTTTGCATAAATATAAATTGAGGCAACAGGGTTGCGGCAAGAATGCACACCGTAAATGTACACATCTTCTCCCGGGCAGGCGGCATCATTATCTCACACGCAGCGGGGCGGCTGTCCGTCTCAGGCCATCGACCGCAGGATGAAAACGAGCGAATCGATCAATTCCTTCGACTCGAACTTGTCGATATATCCATCCGCCAGAAACCGGTCGAGTTTGCCTATGACAGGATCAAACTCCGTCCCCTTCCGATGCTCTTCCAGCCACCGCTTCAACACCTTCGCCTCGTCGGTATCCAACTGCGAATCCTGAAGCACGCCTTTCGTCAGGAGCCAGAATTCGTCGTGCAGTTCCTTCATTGTCATCATACCGATAGATCCTTTCTTGTTTTTACTGTTCAGCAGATACGGTCAAATTTTCCCGAACGCGCGCGATTTCATCCTGCGTAACTCCGCAGTCGAGAAGGTACGCCTCGATTCTGTCCCGCAGCGTCGCGCCGGGGTATTTCGAAAACCCGTCGTCGAAATGGACGGAACTGCGCCAGAACGTGCCGTCGCTGAAGTCGGCGCCGGTATCGTTCTCCACGACATCGGGTACGTCGGGGTAGAAGGTCGATTCCCAGTCGCGCTCGAGATCTTCTTTGCAGACTCCGCACACGCCGTTCAGCACGTACGCGAGCGAGCCGGTGCGGTCGGCGCCGCCTATGCAGTGGAAATACACGGGGTAGTTCGAGCGGTCGGCGAAAAGGCGGATGTTATCCGCCATCGCCCTCATGCCTTCGGGCGAAAAGATTTCCTTGTATGCAAGCGAAGAATTGTGGACGTACGCGACCCGCGCACCGAGCGGCGACCCAGTGGCGCCGGCCGTCTCGCGCGTCGTCCGCAAATCGAGATCGGTTTTTATGCCGAGAGTGCCGACAAGGTATTCCACATCCCCTGTCGTAAGCCTGTTCGCCCCCGGAGCCTCTCCGTTCACGCTGTTGTCGTTGAGCCCCTCTCCTCTGAAAACGGCTCCGTAGCGGATGCGGCGACCGTCCTGCGTACGCCACCCTCCGAGATCGCGGATGTTGGCGGCGCGCCCTTCCAGTTCTATCCAGCGCGGCGCGCCGCCGGCAACGGTGAACGAACGCACTTCCGAAGCCGGCGCCGGCGGCGTGATGCCGCACGCGCATCCGTTTTCGCGGATCGCCGAACCGCATCCCCATTTCGAGCAAAGCGTATTTCCCCACACCCTCCACCAATACCTGGCGCCCGGCGCAAGGTTCGCGCGCGGCAGTTCAAAACGGCATGTTCCGTCGTAGCGGGGCGCGAGATCTTCCGCGCGTATGTGGAAGTCCAGACCGTCTTTCATTTCCGGACCTGTTGAAATCCGCACCTTCCACGGTCCGGACACGCCCCTGTGCGCCTTCCAGAACAGTGTGAGCGCTGCAGGCTTCCCCCACGGCCCCGCCTCGCACGCCGCGGCACTGCGCCGCGAAGCCTGGTCGGGGCAGCGCAAGACTGCTCTTTGCGCTGCGGGAAGAAGCGGGACCTGCGCTCCGTCCATGGGTGCCAGCAAAGTGATTTCCCCTGTTTCAGAACGTCCCGCAAAGGCGACAATGGCAAAAAGCGCCGCCGCAGCGATCGCAGGTCTGGACGAAATTTTCATTTTTATACACATTTCAGATTGTTTCGGTCTAAACGGACTTGCAGCCGCTCACGCGCCTGCCGACTCCCTTTTCTATCCTTTTATCATATCATAATTATCCGCGATTTCCAACATCCATTTTGCAGGCGATGAGTGTAAAATACCAGTTAGCGCCGCCGCCGGGACGGCATATCCCTCAACGGAAGGCGAGTCGCTTAAGCGGGCGCTAGCGTGCTAGCGTGGTGCTTTCCGAGTTAGGGACGCGGCAGGATGCCGCATCTCCTTGATATCGCCGCAAAGACGGCATATTCCCCAATCCGAAGACGAGCTTACTGGGGGAACGAGCGTCCCGCTCGTTTATGAAATTATGAGATTGTGGGATTGTTGCCATTAGAGGTATTTGCCCTCGGAATATATTTCACGCCAAGTTCGCGAAGCGCGCAAAGTTTCTTTTTTAGGAATGCTTTGCGAACTTTGCGTACTTTGCGTGAGACAAACAAGCAGGTTTTGCAAAGGGACGCGGCAGGATGCCGCATCTCCTTG
>DGHT01000036.1:0-83558 GCA_002392765.1 Verrucomicrobia bacterium UBA3841 | reverse complement strand
CATCTCCTTGATATCGCCGCCGGGACGGCATATCCCCCGAGCCGAAGGCGAGCTTGCTGGGGGAACGGGCGTCTCGCCCGTTTATGAAATTATGAGATTGTGGAAATGTTGCCATTAGAGGTAATTGCCCCTCGGAATTTATTTCACGCCAAGTTCGCGAAGCGCGCAAAGTTTCTTTTTTAGGAATGCTTTGCGAACTATGCGTTCTCTGCGGCTAACAATATTTCATTGCAGGAGCAATAGGGACGCGGCAGGATGCCGCATCTCCTTGATATCGCCGCCGGGACGGCGGCTTTCCCAGTTAGTGACCACACTGGGGGAACGAGCGTCTCGCCCGTTTGAGAGTTGTGAAATTATGTAATTATGGAATTTATCAATGCCGGGTGCATCCTGCTCCGTCCTGACGCACGATGCGCGCTACTGCCAGATCCAGATCAGCCAGGAGGCGGGGCGGGAAGACCGCATCTCGACGCGCTCGGGGATTACGGCCATTTTTTTCGATGAAAAAAGGTCTAGTGCGCGCTTGATCGCCGGATACGGTCCCTCAAGCGTATACTTGCGGCATACGGGCTTTTCGATCCCCGATGCTGCGGAGAGAAGAGCGCCCGCGGGCGATCCCGCCACCAACTCGCTTTTCAGGACGTTCGCCCCGGCCTCGCCGAAAACGCGAAGGACGTCGTTCTCGCGCATCGCCTCCGGGCGTCCGCCGGACCGCACGACGGCGCTTTCATCCGTCTCTGCGCTCTTTTCCCTTTCAAGGGCGGAGCGCGCTTCGGCGAGACGGCGCTCGGCGGCGGCTTTCAATGACGGATATTCGTCAACTTCCGCAAGATTGCGGCATTCCGTCTCCAGACGGTCGAGCTTTTTGGCTGCGTCCGCCCTCCAAAGCCAGAAATACGCCGCAACCATGGCGACAGGCAATGCAACCGCGACAAACGCAAGATCCTTTGTCCTGAGCGGCGTCATTTCGCACCTCCCATGTCTATGGTGCAGGAAAACACGGACATCGCACCTTCCTGGCGTATTCCTCCGGGCAGAAGAGTCCACCCTTTCGCCGAAACCGCTTTCGCAAGGGCAGACATCGTCCCGGAAGCGGTCTGCGCGCTTTCGGAAATCGCCCGTATCTCGAGACGGAACGGCTCGGGCGACGAAAACCCGCGCACGAACGATTTGCCACCGGCCACGCACACCGACGCGACGACGCCCATGGCGCTGGAATACGATCCTCTGAGAAGCGCCGCCTTAGACGCCGACGCCTCGGCTTCCTCCCGCCTCGCGCGGATGTTTTGCGCTTCGATTTGCGCCGACTGCGCGGACGATTCGATCCCGCGAAGTTCGGCAGTCAATCTGGAGCGGACCGAAACGTCTTTCTCCAGCGCCGACACAGACGACGCAATCCGCGCGGCGTCGACAGCAATCGCGACGGCGGCGAAAACGGAACAGCAGACGGCGGCGATTGCGGCCGGGCGTCCGGTCCTGGCGCGCGACACGCCTCCGCGGCGCCTCACGCGCACTTCGAAAACCCGCATCGCCGGATCGCCGCCTTCCGTCTCCTTCCAGGACACCTCGGCCTGCGATGCGGGAATGCCGGACGCCGGTTCTAGTTCATAGGCGAGCACAAACGGAAGTTCTTCGGCCGAAACCGCCTGGGCCTGCGAAAGCCCAAGTCTGACCGTTCCGGCAAAAGCGTCCGGATCGTTCCATATTTCAGAGTCTGCTTTCCCTTTCATCTCGCAATCCTTATGTGCAGCATGTTTTCGCCGGGACGGACGGAGACGGGACGCGGCACGCCCGAAATGGAATCTTTGACAATCCTGATTCCCGGCGTCAAACCCTCAAACCGCGCCGGCGAAGGATATTCAACCGTCATCACTGCGCCTGTCACAAGCCCAGACGCCGGACCGTACCATTTGTACGTGACGCTTCCGGCGACCGGCTCGCCGGAAACGATCTCGGACGTGACGACCAGCGACGCCTCCGCTCCCCCGTCCGGCTCCAGCGAGACTGTTCTGGCGTTCTCCAGCCGGGCAGGAGAACCGTAATGGGACACTGCGGAGACGTACGAATTCGTGATCCACAGCCGTCTCATTCCGGCCGAATCCTCCGCTTCCACCGGATTGCCCCACGGATCGCGCAAACGCGACGACGAGACCGGAAGATCGACGTAGGGGCCGCGCCAGCCGGTCGGCACGACAACCGACGGATCCGCAAGTTCCGCCGCGTCGCTGTCCGGCACGCACAGGTTCTCTGCCGAAGCCGGCTTCACCGCATAGCGCGCCGCGCCCTGCGGCAGGGTCCAGAGTTCGGACAGGGTGCCGTCCGCCGAACGCGGCATGCGCCCCATGTCGGCGAGAAATCCCGCCGGTTCGCCGTCCCGCACGTCCCACACCGCGCGGCGCAAATCCTCGAGCTGCCTGTCGGCGGCGGACGAAAGCCTGCGGTCTTTTACGCGCGACATCTCGCGCACGGCCAGACGCGCGACTATCGCAATCACGACGAGAACCACGGTCATCTCGATCAAAGTAAAGGCGCGTCTCATCTGAAAGCCTCCTCTCCCTCGTCTACATCCGCCCTTTCCAGGAAAAGAACGAGATCGTCGCCGCGCATCGACACGTCGCCGCCGTTGCGCCCGGCCTGGCGCGAGAGGAGCATCGTCCGCCGGCTCCATGCGTTGAAATGGGAATTAGTCCTGTTCAACGTATAGCAGGGCGTGTCAAGGCGTCCGTCCGGCCCTGCCGAGACGATGCGGGCGTACCTGAACCTTAGCGAATCCGGGACTTCCACGGGCGTCGGCGAAAAAGCCTGCGCGGGCGGGATCTGCAGCACGTACGGATTCCCCCACGGATCGGCGGGAACGCATTCGCCGGGGAAGCCGTATATCGACGCGCCTGCGATACCGTCGGTGAAATCGCGCGGGAGCCACAGTCCGGAAAGCTCCGGATAGAAACCGCGTTCGGCGAAAGTGTCATCGTATCCGCCGCGTCTGGATTCGCGCGACGGGAAAGGCATCGTCGCCATCGAGACGTACGGGCCGCGCCATCCCCGTCCTGCCTCGACGTTCCACGAAACCAGCTCTTCCTTCGCGACGACCCCCTCCGGACGCGGATCTGCGTCGATGCGCAAGCCCCTTCCGGCCTCGCCCGACGACTGCACGGTTCCGTAGAGGTTGGTCGGCGCGAAAAGATTCGCGAGCCGCACGAACGCGGGGGATATTCCGGCCAGCGCGCCCATGTCGGAAAGATACGATCCTTCTTCTCCACGCAGGGCGCCGGCGAGGACGCGCATGTCGCTTTCGGCCGCCGCGATTCTGCCGCGCGCGAGGAACGAGCCCGTCTTGCGGACGGCGAAAAGCGCGACAACGGCGACGATCGCAACGGCGACCACAAGCTCGATGAGCGTGAAGCCGCCGTTGCGAAAGCCTGGATCGCGCTTTTCGGGAATCATCTGCAAAGTTCCAGGACAAGCATCGCGAAGGACGTGCAAAGGACCGGGTCGGCCTCCCAGAACCTGTTGTTGTCGTTGCACCAGCTGCCGTCTTCGCGCTGGAGGGAAACGATCTTGGCGGAAAGCTCCGCGCGCCAGTCGTGTCCGCCGACCGTATCGACGCCGGAGGCGGAGAGGGCGCGCGCCATGATGTCGTAGAAATAATAGAGACCCTGTCTGCCCATGCCGGGGTTCTCGTCGAGCGTCCAATGTTCGCGGCAATATTCGAGCGACTGCCTGACGCGCGGGTCGCCCTTGTCAAGACGGGCGTGGCACATCGAAAGGACGGCCGCGTACGTCATCGATCCGTAGGCGCGCAACTGCACCCGGCCGGACGCGTTGGTGGACGTGCCCGCCTGCGGCGTGCGCTCGTTGTACGCCGCGCCGCCGGCGTCGGGGCCGTCCTTCTTCATCAGATTGTCGACGAAGCCCAGCGCCTTGTTCCAGTCTACATCGACCCTGCGCCCGCCGGGGCGCAGTTCCTCGAGCGACTCCGTGCGCCGCATGGCGTCGAGCGCGTAGCCGGTATTCGAAAGATCGGCGTAGCGACGGCGCGAAATCCTGTCGTACCCGAAGCCGCCCGCCATGGTGTCGTCTCCCGTAAGCTGCGAGGAGGCTATGTACTCTCTGGCCCTGAGAAGCGCGTCGGTAGGCGCAAGTCTCGACACGTACAGCGCGGACAGGCACACCGACGTATTGTAATTGCCGAGGCCCGATCCTCCGCGTCCCGGTTTCGGCACGTAGAATCCGCCGTCGTCCCTTTGCGTGGAAAGGATGTACGAAGCCGCCTTCGAAAGGCTTTCCGCAGGGGCTTTGTCCCACTGCTTCAAGGCCCACAGCGGAAGAGCGGTGAGAGCGGGCATCTGTCTGTCGCTCCAATACCCTTCCGCCGACTGGGCCGAAAGAAGGTACGCCGCCCCTTTGTCGAGCGCCTCGTCGATTCCTCCGCGGACGCAAAGCGCCGCCAGCGCGGCGACCGACACCGTTGCCATTCTTTTCTTCATCGTCTTTTCTCCCTTCCGGCCACGTTGCCGGCATCCTCGATCGCCTTTTTGACAGTTTTCACGGTATCTGCGACGGCTTGAGAGTCGGGCAGAAGCTCCAGCGCCTTGTTCGCGTCTTCAAGCGCCTGGTCGAGTTTGCCCAGGGATATCCTGACGAGCGCGAGGTTGTTGTACACGGTCGGATTGTTCGGCAGAAGTTCGGCGCATTTCTGTAGGTATTCCTCGGCGCGCGTGTACTGTTCTTCCACTAAATAGCTCATGCCCATCGCATAGTTCGCCTCTATGTTGTCTGGCTCGGAATCCAGAATCGGTTCGGCGTATTTCCTTGCGAGGATGAAATCCACCCGCTGGAGAGCGTATTTGAGTCCCTCGCGCGGCGTCATCCGGCTCATCGCGGATTCGCGCACTTTGGCGAGATTCTCGCGCATCCTCTTCAAGGTGGAGTTCTTGTCGTCGAGACTGTCCGCGATGGCCTTTTCGAATTTCGCGCCGTCGGCGTTCCCTTTTATGTCGAGTATCTCGGCCCTGACCCTGGCCAGCCGGGAGATACGCCACTGCATGCTCAGGAACTTGTCGCGCAGTTCGGGATCGAGCGATTCCGTGAACAGCCCCTTCTCGTAGACTTCTTCGATGCGCTTTGCGAGGGCATGGGCGTTTTCGATTCCTTTAAGACGCATTTCCTCGCTCGGCCACTCCGTGCGCGCCAGCACGCCTGACACCGGCGGGTAGTTGGATCCGGTCCTGTCGCGCCACACTTCGAGTCCGAGCTGGACGCCCGCCTTTTTCATGCGGTCCGGCCTGTCGCGCTGCCATGTCCTGAACAGGTTTGTTGGGCCACCCATCTCTGCGGACAACCTGTCCTCGTCGTCGGTCATCAACCCGACAAGGCCCGGTATGTCCCTTAAACCCCTACCTGGCAGAAGAGATATGGTTACGACCTTTTTCCCTCGCAGAAAGGTTATCGCTTCGATCTCCCAGTCGAACACCCCGTCGGTAAAAAGGTAGTCGAGCCCCTTGGCCTCGTCAACTATTTCCCTGACGTAGTCGTTGATGATGCCGGTTATGGGATTGAGCTTTTCCTTGTCATGCCCAGGCGGGAGAGCGCTTAGAGCGGGCATCTGTCTGTCGCTCCAATACCCTTCCGCCGACTGGACCGATAGAAGGTACGCCGCCCCCTTGTCGAGCGCCTCGTCGATTCCTCCATGCGCGGCGAAAGCCGCGACCGCGGCAAAAGCCGCCGCCAATGATTTTTTCATTATCTTTTCTCCCTTGCCGAAACTATCGCCAGCGCCGCCGGAACCGCTATGGCGAGAACGATCGCGACCGACGCCGCAGCGCCTGCTCCGATCGCCCGCCACGGTACGGACAGCGTGTGCGCAAGTCCCCAGTTGGACATGACCTTTGTTGTCGAAAACGTCGAAAGCCAGCCGACGGCCGTCCCTCCGGCAAGTCCGGCGGCCATCCCCCAAAGCGCAGTCTTCAAGGCGTCCGAGGCGAGAATCGCCGCGAGCGACGTACGCGCGGCGCCAACCGCGCGCATGACCGCGAATTCGCGCCTGCGCGCGTCCGCCGACGCGACGAGCATCGCTATGAAACCGAGAGACGCCACGGCTATGAATATGAACGGGACTTTCGCCATCGAACCGACAATGTCGTTTCCGTGCGCTAGCGTGCCGTCCGCGACTTCATCGCGGGAATGCAGTCTGACGGTATTTCCAAGGACCTCGCCCCCGTCCTTCCGGAACGCGCCGCCGAGCGCCTCGGAAATGCGGCGTTCGACGATTCTCCCCGCCTCGAACGGCCCGTGCGTCTCCAGGAAGTCCCTGCGGTAGTCCAGCCAGAGATGCGTCATGGGAACGGAATGCTGCGGGCGCATGTCCAGCGCGGCGAGAGTGTCGAAGCTCACGAAAGCGGGGCCGTCCGTATTGACAGGCATTCTTCCGAGACCGCGCAAAAGCCCCCTGCTGGTCACCATGTGCCAGTTCAAATCGACCACGCCGGCGATTTTCAAGGGACACGTTTCGCCGCGCCCCAGATCGAGCACGAGCGAGTCCCCCTTCTTAAGACGCCTCGCCCTCGCCATCATGGAAGTGATCACGCACGAAAAACCGGACGCCAGCTCCTTCTGCGCGCTTTCGGCGTCGCCTTCGGTGAAGCGGAACGCCGGCAGACGCGAACTGGCCAGCAGCAAAGCGTTCCTGTGCTGTTTCCCGCCGCGCGAGGGTCCTTTCAGCTCTTCGAGGGGGTGGATGTCCACCTGAAGCGGCTGCAGTTCGGATATCCATTCGACCCCTTCCAGGTTCCGGAGCTTGTCTATATCGAACGCGGAAACACCGGAGGGAAGAATCGATACGATCGCGTCGGGCCACTCTTTGGACGGAACGAAAGACGACATCAGCGACGATCCCCACACTTCGACGGCGACGAAAGATCCGAACCCGAATGCGAATGTCGCAAACATGCCGAGCGTCCTGCGGCGCGGCAGACGGGCGCTGGCGGCTTCGAGAGGCTTTACCGCAAGCGCGGGGCGCAGGGCGAAAAGCGCCGCAAGGGAGGAAAGGAGCGGCGCACAGACGAAGGCGGCCGAAACAGCCCGCGCGGAAAAGGCCGGGCCCGCCGGGAAAAGATCGGCCGAGAATGCGACGTACGCGCGCAGGGCGGCGTATGCAACGGCGGAGCCGATGGCGCACCCTGCGGCACCCAGTACGGCGGAATGCGCGAACAGCCGCGCAACGACGGATTTCCTCTGGAGCCCCAGCACGCGGGCGAGAGCGATATCCCTTCTGCGCGCTTCCACGGAAAGGACGAGCGTGTTGACAAGGAGGCATACCGACGTGAGCGCCGCCGCCCAGAGAAGCAGTGCGCGGGATTTATCGAAATTCCTTCCAGCGTCGCTCTTGAACGCGGCGGCCAGATCTTCCGCGCGAGGTTTCCTGAACGGCCGCCATTCCTCCGAAATCAGCGCGGCCGTTTCAGGCGAGACGAACGCGTCGGGATAGCCGGAGCGCCGTCCCGCGGGGCGGTCCCACGGGAGCACCTCCGACACCTCCAGCGGCCAGCTGCCGCGGCGTCCGAGGAATACGAGCGTGTCGCCCGCAGCCGGCGCGGCGAGCTTTCTCGCGGCGAAGACTGACTTCGCCACGGCGACGCCCTTTACGCCCTCCTTCACTGCGATCGTGGCGGACAGCGGAGGCCCCTGCATCACGCGTCCGCCCGGACGGTAGTCCAGCTGGAGCGTCAGCGAGGGAACGCCGTCCGCCACAGGCATCTGCGCCATCATCGATTCAGCGACGCGCACGGCCTGCGCGTCGTTCGTCTCGACAAGCGAGCGCGTGAACACGACCGCGCCGCAGGCTATTGCGATTCCGGCCGCCGCGCATACGTCGCGCGCCTTCACGAACACGCCTCCAGATACAGGCTTGCCACTCTCGCAGGGTCGTTCTGCGTAGGATGCGACGCCACTATGACGCCGTCCTTGAGGAAGTGGACGTTGTTCGCCGTCGCGGCGACGATGGGATCGTGGGTGACTACGAGTATCGCGCTTTCGCCCATGGCGCTTGCGGATTTGAGAAGCGCGCAGACGTCTCTGGTCGCGGCGGCGTCGAGATTGCCGGTCGGCTCGTCAGCGAGGACGACCTCGGGCGCGGCGGCAAGAGCGCGCATTACAGCCACGCGCTGCTGCTCTCCGCCTGAAAGGCTTTCCGGCATTCTGTCCATCAGCGCCTCCACGCCGAGAACCGACGCCAGACGCGCCATACGCGCGCCGTCGGGGCGCGCGCCGTCGAGCTTCAGCGGGAAGAGCACATTGTCGCGGACTGTCTTGCCGGACAGCAGATTGAACGCCTGGAACACGACGCCGACATGGCGGCGGCGGAATTTCGCGGCGGCGGAATCGGACATCGCCGTGACATCCGCTCCGCCTATTTCCACCGAACCGGAATCTGCCGCGACAAGTCCGCAGGCTATGTGGAGAAACGTGGACTTTCCGCTCCCGCTCGGCCCCATCAAAGCGTCGAATCCGTTCTGCTCCAGACGGAGCGACAGACCGTCCAGCACTTGGACGGCGCCGTACTTGCGCTTTACGTTCGATGCGTTCAATGCGTACATTGCGGAAAACCTCCTGATCTTTTCGAATTTAAACGCACAGGATGCGCAATCGGTTCACTTTCTCGTCAAGATCATCAGGGGCGTGGAGTTCTGTCCGAAACGGTCCACCTTCTTCACGCGATCGTACCGGCTTTTCACTATCGCCCAGTACAGCAGCTGCTCTTCAAGGGGTCTTTGTCCGCACTCGGGAGGTTCTATTGCGAAAGAATATCCGGACAGCGCCGCCACCGGGCATTCGGAGTTCGAAAGAAGCTCGCACCATTCGTCCTGCGTAAGGATGCTGAACGGCCCCATTTCAAGACCTTTCGGGACCTTCCGCCCGGTTTCCACGGCAAGATACAGATCTTGCGTCAGGATGGTATCGCCACCGGGATCGAGTTCGTTCACGAATTTCGCGGTCTGGCGGAGAATGGACAATTCCGACGAATCCTTCTTGAGAGGCCAAAGCCTGTCCTGTCCGTCGGTCATCCATTTTTCAAGAAGCGGAGAGCCGAACGAGGACGCGAAAGCGAGACCCGCGGACAGGAGAAGCACCCGCCCCGCCGCGCGCGTCCCGGCTTCTACGCTCTGCGATCCGGCTGCGGCTGCAGAGGCAACCAGAGCGGCCAGGATTCCCATCACAGGCACCTGGTAGTCCTCGTACGGGAAAGGCGCGGCGGCCTGCAGAAGGAAAACAGACAAAAACGCGAAGAATGCGATTTGCGAGGCGGCGTCGCCCTTCTTGACGATGAACCTGACATTCAGTCCCGCGACGATGAAGAGCGGCAGATACCACCTGACGAGCCTGCTGATGCTGCCGACCGTGAACAGCGGCGAGAACCCCTTGCGCGCGGCATGGTATTTCTGCGCCGCGCAAAGTCCGGAGAACGCGTCCGCATCGAGCAGGTACGGGAGGTACACCACCGCCAGAGACACCGCGCCCCCGGCGCAAAAAGCCAGGAAATCGCGTTTGCGCATGGAGGGGGAAAACATAATGACGATCGCGCTTGCGGCGAGCATCGTCCCCATGCTGATGCGGACGCCTGCGGCCAGCGACATGGACATGCCCGACGCGAACAGGAGCGCCATGCGGCAAATCCCGAAGCCCCTTCTCGCCGCGCGAACGGCGAGAAGCGCGCCGAACGATGCGAAAAGTCCGGCCAGCGCGTACGTCTTGGGAATCGAAACGTAGTACACGTGGTAGACGTTGCAGGCGAGAAGCAGGAACGCGACGATCCCCGCCGTTTTCTTCCCTTCCTCGCCTTCCGCGAGAGATCTGGCGAGGCACACGTTCGCGAGTATTCCCAGCGTCCCGATGCACAAGGTGAATATGCGCGCGGCGAGTATGCCGCCGAAATTCCAGAGAGGCGCGAACGCGGAATAGACAAGGGGCATCAGCGGCCCTTGCGTGTAGCTGAAATCCTTGTAGGGGATCTGTCCTTCGGCGACCAGCTGCGATGCGTATATATACCAGCCCTCGTCCTGGTTCAATGCGCCGAACCAGACGGCAAACGCCGACAGCGCGGCGAACGCGAATATCGACAATGCAAGATATATTTTCATTCCGCCGGCTGGCCTTTTTCGCCGTCTTTCGCTTCTTCAGCCTTATTTTGCGCGTTTTCCATCGCCTTCTCGACTGTTTTCACGGTGTCGATCACGGCCGGGGATTCCGGCAGAACCTCCAAAGCCTTTTTCGCGTTTTCGAGCGCCTGCTCGTATTTTCCGAGCTGCACCCTGACAAGAGCGAGGTTGTTGTTTATGGTGGGATTCGAAGGCAGGAGTTCCACGCATTTCTGCAGATACTCCTCCGCGCGCGTGTACTGCTCCTCCACCCAGTAGCTCATGCCCATTGCGTAATTCGCCTCGACGTTGTCAGGAGCGGAATCGAGGACGGGTTCGGCGTACTTCCTGGCGAGAATGAAATCCGCGCGCTGGAGTGCGAACTGGAGACCCTCGCGGGGAGTCATCTGGCGCATGGTGAATTCGCGCACCTTGGCGAGATTCTCGCGCATCCTCTTCAAGGCGGAGTTCTTGTCGTCGAGACTGTCCGCGATGGCCTTTTCGAATTTCGCGCCGTCGGCGTTCCCTTTTATGTCGAGTATCTCGGCCCTGACCCTGGCCAGACGTGCGATGCGCCACTGCATGCACAGGAAACTCTCGCGCAGCACGGGGTCGAGCGATTTCGAGAACAGTCCCGCCTCGTAGACTTCTTCGATGCGCTTTGCGAGCGCATGGGTCCTTTCGATCCCCTTCAGGCGCATTTCCTCGCTGGGCCACTCCATGCGCGCAAGCACTCCGGACACCGGCGGGTAGTTGCGCCCCGTTCTGTCGCGCCACACTTCGAGTCCGAGCTGGACGCCCGCCTTTTTCATGCGGTCGGGCCTGTCGCGCTGCCAGGTTCTGAGCAGGTTCGGTCCTCCCATCTCCGCGGACAGCTTGTCCTCTCTGTCCGTCATCAGCTTGACAAGACTCCAGATGTTTCTGGAACGTCTGCCGGGCATGAGGGATATGGTTTCGACCTTCTTTCCGCGACTGTGGGTTATGGACTCGATCTCCCAGTCGAACGCTCCGTCGGTGAAAAGGTAGTCGAGTCCTTCGGCCTCGCACGCGATTTCCTTCACGTAGTCGTCGATGATGTCCATCAGGACATTCGTCTTCTTCTGGTTGCGCCCGAAGGCGAGTCCCGCCATGAGCGCGGCAAGCGCCGCGCATCCGCAAATGACGCGATACGCGAAATGCGACGGCCTGGACTGCGGCAATTCTTCGTCGGCGCCCATCTCCGCCGCGAGACGCCGGTTGCTGCGACAGAACACGTCTACCGCCACCACCGACAGGGAGCAAACGATCACTGCGGCGAACATGAACGAAAACACGAAAAGGAACATCTCCGAATTGACCGCTATCTGCTCGTACGGCAGAGCCCAGAACCACAGTTCCTGTATTGTGGCCACCTGCGTATAGGCTATCGCTCCGATCACGAAATAGACGATTCCGATATGGTAGCTCAGGAAGTACTCGATGTCGGCGGCTCTGCGCATCATTGATATCGCGATGACGAACGGCACTACCGCCAGACCAACGCCCATGATCCAGCCGCCCGCGTTGGCGGCCGAGGCGAGCTGGTTCCAGAGGCTCGTGACGTAGTGCAACGGGATGTCCCCCGCTCCGATACCGGTCGCCTTCGTCCCGTCCGCCCAAATGAACGACAGCACGTTGAACGCAATGCCGGACACGAGCCCCGACGCCCAGAAGAAGGTCATGTACCATTTGGAGGAATGCATCAAAAGAGGCTTGAGGAACGTCACGTGCGACAGGCCGCCGCGCCCCATCAGAACCCAGAACACAAAAACGAAAAACGCCATCAGGATAAGACCCAGCGGGGACTCGGCGCAAACGAGGCCGGTGATGAATACGGCCCAGTAGGCGGGCGTAAGCGTCCCGGAAGCTATGAAATGGATGGAAAAGAACACGGAAAGCGCGAGAAGCAGCGCGAGAAGCGAGTCGGGGGTGAACGCATAGCCGAGTTTCCACACCGGATCGGCCCCGAACAGGGCCAGAGCGCCGAACGCGGAGACGATCCTGGAGAGGACCGACGACCAGAGCGAATTCGTAGTCGTGGATCTTATGAGAACGGCGAGCATGTCCCTGAAAACGAGATACGCAAGCGCGATTATGACGCCCAGGACCGCCTTGCCGAGAAACAGGAGAGCGAGAGTGCCGCCGGAAACGCCCATTACGCCGAATATCGACTTGGCGATCAGACGCCAGATGCCGGGGGTCACGGAATCCGCCGGACGGAAGGACGCCGCCACCAGAGCGTCGTGCCACGCGATCGGGTTCAATTCCCCTTTCACGGCGACAGACAGAACCGCTATGACGAAAACCAGCAGCACGGTGCCTATGGCGTAGTCGCGCAAGCCTGCGGGTATGGGCTTTACGAACGTGCCGCCTCCGGTCACCTCCTCGCGATCATCCTCGTACTCGTCATAGTGTTTTTTTCTTCCGAACATATCAATCCCTCCCGGGGAGTTTTGTGATGTAGATTTTCGCCATATCAGTCTTGTACGCCGACTTTTCCGACACGTCTATTTCCTCGAAAATCTTTTCGCCGGGCCTTATCCCGGTGAAGACGATCGGAATGTCGATGTACGGCCTCAGGCCGCGGCTTGAAATCATGTTCTCCGCAAGATCGAGTATTTTAACGCTTTCGCCCATGTCGAGGGTGTAGATCGCGCATTCCGCCCTGCTTGCGGCCTGCATCACCAGCGACACCGCCTCCTGTATCGTCATGAAATACCTGCGCATGTCGGGATGCGTTACCGTCACCGGTCCGCCCGCCCTGATCTGCTCTTCGAAAAGCGGGACTACCGACCCGGAACTTCCGTAGACGTTCCCGAAACGCACGGCGCAAAACGCGCCACCCTGTCTGCCGTTCATCGACATGACGGCGTCCTCGGCGGCCTTCTTGGTCTTGCCCATCGCGGAAACCGGATTCACGGCCTTGTCCGTGGATATGAGAACGAAACGGTCGACGCCGTGCGCAAGCGCGGCCGCCGCGAGAGATTCCGTGGCGAGGACGTTGTTCTTGTACCCCGCCTCCTGGTTGATCTCCACCATCGGGACGTGCTTGTAGGCGGCGGCGTGGATCACGACCGACGGGGAATGCTCTGAAAACACGCGCTCCATCCCCTCCGCGTCCGCCACGTCCAGAAGAACCGGTACGACAGCCGCCCCTTTCTTGCGCATCTCGCGGTCTATCTCGTAGAGGGCGTACTCGCACCTCTCGACCATCACCGTCTTTTTTGCGCCGGCCGCGACCGCCTGGCGCACGATCTCCGAGCCTATAGACCCTCCCGCGCCGGTAACCATGACAGTCCTGCCAAGGAAGAATCTCGCCACTGCGGCATTGTCGAACGATTTTTCGCCGCGTTCTATGAACGGAGCGCACGGCTGCCGCGACGTGACGTATATCCGCCAAAACACCCTTGTAGACACGAAACCGATGCAGGAAAATATGAATGTGATTGCGCAGACGGAATAGGGCGTGCGGAAAGGACGGAACGATTCGTCCGACAGCGCGAACCTGGTCGCGAGCAGAAACGCGGTCGCCGCGAACGACGCCCAGACGAACCTGGGCACGTCCCGGATGGAGACGGCTCTGCACGTCTTGGAGTAGCATCCGAAAAGGAACAGGGAGCAGACGTAGGCCGCCGCCGCGATGGAAAAAGCGCATGCGACATTCCCCCAGCCCCAGCTGGGCTCGAGGAAATTCAGCCGCAGAGCGAATGCCGACATGTACGCGAAAGCGACCGTGGCTACGTCTGCGGATATGGTCGCGACGCGGGAAACGCAAAACCTGACCCAGGCATTGCGCCGCCTGGATCCCGCAGCCAGTGATGCATTCTCGATTTTTGCTTCCATATGTAACACTATATTCTAGCAAAACGCGTGTGCGCTTGCAAGAAATTTGAATAACCCGTAAAATCGCATCAGGTAGACGGGATCCGGAGGATGCTCCGGCTTCAGTCTCCGTAGGCGTCAGCGCGGGCGCGCCACAGGAACGCGAACAGCACCGCTCCGGCGGCGGCCGTGGCGACCGCGACCATCAGCGGCAGGCGCCATCCGCCCGACGACTGCGCAAGGTTTCCGGACACTTTCCCCGCGACGGACACGCCGATGTAGGAGAAAAGCGAAATAAAGCCGATCGCCGTCCCCGCGAAGCGCTTTGTGGCCATGTTTGTCGCCGTCACGCCGGTGAGCGCCTGCGGTCCGTACAGACAGAATCCCGCGGCGCAGAGCGCGGCCGCGCCGAGAACCGGATACGGCAGGAACCAGAACGCCGCGAAAAGCGCCGCCGTGAGCACCATCAGGAAAACGCAAAGACGCGGGGCGCGTCCGCCGAAGAAACGGTCGGTCGCCCATCCGGCGAAAAGCATTCCGCCTATTCCCGCGAACTCGAAAAACATGATGACCGTGCCGGTCGATCCAGGGTCGAACCCCTTCGCCTCCTGGAGCATCGTAGGGCCCCAGTCGGCGACGAGCGCACGCACGGCGTTGATCGTGAAATTGATAAGTCCGAGCATCCAGATGACGGGGTTGAGGAACACCATGCGCACGGCACCGGCGCCGGAAGGTCCGGACTCTCCGGAATTGCCGGATTTCCCGGGCCGGCCGGAGTCGGCTCCGCCCGTCCCGGGGAGGTCGGGAAGCCCCTCGTCCTTCGGAGTGCCGGGCAGCCAGAAAACCATCAGCGCAAGACCGAGGAACCCGAGTATCGCCATCGCCCAGAAGCACCAGCGCCACATGCCGACACCCTGGTTCGCCGCACCGATCGCGCCGAGCCCCATTATGACGCCGCAGATTTTCGCGACCAGTCCGCCGCCGATCGAGTGGGATGTGTTCCAGACGCTCATCTTCGTGGCGAGTTCCTTCGGCGGAATCCAGAACGCGATCAGCTTGGCGCACGGCGGGAAGCCCGTTCCCTGGAAAAACTGGTTGGCCACCAAAAGAATGCCGAACGTCAAGGCTAAAGCGACACTCCCGTTCCCCGTTCCTTGTCCCCCGTTCCCCAGTCGCGCAGCGATTTCCGGCGCGAAGCCGAACGCCACATTCACGAGCGTGCAGGCGAGAAGTCCGAAACAGAGCATCTTTTTCGGATTCACCTTGTCCCCTACGACGCCGTTCAGGAATTTCGAAAGACCGTAGACTATGCCGCCCCAGAAAAGAAAGTTTCCGAGCATCGACTTGGAAATGCCGCAGTCCTGCTGGAGTCCGGGCATGGCGAAAGAGAAGTTCTTGCGCATGAAGTAGAACAGCGTATAGCCTATCATCGTGGCGAAAAGCATCCGCCACTGCATCCGCCCGAATCTGCGGTCGGTCTCCTCGTCTTCGAAAAGTTTCATGGTTCGATCGTCCGGCGTTTTCTCCGCCGGGGTCCGGTTTTCGTTTTACGGTTGTCGATACGATTGAATGTTGCTGTGGATATTATAGCATCTTCCGCCTGTCATGGCAATTGCAATAACAGCCGGCCGAACTTGCATATTCCGCAAAGAGACATCCCTCTTCCCGCATCCCGCCGCCAAGATGCCGACTTTCCCAGTTACCTCTTCCTCTTCCCTACACCGGCTCGAAAGCGAAGATGTGGGCCGTCGCGCTGCCGTAGGTTTCCTTCTTGAGTTCGCTTCCCCATGTGGAAAGCGGCACGAGACGGATGCCGAGGCACTCGCGTCCGATCTTGCCGCGCACAAGGCGCTGGTGGTTATCCTTCGTCTCGAACGCCTCCGTCCACACGCCGTCAACGCCCTTCACATCCACGCGGAAATGTTTGAGAACCGTGCGCGGAAAAGTGAACGACGTGTTGTTGTAGCCGAGCCCCTTGAACAACGGCATCGGTATCGTAAAGAGATCGGGGTGTCCGTCGAAGTTCTCGCGGTCGAGGTCCGAATCGACGACGAGACGGAACCCGTTCACGAACGTGGGCTTCTCGAACGTATACGCAACCGCCTGGTTCGTCTTGCCCCAGTAGCCGTTGTCCTTGCCCCAGATGCGGCGGTCGACGCCGTTGAGAAGATCGCTCGCGTCCCCGTAGTCCGCTGAAAGCGTCGCCGCCTTCGCAAGCGGCGACACCTCGCGCTTGAAGTGCGGCAGGAAGCAGTCGTCGTCCATGAGGCGGCGCTGCAACTCCTTCAAAAGCGACTTGTCGGCGTACACGCCGCGCGGCGAAACGCCCTTCTCGACCGCGAGCGCGGCGGCCGTGCCGACAGCCTGGCCCATGAGACCGATCGTCCCCATCACCCGCGCCGACGCGAACGCCGTATGCGTAGCGGAAAGGTTGCGCCCGGCGAACATCAGATTCTCGACGTCGCGCGAATAGAGGCAGCGGTACGGAATCGCATAAGGCTCGGAAAGACGGCGCTTCTGGAGATGCGCGCCGTCCTTCGACTTCATCCAGAAGCCTCCGGGCAGGTGGTTGTCGATCTGCCAGCCGCCGTACGCGACGGTATCCTCGAAACGCTTTCCGCCGTTCTCGACATCCTCCTGCACGAGCGTGTAGTCGCCGACATACCGGCGGCTTTCGCGTTTGCCCGGCAGGAAGCCGATCCATTCGAGCTCCCAGTTGTCAGCGCCGTGTTCGCCGTGGTTCTTCATGTGGTCCCACACGCCGAGCGCGATCTTCAAAAGTTCGTCGCGCAGCTTCTCCGCATCGGCGATTGTGTTCGCCTCGCCGCCGATCTCTATCCAGTAGAAGTTCGTGTGCGGCTTGAGAAGACAGTCGTGCGGCTTGTGGTTCAGCGCCTCGTCGTCCGGGAAGTCGTAAGCCCAGTCCGGCGGCGTGAACTCGATCTTGCGGTCCGTCTCGCGCGCCTGAATGAGAAGACTCGAACCCATCGTCTTGCGGTCGGCCGTCCCTATGCCGAATTCCTCGCCGAACTCGCTTTTCGCCTCGCGTCCGACGCGGTACGCCGCGCCCGTGAGCGGCGCGAGGATGGAATCGCCAGAGCAGTCGGCGAATATCTTCGCCCTGACCGTGTGGCGCTGGTATGTGGTGAGCTGGAAGCCCGTGACCGATTCAATCTTCGCGCCGTCCATCTTCGCTTCGCAGCACGCGCAGTTGAGGATCAGGTCGATATTCGGTTCGAAGCGCACCTTTTCGTAGAGGATCGTGTCCCAGACCGACCAGTTGCGCGAGGGATTGCGCGCCATGTTATCGAGCGCGATCTCCTCCATGATGCCCGTTTCCTGGAGATTCCTCACGCGCGTCCCCGCGCCGCATATCCACATGCGAATCTCGCTCGACGCATTTCCGCCGAGGACGGGCCTGTCGTGCATGAGAGCCACCTTCGCGCCGCGGCGCGCAGCGGATATGGCCGTCAGCATTCCTCCGATACCGCCGCCCACAACGCAGAGGTCGACATCATGCCCGACCTCCTGGAGCTTTCCGGGCGCCGAGCGTCCGTTCGCCATGCCGGGCGCGAACAGCGTGGTGCCCTCCGCCATCAGTCTCGGCGACGCCGCGCCCGCGAACGCCGCAAGAGAGACGCCCTTGAGAAAATTCCGTCTGTTGAATTCCATTTTCATCCTCCTGGTATGGTATCGGCATTGAAGTCCTTCACGGCCCAAACACAACCGTAGTCAGCGACCAGGTTCCGTACGGCAGCGGCACGGCGAGCCATTTCCCGCGCCACTTCAAGTGGATCCTTGCGCGCGGCGGGCCGTCCCTGCCGATGGCGAACCCGCCGCATGCGACTGCGAGGACGTGTTCTCCGGACGGGTTGCGAAAGAGAATTGTCGCCGCTCCGTCGCGGTCGCCTTCGACATGCAGCAGCTTCGCGCCGCGCTTGACGAACGGTCCGATGTGGCGGAAGAGCCTGTACTGACTGCTTGGGACGAAGTCGCCCGAGTCGAGGTCGACGGTGACCAGCCCGGCGCATCCGTGTGGTCCGGTCGTCGGCTGTCCGTCGTCCGTAAGACAGAGATTCCATCCGGTGAACGTCCTGCAGCCGTTCTCCAGCGCACCGAACACCGTGTCGGCCCACCATCGCTCCGTGCGGTTTGTCGCGTTCAGCGCCGGCCCCATCTCGGTATGGTAGAACGGGACGCCCGGATGTCTGCGGTGGAGTTCGCCCATCCACGCGGGATCGGGTCTGTACGAATGCCATGCCACGCCGCCGACGGCCGCGCTGGTCTCGGGGTCGGCGAGCTGCCGCGCTACGCGGTTCGTCGCGCCCCTGTAGTTGTAGTCCCAGATCCAGACGCCGGCGCCGAATCCACCGGAGCGGAGCTTATTCGAGAGGAGCTTCGCCACGCGCGACTCCTGCTCCTCCGTGAGCGTGCAGGACGGATACATCCCCTTCGTGGAAAGATCAACCTCGTTCTGCACCGTCACGGCCCCCAAGTCCAGTCCGCGCTCGCGGCAGGCGCCGGCGTATGCGAAGAGATAGTTGGCGAACGCCTCTTCGCATCCGTCCTTGAACCGCCCAACAACAAAACTGCCGGTGTCCTTCATCCATCCCGGCGGACTCCACGGCGCCGCGAAGAGGAATATCGACGGGTTGACCGCAATCGCCTCCTTTACCATCGGAAACACCCAGCGGTCGTCGCGGGCGACGGAAAAGAACTCCATCGCCGTGTCGCCCGGCACATCGTCGTAGGTGTAGAGCGCTGTAGAGTAGTCGCTCGCGCCGATATTGAGCCGCACGGCGGAAAGTCCGGCTCCGCGTTCGGGCGAGAACACGGCGTCGAGGAGCGCGCGGCGCCTATCCGCAGGGAGACGCGACAGAATCCAGCACGAGGCATCGGTCATAGATACGCCAAGGCCGAGAAACTCGTGATCTTCGACCGCCGCATCAACGTCGAGAGGACGCTTGTCCGCGTATGCATGAACGGTGAACGGCGTCGTGAACACCTCGCGAAAGCCCTTGCGCCCGGTCGTCTGCCAGACGCGCACAGGCACGCCGCCTTCGCCCGGCAGATATGTGCCGAGCGCCGCCTCGGCGCGCACAGACGCCCCGAAGCACATTGCCGCAACGGCAATCGCAATTGATTTAAATCCTGATTTCATCACAGCGGTATCGTGACGTTCGTCGGTATGTAGTCAAGCCCGAGGGCGGTCATCTTTTCCACGGCCGCCGGCGTGTCGCCAGCCCGAAGGCACATCTTCACGCCTTTCGCGTGAACCCGCTCCACGAGACCGTCCGGGACTTCCGCCAAATCCTTGTAGTTGTAGGAAAGCCCCGCATTGCCCATGTCCGCCAGCTCGTCGAGAAGTTCTGGCTCGCTGAAGATGTGGTGGACGAATATCTCCTTGTCGACTCTCCTCGCTTCCCGGATGTGGTCGAATTGTATGGACGAGAGCACCGCCACCTTCGCAAGTCCGCGCCGCCGCACTTCTTCCAGAACCGGCTTGACTACCGCGATGTCGCCCTTCGTCTCGATGAACGGAACCTTGTCGTACTTCTCGCATACGTCAAGGTACTCGGCGAACGTCGGGATGCGAAGCGCCTCCTTCGGCCACGACTTGAGTCCCTTCCCCTTCACAGGCACAAGTCCGCGAAGCTCCGCCAGCGTCATGTCGGCGACTTTGCGCTCCACGCCGAACATGCGCACGAGATCGTCGTCGTGCGCGCATACGAGCGCGCCGTCCTTCGAAAGCCTCACGTCCGTTTCTATCGCGTCCAGCCCGAGCCGAGCCGCGCATACGAACGACGCGACCGTGTTCTCCGGCGCGAGCGACTGGCTGCCGCGGTGCGCTATCAGGAACGGACGCTTTGCGGAAAGCCGCTCGGCGAACGTCTGTACGGCGCCTGCGGAAGCGACAATGAGTGCCGCGACAACGGCGGCGGCATATCTGCATACATTCATTTTAAACGCCCTGCCTGTCATAAAGGAACGTGCATGTCGCACCCCGCGACTCCTCGACTTTGATTCTCCACGGGGCCGGACGGTCGTTGGGGTCGCTCGGCTCCGCCGGAAAGAAGAAGTCCTTCATCTCAAGCGAGCACACCGCGCGGTCCTCGCCGGTTCTCAGCGTCACATAGCCGATGTCTCCCCAAAGTCCGTTGGACGGCATCGAAAGGGTGCGAAGCGACTTGCGCTCGCTCCAAGCCCCGTGTATCCACTCCGGCCTCCAGCGGTGGATGTGCCCGTAGAGATACCCTATGCACATGGGCGCGTTCTTTATGAGCCAGCGGCCGAGATGTCCGTGCTTCTTGTCGGACGTCTTGAAGTCGTCGACCGGAAAGTGCGAAGCGACGAAGAACGGGCGCTTGCGCTTGGGAAGTTCCTTCTTGATCCAGGAGAACTGGTCTGCCGTGAGGAGACCGCTCCCCGGGCCCATGTCGGTAAGCAGACGGTCGTCCGTCCCCTGGAGTCCATCGAGAATCACGATGTCAGCCGTGCCGAGCGAAGTGACGCTGACGTATTTCCCCGGGACCGGCGACTTCTCGAGACGCCCCGGCCACGCCTTGGCGAACTCGCTGCGGCGGTCGTGGTTGCCCATGCAGAAAACAAGCTCGATGCCCGCATCCTCCAGGCGCTTCAGTATCGGCTTGGAGACGGCGTAGTCCGCCGGATGCCCGTGAAGGTACGCGAGGTCGCCGAGGTGGATCACGCGACGCGGCAGCGGGCGCATCGCGAGCACTTCGTCCACGAACGCAACAAGCCGCTTCGGCGTGTATTTCGCCGCGCGGGCGTCTTCGCCGCACACATGCGCATCGGAGATTATCACGCTTAGGTTGTCGTCAAAGAGAGGCTCCCGCCCGGCCGCCTCGCCTGCCGTCGCATCGGCTTGTCGACGTCCGGTCGCGCCGTTGCCGCCGGTGAAGCAACCCGCAAGACCAGTTGCGGCAAGAGCAAGGAACGATCGCCTGTTGCAGTTCATGTAAGCATTCCTCCGCGAGCTTTTCCTTCTGCGTCAGCGTAAGATAACCATCATTCCCGGCCCGGACACCTCCATCCAGATTTCATCAGTATCTACATGGAGTTTAGCCTTGCGGCTGTCCGGAAGGCCGATGACGTCAAGCGTCGCCGTGCCGGTTATCGACTCTGCGGTCAGGAGCGTGTAATTTCCCGGAGCGGGTTTTCCCGTTACATTCACGGCGACCGTCGCGCCGTCCTCAAGGACAAGTGCCCTTCCAATGTCGATCGGGTCTGCGACTCCGTCCACACCAAGGTTGAACTCAAGCCGCGAGCCGCCGGTAAGGGAACCCGTGAAGTTGGTGCCGAACTTCGGCAGGTTGCGCAACGTCGGGCTCTTCACCGTTCCCGCGCCCTGAACGGTCGCCCCTGTAAAGTCGGCATACTTGTTGTTCAAGTCGCCAAACCACTTGTACATCAAGTATTCCTGCACCTTCGTCCGTGCCGCATCTTCCAGCGGCTGGGAGTAGAGTATGAATTCACCGACAATCTCGGTATGAGAACCGTTGTAGTTTGCAACATATCCCACATCCAAAGTCTCGCTTTCGGTAGCAAAAGACAAAACCTCTGCCCTGCCGTTGTAGCCTCGCTCCGCCCCGTTGATCTCGTCCGTGTCGAGCCATGTGCCTGACATAGCGACCGTACCATCACGCCAGATCGGTTTGCTGCTGTCGCTTCCGTCGGTGCGAGGCTTTATCTTGCCTTTAGAAAACGTAGCATCTGTATTGAATATGTCACCGCCTCCGGACGAAGTATCGACGACAAAGAACCCCTGCCGGACTTTCATGGGGTACATGGATCCGTTTACGCCAGAAAATACCTTGCGCGAGCGAATCATATTACCGAGGGAGTCCCCGTGACTTTCCTTGAAATTGAGCCAGTTGCGTTTAGGGCCGGTCGTGAGCGCACCTCGTGCAGACCGTGAGACGGAAGGTGCGAAATTGTTGACGGCCCCGCTATCTCCGCGCCATCCGCTCGTGAACCATATATCGTTATCGTCTGTGCACAAGTCCACCAACGTCCTGCCATAAAGTACATAGAGCAAATCGTCGTGTCCAAGCGCGGTTGCATCGTATACAACCGCACCCGAAAAGTCGGGGTCGTACCAGCCGACGCGATTCGTCTCCGGCACATCCGCTTCTGTAGGTGGAAGTGGTTTCTCAATGACCAGCGTCTTTTCGCGCGGAATGATTACTGTACCGGAGAACGAACCTTCCGCAGCTATCTCTTCCACACTGTCGTATGTGGTTCTGGCATCGTCGTAGAGAGTCACGGTCCCCGAACTACCGCTAAGCTGCGCATACGGAACATCCCACTGCGCATAAGAGGATTCGAGGCCCCACTTCTCGGCAAGGTAGCGCTCGCAGGCGGCGCGCTCGACAGTCGTCGGCTTCTCGGAGAAGAAGATGACTTCGGCGTAGTTCTGACCGCCGCAGTCGGTTTCGCCGGCATTGGCATCCATCGGTCCGAGACCGTTGACCAGCGTATTTGTCGCCGACATGTCTATAGATAGAATCTGCCATCCGCCGTTCGGCTTTGCGCTTTTCGGATTTACAGTAAGCCCATCAGCATGCATGGAATAACCGTCTCGGGTAGTCCATGCCTTGTCGATTCCACTCTGCCGGACAAACGAACCGTTCCCGGGCACCTGATTGCCGTCCGTACCGATTACCGCTTCGCCACCGCCGTTCTGCGAACCGAAAACGAGTATTGCATAAGATGCACTGATCTTGGTATAGCCACCTGATGGAACTGTGCTGCCGTCAATCGCCGTGGAACTCCAGAATTTGAGACGGCGGTTCTCGGTTGATGATATGAGATTGCCGTTGGAATCATACTTGGCTCCATCGGATGGATCACCGCGCTTTCCGCAACTCAAATACGTCTTACCGTTCAAACCGTCCTTTACCATATACGGCAGGACCTGAAGGTGATATTGCGACGCGCTGAAATGCCCGTCTGCGCTCCATAGCCGCTTGTTGTACAGCGACACAGTAGAACCCTCCACCTTGTCCTTCATGCCAATGACAAGCTGATTCCCATCGAATTCGTTTTTTGCGCTTACCCAATTGCCGCCCCAGACGGACGGATCGAACGAGAACGGTACGAGCGTCGACTCGTCAGAAGCGTCGAACCAGTGCGAAACCTTTGACTTCCAGCTCTCTGTGGGAACAGGCTCGTTCGCCGTGTCAACCGGAATTGAAAATGACGAAGAATCTGTCGCCGTATAGGCCATGCCGCGGAAGCGCGTTATGACAGTTCCTGAATTCGGCTTGAAGAGAATTTCGCCAAGCCCTGTGATGTTTGACTCGCATCGGATGTTCTTTCCTCCATCATTTGCAAAGCACACCGTCGCACCGCGCCCGAGAAGCTCAATGTTGAAGAGGCCTGTCGCACCGGAGGAAGGCATCAAGGTCAAACCATCAGCAGCAAGATTCCCTTGATCGAACTTGAAAGTTCGCCCTGGCGAAACCCGCACATGGCATCCGTCGGGAAGCGCATTAGCCGTAAGCGCTATGGCGTTGAAGTTGGTAAGGCAAAGCGAGCCATTATCAAGCAGCGCAGCGGCGGCGTTGGAGTCAGTGCTTGCGAGGGCAACCGTCGTGGGCACCGCACTGTCGCCAGGCTCCACGACGATCTTGCAGTTCGGCAACCGACGGACGGTGGCATTGTAATTGAGCGCAAGTTTGCCGGAACCGGAAGTGAAGCTTACGTTGTCGAAGTCGCAAAGCGGGCCGGTGGCCGGCATGATATCAGTGGGGTCTGGAATTGTCTTGCGGTCGATGCTGATCGTTGAAACGCCGTCGATTTCAAGCGAGCCTCCGTCGACGGCGCGAACGCCGGAGACGAACCGATAACGGGAAAATCCAGACGAACTGACGCGCACGACGCCGCCGGAAACGACAAGGTGCGGATAAAACGTCTTGTTCCCGCTTCCGTTCGCAAACGTGATCGTAGCTCCTCCAGCCGCGACGATGATTGTATTGTCCTTGTTGTTTCCGCTCGTCAGCTCAAGGGAGCCATTCGCCGGAACATTTATAACCGTTGCGGCGGCGGACGCGAAGAGCGAGGCCATTGCGAAGAGCATTGCAAGCATGTATCGTTTCATTACGAACCCTCTTTTGATGGACATGAAGTGTTTTCCCAACTGGTTTTCCAATTGAGAATCTCATAGTCATTATACCACCGATGGCGCAATCCGGCAATCTGTCCTAAAGGACAGGTTGCGGCGGCAGGGGACGAGGGGAAACAGGGGTGGCCTTCGCCGTTACGCGTCGAAACCCGGCAGGCGCATGGCGATCGCTACGGCCTCGGCGCGATTCGCCGCGCCGAGTTTGTCGTAAATCTCGTTAAGATGCTGCTTGATGCGCGTTTTGGAGAGTCCCAGCTGCCGGGCGATGTCGTCGTTGGAAAGTCCGCGCGTTATTGACTTGAGGACTTCCAGCTGGCGGCGCGTGAAATCCGGCAGCGCGGCCGCGTCGTCCAGCGCCTGGCGGATTTCCGGCGAGAAGTGAGGCCGCCCTTCCGCCGTGTCGTGGATGGCGGCGACGAGTTCGGCGTTCGCTATGTTCTTCGTCACCGCGCCGGTCGCGCCGGCGGAGACCGCGCGCGAAAGTTCCCCCGAAGTACCGAATGTCGTAAGTATCAGTATCTTCGCATCGGGGAGGGTTTTGCGGATGGCCGCCGTCGCCTCCGCGCCGTCCATGTCAGGCATCATGAGATCCATTACAATCACGTCCGGCTTGAAGCGCAGCGCGGCATCCGCGGCTTCCGCGCCGCTTTCCGCCGTGCCGCACACGACGAGGTCCTTTTCAAGATTCAATATCGCCGTAAGGCCCATCCTCACGACCGAATGGTCGTCGACGATCATAACGCGGATCTTCTTCATAGCGGAATCTCCACTGTCGCGGCAGTTCCCCCGCCGACCTTGCTTTCCAGTTCAAGCGTCCCGTGCAAACGCCGCGTCCGCTCCTTTATCCCCTGGAGACCGAAATGCCCCTGCATAGGCGTTGGACGGTTTTCGACATCGAATCCGCAACCGTCGTCCCTGACGACGAACCGGATCATCCCGTCCTTGAGTTCGCCCGCTATGCGAATCTTGCGCGCGCTGCCGTGCTTCACCGCGTTTACGCAAAGTTCGCGGATGATCGAAAGCACGTTGTGCGCAATGACATCCGGGATGAGGCGGCGGCTTGCATGGAATCGTATCGTCACGTCCGTGCCGCCGATATGCGGTCTGACCGTCTTCTCTATCGCATTCTGGAGATCAGGTTCGGCGAGCGTTTCGCTCCTGAGGTCCCACAGGCAGCGTCTCAGCTCCTCGCGGCACGAAAGGAGCGCCTTCCGCGCGGCGTCTATGTAGCCGGCCGGTTCTGCCGCATCCCGGGGCAAAGTCCGCTCCGCTGCGTCGATCTGGAAAGAAACGCCGGTGAGAGTCTGCGCTATCGAGTCGTGCAGTTCCACGGCGAGGCGTGTGCGTTCCTCCACCCGGAGATCGGCGGCGGCGGATTCCAGTTTCGACTTGTAAAGAAGCCTTCCGCGGCGTTCCGCGAGACGGCGCAGAGTGATGTTCCAGGCAGCCGCGAGCGCGAGCGCCGCGGCGAGGACCAGGACGACCGCGAGCATCCGCCCTACCGTCCACCACGGGGGCCCGGCGACAATCCGCATATCCTCCGGAGTCCGGGGGACGACGGTGAATCCCGCCGTACGCGTAAAGCCGCCGGATGCATCGGCGCTCGTGTTGCGAACGCAAGTGCCGGCGACTTCGACGAGACTGCCGGGTTCAACCGCATCCACATGCGGCGCGACTGCGCCGAAGTCGACGCGTATCAAGTGTCCGCCGTGCCGCACTTCGAACGCCCTCCCGTCGACATCCATTTCGTCGACGCGCCCGCGTATCCGCACGGCGCCGCCATGCGCGCAGATGTCGCGCAGGACAACCTCCATCGCGAAATTCTCAGGAAGCGTTTGCGGCGGGTCGTACGCGATACGATCCCCCGGCTCGCGGCGGCATATCGCTTTGTCGAGAGTGATGATGAAAAGGTCGGTCTCGGGGAAGCCCGCCACCGCGACGCAATCCCCGAATTCCATGTCGGTCGGCTTTCGCAGATGCGCGCCGACTATCTGCCCGTCGGACGTCTTCAGCAGCATCCGCCTGGCGCCGTCGTACACGGCTATGATATTTCCGACGACGCTTCTCATGCCCATCCGCGAAAGCGCCGACACCGACTTGTAGCGCAGTCCCTCGAGGGTCTTCTGCGGATAGGACGGAATGCGAGGGGCGTCCAGCGGATCCTCCGCCGGGGGCGTTTCCACGGTGATGTCGTCCACGCCCGCGACCGTGAGCTGCGGCGTCTGGAACTTCCGCTTGCCGCCGTCCGGCAGGACGGTCGCCACGCCTTTGGCCGCAATCTCCGCGCCGAGCAGCCGTCCGAACGCCTCGTCGTCGTCCGAACAGACCGCCGCGAAAAACGGCGCGGAGCCGGTACGCATCAGGAGGAAGCGCCAGGCGGGATCGATTTCATCGTGGACTATGTCGGTCACGATACCCCTCATGATGACGATCCGTCCGTCAAAAGACTCGTCGCCGAGTTGCTCGGGCGACACAGGCACCGGCGGGGGAACTTCGCCGCGGCCAAGCCGCACCGCGCCTTCCATGAACGCCCGCCGCCAGTCGAAGCCGTCCATCCCGATATGCCCTTGCGCGACAATGCGGTCGCCCGGCGCGACATCGAGGGAATTTGTCGCGCGCATGTATCCGTAGCCCGTATCGTCCGCCACCCAATAGGAAGTATGCCGCTGATCCGCATGTATCACGGCGGTGACAGTGCATGTCACGGAAAACGAGCCGCCGTCGCTCGCCTCGTTCCACACCGCCTGGCGAAGAGAGGCGACATCCGCCGCCGCAGCCTGCGATATCGCCGGCTGCGCCTCGTCAGACGCCCGGGGAGACGCGCCCTCGCGCGGTCCGCGCAGGATCAGATCGTCGATAACGGCGGCGACTTTCGCCTTGGACAGCTTTTCCGTGACGCGGAGATGAGGACCGCGCTGCGCGTCGGGGACCCACTCGTCCGTGCCGTCGTCGCCGACCATGCGGTATGCGCCGCGTTCAACGTTGAAATACGGCTCCGTGCCGCGCACCGCTATCAGCACCGCCGTCTCGTCCCATGCGCTGCGCCCGCCGGCGCCGAACGAGCGGCGGAGCCATTTTGCCGGGTCGCTTGCAATCTCATCGCGCGATGGGATGTTGCCTGCGAACACGTCGCGGACGGGATTGCGCCCCGGACCGGGGTCTGGCGTCTCAGCGATCGCCCGTCCCGCAAAGCAGTCTTTGCCATATTCGAAATCGGTGAATACGGCTGGCGTCGGCCAGCTCTCCAGTACGATGCGCGAGGATTCGGCATCCCATTTCGAATTGTATTCCTTGCCTGTCGGATATTTACATGCCATGGCGACCCAGAGCCTGACTTTCCGCTCGACAAGTTCCCTGCCGCTGAGCGGCGAAATCGCGTCCGGCTCCGTTTCGAGAAGTCTGCGCAGGTTCGTGAGAAAGCCAACGGAACATATCGTCACGCTGCGATCCGGCTGCGCGGCGAGAACGCGGCGATAGACTTCATTCGCGTCGGGCGCGTCGTCGGCATCGGCGTACCGGTACCACCCTGGATAGTCCTGGAGCAGCTTTCGGTACTTGTAGTGGCCGCCGTCGTTGCCGGTCCGTTCTCCGAGCGGCGCGTCCGGGCGGACCTTCTCCGTCGCGCCGGCTTTTTCGCCGATCACCCCCATGCCCTTCGGCGCTCCAACAGGCAGATCGCCGCGCCCGTAGTAGCGGTTGATCACCTCGATCGCGCCTACCGACGCATTGCCGCGCGTCGCGCTGACCGTAGCGAGTATCTCGCACTCGCCAGCGTCGGCGAGCGCGTGCAGGCACGCGAGCGCGCCGACATCGTCGAAGTCGGTAATCATATCGGTGTCGAAAATGACTTTGACCGGCTCGGAAGCAGCGACCCACGTGGACATGGCGCATGCAAGCGCGACAATTGTTTTCTTCATATATTTTACTCTTTACATTTTACACTTTATCCCTGTTCCCTCATCCCTGTTCCCTCAATTTAACAATTTCCTTCCGGTACGGCACGGACGACTGAGCCCCCGGGCGGGTGACGGCGATCGCTGCGGCTTTCTGCGCGAAATCTATCGCCTCCGCACACGACTTGCCTTCCGCGAGCGCGACGGAAAACGCGCCGTTGAACGTGTCCCCGGCCGCAACGCAGTCGACCGCCTTCACCTTGAGAGCTGGAAACAGCTTTCCGCAATCGCCGCACCAGCAGCCTTTCGTGCCCATGGTGATGACGACATGCCCGACGCCGCGCTTCTTCAGGACTTTCACCGCCTTGGCCGCGCTCGCGGCATCTGACACCTTCACGCCGGTCAGCAGCTCCGCCTCGGTCTCGTTCGGCGTGATCCAGTCCACGAGCGGATAGAGCGACTTCGGAAGTTTCCCCGCCGGGGCCGGGTTCAGTATCACCGTCACGCCTTTGTCGTGCGCGACCTTCGCCGCCCACAAGACCGTCTCGACAGGGGTCTCAAGCTGCATGACGAGCGCCGCCGCGCCCTCTATATCCTTCCTGAACGGCTCTACGTCTTTCGGCGAAAGCGTGCCGTTGGCGCCGAGCGCGACGGATATTACGTTCTGCCCCTTCGCGTCAACGAGTATGAGCGCCGTACCCGACTGCTCCTTGCGGTCGATGACGAGATGCGCCGCTATGCCGTCCTTCTTCATCCTTGCCGCAGTCTCGCGGCCGAAGATGTCGTCACCGACTTTTGCGATGAACGTACACTGTCCGCGCTTCGCCGAGAGCCGCGCAACGGCGACGGCCTGGTTTGCTCCCTTGCCGCCCGGGTTCATCATGAATTTTCCGCCGCTCACTGTCTCGCCCGGAACGGGGATGCGCTTGCCGGCGATCACCATGTCTGTGTTGGTCGAACCCAGCACTACGATTTTCTTCGATGGTTTCGTCATTGTCTTGATTCCTCCTTTCAAGCCGTCTACAGCGCGACGAACGCGAATACGTGCGCTTCCACATTATATTATACCACAAATAAAGTGTAAAATGTGAAATTGCGGCTTCCAAGGAGTTGTAAGGTCCCGCTCCGTGAATAACTGGGGGAACGGGCGTCTCGCCCGTTGCGAGGAAAGAGGTAACTGGGAAAGCCGACCGTCCCGCTCGTTTATGAAATTATGAGATTGTGGGATTGTTGTCATTAGAGGTATTTGCCATCCGAATATATTTCACGCCAAGTTCGCGAAGCGCGCAAAGTTTCTTTTCTATGGTTGCTTTGCGAACTTTGCGTACTTTGCGTGAGACAAACAAGCCGGTTTTGCAAAGGGACGCGGCAGGATGCCGCATCTCCTTGATATCGCCAGCAGGATACCATATTCCCCAACCGAAGGTTGTCCGCAACGCGGATGCCCTGGCAGGGGTGCTTTCCCAGTTAGGGACCACACTGGGGGAACATATCCCCCGAGCCGAAGGCGAGTCGCGTTCGCGATGCCCTAGCAGGGGTGGCGTCTCGCCCGTTATTGACTGGGAAAGCCGCCGTCCCGGCGGCTGAAAATTCCACTTCCAGACCGTCGTATGCGGCTTTGAGCGGCGCGGGGAGGGTGTTCTCCAACTTGGACATCGCCGCATTGGTGGAAGCGATGCGCTGGATGTACGCCACCGACCCGTCCACCGCATTCGTGACAACGCTCTCCGTCGCTTCGCAGAGCTTCATACAGCCAGCGGCTGGATCGTCCGGAACAGCGTTCGGCGCGCGGGCACGCTCCGCACGGCGTCCGTTTACCCACAGCTGCTCGAACCATACTGGATTCCCTTCCGCATCCTTCGGAACAGGTGCCGACCACAAGCCATTGCCCTCGTCTCGCCATCCTTTGACCCGCTCCCCGCCGACGAACGCCGCCTTGCCGTCTTCGCCGACCCAGCGTACAGGCGCTTCGGGCGTTCCGGAATCCGCTGGCGTGAAAACAAGCGGCTCTGCGAGGAAATAGGCTCCGCGTTCCACACGGACAGTCCATGCGCCGGTATTCCCTTTCGCCTTCGCCGCGCGGATTGCGAGAAGTGCTTCCCTCGGAGACATCCCGCCAGGCGACACCGTCAATTCCCCGTTCCCAGTTCCCCGTTCGCCGACCGGATGACAATGCTCCAAGCCAAAAGTTCCGCCGCAGAAAACCGTCAAAAGCATTGCTGATAGAGTTGCTTCACATATAGTTCTCATTTACGATGCACCCCCTTCTTCAGTTACTCGCTCCGCCCAAACGAAGAATCCCGTCCGGCGTTGGAATCTCAGCTTTCAAGTTCCCGCAACCTGGCAAGGGTCGATGCGACCATGTTCGCCAGCCGTCGGCGGTAGGCCGGATGCCCAGACCTTCCGAAACGAAGATGAATGCCGGCCATGCGCTCCAGACGTGACAAAGGCTCTTCGCCCACGGCCGTCCGTAGAATGCGTATCGCCCATCACCAGTCTCGTTCGGGTCGTAGCTTTCCCAATACGTCGTCGCGCCATTGTCGAGCATGCCGCCGAATATCCGCTCGAGTCCCAAGAAAAATGCGTCTGCATGTCCCGTCCGCGCCAGCGCCACCAATTCCCAGCCGAAGACGTAGGGCGTCCCGACAGGCGGCAGACGACCCTGGGCAAGCTCGTCGCCGATCAGGGCCGACTGACGGTCGTCGGCCACGCCGAAGACCACCGCAAAGATGTTCGCCTGCCGGCCGAAAACCGCCGCATCCGTAGGGTCGGCCCTGTAGAGACCGCGCGCCTCGTCCCACGCAAGATTGTTCAGGCTCTCGCGGACCTTTGCGGCCAATGCGCGGTAGTCGTCCGCCTGCGGATCGCCTACGCGGTCCGCCAGTCGCGCCGCCGCCTGCAACGATCCATACCATATCGCCTGCAGCGCCGTATTGGACTTCGGCTTCGCCCAGTCGATAAAGACCCAATCGAGACCGCGCACGACAAAACCGGTCTCGTCCGTGCGGGACATAAGGTCGCCGATGCGCGCCTTGATCCGCCACCAGCGGTCCCGGAGAAACTGCGCATCCCCGAAATAAAGCTGGTAGAGGTCGTGCGAGACAACCGTCCACATCGAATACGTTACGATTCCATTGACATCGCCTTCGTAGGCGTCCATGACCGAGAGCGTCCGCCGCGCAATTTCCGCGTCGCCATAGACGTATGCATCCGCCATGAGAGACACGGTCAAATCGCCTCCCCACGGCAGGCGGTCGCGCTTGATGCCGTCCACCAAGAAGTCGTTCGAGCACAGCGCCAGCGTCCGTTCGCCGACTTCGGCCATCTTCCGCCATCGGGCGTTGTCCGTAACGATCCGGCCCTTCACGGGACGCCGCCGTCCGACAGGCACGACTTTGACGTTCGTCACGTCGGATGCAAAGCGCAGATACCGGAATGCAAGCGCATGACGCGTCCGCCAGCAGTCGTCCGACACTTCGTCCATCGTCGCGTCATACTCGAAATCCTCCGGCTTTTCCGCCAGCATCTCGGGGATGGACTCGCCGACGAAGAGCCTCGGCTCTGCATTGGCCCGACACTCGATGTACGCGAATTGCTCCGCGAGCGCATCGTACCAGCCGTTCGTCGCCACAAGCCCGGAGAAGGAACGGTCCTCCGGCAGCCGCTCGCGGTGCGGAGGCACCGGCGCGTCTGGATACGCGGCGACCGGACGCCAGCTACCGTCAAAGACCCGCGCCTCCCAGTTCGTCTCCGCAGAACGGATCGCCCCGCCGCCCATCAATCCGCCGTCGACCGTCACATAACGGCGTCCCTCGGCGGCATCGTAGTGCGTTTCGGAAATTCTGCGGAACGCCTCAGGCAGCGGGTCGTCTTCGGCGCACACGCGGCGAAACTCCGCCCTGTCGCGCAACGGCGGCAACACGCCCGGATGATAGGCGTAGAGACCCGCGCGCCGGACATCGTCCCGCATTTGATGGACGCGGAAAAGCTCCATGTCCATCTGTGGATAAAGCCATGCGGAAGAAAGGCCAGGCGCGTTCTCCTGCATTAGAGCGAACGCGCATGCGACCGGCAGCGCCAAGGCGATAAACATGCAATTCTTCTTCATGTCAATTGTGAACGCATTTGTTTAATGTAGAAATGTGAAAATATCCAACAGCCAACAGCCAATATCCAATTTGCCCCGCCATCATTGGATAATGGATACTGGATATTTGCACATTTCCATATTTCTTTCTATCGCACCAGATCGTAGACGCGTACGTAGTCCACGAGGAACTCGTCTCTTGCGGCGGCAGCTGCATTCGTATTATCCGTAGCGATGCATGAACTTCGCCTTCTCGCGCTTAGCCCAGTCGAGTTCAGGTTCAATGACGGCCACAAACCCGCCTTTGGCGCGGAGTGCGAGCTTCAGCGTATCGGATGGCGAGACGGTGCATTCCGAAATGTCGAATTCGATATTGGAGTCTTCGGCGTCGGCGAACTTCTTCATCCGCCACTTGCCGGACTGAAGGAACGAAAGCGGGATTTCAAGGCTGCGGTCCTCTGCGCCGTTTTCGATTGCAATGAACCACTTCTCGTCCTTGCGCTTTGCGACCGCAACGCATTCGCCAATCTCCGAGCCGGGAAGGATAATCGTCTCGTCATAGATCGGCTTCAGCGCCTTTACGACTTCAGCCGCAGGACTTTCGAGGTAGTTCTGCGGATAGTCGCCGAGGCAGAGGAACGGCGCGGAGAAGATTATTCCCTGGGCAAGCTCCCTCGCCCGCGTATATCCGGCAAGCTCTTTCTCCTCGAAGACTACCGGCGTGTAGTCGGCGTGTCCTTGAACGAGACGATTGAAAGGCAGGATGCAGTCGTGTTCCGGCGGAAGCACTCTCTTGTAGCGCGTAATGTGCCATTCGTGTCCGCGGATCGCCTCGCGCGCGACCTCGTGCGGCCACGTCTTCTCGCGACCGGACGGCTTTACGCAGCCGTGGTAATCAGTCATGAGGCCGAATTCGAGGGTGTCCGCAAGGGCCTCCTCATACCATGCCATCTGCTCGCAGGAAGGCGCGGGATGGAAATCAATCTTTATGCCTACCGCACCCGACGCCTTAACCTTCGCAAGATACCCGCGGCGAGTTTCGGCATTGCGCATTTCCTTGGAGTCGACCCACATGAAAGTCTCAACTCCGATGGACTTCCCATAGTCGATCCTCTTCTTGAGGCACGCCCACTGGTCCATGTCGCCATCGCGCCAATCGCGCCAGCCGTCGTCGATAAGGTAATACTCGAAGCCCAGCGCCTTCGTCCTGTCGTACCACTCCTTCTGTTCTCCATACTTGGGCGCACCCGCCGGCAGCCACTGCCAGACGGCGCGGCCGGGGCGGACGAACTTCGCCGCCTTCGCCGCAACCGCTGCGGACGGCGCGGGGCAAAGCCGCCGCACAATGTCGCTCGTCGCAAGCGTCTGCAAATCCTTGGCGACAAGCATCACGCGCCAGGGCGTCGTATCCGCGCCCTTCTGGTCGAACCCGTCCGGGTCGTTCACGTAGAATACACCGAAGCGTCCATCGCCAATATACTTCGCGGCGGAATCGGTGTAGCCGACCACATTCGCCTCGGTAATCAGGCGATATGTCCCGTCCGCGAGCTTCGCCGTCACGGGGAAATCCATCACAGTGCCGACGGGAATCTCGCTCACGAGCGAGGAGCAATACGGCTTTTCATAGTCCATGCCGTATTCCTGATACCACACCTTCGCGTCGGCAGGAAGCGTCCAGACCGTTTCTTCGCGTTCCACTCGCCTCTCGCCTTCCGGCAGAACGTACCGCATCGCCATTCCGTCGGCAAAAACGCGCCGCTCGGTCTCGCGGATGGTCGCCCCGTTGACGACAACGCCCTTGGCGTCAAGCGTCGCCGTCTGGAATTCCGGCGGGGATGAGAGGATCAGCCCGTCTTCGGTGATGGCGTTCTCGAAGCGTATCGTCCAATTCTGCGGTGCTTCTGCGGAAACCTCGAAAGGTCTGTCCTTCCATACTGGATTGGCGGATTCGGTATACAGCCACTCGCGGCGCGCGATCTTGCGGTCGGTCAACTTCGGCGCGCCCTTCACGATTGAATCGGCAAAAGCCGCAATTTCCGGCGGATCGCCCTCCGGCGGATGCCCGTGCTTCATGCGGAGTTTGATGGAGAAAAGAGGATTCCCTGCGGCAAACGCAGTCTCCTCGAACGAATCGAGCGGGAAGAAATAATCGTTCGTCCCGGTGCACCAAAGCGTCGGCATGCGGCAGTTCTTCGCGTATTCGACTGGATTCCAGAGCGACTCCCACAGCTCGCCGATTTCCGGCGCGAAGACTGAATGCCGCCGCAGGTTTCCGCATCCGTAGACGGGCACGGCGAACGCAAAGCGCGGATCAGCACCGCAGGCGATCGACGTGAGGAAACCGCCCCACGATATTCCGGTCACGCCGATCCTCGATGCATCGACTTCGGGGAGATTCCTCAGGAACGTATGCGAGCGGATGACGCATTCGATCGCGTGATATACCCACTGCTCCTCCGGCGGCAGAGTCTCCTCCTCATAGCGTCCCCAGCCGTTTGGCCCGGACCACTCGTGCCGCGGGTGTTCAGCCGTGTGGTTCTTCTCTCCGGGGATGCCGCCGCAATTGTCCATCGCGATCGCGGCATATCCGCGGTCGTTCCACAGCTTCACCCATGTGTGGAAGGCCGTTCCGTATCCGCCGTGCACGAGCACGATGCCCGGCACCTTCTTCTCCGCCGTCGCGCCTTCGGGCAGAGAATAGTAGGCGAAGAAACGCGTGGGCTTGCCGTGCCACGGCACATTCTCGATCCACACGGCCTTAACGCCGTTCGTGGCCCGTTCCGGGATGTCCCAGCTCCGGACAGCGTCCGGAATCGGGAAGTCCACCGTCTTTGCGACCGCCGCAAGCGCGACCACCGCCGCGAACGCGCAAGCCGCCACAGTGATTTTCCTTCTCATTTCGCTGCTCCTTTCACTTTCGCCTCAAGACGCTTTTCCTCGTCCCAAAGGTCTGGCTGGTTGTAGTCCGCTTCGAGCGACCGCCGGCATGTCGCAAGCGCCGCTTCCGCATCCCCCGCCTCCTCGTAGAGCGCGGCGATCGAGCGGTAGATGCCGAGATCGACGGGCTTTGCGCGAATGGCCTTTTCGTAAAGAGCAATCGCCTTGACTCTATCGCCCGCCTCCTTCGCAGCCATAGCCTCGGCGACGAACCGCTCGTGGAGTCTGCCGCGTTCTTCCTGAGACAGGGCGGAATACGCCGTCTCGCGCGCACCCAGCGTCAGGCCGAAGACGCCAACTACGGCGCAGTTCTTCTCGCCGCGCAGGAATTCTACCGTATTGACGATCTTCTCCGGATCCGGATTGACCCAGCTTGTCGAATAGACGTTCATCTTCGCGAACAACCCCGACTTGGCAGTCAAGGTTCGCAGCGCGGTGACTGTATCCGTCTCGCCGGAGAAATCAGGCATTTCAGAAACCCAGTCGAACAAGTTCACGCCGCCGGACACTTCAATCTGCCGCGAGGTTCCGTCCGCATAATTGACGCGCACGGTATAGTCGCGCTTGCCCTTCCCGACCCATGCGCCGGTCGAGAGCCAGTTGAGAGTGTCGAACTTGCGTCCGATTTCAACCGTTACATTGTCCTTGCCCGCCTTGCAGAATTCGCTCTTCAGCGTGAACGCGCAGGGACCCGCCATCTTCACATCATACGGAACCGAACCTACCCAGCCGCGCTCGCCCGCAAAAATCTGAGGCAGACTCTGCTCGGGTCCCTGGTCGTTCCACGAACCCTTGCCGTCACTCCCCTTTTCGTCCGCGAGAGTACGATCTAGATACGGCGACAGATCCACTTGATCGTAAAAGAGGTTTTTCGGGATGAACGGACGCGAAAAGCCCTTCACCCTAACGCCGGCGTTCCCGAGAATCGTCGCCCAGAGACGCGATGCCTGCTTCGAAGCGTCCTTCGCGTTGACGGACGGGTCGAGTGTCGTGAACACGATGTTGCCGCGCCGGACGATATATGCCGGATATGTCAGCACGCCCTTCTCGGCGACGAACTCATCAGCTGCCAGTTCCGCGAAAGCGGTCTTCTCGTCGGAGAACTTCTTACGCCACATCATATCTTGATTGGTGAGTCCGTCGAGGATCGGGTCGCTCGATATGCGCACCGCGCGTCCGCTCCACGACTTCGCGCCGACTGAACGCGTCTTCATTCCGGCCGCCTCGCAGGCTCCGAACACGATGACATTCTTTCCGGACGCCGCAAGGGCCTTGAGGTCGTCCTTGGAAAGCGACGCCTTGCCGTCCACGAATATGGCGCTGTATTTGCCGATGTCTGCAATGCCGCCGAAATCCAGTTCCACGCCGCAGTTTTTCACAAGCGCCTCCGCTACGGGAGGGCGCGTGTCCCCACGCGCCGTCAGGAACAACGCCCTGCCAGGCTCTTTCGCGCTCTTGTAGGCGGCCATGTTCTCCAAAAGTTTCGCGGCGACTGGGTTTATATCCGGTTCAAGCACGAGGCGCGAATAGAGGAAGCATCCTTTCCCGTAAGGCACTTCGACAAGCGCGGAATAGACTAGCCCCGACGCGCCGCCGAATTCGAGAACAGTCTTCGCGTTGCCGCCCGAAGGCTTCGCAAACGCCCTGTCGCATGCGATCGATTTCGGATAGAAATACTTGAGGTCGTCTTTCTTGAACCCTTTCAGTATCGGATGGCGCGTTCTGTACGTGCGCAGGATCGCTGCGGACTGGTCGGATACGGACGGTATCTCCGGCAGCCACTCCGGGTAGTCGTCCCGCGCGAGGATGACGATGGTCTCGCCTGCCGCCGCGCGGTCAAGCAGCCGCTCGGAAAGGACGTCGCGCACTCCGAATACATTGGCATATTTTCTCACGCCAAGTTCGCCAAGCCCGCGAAGTTCATCTTCGCCAGACGACTTTGCGCCCTTTGCGAGCTTTGCGTGAGACATAAACCGCGAACTAGACACAATGTCAAGCGTCTTCTCGCAGACTCCCTTCAACCCGAAGACAAGCGTGTATTCACCAGGCTTTGGCGCCTTGAAGGAAATCTGCTTTCTGATAAACGCGGACGTGTCAACGTCTATCCGCTCATCCTTGGACGAGACAACCGTCTTGCCTTCCGAGTCTTCAAGCCGCCAGAACCACGTCACAGTCGCGGGACGCCACCTGTCGTAGAACACGTTGACGTCGTACTTGACCTCCGTCCCCTCGTAAAAGCGCGAATAGCGCTGGATATTCACGACGTCAATCTCCGGCGAAACGCGCCACTCGGGGTCGATGTGGTACCAGCGCCACGGCGTCCAGAGCGTCACGTCTGCATCGCGATGCCCGCGCACCGCCTCGACTTCCGTCTCGATGTGCCACTTGTCGCAGTATCTTGGATCGTTGAAAACCTCGTCGCCCGCAAGGCGCGTCCATCCGAACGGCGGATTGAAGAAGAAGTCCCAGCACGTCTCGTTGATGAAAATCGGCTTCTCGCCCCACTTGGCCGGCGAATCGGCGTAGATGTTGCAGACCTTCAGGATCTGCCCGGAGGGAATCGCCTGCCCTTTCACGAAAGGCTTTTCGATATCGCGCCAGTAGAACGAATACGGCATGTAGCACCCGGCCTTGCGCAAGGAGAGCAGCTCGACGGGATAGTGCGTCGAGATTATGTTGTTCTCGCCGCGCAGATCGAGGTCGCAGCCCGTTTCGGCGAAGTGGAACGGATCGAACGCGCGGATGTTCCTCAGCGCGGACTGGACTGGCCCCAGATTGCGGTCTTCGCTCTCGGCGTAGTATTCGTTCGTGATATACCACGTCATGACAGACGGATGGTTGCGCAGGGTCGCGGCGAGGCAGCGGTCGTTGTACTCCTTCCACGCCCAGAACTCCTTGTTCGCGCTCTTTTCGGGAGATGGATTCGCGATCGTCGCGAAACCTACGGCGCAGGGAATCCCCGCCTCGTCGCAGAAATCAAGAAACTCCGACGAGTTGTAGACGTGCCGCAGAAACTTGATGCCTCGCAGCTTGCCTTCCCATAGGATGTCGCAGTTGAACTGGCGCTTGCAGCGCCTGTCGAAGTCCCACCACCCCCACGTGCTGATGAACGCCCGCGCTTCACCCTTCACGCGGTGGCCGTTCCACATGAGCGCCATGCCGTCCGGCCAGAACTCGCGGAACGCGAAACGCGTCAGCTTCTCGTCCACGACATTCCCCTTGGCATCGACAAGTTCAGTGACGAGCTTGAGGAGAGGAAAGTTGATGGGGCCCCAAAGCGGCGGATTCTCCCACTTGGATTCGTCCGCGAAGGAAAGAAGCTTCTCGTCTCCGCGCCATACGGAGTTTCGCACGGTAAAGCCAGCCGGATGCTCCGCCTTGACGCGAATCGTCTTTTCGCGGAACGACGTCACGACCGAAACACGGCCGATTGCGTTTTCGCCGCGCGCCTCCAGCGCAAGTTCGGAAACCGCCGAGAGGCGTCCCGGCATTCCGCTGGGATACTTCTCTTCGTCCGCGCGCTTCGCGTCGATGACGAATTCGTTTGTCTCGCCCGGTTTGACGAATTGCGTCACGTCCGCCTCCATATCGCCCGCGAAATTGCCGTCCTCGCCGAACGTCGCCGCCTCCGCGCCGTTGACGTAAAGCTTCGCAACGCACGAAATCCTGAGCGCCTTGAAGAATATGCGCTTTCCGGCGAACGAGGCCGGAACCGCGAAAGTGCCGCTGAACTTCTCCGCGCCGTCCTTTACCTCGGCGGGCATCACGGCCTTCTTGCCCGAGACGCGCGTCCATCCCTCGTTCATCCTCAGAAGCTCGCGGTGCGGCGACTTTGCGTCCGCAAGCCGCGCGAAGACGCGATAGACCTTGCGTCCGGATCCGTCCGTGAAGCCGACCGCCGCGCGAAACTGCCCCGAGCCGTTGTCCTCGTAGGGGACATCGAGTTTAAGCGTCCTTCCCAGCTCGACGTCCCTGCGATCCGTTTCTGCGAGCGTCTTGCCGTAGTAGTCCGTCACCTTCACTCGGAGCCGTCCTTTGACCGCCGAACCAAGATAGCTGTTGAGCGTCACGGCCACGTTCGACACGCCGAAATCTGCCTCCGCGGCGAAAGCGACTTCCGGGTCGAGCGCCATGTTCGTGAATACGCGCTGCGGCGCGTAGTCGAGCGGCTTTTCGGCGAGGACGATCCGCGTCCACGGAGTCTGTTTGTCGACACGGAACGCCTCGCCCGGTTTGACTTCCACCGGACGCGACTCGAGCGTCATCAGCTCTTTGCCGTTGTCGTCCATCCACGGCCCGCCGCGCACGAACTCGATACGCCGGCCCTCGTGCCACACCTTGGCGCGGGTGGTCGCGTCGTCACCCGAAAATCCTTCAAGCCTCACATAATACGACCCGGGCTTGATGCCGTCCGTCATCAAAAGCCCGTCCTTAGCCGCGCTACGCTCGAGCGTCCAATCCGCCAGCGCAGTGCACACGGCGCCGATGCAGACGAGAGATGCGATTGCTTTGTTCATGGTTGGTCTCCTTTTATGGGGAACTGGGAAAGGGGAACGGGGAATGGGGAACCTCTTCCCAATTCCCCCAACATACAGCCAAAGACCGTAAACTCCACGAGCCCTGGAGTGATGCCAGGCGGGGCGGAGAGGACGACAAGTCGAACCGCGTCGGCAACCGCCTCCGGCGCCTCGCGGTAGTCCACCATGAGATCTACGTCGTTCTTGGAGGCGTCGAGCCAAGTCCACCAGACACCGTTCGAGCGATAGTCCACGCGGTAGCGATACGGCCCCGGCAAGATGCCGCGATTCGTGTCGAGCCCGATGTCGCGCCAGATGACGCGGAACGCTCGGATCGTCTTCTCTCCGGGGAACTCAAAAACGGTCTTCGACGGCAGACTCTCGACCGTCGACCACGTCTTGATGCTCATGTCGGTCGCCGCGCTTCTGTCGGACTTGAGCGGTATCGCCTTCCATCCCGTACCGCCCTTCCTGCCGCTGGACGGAAGCCACTGCGGCGTTTCGGTAGCCTTGCCGACGGCAATATCCCCGTCCGGCTCGAAAAAGAGACGATCCTGGGCGATCAGCCGCTCGAAGCCGTGATAGGCTGCGACAGACACGCAGCTGTTGATCCACCAGTCTCCGTTTTTATCGCACCAGATAGAGCCGTGGCCTGTTCCTGTGACAAGACCCTTCTCCGTCATGAAGAACGGATTGTTCTTCTGCGGGACGAACGGCCCGAGCGGACCCGAACCTTTCATCGCGCACCAGCAGTAGCGCGAATCCTCCGTTCCGTAGGTCGCATACGTGAGGTAGTACGTGCCGTCGCGCTTGAACACCCACGCGCCCTCGATCAGCCTGTCGAGCCACGGATATCTTTCCGTGTCGAACTCGACGAGGCAGACGGCAGAGCCGGGCGTCTTTGCGCGAAGCGGATTCTCCGGATCTAGCTCCACGCACCAGACGGCCTTCGGCTTTGCGAAGCATCCCCAGTAAAGATAGAGATGGTCGCCATCGACAAAAAGCGCCGGATCCAGGGTGTGCGGCATCTGCGAATCGGACGAGAACGACTTCTTGTCGAACGCGCCAAGCGTCCGGAACGGACCCGTGGGCGAATCGGCCACGCTCAGCGGTCCGCCTGATGTGCAAAGGTAGTACTTGCCGCGGAACTTGGCGACTGCGGGCGCATAGTCGGCTTCGGCCTGCACGCCCACATGCCGCCATGTGCCGCCGAAGTCGTCGCTGGTCCACATAAGCCCCGCGCTCGAATAGAGATACCATGTGTCGCCCTCGGCGAGAACGACCGGATCGGCAAGCTCGCGGAACTGGCGCACCTCCTTGAAACCGCAGGCGGCATTTGTCCAGCAATCTTTCTGCCATGCGATTTCGGGAATCGCGTCGCCGTTCAAGCTGTCGCGGCAGAGTATGCCGACGGGCGTGTCCGGAATCGGCATGGGATTGCAGAAAGTCTCCGCCGCTGTCGCGGCGAATGTTGCCAGTGTTGCCAGTGTTGCCAATACCAATTTCATAGCTTCATTTCTCTCTTCGGCGTTGAATATTCAGGCGACGGCTGTGGAAAGTCCTCGCCCGAGACAAGGCCGGCGCCGAGGCGTCCGGCGCCGACGGGCTTGAAGTCCGGACGCGGCAAGGATGGCGGCGGACTGATGCCGACATCGCCTGTTGCCGCATCGATCAGCCAGTATTCGCGCGGGACGAGGAAGTTGTCTTCACACCTGCACGGATTGCTCGCGAGATCGGAGAAATGCGGTTCTTCCGGAAGAATGTTGTTGATGAATGCGAGGTTCGCGGGCGTTGGGTCGGCGTATAGTTCCTTGATACGCGTCGAGTGCGGATGAAAGACAGGCGTCTTCCGATAGCCCAGACTCGCGTCGTCATCGCACGCGAGCGAGCCGAAGATGCGGTTGCCGACAAGTGCGATGTTGTTGGAGCCCTTGAAGTGGATGGCCTTCTCGGAGAGGAAATCGTTTCCTTCGAGGAGGTTCGGCCCGTGGACGACTTCGAGGTAGAGGTCGTGCTGGTCGTTGTTCCAGAAAACGTTTCCGGAAAGCCGCGTCCCCTGCGCCATCCAGTCGAGCCATACGGCGAAGCATCCGTTGTCGTGGATGCGGTTGCGGCGGATTGTCATGCCGACCGCCGCGTGTATCTTGATTCCGGCCATCTCGTATCCGAAGAACTTTTTCCCCTTGAAGCAATTGGAGATGTCGCATTCCTCGATGGTCGACCAGACCGCGCCGAAACCGCCGCAGATGCCGGCCTGTCCGCAATCGGAGATGCGGCAGCGACGGACCGTGTGGTGGCCTATTTCCGAAAGGTCGCGCTCCGAAAGGCGCTTGCCCCAAAGCGAAAAGCTCTGCTTCGGATCGTTCCAGAACGAGTCGAAATCGTTGGCGCACTTGCCGAGCGTAAGCCCCGCGCAGCACGAGCCAGAGATTTCGCAATCCTCGATAGTCCATCCGCGGCTCCAGTTAGTGCCGACGACACCGGGCTGTTCGCCGCGCGGATGCGCCCATGTCGGCGCGGCGTCGCGGAACGCGATTCCCCTGAGCGCGATATAGTCGCGGCGCGTCGTGGTCGGGTAGAAGCAGCAGGGCCGCACGACAAGTTCCGGCACTTCCACGTTTGGATCGTGCTCGAAAGCAGCGACGATCATCCCCGAAACGCGGCCTGGGATCAGCGCGGCAGTCCCTCGCTCAAGATGCGGAACGCCGTGGTCCGGCGGCGCAAGAATCTCCTCGCCGACGAGGTTCAGCGGCTTTCCGCACTGGATGAGACGCGTGCGGAAGTGGTTCAAGTCCTTCGGCAGAAACCAGGAGCCCTCGATGAAGTCCGTGAAGGGATTGACGCCGCCGAAGGAATCATAGGAAACGTGCGCCTCCCATAGTCCGTCGGGACGCTTCGTCCAGCCGCGCACTTCGTCGGCGCCCGTCACGACGACGCGCTCGCCCTTTGCGGCACGGTAGGTGATCGGCGCACCTTCGGAACCGGCATTTGCGGGCTTCACCCACTCGCGGTAAACGCCTGCGTGGATTGTCACTGTATCGCCCGATTCTGCGACCGCCGCAGCATGGCTGATTGTGCGCCACGGATGCGAGGCCGAGCCGTCCGCCGCATCGTCGCCGGACGGCGAGACGAAATATTCGCGAGCCGCGGACGCCTTGCGCAATTCGCCGAAGTCCCTGAGCGCCTGGACGTCGTCTGCGTCGAATTTTGCCGGATTCAGCATCGCCGGACGCGGCACAGGTCTGGCTGCGGCCAAAAGCGCAAACATCGCCGCGAGTATTGATCCGCACAAGTTTCTCATTTTATTCTCCTCTCGTTGATATTTGCCAGCTTGAAGACGAGCGCGTGCTCGCAGGGTGCAGCGCCCTGGCGAAAGAGCGGCATTTCGATTTCTATGCCATCGCCGTTCCGCGTCCAGGCAATCTTGCGGTCGCCGCCTAGGAGCGTGACGGAATCGACCTCGCCTGCCCCCGGCACGAAAACCTTCTCGGCGGGACCGAAGACGATTGCGTAGAGAACGTCGCCTTTCTTCGTGAAATATACGCGGTTCTTCTTCATGTCCTTGGGACGCTTTTCCCAAGCGACCGTTCCGTATATCGCCTCGCCGTTGACATCAAGCCACTTGCCGATTGCGAGAAGGCGCTCTTCCATGATGACGGGGATGAGCCCTTCAGCCGTGGGCCCGACGTTCAGCAAAAGGTTCCCGCCACGCGAAACCTTGTCGCATAGCGTCTCTATGCAGGCTTCGTCCGAAAGATACTGCTGCGTAGTCTCGTAGCGGTTGTAGCCGAACGAAAGCCCGATGCCGCGGCACTCCTCCCACGGATGCGAGTCGCTCGCCTCTCCGTCGTGCGCAATGTCCTCGTACTCGGTCGTGTAGTGGTCTCCGCACTTGCCGCGAAATCCGGCGCCCCAGCGGTCGTTGGCGACGACCGTTTCCTTGACGGGCGACTCGTTGTAGAGCCACGAAAGGAATTCCGGACCTCGCCAGACCTCCCACGGATAGTCCCACTCGCCGTCCGTCCAGACGATTTCCGGACTGTAGCGCGTGACAAGTTCCTTGAGCTGAGGAAGGTTGACCTGCTCGACGAATTTGCCGATGTCGTTCTTGTTGCAGAGCGGATGCCGCCATTCGAGAAGAGAATAGTAGAAGCCCATGTGGAGCCCCGCCGCCCGCACGGCCTCCGTCAATTCGCCGCAGAGGTCCCGCTTCGGCCCGGTCATCCCCGCGTTGAAGTACGGCGAATACGCGGACGGCCATAGAGCGAATCCGTCATGGTGCTTCGACGTGAGCACCACGTACTTAGCGCCAGAGCGGCGGAAGAGAGCGGCCCATGCGGCGGGGTCGAAGTCCACCGCCGTGAAGTCCGCCACGAAATCTCCGTAAGACTTGCCGGGATGGTGCTTTGCATGGTACGCGGGGAACGCGGAGTCCTCCTTTTCCCAACGCTTTGGGTTGGCGTAGTGTTCGGCGTAGCACTCGTAGACGCTGTTCGTGTCGTGCGGCGCGAACGCCGGAACGGAATACACGCCCCAGTGTACGAATATGCCGAACTTGGCATCCTTCCACCATTGCGGACACGTCCGCGTGTTCAGCGAATTCCAATTCGCCTCGTACTTGGCGTCCGCGAACGCGACCGCCGCCGCAAAAGCACAAAGCGCCGTTACCTGTATGCGTTTCATTTTTCCGGTCCCCACCTTAAGTTGCGACTACTTGGCGCAAGCCGCAACGACTTTTTCGACCACTTGCGACGCGAGGAGCTCGTAGCCTGCATCCGTATAATGGTGCGTATCGACCCAGTACGTCGCGCGGTCGAGCGGATTTGCGAGAGAATATAGATCGTTCTCTGCAATGCCGACTACGGAATCAGCTGTCCGACGAGCCGCCGCGTTGAGGGCGGCTACCTTGTCTGCTCGCGCGTCCTTCGTATTGATCGGCGTGGAAGACGCCCAGACGATCTTCGCCTTGGGCTGTTTCTTCTTGATGAGCCGAAGCGCGGCGCGGTACGACTTCTCGTAGTCTGCAACGGGCGTTTCGCACGAATGAAGTCCGTTGTTGAAGTGGATGACGTCGTACTTCGCCTCGTCGAGATAGAACGCGAGAAGCCGCAGATAGCCCGGACTCGTCACGCAGTATGACGACGCCCAGTAGGTCACGTTCGCCTTCCCGTCAAGCTTGGCCGCGACCTTGCCTTGATAGCCCTGGCAGATCGAGTCGCCCACGAGAAGGACGCGAGGAAGATTCTTCTTCGCGTCCGTGAGGTGGTAGGCGTAGCTGATGGACCACTCCGTGTTCTCGTGCCCGCGCACATTCTCCGCGACGGGACAAAGCTCCGCAATACTGTCGGCGAACGCCGCTTGCGACGCAAAAAGCGCCGCGATCAACAATGCCTTCATCTTGTTTTCCTTTCTTGCTCACAAGTCGGCCGCTTTCGCCGCGCCGGGCGCATTCACGAGATTGGCACGGATGCGCGCGATCTCGTCTTTGGTAAGTCCGGCGACGTTCTCGGCCCAATAGGCAACCTTATCGGCGAACGCCTCGCCGGGGAAGGTAGAAATGAGCCGCACCATGAGCGCGAACGGAAGCCCCGTCTCGCTGTTCCGGCGGCGCATGCCGACCGGCGAGAAGCTCGTAAGCTCGTATTCGATTTCCGCATCTTCGAGCGACACGCCGCACAGCGCCTCCAAAAGGAAGCACACCGTCCCCGTGCGGTCCGCGCCGCCCGCACAATGCACGTAGACGGGGAAATTCTTTTCGTCGGCAAACACGCGGAGGGCATTCGCGAACGCCTTGGCGGAACGTGGCGAGGTGCAGGTTTCGACATACGAACTGACAGGACGGCTCAAGAGTTGCGATCCCTCGCCAATCGGGCTTTTCGTCTTGGCGTCTTCGCCGTATTCCGCTATCTCCCCACGAAGGTCGAGATCGGACACGATGCCCATCTCGCCGCGCATGACCGCCCTGCCGCGCTCGGTCAACTCGTATTGCTTGTGATTGGGCTTCGAATTAAGCTCCGTGCCGCGAAACACCCTGCCCGCCCGAAGGCCGGTCCAGCCGCCGATGTCGCGGACGTTCCGCGCGCCTTCGACGTCGTACCACCGAACCAGGCCCGGCGCCTTGTCGTCAGGCGTTCCCTTGACAACGAAGTTGGTCACGACCGTCGTGCGACACATCGGGTCGGCGGCATACGCCTTGCGCGCCGCCGAGACAAACGCGTCAGACCGCTCGCCTGCGAGGAGCGGCATCGCACCGAGCGAAACGACAACCGTCAGCAAAGAATGAAAGGGTTTCACTCGCACCTCGCCTTACTTGAATACAATGGCCAATCCCTGCCGCTTCTCAGCCCGCAAGAACTCGGACGGCTCAAGCGCACGCAAGGTCACACGCAAAGAGTCGATCCAGCCGTCAAACGCACGCCCTCCGTTGTTCGTTCCGATGTGCCATACTGCATCTGAAGAACTCATGGGGGACACAGTTCCCGAGAACGTCTTGCTCTGATTATTGTAGAGATCGCCGTCATGATACCAGCTGAATGTCTTCGAATCGCCGGACTGTTTCACAACCACGGCTATATGGTGCCACTTGCCATCATCCACACGCGTTCCCGACGAAAACATGACGTTGCCCTCCGAGGTTTTAAGAATGGGTATCATCTGTGCCGTGGGGTTGGCAAAACCTACTTCAAACTGTCCAGGGATAAACAAGAGTTTTGCTTGCTGCACAATCGTTTCATCGCTGTATTCCTTTTCGCCGCATTTGTAGAACATCTCGACGGTAAAATCCTCCGTGTCGCGGAAGATATCCGCATACGCCGGTGTGCACTTGAGCCGCGACGTGTTTGAGCCGACAACCCGATATGACGCATTTCTAAATGCATGAGTGGAATTCATCGTTCTCTCGCTTTCTGCGTTTTGCGACGGAAGCACCCTGTGGCCTGGCGACGCCTCGTCAATGAAAGGGTACGTCTTGCTGTCGGTCCCTACTGTCTTCTGGAATGCGCCGGGCATGATTGGAGAGGCCTTGTTTACGACATCGCTTGCGCTGTTTGTGCTATAGGCGAAATTGCCGTCGTATGCATCAGTATCCTCAAAGTCGTAGTAGAGAACGACGTCTTTGTCTATCGCCGCGTTGTGCGGACGAAGGAACTCGCCGGGATCAAGCACTCCTGATGAGAACCTGAATTCGCCAATCTCACCCATAAAGTTTTGTCCTGTAACTGTCGTGCCGCCAATCTGCACGGGGCAGTCCGCAGAATCGGGAAGAACGATGCCGTAAGGTGCATCATAATTGTAAACCCTCACGTAGTCTATAAAGAACTTTATGTTGATCTTGGACGGATCGCCGGATTGGGGTGTGACAGCGAGCGCGATATGGTGCCACTTGTAGTCGAGAAAGACATTGGAACCTTCATTTTTACCGATGCCATGTTGGTAGTTGTTTCCCTCGGTATCGACGAAATTCAACCGGAAGCTCGAGTAACTGTTGTCGGCTGGTCTGTAAAGGCTAATCGCCCATCCGTAGCGATCGGCCGTAGTTGACGGCTGACAGGCAAGCATCTGCCAGTTAGAGCGCCCCTCCGTGAGGCGGACGAACATTTCAACGGTAAACGACGACGGGCGGAACGCAGAATCGTTTGGTGTCTCAAGCAGCGCACCCTGACCGCCAGGACTGGTGCATGGGAAGCTCAATGCCTTGTCGGCGGATGCAGCGATGGTTTTACTGACAGGATCAAGGACCCGCAGTGTCTCCGGCACGCCGTTCGCGACATACGGCCTGTTGACGGAACTCGCATACTTGTCCTTGCCCTTCATTCCGTACACTGTCGCGTCGAGCGTGCCGGGGTTCGCCTTGTTCTGGATCGTCGACGAATCGGCGAGCGTCGTTCCGACGTCGCCGAGATCGTCGAACGTGTACCACACGACCGTTTCGGCCTTTGCCGCGAACGCAGCCGCAACTACTGCGGCCGCTATCAGCCGCTTGCATCCGAGTTGTATCGTTTTCATTTCCTTTCTCCTTGTTTGTTGTTTTTGACGTGTAGAACGTGTAGATCGTGTAGTTGCGTCATCATGCCGCACTCCTTACTTTAACTTTCGCGGCACTTCTACTTGCATTTTCGCGGCAATTGTAGGCGGTTCATGGAACCACGAAATACGCGAAATACACGAAAGATGAGACGATTTTGAACGCACCACTTTTCTGCGACGAAAATTTCGTCGCGAAAATTTCGTCGCAACGTGCGAATTTTTGATATAATATTGCGCATGAAACTCGACAACCCTTTTCTGATACGCGGCTACGCGGGGCCTGAGTACTTCTGCGACCGCGCCGCAGAGACGCAAAAGCTCGTCTCCGCGATCTCCAACGGAAGGGACGTGACGCTCGTCGCGCCGCGCCGCTACGGCAAGACCGGTCTCGTCCACAACGCCTTCCGGACACTCGAGAAGACCCATGCGACGGTCTATCTCGACATCTTCGCTATCGAAGACCTCACTTCGTTCGTGCAGACGTTCGCCGCCACAGTCCTCGACAGGCTCGACTCCCCGGCGGAGCGCGTCGGGAGAAAGATTCTTTCGTTCTTCAAGAGCTGCCGTCCGACGCTTACGCCGAACAACGACGGATCCTTCTCCTTTTCCTTCGACCTCGCGCCGTCGCAGGCCAAGGCCACGCTTAAGGACACTTTCGACTACATCGCGTCGCGCAAGCGCAAGGTCGTGATTGCCATCGACGAGTTCCAGCAGGTTCGCGAGTTTCCGGAAAAGGGGGCGGAGGCGCTTCTCAGAAGCTACATCCAATTCGTTCCGAACGCGCATTTCATATTCGCAGGCTCCAGGAAACACATGATGGACGCCATGTTCGTCTCGCCCAAGGGTCCTTTCTACCAAAGCACGCAGCTCATGGCTCTCGGCACCATCGACGCCGGAAAGTACGGGCAATTCGCCGAGGGGTTCTTCCGCCGCGAAGGACGCACCTTCTCGGAAGGGGCGTTTCGCCATCTCTACGAACGCTTCGAGGGAATAACGTGGTACATCCAAAGCATCCTCAACCGCGTCTGGACGCACGGTAGCGGACTCGATTCCGTCCAACAGGTCGATGATACCGTGGATGAACTCGTTGCGGAATCGGAATCGTTCTACTTCGACCTTCTGCGAAGCCAGACTCCCGCCGAACAATCCATCCTGAAGGCGGTCGGCAGACAGGGTGTTGCAAAGTCCATATCCGGCGGAGATTTTATCAGGCGCAACAAGCTCCCGGCCGCTTCCACAGTCCGATCCGCAGCAGCCAAGTTGACGGAACGCGACCTTCTTTACCGGTCGGACGCGGGATACGTCGTCTACGACAGATTCTTCGGCCTGTGGCTCAAGCGGCTGTAGAACACCGCACATCATTTTCTCACTTTCGTTGCTGGGAGTTTTGGAGTATAGGAGTCTTTTGAATCTCCCAAACTCCGAAACTCCCAGAAGCGAAAGCAACATGTAGAAAGGCTCTACACGATCTACACGTTCTACACGGCTGGAAAAAGACTCTCGCGTCTGGCTCATTTTAGCATCACCTCGATTACGGGTATGAGGACGTCGGGCTTGACGGCGGGGAGGAGGAAGTAGGAAACTCCTTCGTTGCCGCTCTTGTAGAATTCCTGCGTCTGCTCCGCAGCCGTACCGTGACGTTCGAGCGTGATTTCGGATGCGTCGTGGAGGAACTGCGCGTAGGCGACGTCGGCGGCGAACGGACAGGCGAGGCGTCCGCCGGGATAGGCCAGGAGATGGATGTAGAGCCGGCGTGTCTCGGGATTGTACGTAAGAACCGTATTCTCCGGCGGCGTGAATTTCTCCGGCGCTTCCGTGCAGCCGTAGATCGAGCGCGAGTTTAGATCCATCCAGTCCGCGATGTCCTTCAAGTGACTCACGGCGCGGAAGTCGAAGCGTCCGCGCCCCGTGGGGCCGATGTTCAGGATCATGTTGCCGCCCTTCGAGACGGAATGGATCAATGTGGCAAGGACATTCTCCGTCGTCTTCCACGTCATTTCGTCGCGGGCATATCCCCAGCTGCCCGACAGCGTCTGGCACGTCTCCCAGGGTACGCGCTCACCGTTCACGGTCGGCCATTTCTCGACCTTGAACTGCTCGGGCGTCACGAAATCCCAGCCGTCCGCCGTGTCGGTAAGCCCAAGGCGGTTGTCTACGATAATCCACGGCTGGAGGCTGCGCGCGTATTTGAGAAGGCCTTCCGAATCCCAGTCCGCCGCGCTCTTGCCGTGCCCGCCGTCGTTAGGATAGGTAAAGTCAAACCAGACGATGTCAATGCGCCCGTAGTTTGTGAGAAGTTCGCCGACCTGATCCTTCATATACTGGCGGTAGCGGTTCATGTCCTTTCCGGCGTTGATGCGCTTCCAAGTCTCCTCTCCGCCGACGGTTCCAGACGGGTCGGCGGGACGGCACCCCGGCGGCATGCGCGGATGGCGGGCGTCGATCGTGAAATCGGGGTGGTGCCAGTCGATGAGCGAGTAGTATAGCCCCACGCGAATGCCCTCGGCGCGGAACGCCTCGCAGAACTCCTTTACGATGTCGCGCCTGAACGCGGTGTTGGTTATTTTGTAGTCCGTGAACTTCGAGTCCCAGAGGCAAAAGCCCTCGTGGTGTTTCGCCGTAAGGACGGCGTATTTCATTCCGGACGCCTTCGCCGTCTTCGCCCACTCCTTCGCATCGAAGAGGTCGGGGTTGAAATTGTCGAAGTACTCCTGATACTTCTCCTCCTTCATATCCTTGCGCTCGGTCATCTTCACCCATTCGCCGCGCGCCGGAAGCGAATAGAGTCCAAAATGTATGAACATGCCGAAGCGGTCGTGCGTCCACCAGGAAAGACGCTCGGCCTTCTGCGCTGGAGTCTCGGCGAAAAGCCTACGCGGTGTCGCTGTGGCAATAACGGACGAAAATACGCACAGCAATGCGAAGGCGAGTTTAATTCTCACGCAATGTTCGCCAAGTCCGCGAAGTCCTGAAAGAAACTTTGCGAACTTTGCGGACTTTGCGTGATGCCAAAAACAAGATTTTCCCATCAAGTCATTCATTTTGAACAGCCTTTTGTTGTCGATCCGCGAGCGATAAGCGGCGCGGGGAGGAAGATGTCGCACGGAGGAAGAGACGGATTTTCGATTCGATCCATCAGCCGCCGGAACGCGGCCTGCGCCATCTGCTCGCGGTTCTGGCGGATCGTTGTCAATGGCGGAGTCATGAGCGATGCGACGGAAAGGTCGGCAAAGCCGGTGAGCATCACGTCCTCCGGAACGCGAAGGCCTGCCTTCTCCAGAGTCTGCTTGAAGACCGCCGCGATGGCGTCGTTGCTGCAGATGAACGCGTCCGGTCGCCGCGTCTGCTTCCTGAGGTAGCGCTTCAGCGCCTTGAGGTCGTCCGCCTCGGCGTAGAGCACGTTCCCGCCATTCGGAATCTTCACGCCCGCGAGCTTCAGCTGCGACTCCGCTCCCGCGAGCCTGTTCGAGAAAGTCGTCGGACAAAGCGAGCAGATGAGGAAGTGTATGCGCTTCGCGCCGATGTCCAAGAGGTGCTTCGCAATCCGCGCTCCGGCTTCGAGGTCGTTTACGCCGACGACGTCGTAGTGGCTTCGTTCTGGGAACGGCACGATGTCGCAGTCGAGGAGGACGACCGGTATGTTCTTCTTGTCGAACACCGACAGGATGCGCGGGTTGATCTCGTCGCCTATCGGCCCCGCAAGCGGCTCGTAGATCACGCCCGCGAAATTGCCCTTTACGAACTCCGCGGCGAACTCGCGCACCTGCGCAATGCGCTCCTCGCGGTTCTCGCTCCACACCTCGCGGAAAAGGAGGTCGTATCCAGCATCGCGCGCAAGGTTGTTGATCTCGCTGACGACGGGCTTGAAAAAATCAGTGACCGCGACGCCGGGGACGATCAGTCCGATCTTCCGGGATGCGGCATGTTTGTTCACGAACGTTCCCGCGCCTCTGCGCAGGCGCGCGACACCCATTCGGGCGAGTTCCTGCAGAACCCGGTTTGCCGTGGAACGCGCTATGCAGTGCATGCGCATCAAAGCCCGGACGCTCGGCAGCGGTTTGCCCGCGCCGTATTTGCCGTCTTCGATTTTCTTCTTGATGGCGATTGCGATTGCAGTTGCTTTGTTTTCCGACATACTCGACCCTGCTTTCACCAATATTATAGCAAAAGAAGGACGGTGAAAGCATAGTGTCCTATGACACTTTTTCGACTTTAATTGAGGGAAGATGGAACTGAGGAATTGTGGGATTGTTGTCATTGGAGGTATTTGCCCTCCGAATATATTTCACGCCAAGTTCGCGAAGCGCGCAAAGTTTCTTTTCTATGGTTGCTTTGCGAACTTTGCGTACTTTGCGTGAGACAAACAAGCAGGTTTTGCAAAGGGACGCGGCAGGATGCCGCATCTCCTTGATATCGCCGCCGGGCGGAGGCTCAAAACTCCACTTCCAGACCGTCGTATGCGGCTTTGAGCGGCGCGGGGAGGGTATTCTCCAACTCGGCCATCGAAGCGTACTGGGACCGGATAAGATGCGTGATATAGACGGGACGCGAAGCCGGCGGACGGTAGCGTCCTGTCGCTGCGAGGGCGCGGACGGTTCTCGCCACGAGATCGACGGACGAATGCGAAAAGAAGAAGCGCGGATTGTCCTCCTGTCCGATTCCCGCAGTCGCTTCCATGATTATCGCCGTGAGCGGACGGCCTGCGTTCCGCTCCAGTCCGGCGTGTTTCAGCGCGTCGCGCGGAATGCCGCAAGTGTCAGTCGCGTAAAGCAGGCGCGCCGGCCCTTTGTCGATAAGATAGATGGCGCAATGTTCTCCCTTGCGCTTCGTGGAATGGTTTGCGGGAAGCGCGGTGAACATGGTGCCGCATACGGGGACCGGCGCGCCGAATACGATGCCGTTGACTTCGGGAACGGGACGTCCGTTCGCCGCCTGCTCGAATTTCTCGACAGCCGTCTTGGCCCACGACTTGTGGCAGTAGACGCGCTTGACGCCGAGAGAAAGAGCGGCTTCTGCGTCGAAGTGGTCGCGATGCGAGTGGGTGTAGAACACTGCTTCCGGACGGCATCCCTCCGGCAGCATCTCGCGAGTGCGTCCTGTCAGGTCGATAAGCGCTTTCCCGTTCACCAGCACGCTCGCGAAACGGCGCGTTTCCCCGAATTCGTTCGGCCCGCGCTCCCAGTCGATCGCGCCGGTGCCGAGGAAGCGGACCTTAAGCTTGCGGGCGGACGCGGAACGAGTCTCGGAATCGGCCGTGACGTCCAGCCCTTGAGCCGGATCTCCGGCGGCTTCATGTGCGCCCGATGCCGCGGCGGAGTCCGCCGCAGCGATAACGGACATCCCGGCCCCGACCATTGCAAAACCGTTGCGGATGAAATCCCGTCTGGAAGTGTTTTCCATTTTCATCTTTCGCCCGCAAGACGTTCGACAAGTTCGACTGGCGGTGGAGCTCCGCCGGGCATGGTGCAGGCGGCGGAGCCGGCGGCAACCGCCCATTTCCCCTCTTCCCTCATTCCTCTTCCCTCATCAAACGGGCGAGACGCCCGTTCCCCCAGTTTCTCTCTTCCCTCTTCAAACGGGCGAGACGCCACCCCTGCTAGGGCATCCGCGTTGCGGACAACCTTCGCTCGGGGGATATGTTCCCCCAGTTTTCCTGTTCCACCCCCAAACATTCTCCAGCACAATTCCGCAAGAAGAGTATCGCCCGCAGCCGTCGTATCGGTCACGTCGACCTTCGGCGCGGCGACGAATTCGCCGTCGAACCACGCACCGGATCCGCCGTCTGAAATGACGACGTGAGCCGCCTTTTCGCGGAGGAGCGCCGTTGCCCTGGCAAACCCTTCCGGCGTATCCGGAACGAATCCGACGAGCGCTTCGCATTCTTCCGCATTTGGCTTTATGAGGTCGGGCCCGGCGTCTAGCGCGAGTTTCATGGCCTCGCCGCTCGCGTCGAGAACCACGGTCAAGCCGAGCGACTTCAACAGCGCGACGGCCTTCGCGTAGAAATCTTTCGGGACGGCGGGCGGCAGCGAACCGGAAAGGACCGCTACGGCGTCAGCGCGGGACATCTTAGACGAACCGGACAACCGCGACAAAACATCGTCTGCCAAAGCGTCAATCGCCCTGGCCGTCACATCTGTCCCGCCTGTCCCGGCCGTCCCGTTCCCCAATCCGGGAAAAGCCGCGCGGTTGAGCTTCACCGATCCTCCCGGCCACACGATCATCTCGTTTCTGCGAGTCGCTCCGGGAACGCGCACGAATCTGTCCTCGATGGCGTACTTTGCAAGTTCCTTGACGAAAGGCCTGTCGTTGTCCTCGCCGAGAAGTCCGCCGCAGGCGACCTCCGCGCCTCTTATCGCCAGCCAGCGAGCGACGTTGACGGCCTTTCCGCCCACGTTCTCATCCTCGGCGACATCCTTGAAGATTTCGCCTTCGCCCCTCGGCGCATGCGGCAGCCTCACCGTCGCATCGATCGCAGGGCTCATGCAAAGGCAGAAGAATCTGGTGTCCGTGTTTTCCATGACCGCCTCGATTACAGCACGATCCGCCGCTCCACGATCTTTTCCTTCGGTGCGCCGATGGAAATCTTCGGCGCGTTTGCAAGAAGGAAGTCCTCCGCCTCCTTGCACCAGAGCCCGCTGTTCGCGGTGCAGATGCGGTCGAGTTCGGCGTAGAAAGGATCGGACTTGCCCTTTTCCGCGAAGTCGGAGATTGCGACCATAGGCATGTCTACATGCGTGTACACGAGACGCTTGCCGCCCGGGATGTTGGGCAGATCCAGCGTTGCCTGCGCGGCGGAGGAAAGTCCGCCGACATGGGTTATCATCACCTCGGGATGGAGGTATCCTTTGCCGATCCAGTCGACCGAGTCGGACATGTCCTTCACGTCGCCGCCGGAGTTGGCGACGATGTGGTGGTTCATGTAGTGGATGTTGTAGAAGTTGAACGGCGCGGAGAGCTTCTGGTCCGTCGGCCCCGCGAAGAAGTTGAGACATCCGCCGAACGCCAGCAGGTCCGAGCACTGCGTGATGAGCGCGGGAACGGCCGCAAAGAGGAAGATGTCGTCGTATCCGCCGCCAGTCGAAGTCGGATTCGCGGCATCCACAGGATCGTCGCTGTTGAGCGACTTGAGGTAGGCGACGGGATTTTCCACGCTCTTCGTATTCACGAAATAAACGTCTACATTGTTCACCTTCCCGGAAGCGACGATCGCGCCTCTTTCCTCTTCCCTCTTCCCCCTTCCCTCTTCCCTCAAAAACATCCTCGCCGCGCGCTCGAGCCGCATATCGTCGATATCGGTGACTACGAGACGGCGCGGACGCTTTTCGGGCGAGTGGCACGCGATGTCTATGCAGCCAAGCCCCATCGCGCCGCATCCGGCCATCAGGAGCATCGTGCCGCCGTTTTCGATTCCCATCTCGTGGACGTGCGAGCCGAAAGGATGGTGGTAGTTCGACCGGAAAGCGGAAACGATGCAGCTTATCGGCTCGGCGAGCGAACACTTGAAGTACGCGTCGCCGTCGTACGGAAGGAGGCAGCCCATCTCCATGATTATCGACGGCAGGTAGACGTGCGTCGTCTCGCCGCCGACTGAATGCCACGAATAGCCCATCGTCTCGAGTTCGTGTCCGGGGATGTTGAACGCCGGCTGTATGCAGACGCGCTGTCCCGGCTTGAATTGCGACGCCCACTTCGCGCCGACCTCGCGCACGATTCCCGAGATCTCGTGTCCGAACATAATCGGGTTCGTCGCTATATCCTTCGGTACGCGCTTGTGTCCGGTTCCGAGGGAAATCCCCTTGTAGTCGCTCAGGCAGATCGTGTTAGTCACGATCTCCACAACGACGCCATCCTCGCCAGCGCTCTCGAGTTCAACATCCTCCAGCCGCGCGTCTTTTGCTCCGTAGAGCCTCCATGCCTTTGCATTCATGATAGAATATCTCCTCTTCTGCAGTGATTATATCAAAGCTGCGGTCTTGAAGCAATTGCAATCTACAACAGGAAACTTGCATCCGCCGATGTGGCGTCCGTTTACCGCCGCATGCGCGCGCAGAGGCCGGAGGGGTCAGGCGATTTCTCCGGGGACCAGGGTTTCGCAGCCGGAAAACCTGTCGAACGCGCAGTCGATCGCGCTTGCGCTGTGCGCGTCGGCGGAAAGAACGAAGCGGACGCCTCTTTCGCGCAGCATTGCGCGGAACGCCGCCGACGGATACGCGTCGTCGAGCCAGCCGCGCGAAATCGCGCCGGTGTTGATCTCCACGATCTTGCCGCTCGAGGCGATTGCGTCCGCCGTATTTTCCATCGCCTTGACATACCACGGCGCCGTTTCGTCGAAGTACCTGCCGCCCGCGTTGAATTTTCTTACGAGATCGGGATGTCCGACTATGTCGAAATCGAATGCGAGCGATTCCCTCACGGCCTTGAAATACGCTTCGACGAACGCCCTGACATCGGATCCGAAAAAGTCGCGCACCGATGCTTCCATAGACTCCGGTGATTTGTCGACTTCGGCGACATTCCCTCCGGCCGTGCGGATGAAATGCACCGAACCGATAATGTAGTCCGGCGCGACCGGCGAATAAGCGGCGTACGACGGCTCGGCTTCGCCCTCGAGCCAGTCGGCTTCGACGCCGCACAGAATCCGCAGCCGTCCCGCGTATTCGGCTGCGAGAGCGCGGATGTCCGCCGCGTACAGAGGCGCCTTTTCCGGCGTCAGGGCCCAGTCCAGGAAACGCCCGGGAAGCATCGCATGCGAAGAAAACCCCAGGCAGTCGAAACCCTTGGCCATCGCAGATTCGGCCACTGCGCGCGGAGTGTCCTTTCCGTCGCACCACGTCGTATGCGTATGGAAGTTCGCTTTCATTCTATCGGGACGGCACCGCGACCCTGTTTCCGGGGAGAAACCTGAGTCTGCCTTTCACTCTCAGCCCCATGCAGGTGGAATTGACGGTCGATGCGGCAAGCCCCGTCTTCTCGACGAGCGAATCGAGCGTGACGCCGTTTTCGTCGACATGCCGCATGACGATCGATTCCTCCACGCTGAACTTCGGCGCCGGAACGGACGCGCGCGCTTCCGGTTCTTTCTCTTCGCGCCGTTCGGGGAACAGCTTCCTTTTCTGCGCGGCGGACTGCGGACAGAGGAATGAAAGCTCGTCCTCGACGTCTCGCGCGTTTCTCACAAGCCTCGCGCCGTCGCGTATCAGCGCAAGACACCCGGCGGAACCGCGCGCATCGACCCTTCCCGGGACGGCCATGACGGTGCGCCCGATCTCTGCGGCTATACCGGTCGTTATCAGCGTCCCGCTCTTTATCGCGGCCTCTACCGCCACGACGCCCCTCGAAAGGCCTGCGACGACATGGTTGCGCTGGGGAAACGTCTGCTGGTCCGGCTGCCTTCCGAAAGGGAACTCGCTTATGACCGCGCCGCCCTTGGCGACGATTTCGCGGGCGAGTTCCCTGTTCTCGTCCGGATAGAATTCGTCTAGCGCGGAACCGAGAACGCCTACCGTAATCCCGGACGCATCGAGCGCGCCCCGGTGGGCCCTCGCGTCTATCCCGACGGCGAGCCCGGAAACGATGCACCAGCCCGCCGATGCGAGATCGCGGGAAATCCTGTACGCCTGGTCGAGTCCGTACGGCGTGGCCCGTCTCGTACCCACTATGGACACCGATGGCCTGGACAGGGCTTTCACGTCCCCTTTTACGTAGATCGCCAGCGGCCGGCCGGGAATATCCCTCAGCATTTCCGGATATGCGTCGTCGGCCGGCGTGAGTATCTCCATGCCGTATTTTCTGGCGAGGGCGAACTCCCTTTCAACGTCAACCGGTCCGCCCGCGCGGGAAATCTTGTCTGGATAGCGGGCGTATGCTTCCGCGACTCCGCCGCAGCGTCCGGCGAGTTCGGCAACCTTTACCGAACCGATCCGTTCGGTAAGGTTGAATGCGACATAAGCCTCTTTTTCCAACATTTTATATTGACTTGTTCAAAATTATATGGTAGAATATCTGACATTAAATCGCGGCCCCATCGTCTATCGGCTAGGACACGAGCTTTTCATGCTTGGTAGAGGAGTTCGACTCTCCTTGGGGCTGCCAATCCCTCCCCCGCATGTTCAGACGCCGCTTTCGCGGAAGATTTGCGTTTGCGCGCCGCGTCAATTCGCGCCCGCCTGTTTCAGCGCCTGGGACACGGCAAGCATGCGCTCGGAAAGATCCGCGAAACCGACATCCGTCGAATACACGTCTTTGTAGTACTGGTACGCCTTTTCGAGATCGCCGGAGGACTCCGCGCACAGACCGAGCTGGTATACGACCTTCTTCTTCAGGTCGTCCATCGTCGGAATCGCATCGCGCGCCGTCTCGAGCTGCATCACCGCCATGTCCGTCTGGCCCTTCATCAGGAAGCACATGGCAAGGTAGTAGAGAGCCCACAGACGGTCTTTCGGGCTCTTCTGCGCAAGCTGCAGGTGTTCGAGCGCCTCGTCGTAGTATTCGTAGGTGTAGTACTGCACGCCAAGTTCGTAGCGCAGATGGAGATCGTTCGGATAGCGCTCCACGCGGGCCGCGAGATCGTCGAACACGAACTGGTTCTTCTGCGCCTCGAGTTCTTGGGCCGTCGCTTCGTCCCCGGCCTGACGGTACTCGCCGATCTTCTGGTCGAAATACTGAATTTGCGTCTGCGACAGCATCCTGTCGAGTTCCGGATCCATCGACCCGGCGGCTTCAATCGCCTTCTGGAGGCAGTCGATGGCTTCTTCGTACCTCTTGTTCTGCGTGTACAGACGGGCGAGCGCACGTCTGAAATTCATGTTTTTCGGCTCTTTTTCGATCTGGGCGATCTTTTCGGCTATAAGGGCCTCGGCGTCATCGCCGGTAACGACCGCCTTGTTGGCCTGGTCGAGTTTCTTGGCCTGTTCCTTGTTTGCGATGAGATTCTGGAATCCGCCCTTCTTGCCCACGGACTGCTCCCATCCCGCGTCCATCGTCGCGCGCGCCTCGGTGTTCTTGAGCAGCTGCGCGATTCTCTGGTCGCCAGGTTTGAGTTCGGCGAGTTTCTTGTACGCATCGCGCGCCTTTTCCCAGTTCTTGGCCATCTGGTAGTACGTGGCGACGCGCTCGAGAAGAGCGGGGTCTTTGTTGCTGCATTCGTATGCGGCCTCGACGGTGATCGCCGCGTGATCCGTCTTTCCGGCGGCCTCGGCCGCTTTGACCGCAACCTCGATATTGTCGCCGTCAAGCGGGTTTTTGCAAAGGAGTTTTTCCGCTTCGGCCATCGCCGCGACGCCCTGGCCCTTCTTGACAAGGCCCATGATCTTCTGGCGTTCCATCATGCAACCGAGTTTCGCGCCGAAACCGGTCTTTCCGTTCTTGCGGAAGTTGGCTATCTGCGCGGCTCTGAGAAGTTTTCTCGTTTCAAGGACGTCCGGCGCCGCGGAAACGGCCTCCATCAGCATGTCAACAGCGAGTTCGTAACGGCCCGACTCGAGGGCCTGACGTCCGCGATTGGTGAAATTCTGCGCCTTCTGCGCCAAATCGACTGCCATTTTCGAATCCTTTCCTTCAGGGTGTCACGGCAAGACGTCCGTCATCCGTATCGAAATCGAGCACGCCTTTCGCCTTGTAGGTTTTCAACATGAAATGCGTCGCCGTGGACAGCACGCCGTCGATCGTCGAAAGATCCTGCGCGACGAACAGCGCGACGTCCTGGAGGCTCGACCCTTTCACGAACACGAGCAGATCGTATCCGCCCGACATCAGGAAACAGGCGTCCACCTGTTCGTATTTCGCGACCTTCTCCGCGATCTTCCCGAAACCGCTGTCGCGCTGCGGAGTGATCTTGAGTTCTATTACGGCATGCACTTCGTTCATTGTCCGGCTCCTTTCTTCCAATCGATATCCAGCGCGTCATCGACGATCTGCCTTGCGAAATCCTCCGCCAGGCGTCCCGACGCGTCCATCGCGCCCGTGGTTATGTCGTCGTTCGCGAGAAATGTTGTCGCGGCGGAATATTTGCGCCTGTTCTCGACGACCGTCCCCGCCGCCTTGTTCACAAAGCTGACCTCGGCGACGGCCTTGAGGCTGTGTTCGCGCGTCCTCGCCCCCGTGCGCCTTTCATACGCCACGGTTGATACGGAATCGGATTTCACGACGCCCTGTATCTCCACGTCGCATTCGTCCAGGGGCGCGATTTCGAACGTCCCCTCGCGCTGCAGTTCGCGCAGGACTTGCGCGGCGACCTTTTCGCCAAGCCCCGTGACATCGCTTTCGTTTCTGAAAACGGACACCGAAATCCTGCGGAGATCCGGCGGCACGGAACTCTTCCAGGAATATGAGGCGCATCCCGCGAGAACGGCGGCCGCCGCCATTGCCAAAAATCTCATTTGCCCTTTCCCTCCTTCAGCGCGGACAGCCTGTCCCGGACGTCTCCGACATACTTGCTCGCCGGATATTCTATCAGGAACTTCTCGTAGGCGTTTATCGCGCTTTCCCTCGTGCGGGTCTTGGAATCGTAGAACTTCGCCGCCCGGTACGCATCCTCTTCCAGGACGGACACCGCCTCTTCAAGCCAGCGCTCCAGTTCGGCCTTCTCGCGGTAGCCCGGATTCGAGGCGAGCGCGAGACGCAAAAACGCCGACGTGTCGATGGCCCTCGGCCGGTTGTAGGAATGCTTCCGCAGGATTTTCATGCGGACTTCCGCCTCGCGCATCAGCGCCTTCTTGGACACTTCTTCGCCGGGGAAGAGATTGCGGATGTTTTCGTACACCTCGACGGCCTTGTCGAGTTCCCCCTCCTCTTCGCGCAGTTCGGCCACCTGCACCATGGCATCGGATGCGAAAACCGCGCCCGGAGCCCTTCTGACGACAGCCTCGAACGCGCGCCGCACTTCGGTGGAATTCGCGATTCTGAAGAAAAGTATCTTCTTCCCTTCCTCGCGCATCAGCTTCGCCGTTTCATACATACGTTCGGCGATCTTGTCGTAGTCGCATTCTCCGGAATAGAAATCCAGCAGATACCTGTACTCGGCGAAGGCGTCGGACCAGTAGTTGTACTTCGAAAAATAGAGGTCGGCCAGTTCCTCTTGAGCGACCGGCGCTTCCGGGCTCGCCGGCCATTCGGCGACGAGCGCGTCGTACGCCTTTTTGGCCTTCCTCCAGCTACCGTTTCCGGCGCACTCGCGCGCCCAGTCCAGCTGGTCTTTCGGATTGTCCATTTTCGGACCGGACCACCAGGAAAACAACCCCGGCTCCTTCTTTTCAGGCGGAAGTATATGCGCCTCGTCGTCGAACCCCGGATACGCGTCTGTCGCATACCGGACGGAAGACGAAGGCGAAACGCCCAGCCCTTGCGCCAGCGCAAAAGCCGGCGCGACTGCGAGCGCTATAATCGCTGCATGCTTGAGTTTCATATGCTAGATTATATCACAAAGAAGGCGGATTGTCCGCAAAAAAGTTACACGGCGCCGGCAGGGCGCGATCACTCAGCCGACGGGGATGATTGCGCCGGAGACCGTCGGGGCGGACAGGAGAAAGGCGACGGCGTCCGCAACCTGCTCCGCCGTCGGCCTGCCGAAAGGCGCGGACGACGCTTTCACACCGCCGCAGGGCGGGGGGAACACGGGTCCGGGCGCGACACCGTTCACCCTCAACACGCCAGAATATCTGCGGGCATCCTCAAGCGTCCTTCTGGCGAGAAGCGCTTTCGATTTCGCGTAGGCGTCTGCGAAGTCTTTCGAATACGCGCGGCCGGCCGGGAAATCCCTGTCGAGGATGTTCACGACCGCTCCCGTTCCCTCGCGGTCCGACATGAGTTCCGTAAGACGGACGGGCGCGATCAAGTTTACGTTTTCGATTGCGGCGCCGGGGCCGGAAAACAGTCCTGCGTTGTTCACGAGGGCGTACGGCGCCTTTCCGCCAGTGATTTCAAGCACCGCGGCGAAAAGCCGGTCGGCGCCGCCGTCGACGGAAAGATCCGCAACGGCGTCCGCGCCCGCGCCGCGGCGGCTGGACGTGACGACGACGCGCCACCCGTCCTTTGCAAGCCTCGCGGCTATCGCCTTTCCGATGCGGCCCGCGCCGCCGGTGACGACAACGGTTTTCTCAGGCTCCGGCACCCGGCTCTCCGGTCAGTTTCAGCAAATCCGCTTCCGCCTGTTTCGCATCGCTGAAGCGGATCGCCTGCCACCCCGCGTCTCTCGCCCCCCGGCAGTTTGCTTCGACATCGTCGAAAAAACATATCCGGCCGGCTTCCGTGCCGAGTTTTCCGCGAAGAAGGTCGTATATCGCGCGCATCGGTTTGTAAAGATGCTCTTCGCCCGATATGACCGTCGCGTCCGAGAGCGAAATGAAATCCGTGAAATGCTTTCTGAAAAGCGCCGCGAAAGACGAACACATGTTCGTCAGAATCCCTATCGCGAAACCACGCTCTTTCAACGAGCGCATGAAGGCGAGCGTTTCGAGGTTCGGATAAAGGAAACTGGCCTGGTCTTCTTCCACGATTTTCGCGGTGACTTCGGCGGGGACGTCGATTCCGGCGTCCTGCCAGATTTTCGAATACATCTCGTCGATGGTGATGAAATCGCCGTCCATCAGACGGCGGTATTTCGCGAAACCCTCGTCGACGATCTTCCATTCCAGCCCGAGGGATGCGACCAGAGGCCGCACCCTCTCGGGCATTGTCGAAGTCGTCATGACTCCGCCGAAATCGAATACGCAGGCTTCGATTTTCATTTGGCGGAGTATTGCTTGACGATTCTTTCGTACTCGCCGCGCTGGTCCTCCATCGACCGGACCATCTTCAGCTGCGTGCGGCAGCGCACGAGGTTGTGGTCGTCGTAGGCGGTCCTGAAGTAGGTGTCGCCGGCGAGATAGTCCGTGAGGAACCTTATGCCGATGGTAAGGGTGATGAGACGGCCGGAAAACGCGAGCGCGTCCAGCTCCGCGGCGTTGAGGAACTTCGCGTCCTTGAGATACCCCTTGACGAGCGCCTCGAAATACTCCTTGCGGGAGAACACCTTGTCGAGATCCTTTTCGTCCTCCGCCGCGGCCGCCGTGGACGTGCGCACCATGTCGCCGAAATCGTACAGCGCGCTTCCGGGCATGGTCGTATCGAGGTCTATGACGGCCACGCCTTCCTGCGTGACATCGTCGAGCATGACGTTGTTGATCTTGGTGTCGTTGTGCGTGATGCGCTCGGGGATCTCGCCCGACGCGAGACCGGCGACGATGCGTCCGGCCTCTTCCCGCCTTGCGGCGATGAAGTCCATTTCGCGAGACACAGACGCGAGACGCCCCTTCACGTCCGCCTTCGCTGCGGCGTCGAGAAGAGCGAGCCTGTTGACCGTGTCGTGGAACTTCGGCAGTATTTCGTTGAGACGCGGCGCGGGCAGATCCGCGAGGTCGTTCTGGAATTTCGCGAACGCGTTGGCCGCGAGAAACGCCTGGTTGGCGTTTTCGATGAGATCGACCGTGCGCGCGCCCGTGATGAACGCGTAAAGGCGCCAGGGGTTGGAATAGCCGAGCACTTCGAGCGATTTTCCGCCTTTGGAGCGGATGTGCGAAGTGACGCGGGAGATGTTGGACATCATCGCGTCCGGATCGGGGAAGATGTCGGTGTTGATCCGCTGGAGAATGTAGCTCGTCCCGGCGGCGTCTATCGCCCTGAAGGTGTCGTTGATGTGGCCCGATCCGTAGCGGGCGACTGACGCGACGTCCTTGACGCCGAACGATCCCAGCACGCTCCTGAGTTCTTCTTCGGTATATGTGCGGTTTGACATTCGATGTTTCCTTGTTTTGTGTTTGGAGTTGCGGTCGTCAGAAAAGTTTCACGGGATATTCGCCCGCATCGACGAGCTTCTTGATCTCGGCCATGACGTACGGCTTGTCTTCGCGGTACGTGACGCCGAACCAGCTGGAATCGGTTGGAAGGACGCTGCATGTAGCCTTGCCTTCGCGGATCAGTTCGTCGACGACGAAAGGTATGTACCACTCGCTCTTCTCTTTCGCGCCGTTCGCGGCCAGCCATTTCGGAAAGCGCTCTTCGAGTTCCGCGAAAAGCTCCGGCGTGAAGCCCCAGAGATTCATCGACACGCGCGAGTCGAGCGGAACTTTCACGGGGGCTTCGGGATTCTCGCGGTTCTCGGCGACGTCGCCGGCCTTGACGAGCTTGGTCATCTCGGTGACGGCCTTGAGCGATCCGTCGCCGCCGACCGTGCAGATGCCGCGCGCGACAGATCCGTTCTCGGACAGCGTGAGGTCGAGCCTGTATCCGACCATCGCGAAATGCATCGGCTTGGCGTTCGACAGGAACGCGCCGAGTTTGACGAAAGCGTCGCGGCCGTAGAAATCGTCGGCGTTGATCACCGCGAACGGCTCCTTGACGGCGTTGCGGGCGGCGCGGGTCGCGTGCGCCGTGCCCCAGGGTTTAGTGCGGCCTTCCGGGACGGAATACGGCGCGGGCAGGTCGTTGATGTCCTGGAAGCAGTAGTCGACCGGCACGAGCCCTTCGTACTTCCTGCCGACTTTTTCCTTGAATTCCGCTTCGAAATCCTTGCGGATGATGAATACGACCTTGCCGAATCCGGCGCGGACGGCATCGAATACGGAGTAGTCGAGTATGGCCTCGCCGGATGGTCCGACCGGATCGACCTGCTTAAGCCCGCCGTATCTTGATCCCATGCCTGCGGCGAGAACCGCCAATGTTGGTTTGCTCATTTTTTGTTCCCCTTTGTTTATGTTTGCTGACAGAGCTTTTTCCGGGCGGGAATCACCTGCCCGTCTTTTTCATCGTGTAGCCGTTGAATTTGTTGGTGTTGTACGTCTTCTGGCCCTTCGGGACGGCGAGGCCGAGCGCCTTGCGGATGTCCATGAAAGCCTTGACGTATTTTTCGGAAACCTGCTGCACCTTCGCTCCGTGCCCGGCGGCGAGAAGCAGCACCTGGCAGTACGCATCCGCGTTCTCCGCGAACCATTCCGCCTCCTCCACGTCGCGTCCGCCGCACACTATGCCGTGGTTCTCCATGAAAACGACGTTCGATTTTTTGGCTGCCTCGGCGACGTTCTCCGCGACTTCGTCCGTGCCGGGCGTGCCGTAGGGCGCCATCGGAATCTGGTTGAGAAATATGTCGGCCTCGGGATTGATTCCGCTGGGCGGGACGATGCCCGCAAAAATGAACGCGTTGCAGTGCGGCGGGTGGCAGTGCATGCACGCGTTCATCCCGGTGGCGCGCATCATCGCGATGTGTACGCGGACTTCGGACGTCCTCGGACGGTAGCCGCAGAGCTGTCCGGCGTTGAAATCGACGAGACAGATATCCTCCGGCTTCATGAACCCCTTGCAGCAGAGTGTCGGCGTGCACAGGATCAGGTCTTCGCCGACACGCACCGAAATGTTGCCGCCGTTGCCGTCGGTGTACCCTTTGGCGTATATCCTGCGCCCCATCTCGCAGATCTGCTCTTTGACGCGCGTTATCGCGGCGCATGTGAAAAACCTGTCGAGTTCGCGGCGAGTCTTCGGCTGAGGACCGTTGCGCCAGTCGTACGCCCGGTCGACGAGCGGGGGATTGATGTAGAGTTCTTTGTTCATTTCCCGGTTCCTTTCTGTCTTAGCGTTTCGTAAAGCGCCACCGCGGCGGCCACGCCGGCGTTCAGGGACTCGAACCCGCCCGGCATCGGAAGATATGCGATGAAATCGCACGTCTCTCTCGCAAGTCGCGATATCCCGGCCCCTTCCGCGCCGACCACGATTCCGGTGCGGCCTTTGAAATCGATCTCCGTGTACGGCTTGGCGTCTTCGCCCCAGTCGAGTCCCGTGAGCCAGAATCCCGCCTCCTTCGCCGCTTTCATCGCGCGCACGAGATTGACCGTCCTGCACACTTTCACGTATTCCGAACCGCCCGCCGACGCCCTCGCCGCGGCCGGTGTGACGCCGCATGCCCTGTCGTCGGGGATTACGACCCCCTTCACGCCCGTCGCGCAGGCCGTCCGGAGTATGGATCCGAGGTTCTGCGGGTCTTCGAGATGGTCGAGGAAGAGGATCGTCGCGTTGTCGTCCTCCTCGGCGCCGGAAAGGATTTCATCGAGTTCGACGTACGGGTACGGCGAAACCTTCATCGCGACGCCCTGGTGGTGGCCGAAGCGCACGAGTTTGTCGAGACGGTCCCTGTCCATTGTCATAATCGGTATGCGTCTCGACCGGGCCTCGTCGCGTATTCTCGCCAGCTGGCCGTCCTCTCCCTCAGCGTACGGCGGAAGGACTATTTCCGTCGCCTCGCGTCTGCCTGCCGCGAGCGCCTCTTCGACGGGGTTGCGTCCGTATATCCATTCCCCGCCGGAAAGCCGCTCGCGGGGCCCTTTGTGTTTTACGCCGCCTGACATTCAGCAATTTCCTCCGTTGTCGCCGCCGCCTTGCGCGGCGGACGGTATTTCGAGCGAAGGCGAAACGTCGAGCGACATCGCCGCGCCGCCTTCAAAATCGCGCTTGAAATAGGCAAGCGCCGCTATCATCGCGGCGTTGTCGCCGCAGTATTTCGGCTTCGCCAGCAGAAGACGCACACCCGCGCCGTCCGCCGCGTCCTTCAAAACCGATCTCAGGCGCGAGTTGAGCGAAACGCCGCCGCCGACGATCAGCGATCTGTAGGGGCGGCGCGAGAGGGCCGTGCGCGTCCTGTCGACGATCGCCCCCACCACAGCCTCCTGGTAGGACGCGACGACATGCGCCATTCTGCGGGAAACCCTGCGTCCGGGCGCATATTCGACGCCGTCGGCGCCGTCGTCGGAATACTTGACGGAAGGGTTGGCTTCGACATATCTCAAAAGCGCGGTTTTGAGTCCGGAAAACGAGACGCAAAGTTCCGCAGGAAGTCCGGCCAGCGACGCGACCCCTTCCCTCGGACGCCCTTTTGGGAACGGGACGAAAGGCGCGTCCGGAACGTACGCCTTCGCGATTTTGTCCAGGACCGGTCCGCCGGGATATCCGAGTCCGAGCAGTTTCGCCGCCTTGTCGAACGCCTCGCCCGCCGCATCGTCGAGCGTCTGCCCGATCGTGGCGTAGCTTCCCACGTCTTCGAGATCGAACCAGTTGGTGTGTCCGCCGGACACGGCCAGCCCCAGCGCAGGGAAGCAATCCTCGAGCGCGCAATCGTCCGGCGGATCGCCGGCGTCGCGCAGAAACGGCGTATGCAGATGCGCCTCTATGTGGTTTATCGCGAAAAGCGGAACGCGCAGAGCCGCCGCGAGCCCCTTCGCCGCGTTGAGCCCGACGATCAGCGCGGGCGAAAGCCCGGGGCCGTACGTCACGGCGACGGCGTCTATCGCGCCGGATGGTTCCGCCGCGCGGAACGCCGACATCGCCGCGGAAAGGACCTCGGGGATTTTTTCGACGTGCGCCCTGGACGCGATCTCCGGAACGACCCCTCCGTACGGGATGTGCAGCGGTATCTGCGTGTACACGACGTTTGACAGCACCGTGCGCCCGTCCTTCACGACAGCGCACGCCGTCTCGTCGCAGCTAGTCTCTATTCCGAATATGTTCACGCCGTCACCAGAACTTCCACCATGGTTTGTCGACGGGCTGGACCCCGCCCGCCTCTTCGTAAATCTGCCTGACCCTCTGCTGGCCCGCCGTCTCGGGGTCGAGAATGGACGTCCGCGAGCGGAAGTCGAGTTCGTCCGGCAGCGACCAGAATTCGCTGCGCACGAAGGAATCCGCCCCGTTGCGGTGGATCACCACGACCTCGCCTCCGGGCATTATCGAAATAGTGGGCTGCGTGGATTTCATGAACGGCCCTATATCCGTGGTGCGGCGGACCGAAGAATTCGCCCCGTCGTCGTACGAATCTTCCGCGCGCAGGAAAAGATGCTCGTATCCGTTGCGGGACCAGCGCACAAGCGTGAACGTGCGGCGGAGGTTTTTCCTCGTGGAGAACATCTGGACCGCTTTCGCCACATCCATGCCGCCGATGACATCGAACGCCCTGTACTGTCCCTCGTAGCGGTAGCCGCCGTGCACGAGAACGGGACGGGCGAGGTAGCGCCCTTCGGAAAGAAGATGGTAGTGGTCGCCGAGGTATGTTTCGAGCTTCTGCCCCTCGTTCGCCTTGATAAGGAACGGCGCCGTGAATTTCTTCTGGCCGAGGCGCTGCAGCTGTTCGTGCGACGCCGCCCTGTAAACCTCGATGAAGAACCGGTCGGGCGAATCCGCGTATCCGGCGCTGACGACGTCCGTCGTGACGCTCTTGATATCCACGACGCCCCTTATCCTTTCGCCGACGACGTACGTGATTTCGTCGAGTTTCAGATCGACCGAAATTTCGGAAAAATTTCCAGTGCGCGCATGCGCCGCCGAAACCAGCATGGCGAACATGGCGTAGAACATCTTGCTTCTCATACCGTAACCTCCAATCCGTCGTATGCGGGTTCGACTCCGGCCGGCAGCCTCGCGAGCCAGTCTTCGTGCGTGAGATCGTGGCACATGTGCGTCAGATACGCCCTGGACGGCCCGACGCGGGCGATGCACTCCAGCGCGCGTTCGAGGTTCATGTGCGTCGGGTGGATCCTTTCCCTTAGGCAGTCGATCACGAGAACGCCGACGCCGCGGATCGCCTCGACGGACTCCTCGGGCATGGAATGGCAGTCGCTCGCATACGCGACTGCGCGGGAAATGTCCGCGCCCTTTTCTCTGAAAACATATCCGCAGCACGGAAAGCCATGTTCAACCGGGAACGAGGAAACCTCGATATCGCCCGCTGAAAAAGGCTTCGTGTTGTCTTTGAAGAGTATCTGCGGACGGAAAAGTCCGTTTTCGCCGGCCTTGTCGGAGATGTACGGGAATATCGCGTGCATCTGCGAAATCGTTTCGGGCATGGCGTAGCATTCGATCGGCCTGCCTTCGATGCGCCACGTCCTGCCGTTGGCGCCGGGCGACGATGGATCGCATTCGACCCTCTTGCCGTTGATCGTGTTGAAACGGCGGATGTCGTCGAACGATGCCACATGGTCCATGTGCGCATGGGTCAGGACGACGGCGTCGACTTTGGCGATGCCGCGCTCGACGAGCGAAAGCCTCAATTCCGGCGGCGTGTCCACGAGAATCGCCGACGTCTGCGTGGAAACGTACGCTCCGCACCTGCGGCGCCTGTCGCGCGGGTCGCGGGACGTGCAGACGCGGCATCCGCAACCGATCTGGGGTACGCCTGTAGACGTCCCGGTTCCTAGAAACAGAAGCTTCATCACCGCTCCACCGGAAGACCCCATTCTTCGAGTTTCGACGCCATCCAGTCGAACGTGCGCTCGTGCATTTCCTTGGATTTCCCCGCCGGGACTGCGGGTCCGCATTCGCATTTTATGTCGTACGACGTGTCCACGGGTCCGAAATCCTTGAAAAACCTTTTGAGCATTCCCTTCTCGCGCGTAGGCTGGCAGCGCGTGTCCACGACCATCGGCACTATCTCGCATCCCGCCTTCTCCGCGAGCTTCGCGCCGATCGAAGAGAACACCTTCCTGCTGAACACCTTCTGGCGCGTCCCCTGCGGGAAGATGAGGAAGTTCGATCCTCCGGAAATGCGCTCGACGCCGATTTTGAACATGTTCATCAGATCTTCGCGCGGCGATTTGCGTCCGATCGGAACCATGCCGGTGCGCGCCGCGGCCTTTTCGAGGAACGGCAGATGCGCGAGAGACGCTTTCGCCACGTAGCTCAAAGGCCCGTAGCAAAGCAGGATCGGCGGCAGCATTATCGTCTCCATCGTGGACATGTGGTTGCAGAGAACGACCGCCGGGCCTTTTCTCGCTTTCATGTTCCCGAATCCGCGGACCGACACCTTCATGCCGAGCCCTTCTGCGACGGTCACCGACGAGAAACACAGCCTCGCCCATTCGTCTATCGTAAGCATGCCGGCAGGCTGCATGACCGCGCAGCACGGAAACACTTTGGAAACGCCGAGCGAAAAGCGAAGCGTAGTCAGTGCGCCCGGTTTCGCGCGCTTCGGTGCAAGGCAGGCCGGATCGGTCTCGTAGGACCCCGTGGCTGCGAGAGACGCCCTGAAATCCTCGATTTTAGTCGTTTTCATCGTCCTCGTCTCCGTCTTCGCTCTCTTTTTCCTCCGCATCGCGCTGGCGGCGCTCTTCGCGTTGGCGCTTCAACTCTTCCTGAATGCTGATCAGACTCTGCCTCGTCGCCTCGCGCTCCTCTTCAAGGGCGGCTCTCGCCGCTTCACGTTCGCGCGCAGCCTCTTCGCGCGCGTTCTTGGCCTCCTCGGCGGCCTTCTGGCGCGCCTGGAGGTCCGCCATCTCCTGCTCTTCGCGCATCTGCCTGCGGCTTTTCATCGGTCTGCCCGACAGAAGCGAACTCCTCCCCTGGAACGTTCCGCTCCTTACGGAACCGGCTGACGCCGCCGGCTGCGCCGCGGCTCCTGCCGGACCGGAGGATCCGGAAGCCTTGCCGAGGACGCATTCGATCTTCACCGAATCCTTTTCCAGCGTCACCTTCTTCTCCACGGGATCCGCCCCGGAAACCGCCCATCCATCCCTCGTTTCGCCGTCCCTTACGTAATACGTGCGAGGCGACTTCGAGTTGGAGTTGTCGACGAACCCTACCATCACCGTGCCGTCGGGATCGAGGTTTATGGCGCAGACGGTCACGGATTTCATGAGTTCCTGCTGCTGCTTCGCCATCTCCTCGCCGGCCGCCGCGGCGGCCTTTTCGTCCTTTGCGGAGATCGTGCCGGGGTCGACCGTCGGATCGTCCGGCGGCGGACCGAACGGCGCCCTGTCTATTATCGGCTGGTAGAGGCTGAAATCCCTTTTGGCCTCGCACGCGGCGGCGGCGAGCAGAACGAGCGCCGCGACAAGGAGTTTGTTGTTCATGTCACGCATAAAGATCGATTTTCGTCTTGAGATATTCATCCTGCCCTTCTATCCAGTTCTGGAAGAGGGTATCGAGTTCGCCGGATCTTATCGTGTCGCGGACTTCCGACGAGCCGTACAGTTTGTCAAGCCAATCGGGCCTCGCGCCGACCGTCACCCTCTGCCCGTGAAGCTGGAGAAGCGCGGCGAAAATCAGTACGCTCGCCGTCACGGGATAGTACCCCACCGGACGCGACACCCAAAACAGTATGCCGTTCAGGTTGAAGCCGGCGTACGGCCCGCCCTTTGGCGAATAGCGGTAGGGGGACATCGAAACTCCGCACGTGTCGAGTCCGCTTGAAAGCGCCTTCATGAGTTTGCGCGAATCCATCCACGGCGCCCCGATGACGCGGAACGCGAGCGGCCCGTCGCGGTCGCAGTCGATCGCCGGATACGCTTCCGTGAAAACGGTCATGGGGTACGCGACGGCGCTGTCCCAGTTCCTGATCGAGGGGCTCGGCGGAACGAAATTGGGCCAAGGCTCGTGCATCAGATGGTGCCATCCGTCGAGTTTTACGACGTCGAGTTCGATATCGAGGCTCTCGGCGTTTTTGATCCAGACCGCGCATTCGCCCGGCGTCATGCCGTGGCAGAAAGGAACGTTCACCGGAGCGACGAAGCTGGCGTACGCCGGTTTGCGCATCGGGCCGTCGAGAATATTGCCCATCGGCACCTGACGGTCGAGGACCGTGACGGGCAAATGGTGCTGCGCGCATGCTTCGAGGACGTTCTTGAGGGTGGCTAGATAAGGGTAGCACCTGACGCCGATGTCGGTCAGGTCCACAACCATCCGCCCTATCCCCTCAAGCATCTCCTTCGACGGCTTGCGATGTTCTCCGTAGAGTGAATGGATCGGAAGGTTCCACCAGGGATGCCACGCGCTGACCGTTTTCTCGCCGGGGGACGCCGATCCGAAAAAACCGTGCTCTGCGGAAAAAAGAGCCTTCAGACGCCCTGGAAACGCTTTCATGATGCGGTCCGTGGTTCCGGTCGCCTGCATGGTCAGAAGACCGAGCGGCTCGCCGGAATTCTCCAGGCTTTTCACAAGTCCTTTGTAATTGACCATTCCAGTGGATCCTTTCTTTAAGTCATCTGTCCAGAACGACTCTCAGCGAGCCTAGCGCGGACGCGATGTTCGCGAGAGAGGGGTCTTGAAGTTTTTCCGCGACGCTGTCGGCCGCGAGACCGTGCAGCCACACCGAGGACGCGGCCGCCAGACTCGGCCCGCATTTGAGATACGCCCATCTTGCGCCTATCACTCCCGCGAGCATGTCGCCCATTCCTCCGAGCGCCATCGACGGGTTGCCGGTCGCGTTGACGTACGGCTCGCCGGATGCCGACTGGACTACGATGGTGGACGGCCCCTTCAAGACGACAGTCGCGCCGTATCTGGATGAAATTTCCCTTGCGGATTCAAGCCTGGACGCGGAGACTTTCGCGGCATCGCATCCGAGGAGTCTGGCCGCCTCGCCCTCGTGCGGAGTCAGAACGAGGCTCTGCCCCTCCGCCGGGGAATACGCGCCCTTCTCGCCGTACCACTGCGCGAGAATCGTCAGCGCGTCCGCGTCGAGAACGAACCTGCCGGGGCTTCCGGAAAGGAGGCGCGAAAGAAGCAGCTGCGTGCCCACCCCCGTGCCGAGACCCATGCCTATGACTGTGACGTCCGCCTTAGGCGGCATGCATGTCGCGTCGAGCTTCGTGAACACCGCTTCCGGCACGTGCGCGCCGGCGGCGAAGCGCGACTCGTCCGGCACGACAAGCTGCACGAGACCGGCCCCCGCCGCTCTCGCGCCCATCGCGGCTATGACGGGCGCGTGCGGAAAACGAGCGCTCCCGCCCACGATCGTGACCGTCCCGACGGACCTCTTGTTCGCGTCCGCGGGCCTTGCCGGAAAAGCATCCTTGAGTTCTATTGGTGGAATCATACTTTGATATTATATCAAAGAAATGCGTTTATGTCCAAAACAATGGAACAATCCGCACTGCCGCCGCAATCCGCCAGTCGCTGTCATCGCCGTCCTGCGAAATATCTTTTTGCGAAACATCTGCGAATTCCTTTGCCGACCCGTCCAGCGGGGCGATCCGGGATCGGCGCCGATTGCTTCAAGCAAAGTTGCGGAGGTTGACACAATACTCAAAAACCAAGTTCGACGTGAGCCTCGCCGGACCATACCGGCTCCCCTTCGACGATCAAAGCGCCGTTCCGCCCGATCCCGCCGCAGACGCCCGACACCTCCGCCTCTCCGCGATCACCCTGTCTGACGGAAACGATCCGGCCTTTGAGAAAGTCGATTGCCGCGATGCGCGGGTATATCGCGGCGAAACCGCCCGCCCGCCATTCTGCTGCGACGCGTCCGAGCGCGGACAGAACCGCATCGCGCACGGATTCCACGCTCGCATCGCATCCAAGAAGCGCGAGAGAAGTCGCCCGCGCCGCGATTTCGGGCGGGAAGCGCGTTTCCTTCACGTTAACGCCTATTCCGGCGATGATGCTATCGCCGCGGCGCTCGCAAAGAATGCCGGCGATCTTCCGTCCGCCGGCAAGCACGTCGTTCGGCCATTTGAGCGAGAGGGGTCCGGCAGCGGGGCGGAGCGCTTCCGCAACGGCGAGGCCTACTGCAAGGGGAAGAGTCGCGACTTCCTGCGCTTCGGCGCCTGACGCGTCAAGAACGGCGCTCATCGTGAGATTCATCCCCCTGCCCGACACCCAGACATGATCCAGCCTGCCGCGCCCGGCAGTCTGGAATCCGGCGGTGAAAACGTCGCCGGGGGAGCCCGATCTCGCAAGGGTGTTTGTGGACTCGGTCTCGTCTACATGGACAATCCGCCAGCTGGAACGGCAGGCATCCATCACGACGACCAGTCCGCCGAATACTGCGCCTGCTTCGCCGTGTTGCCGGACGGATCGATCACCCCGGCGAAAGTCACGGCGCTGCCGGTGTTGCCCAGTCCCGTGTTCTGCTTGAACACCAGCAGATAGTTGCGGTAATGCGTTTTGTCGAGCACGGGACAGCGCGGATGGCTTTCGAAAAACTTCGTCGAAGCCGCGCAATCGCGTCCGAGGCCGAAGACGTAAAGCTTGCAGCATATCCCCTTTGAGTAGTACGTGGAAGGGTCTTTCGGATCGAGACCGGAAACGTTGTAGGTCGATGCGTAGTCGAGCCCCAGATCGCGGTAGATCGATTCGCACGACGCGGGGTTCAGGACCGCGACGGCGGATCCGTTCGTAAGCACGACGGGATAGCACGCCGAAAGATCAGCCCTCATTCCCGGTCCGCCTCCGGTCGAGTGCAATCCCATCTCGGTGCGGTACTTGCTGGAATCCCAGTTGAGGTTCGACGCCTGCTGGTTCGAATAGTTGTGGCGCGACACGATGCTCACGCCCGCATCCTTGAGCGCCGTCACATCCGAATCCGTCAGGTAATACATGCAGAGTTTCGCGGGCGACGTCTTTCCTCTCGACACGGTCGCAACGGCCAGCGGCTCCAGGCCGACATTGCTTTCGTGCGCTTCGGAGATCGCGGCCACCTCCCCCGTGCCCACGCCTCCGGCGTTGACGACGGCGCCCGTCGTCTTTATCCCGCAGTAGATGCCGGGGACGACCCCGCCGGAACCGTCGTACCAGGAATCGCGGACGTTGTACGCGCCGGCGGGCCCGGTGACGTCGCCGCCGCCCGGGGCGCTGTCTATCAGACTTTCCGCGTAGGCGAACATTCCCCGCACGATCTCGCCGTCCCTGGCGGCCAGCTCGGTGTTGATCGTTCTGGCGATGTTCTTGATGTTGGCGACGTTCACCTTGCGCGACGAATCGCGCTTCAGATCGGAGAATTTTCCGACGGCAATCACCGATATGATCGCTATGACAGCGACCACGAGAATGAGCTCTATGAGAGTGAACGCCCTTTCGACGCCTTTTATCATCATGGACAATATCCTTTCCCGGTTTGTTCCGTACCCGTTTAAACGGAGAGGACGCGGAAAAGGTTCACGAACCGGGATGGACCGGCTTTGAACCCGCCTTGCACATGGGGCATTCCTCTTTGGTCCACGTCTCGGGAGTCATCTTGACTAGCGCAAACATGGGGATGCGCCCGAACTTGACCTTTCCGCCGGAACGGTCGACAAGCAGAATCACGCCCGCGACCCTGCCGCCGGCCGCCTTGACGAGATCGATCGTCTCCTGCACTCTGCCGCCTTTCGTGACGACATCCTCGGCGACGACATACCGCTCCCCTTTCTTGATCGAGAACCTGCGCATCGCAAGCACCGTGTTCGGCTTGCCGGTGGCGTCGACCCCCTCTCCCTGGACTTTCTCGGCGAATATGCACTTGACGCCGAGCGACCGCGCGACTTCGTGTCCTACGAGTATTCCGCCCACGGCCGGCGAAATCACGCCGTCTATCCGCTTGCCGAGCTTGCCGCTCTTGACGGCCCTGGACACCGCCTCGCGGCAGAGCTTCTCAGCCACGCGCGGATACATCAGCACGTTGGCGCACTGGAAATACCTGTTCGAGTGAAGCTTGCTTCTAAGCTCGAAATGCCCTTCGAGAAGCGCTCCGGTGTCCCTGAACGCGTCCATCGCCTGTTTGTCGGTCATGGTTTGCCCCTTTCATTTTATTGTATTCTGCAAAAGTTCTTCCCGCGAGAATGCGGGCGGCTCCCCGCGTTCGTCCGGCTCGATCTGCTCCGCGTCGGGAGCGGACAGCGACGGCGCGAACGGAACCGGGGAAAGCGAAAAAGGATGCGGCGGCAGAGGACGGGATCTGTCGGAAATGTCTGTTATCGCCTCGTACGGCGGATCCGGTATCGTCGACACGGAAAGATCCGCGCTCATCTCTCTGACGCCGCTGAGATCGCGCGAGAGCGTGGAACGGACGTCTTCCATCGCCTTTTTCTCCGCGGCCGGATCGAGCGCTACGAACGAGCAGGTCGCGTGCGTACGGCTCCGCAGCCTGACGTCCGTCGCGAAGACGCCCTCTGCGCGCGGAAACACGGCAAGCACTGCAACCGCCGCGCACAATGCGGGCAAGGACGCCAAAAGCATGCTCCAAGGGAGCGATTTCACCTTAAATCCGCAAGACTTGCCGCTGTCGCCGTTCATGATTTCACCGTCCTCAAGCGCGCGGATGCGCCTTTGCGTATTCGTTTTTAAGCCTTTCGACAGACACGTGCGTGTATATCTGCGTGGTCGAAAGAGATGCGTGGCCGAGCATCTCCTGCACGCTCCTGAGGTCGGCGCCCGCGTCGAGAAGATGCGTGGCGAAACTGTGCCTGAGCTTGTGCGGAGTAAGCGAAGAGGAAAGACCCGCTTCTGCAAGATACCTTTTCATCCGCCTTTCGACGAACCTGGGATATATCTTTCCGAACCTGTCGCTGAGGAACACCGGAGAATCGTCACCTGCGAGATTCGCCCGTCTCGCGGAAACGGCTCTGCGCAGCGAGTGGAGCGCCTCGATCGCCTTCGATCCGAGAATCACCAGACGGTCCTTCCCGCCCTTGCCGCGGACGATCAATCCGCCTCTCGCGAAATCGATGTCGCCCCACTTGACCGCCGCTATCTCGCCGACGCGGCACCCGGTCGAATAAAGGAATTCGAACACGGCTTTGTCCCTGTAAGAAGGATATTCGCCGAGCATTCCGTCGCGGAAATCCGCTGCGGGCCTGTCGAGCAGTCTGCCGACATCCGCAACGGACAGCGTTTTCGGGAGCGTTTTGCGCACGCGCGGCCCCCTGAGCGAAGAAAAAGGATTGCGGGAGACTTCGTTTTCACGCAGAAGATATCTGAAAAACGCGCGCACGGACGAGATTTTCCTGCGGAGCGTCGTCGCGCCCGCCCCCCCCTTCGCAAGTTTCGCCGCGAAGGCGCGCGCATCGGAATCGGTAACTCCTTTCCAGTCGCCGGCGGACCTGCCGGCATCGCGGAGAAACGCGGCAAACTGGGCAAGATCGCCGAGGTACGCCGAACTCGTGTTCGGCGATACGCCTGACTCCGACTCCAGATGCCGCCTGAATCCGGCGACAAGCCCGTCGCCGTCAAACTCGGGACTTGTCTCCTTCAACCCCCTTCATCCTTTCGGAGTAGTTCGAAATCTGATCCTTGTACGCGGACACCACCCTCTTGAGCGCGGAAACCTGCCTTTCGCTGAGATTGTGGCGGGATGCGAACTGGTCGGCGACCGACTTGACGAACGCCGCGTCATCGTATGTGCGCTTGCCGCGCTTTACCGGCTCGCGCCACTTCGATATCTCGCCGGCCATCGACACGAGAAGCGCGGCAAGCGACGGGTCCGCCGGACGCTGCGCCGTGGCTCCGTCGGGAAGAAGCGGTGCGAGGCGCGCGCTTATCTCGCCGTAATCGGGAAGACCCGATCCGTTCTCGGAAACCGTCCTCGCCAAAACGGCCAGCTGGCGCTCGCTCAGCTGCCTCCCGCGGTCGAACTGTCCGATTATGCTCTTCACGAAAGCATTGGAGGAAAGCGACGGTATCCTTTTGGCGACGGATACGCAAAACGACGCGAGTTCCGTATCGACGGTCTTGTTCTCGCGAGCGGCGGGAAGTTCCATGCCGGCCGCCTTAAGCTTCTCCCCGGCGTCCGGTATCTGGCCGCGGTAGGCGCCGACCATCCGCACGAGCGAATCGAGCTGGCGGACGGAAAGCGACTTGCCGGCGTAGAACTGCTTGCGGACGCTTTCGACGAAAGCCCTGTCGTCGTATACTCTCTTCCCGGCCTTGACCGGTTCCTTCCACTCGCGGACGGATTCCAGCAGCGCGAACGCGGTCTCGAACTTGCTCTTGTCGGGCATCGGCTCGGAACATGACGCCAGCTCCTTCAGAAACGTTCCGTAGAACGAACTGAGCATGTCGTCCATCCCCAGCCCCTTTTCCTCGACCTTGTCGAGTTCGGCCTCCATTTCGGCGGTATATCCAACGTTGAAGAGATTGTCGAGCTTTTTCACGAGCCAGTCGCTGACAAGGATTCCCCTCTCCTCCGGAACGAGCTTGCGCTTGTCGTTGCGCGCGTATTCGCGCGTCTTGAGCGTCTCGATCGTCGCCGCGTACGTAGAAGGACGCCCCACGCCGTTTTCTTCGAGGGCCTTGACAAGCGACGCCTCCGAGTAGTAGGACGGGCCTTTGGTCGTCTTCTCGGACGATATCCAGCGGACGGCGTCGAGCGTCTCGCCGACCGAGAGAGGAGGTATGCGCTTGACCTCGTCGCTATCCTGGTCGTCTTCGTCGTCGCCCTTCTTTTTGGAAAGCGATATCTTCATGACCCGGAGGAAGCCTTCGAAATCGACATCGGTGGCGCTGGCCGTGAACTCGTACGATCTGGAGATGCCGGTCTTGCGCGGTTCGAGGCAGACCGTCCTGACCGTCAGCTTCGCGTCGGACATCTGGCTCGACACGAACCTTCTCCATATAAGATCGTAAAGTTTGGCCTCGGCAGCCTCCAGCTGCACCGAGCCGGGTGCGGCGGAAACGTTTGTGGGTCTGATCGCCTCGTGCGCACCCTGGGCCGTCTCCTTGGATTTGTACATATTCGGCTTTTCCGGGTAGAATCCGGGACCGAAGGCGGACACGATGTAATCCTTCGCGGCGGAACGGGCGATGTCGGAAATGAACACGGAGTCCGTTCTCATGTAAGTTATAAGGCCCTGCTCGTAGAGAGCCTGCGCCGCTTTCATGGTCTTGCCCGGCGAAAAACCAAGAACGCTCGAGGCGGCCTGCTGTAGAGTAGATGTCGTGAAAGGCGGAAGCGCGTGCCGCGTTTTCTGCTGGCTTTTCAGTCCCGAAACCGACAGCTCCGCCCCCTCGAGATCGGCGATGATTCCATCCGCCGTTTTCTTGTCGCCGATATCCGGCTTCTCGCCGCCGATTCTCGCGAGCTTCGCTTCGAACGTCTGCGAATCTCCGCGCTTCATCGCCTCCACGCCGAGCAAGTAGTAGACCTGCGGCACGAAAGCGTCGATTTCGCGCTGGCGCTCCACGAGAAGGCGCAAGGCCACGGACTGAACCCTTCCCGCGCTCAGCGTGCGGCTGTTCTTGCACGGAATCGATTTCCAGAGAAGAGGCGAAACCTTGTAGCCGACAAGCCTGTCGAGAATCCTGCGCGCCTGCTGCGCATCGACGCGCGGCATGTCGATCTCGCCGGGATTCGACACCGCCTTCAGAACGGCGGGTTTGGTGATTTCGTTGTAGGTGACGCGGTGGAACGGCTTGCCGGCCGCCGCGTTTTTCAGAACCTCGCGCAGATGCCAGGCGATCGCCTCTCCCTCGCGATCGGGGTCGCTCGCAAGGAATATCTCGTCGGATTTAGACACGGCGTCCTTGAGATGCGAAACGACCTTCGTCTTGTTTTTGGATATGACGTATTTGGGGACGAACTTCCATTTTCCCGGGGCGGTTTCGGTGATTTTGATCGCCCCGTCGTCCTCGGGAAGGTCGCGGACGTGGCCCACCGAACTTGCGACGATGAATTCCCCTCCCAGATATTTTCCTATCGTCTTGGCTTTCGCCGGAGATTCCACTATCAAAAGTTTCTTTCCCATTACGCGTTCTCCTTCCTTTTCAATTCGCTGAATTTTATGTTTTCCCCGTCTTCCGACATTTTCGCCTTCACGCCGGACTTGGCTTTCCCGGCGAGCATCATCTCGGCCAGGGGATCTTCCAGCCAGCGCTGGACGACGCGCCTCAAAGGACGGGCGCCGAGTGCGCTGTCGTATCCTTTGTCCACGAGGAACTCCGCGACTCCCGGCCCCAGCGAGAGCGAAACCTGGCCGAGACGTCCGCGCAGCCTGTCGAGTTCCATGTCGAGTATGCGGAGCATGTCGGTCTTTTCGAGCTTCCTGAACACCACAATGTCGTCGAACCTGTTCAACAGTTCTGGACGGAACGCTTTCTTGGCTTCTGCCTCAAGCCGCTCCTTGAGTTTTTCGTATCCGTCCTCTTCACCGGCCGGCGAAAAGCCTATCGACTTGCCGGTCCTGGCGAAATCGAAGCCGAGGTTGGCGGTACAGATTACGATCGTGTTGCGGAAATCGACCACGCGGCCCTGTCCATCGGTGAGGCGTCCGTCGTCGAGTATCTGCAGAAGCATGTTGCAGACGTCCTGGTTCGCCTTTTCGAATTCGTCGAAAAGGACGATGGAATACGGACGCCGGCGCACTTTCTCGGTCAGCTGTCCGCCCTCGTCGTACCCCACATATCCGGGAGGCGCGCCGACAAGCCTCGAAGAAGAATACTTTTCCTGGTACTCGGACATATCAAGCGTTATAAGCGCTTTTTCGTCGCCGTATATCTTTTCGGCGAGCATTTTCGCGAGATGCGTCTTGCCAACTCCGGTGGGCCCCAGGAAGAGGAAACCTCCGATGGGGCGCTTCGGATCGGACACGAACGCTCTGCTGCGCCGCAGGGCCTTGGAGATGGCGGAAATCGCCGGATCCTGTCCGACCACGGCCGCGGAGAGCGTCTTTTCCATGTTCAAGAGCTTTCCCGCCGTGGTCGCGTTCATCTTCTCCACGGGGACGCCGCTCATGGAGCTTACCGTCGCCGCCACATCGGACGGTGCGGCGTCCAGGACCTTCTCGACATGCGTCTTCTTCCACTCCGCCAGGAGAGCGTCGGCCTTGTCGCCTATCTCGCGCATTTTGTCCCGGAATTCCGCGGCCATGTCGAAATCGCCCCCTGCCACCGCCTCGTCCTTCGACTTCTTCAGGCAGGCAAGTTCGTCTTGAAGTTCGAAATATCCGGATGGACGCTCGCTCACGGACATCCTCAGGCGCGCGCCGGTCTCGTCGATCGCGTCGATCGCCTTGTCGGGCAGCTGTCGGGAGGGAATGTATCTCGCCGTAAGCTCTACAGCCGCCCTCAGCGCGTCGGCGCCGAATTTCACCAAATGGAACTCTTCGTATTTGCCCGCGATTCCTTCGAGGATGCGCACGGTGTCGTCGATCGAAGGTTCGTCCACCTGCACCGACTGGAACCGGCGCTCGAGCGCGGCGTCCTTTTCGATGGACTTGTGGTATTCCTTCATCGTCGTCGCGCCGACGCACTGGAGTTCGCCGCGCGCGAGCGCCGGCTTGAGAATGTTCGCCGCGTCCATCGCGCCTTCCGCGCCGCCCGCGCCGACGAGAGTGTGTATCTCGTCGAGAAAGAGAATGATGTCGCCGGAGCGCTTCGTCTCGTCCACGATTCTCTTGAGGCGTTCTTCGAACTGGCCGCGGTACTGCGTGCCGGCGACGACTCTCGCCATATCGACGGACACGACACGCTTGGACTGCATCTTCTCGGGCACGGCGCACCTTGCTATCGCCTGCGCGAGCCCCTCGACAACGGCGGTCTTTCCGACGCCCGCCTCGCCTATGAGGACGGCGTTGTTCTTGGTTCTTCTGGAAAGGATCTGGACGAGACGCGACAATTCCTTCTCGCGCCCGACCACGGGATCGAGTTTTCCGTCTCTCGCGAGTTCCGTAAGGTCTCGGCCGAATGTGTTCAGCGTGGGGGTTTTCGGCTCTTTCTTTTTCTTCTGCCGCTCTTCCGCCTGCGCATTGCCGTCCTCCGGCTTTTCCGCAGCGTCCCCGCCGTCGGCGGGCTTGGGTTCTCCCTCCTGGTTTCCGGCCGTTGAAAAATTCTCGGCCGTCACTCCGACGTTGAACAGAAGCTGCGCGGCTGCGTTTTCGCCCTCCCTGAGCATCGCCAGGACGAGGTGGGGGGTGCCCGCCTTCTTCTCCTCCATGGCCATCATCGCGGCCATGTCGATTATCTTTCTCGCCCTCGCGGTGAGAGGCACGGGGCCGCGCTGCAGCACCCCCGCGCCGCCGCCTTCAATCATCGTGCGCAGCGCCTGGGAAAGCTCGTCGGCCTTGTGACCGAGTCGTTCAAGCCTGCGGCACGCCTGGCAAAGTGGATTGGAGAGGATGGCGAGCAGTATGTGCTCCGATCCCACATGGTCGTGTCCGAGCTCCCTGGCGAACTTCTGGGAACCGTTTATCGCCTCGATCGCGTTGGGCGTGAACTCTATCTTGAACTCCATTTTTCTACAGCAACTTTCCAGCCAGGCTCGTAAGCCTCACTTTCTTGAACAGCGCGGAAACCTCCTTCGCCTGCATGGCCTCGATGTCGTCGATTTCACGGTTCGACATGTCGTCACTGTACGGCGTTGTGTCGGTCTCCTCGGCGAGTTCCTCTATCTGCGTCCTGCTTATCCCCGATACGAGCCCTTTCGCCACGGCGAAACGGAGCGGACAGAGCAGATCTACAACCTCGTCCGGCGCGAGCAGCTTGCAGTTCTGGAGTACCCCTATGGATCTGCTGGCCGCGTCGATCAGAACTATCGGGAAGTTCTTGAACACATTCTCGCGCTCGATTCTTTCCCGGCGCGCGAGTTCCATCGCGAAACGCCGTGCCTTCTCCGGTTCGCCCGCGTGTTTGAGTGTGAAAAGCCTCGTGCATTCGAAATGTCCGGCGAACATGGCGGGTTCCAGGGAAAGGCCGATCGCCTTCGCGGCACGTATGACGCACTGGGACTGTCCCGAAAGGAAGCAGCCCTCGAGGTGGAACATCCCGCGCAAAACCAAATCCGGGGGGACTTCCGATACCGGAAACGGACGGAACTTTTTCTTCGCCGCCTTTTTGCCGCGGCCGCTGAGCATGTTCAGGGCGTTGTCGAACGCGCCGATGATCGCCTCGACGATCGGCGGCGGCTTTTCGCCTGACGATATCCCCGTCACGGTGACCACCGTCTGCGGCTGGGAATCGGATGCGTCTTCAGTTCCGTTCTCGCCGTCAGCCGGCGCTTCAGACTTGCCGGCGCATTCGGCGCACACGTAGAGTTCGTCGCTTTTCCCGTTCTTTTCCACGGTTATGGCCTTGGTGGCGTCGTTTTTATGGCACAATTCACATTTCATTATCCACTTATTATATCAAATCTCCGCCGCAGGTCAACCAGTCAATTTTCGCGCCCTCCCGGAAGCGGGGCCGTCTTTCAGCGTAGTTTGGTCCGGAATCGACATGACGGCGCTGCGGGAATTTAGCATGACGAACGAATTCACGCACGGTGCCTTCCTCTCGTAATGCAACGTAGAATCCGACGGGATTGTCGCGGGCGAACCCGGACCAGACGAGACTGCCGCGCCTGTGCGCGACTCTGAAATCCCGGCCTCGTTCATAGGCTATCCGGGACCGGTCTTGTCGGCCAGACGGTGGAAAATCGCCTTTTCCGCGCAACGCCGACAGCCCGCATTCTGTCAAGGGCGCCTGATTCTATCCGCAAGAATGCGCCAAAGGTAATCAAGGTCGCCGATGCCGTAAAAGAGCTCGGCATTTCGCGCAGGCTCGCCGGCCTCAGGTTCCAGCAGTTCAGTGGAGAGACGATAAACGAGGCCGTCACGCGCCACAGGCTCGATGCCGTAAAAAAACTCTTCGCAACCGCCGACCGCCCGGTCAAGGTGATATCGCAGTCATGCGGCTATACCGACCTCGCCTTTCTGAAAACGCTCTTCAAGAAACGTTTCGGCTCGACTATGCGCGACTGGCACCGTCAGAACCACGCCTGGCTGCGGCAGGAGCGGCGCCCATCGCGCATTTCCCCGCGCTCCATCCCGGCAACCCGACCCCTTTTCGAATACCAACGCCCACCGCGCATTTCCCCTATAGCTCCGGCCTATAATCAGCTCATGTACTCTCCCTTCTCACGCAACTCTCCCTCATCAAATCAACACCCCCATCCCATGCATCGTTAAGATTTTCCGCATAAGATTCTCATTGTGTCGACTTGAACTTCATAGAGAGACTTCTTAAAAACTAGTCACTGTTCAAATTCAGCCGCTCTGTTAAGATTTTCCGCACAAGATTCTCATTACGCATTGCTTATGTGTAGGGCATAAACAGCAAACCACACCCCCAAATAAGATTTTCCGCACAAGATTCTCATTTTATGGTATAATATGGCATGTGAAGCGGAATTGAAATGGTTTTTGATGGTTATATAAGGATAAGGATGGAGTATGGCAGCGGCAAAATATAAACATTCGGCATACTGGTATGCGTATCACTACGGCTGGACGTACAGCGAGGCGAAAACGC
>DGHT01000037.1 GCA_002392765.1 Verrucomicrobia bacterium UBA3841 | reverse complement strand
TGCGGGCACGCGGGTGCGTGCCTGTGAAATCACCGAAGGTCACGTTCGGGTGGAAATGCGGCTTCGCGAGGAAATGCGCGGACGCCGGATTGGCCGAGGCAGGCGGGCGGCGTGCCATGTTGGCAGAACTCGCGGAATCCGGATTTGACGCAAAAAAAATCTGTTATGATGTTGCCCGTCAAAGGCAATTCAGAGCAGAACAAGTGAAAGGCAAATAACCATGAAAGAGACAGTCATGCAAGGAAAGCCGTATGCGGGAAATCCGCACGTACGGTTTGACGAGGGGTATCCGCCGAAAACGGCGAAGCACGTTTTGAGGGTAGCCGAAGGCCGAGCGGGCGCTTCGAGGCATTCGGGGCGTTCCGCTCTGCTCTACAAAAAGGTTCTGGTGGCCGTTGTTGCGGCGGCGCTTTCGCTAGGCGCGCTCGCAAATGAGGAACTTGTTCAGATCCGGCCAGGCGACGAAATCGGCCTTCCGAAGTCGCTGAACGCCAAGGTCGGCGGCGAGGGCGGAATCCCGTGCATCGCGATCCAGGTGCCGCACAGCAGCGGCGGGTATCTGTCCGTCAGTCACGGCAAAAGCAAAAAGGTCGCGAACGAAGACGCGATCACAACGCTTCAGGAGTCGTCCGCCAAATTGGGGGACAAGCTGGCGCGCTTCCGTGTGGGCGACGCCACGTTCTACGGATTCTACTGCAAGGACTGCGGCGGATACGAGGGGCATGCCGTGGCAATGGGCGGCTTCCAGGCCTTGTTCATATTCCCGCCGAAGGGGCGCGGACTCGACGCCGAGTCGCTTGACATCCTCAAGAAGGTTGTTTTCGTCCCGCAGAAGGGATTTGGCATCGACAGCGCGATCAAGTTGTACGGACCGAAGAGCCCGATGAAGGCGTCGGTGAAGTTCTCCGTGCTGAAGAAGATGGTCGAGGCGCGGCCGGAGTGCGTGGAACTCATCGCCCTGCTGTGGGACGTGGCGAAGGAAGCCGGCGAGACGGCGGCGGCGGCGTGGTGCGAGGCGGAGCTGAAGAGGCTCGACCCGGAGGTGTACGATACGCCGACGACTTCCGTGCCGATTACCGATTTCACCTGCACACAGGGCAACGAGATCACAGGCGGCATCGCAATATACCAGAAATTCAAGAAAAAGACGGTAAGCATCCCGACTGGGACAACGGGCGTCCCGCCCGTTGCGCCGCAGACGACGCCCACCAACACCAAGACGAAGGCCGTCACGCTCCCCGGCGGCGCGACGATGGAGATGATCTACTGTCCTCCCGGTACGTACATGATGGGAAGAAGAAAGGATTCCCCGTGCCAGGAATCGCACGACGTGTGCCCGCAAATCAAGGTGACGCTGACGAAGGGCTTTTGGCTTGGCAAGTACGAAGTGACGCAGGCGCAATGGAAGAGCCTCATGGGGGCGAATCCTTCCGATCCGGAATCATCCGGCGACGATCTGCCGGTCAACAACATGTCATGGGACGATGCCGCGTCGTTCGTCAAGAAGGTCGGCGGCGGCGCACGGCTCCCAACCGACGCGGAGTGGGAGTATGCCTGCAAGGCCGGGACGGACACCGTTTTCCACTGGGGCGACACCTGCAACGGCACGGAGGCGAACTGCAACGGCACAAAGCCGTTTGGCACTGAGACGAAAGGCCCGAACATCGGCCATGCCGTCAAGGTCGGCTCGTACCCGCCGAACGCTTGGGGTTTCCACGACATGGCCGGAAATGTCGCGGAGTGGTGCTCCGATCGGCACAAGGACTATTACATCACGCACCCAAAGGAGTTGACGGATCCCAAGGGGGGAGACTCTTCAGTGCGGTACAGGACGGTTCGTGGCGGTTGTTTCTATTCATATTGGCGGGCTGTCGATTGCCGGAGTGTCAAGCGGGATCTGTGCCCGCCAGACGTGACACGGGCGTATGTCGGCTTCCGCATGGCGATGGACGAGTGATCCTAATGGAACGAGACGAAAACGGCGTGTTGAAGTGGGTGCATGCGAAGCATCTGTACCGCGATTGGAGCAGCATCAAGGCGTGTCTCATCGCGTTCACGATCGCGCCGGCGATCGCATTCGTGTTTTTTACGGTCGTGTGCGGCTTCGCGGACGGGTTCTCGCTCAGTCTCATGTCTGCCCAAGGCAAGATATGGGGGCTCGTGTTTCTCATCTTCATGGTGTTGCTGCTTCCTTCCTACTATCTCTGGGCCTGGGCGCATGGCGGCGTGGACGAATGGGAGTACGAGATGGACGCGCGCGGCATCAAGGGCCGCAAGATCTCGCACAACCAAGGACGCTTGAAGTCTCTGCGTTCCATCGCCTGGATCATGATGTTCTTCCCGATGAAGCCGGGGCAGCGGGTGGCACTGAACAATTTCCTCTACGACAAAGGAAAGAAAGAGAAAAACATTGACCTTATTATGCTCAGGGGCGTAGAGTGCGACGAGAAGAAGGGCAGGATCGCAATCGAGACGTTTAACGGATCGGAGGACATTCACGTGCCGCGCGAGGACTACGCCGAAGTCTTGGCGTACATCGAGGAGCGCATCCCGAAGAAGAAGCCGAAGAGGCAAAGAACGGGCGGCCGGAAAAAAGCTTCCACAACCGATTCAGAAAGGAGACAGCAATGAAGAAGAGATTAGGCGGAATCGCCCTGGTCGCCCTGGCCGGTGCATTGGTGTTTGCGGTCGGCTGCGAAAAGGAGCCGACACGCGAGGAGATCATGTGCAAGCAGTGGGGCGACGTCATGACGAAGTCGAAGTTCGAGAAGATGAAGCCCGCGCCTCAGTCCGCATCAAAGGACGAAGAGGTCGTGACCAACCTTATCGACTTTACAGACGAAGATTTCAAGTGACCTTCGGAGACATGAGATGACACGACATTCGGCAACATTCAAGGTGCTTGCAATCGCGGCGCTGGCGCTCTCCGCCGCGTCGGCCGCGAGCACGGACGAAGAACGGAACTTCGCGCGCAACGGGCAGACGCTGACGGGCAACTTCCCGAGCACCGGCATCACCATCGAGGCCGGCGCGACGGTGACGTTCGCCGGCGTGTATGCGGAGTATTCCTCCGACGGGAAAAAGGCCGCAGTCGCCTGTGTGGGCGACGCCACGATCATCCTTGCACCGAACACGAGGAACGTCGCCTCGAACTTCGTAACGTGCTCTTCGGCCATCTACGTTCCCCCAGGGCACACGCTCACCATCAAGGGCGAGGGGTATCTCGAGGCCGTTTCGGTCAAGGAATACTGCAGCGCCATCGGCGCATGCTCGAAGTGGTTGGGTATGAACAACAACAACGGCCGCTGCGGAAACATCGTCATCGCGGGCGGCAAGGTCACGGCCATCGCGGGCGGGGCACATGCGGCGGCAATCGGCGCGGCGTCGTACAAGGGGAAATGCGGCGACATCACGATCTGCGGTACTGCCGACGTGACGGCGGAAAGCACCTTCGGCGCGGCGGCGATAGGAGCGGCCGGGACTGGCGGAACCTGCGGCGACATCACGATCAAGGACAATGCGAGCGTCAAGGCCGCGGCAGGCGGCAAGGCGGACGACTACTACGCCAACGGCGCGGGAATCGGCGCCGGCAACGACTCGCCGTGCGGGAACATTGTCATCGCCACGACGGGGCGGGTGGAGGCGACCGGCGCGCCCGGAACCTGGGGAGGGGCGGGAATCGGCGCCGGCGGCTATTCGAGCGACACCCACGACTCTGCAAATTGCGGCAACATAACAATCTCAAGCGGCACGATCGTCGCCAACGGAAACGGCTGTCATAAGCGCGTCGACCGCAGCCACGGCAACGGCATAGGCTGCACCGAGGTGAGCTCCTGCGGCATCATCCGGATCACGGGCGGAAACATAACGGCCACTGGCGCCGCCAACGCCGCAGGCATCGGAGCGAACGGAACGAACAGCGCGATTGTCATCGAGGGCGGAACGGTCAAGGCGATTGCGGGGCCGATTACCGGCAGCGGCCCATACGCCAGGTCTGCTGCGGCGGTCGGTTCCAGCGGCGTCGACTCCCACTGCGGCGACATCACCATAACGGGCGGCAGTTGCGACTTCGAAGGCGGCGCGGATTGTCCCGGCATCGGGAGGGCACGGCATGGCAGTTCGTGCGGCACCGTCACGATAGGCGAGGGCGTAACGCTCGTGAAAATCATGAGGGGACAGCGCGCGACGGACTACATCGCCGGGATTACAAAGGACAGAAAGCCCAGCGCCGTCATCATCGCGCCGTCGCTTTCGCAGACGTACAGCGACGACAAGTCCACGCTGATCCTCGGCCACGGCGGCGGGACTTTCTCTGCAGTCTCGGCGTCCTCTGCGGGAGGGACTCTGCTGTACCACCTTTCATTCGACGATGCGGCGAATCCGCTGAAGGCAGAGGTCGGGAAGGACGCGGTGGTCAGGCGAAACAGGGCCGAAAAGGTCAGCGGAATGGGCGAGGTGAAGTGGGAGGCGAACGGCGGCGACGGTGCGGTGGCAATCCCGATCGGCTGGCACATCGCCGTGCCGATTCCGGATGTTTTGACGAAGGAGCCGGGGCTTCCGTTCTCTGTCTCGATGAAAGTCAAATTCTCGCAGTTCGCGAGGGATACGTACCCCTCGCTCTTGAACATGCCCGCCGACAACGCTTCTCCGGGAATGCTTTATCTTGTTATCGACAGTCAGTACGCTGATCCGGTTATATGTGTGAAGCAGTGGGACAAGAGCTGGGGAGCCGGCGAGAAGGGCAAGAGTGGATTCACGGCGGAGAAATGGGAGAATGTCATCGCCGTGTTCGACCGCGATAAGACGGAGGTGTTCCTGAACGGCAATAAGATTATCTCCTGCAAGGGCAAGCTGGCGGGGAGCTATGCCGACTGCTCCAAGGCGGGCGGTTACATCCTTCTATCCGCCGACCCCGCCCCCAGCGGCGGGACGATTTACTGGGCAGACCTCAAAATCTATGCGGGCACTGAGGGAACTGGCGGCGGAACATCTACGCAGGGTGGCGGAGGAACTTCCTCGTCTGGCGGGGGCACGACATCGCAGGGCGGTAGTGCGACACCCACTTCGAAAGTCAACGGAGGAGTAGGGTGTTTCTATCCCGCCTCAGCGCATGGCGGGATGCTGCGACAGGAACCGGTGAAGATGCCGGACACAAAGCGCGCTCCAGATTACCTCAACCCCGATGGCACACCGGTCGGCAGCGAACAGAAACCGAGCGTCGGGGAAAAGCCAGGCACAACGGGCGGTGGCGGCGACGAGCCGCAGCCCGGCGGCGGAAAAAAGCCGGAAGAAGATCCTGAAGGGTACATCCCGCCGGACTGGGACGGTGAGAACAAGACGGAGGTTGTTCGTGTACAGCCGCCCTGGAAATATGAGGACGGAGAGCCGAAGACGGCGGAGACCGACGAAAAGCCGCCGGAAGGCATGGAGTTAGTCGGGTACAGAAAACTTCGCGAAATCCAGGTGTACTGCATCAAGAACAACGGAGCGGCATTCAAGTACAAAATCGACGGCAAGGAAATCAAAAAGAAAATCCGAGAACCAAAGAACATATTGGCATCTCCCGTGTCGCTCTGCTGTGACATGGACGAGTTCACGGGATATGACGCTTCTTCCGGGAAATACAGTTTCGGGCAGTGTTCGGCATCTCTCAGATGGACCATGCCCAGCGAGCGCATTGACATTTACTATTCCAAGGAGAAGGGCTACAGGACATTTCCAAGCAACCTCGTGTTCAACTGCACGGGCGTATCGCGCGCCGCGCTCAGGACCTCGAAATATTCCGGGAGGAAACCGGAATACGCCTACAAGGGGATGAACGTTTATGTGAGAGCGGACAGGGGAAAAATCGATGTTGATGCCGATCTTGGAAAGAGGCATGAGAACGGCAGTGCGGAATTTGAAGGCGCTGCCAAGAAGGACAAGATCGTTTACAGGCAAGCGAGGTCGTCGTACACATCCTCTTTCGGCATCGAACCGGAGGCCTATTCGATTGCGGATCTGGACAAAAAACAGAAGCGTGAGATGTCGGCCACGAAAACGGTCACAGTGGATACAAACAGGGGATTCGGCGGCGGTGGATATTATTATGCACGCATTCAGGCAGGATTGAGCAATCACTGTGATTTCTACGCCGCAGGTATACAGCCCGGCGGCGACATTATATCTTACGTCTATTTCATTTATGAGAACCGCGACCCTGACGTTGGACCGCAAGAACCGTCAGAGCCGCCGGAGGAGCCGGAAGAAGAGCAGGGCGAGGCAATGATCAAGTTCTCGCAGGACGGCATGGGCCTGCCCGCGAACAAGGACAAGTTCGTCCTGAAGAGCGAGGACAAGAAGAAGAACAAGGTCGGGCTGGACGAGTACCGCATCCCGTTCGCCGTCCTCAACATGCCCACGAACCGGGAGTACACGGTGACGGCGGGCTTCCGGCGCATGGGCGCCGCCGGCGAGGACGGCAGGTACCTTGAGGCGGACGCCGTCAAGGAGCCGATTCCCTACAGCGTCGAGGTCGTCAGGGACAAGGAGCACGGCGACAAGGGACTTTGGGAGGCCGTCATCAAGGAGACCGGCACGTACGAGCTTCCGGCGGGTACGAGCGAGGGAATCCTCCTGAAGGTCGTCGCGGAAAGCGGCAAGAAGGGCGACAAGGACTACGTGAAGGTCTATGAGACGTTCCCGGTCTACCGCATCCACCTGGGCCTCTCGTTCATGCTGCAGGCGAACACGATACCCTGCTACCTCGAAATGGGCGAGAAGAGCAAGTACAAGCTCGACAAGCAGGACATCGCGGGAGACCCGGAGAAGGACCCGGACGACAAGTACGTCATCCGGCAGGAGGACTTCGAGGTCCCGCTGCGCGAAGGCGCGATGCTGCTGCTCCTCTACGACGAGGACAGGGCGGACTTCATCCGCATCCCGGCCGTGCCCAAGGCGACGCGCGTGACGGCCACGAAGGTCGCGAACGACCGCTACTGCCAGACGCGCGACGCCGAGGAGAACCACCAGGAGCTAGTCGATAGGCTCGGGATCAAGGCGATCTCGACGGGCAAGACGCGCGCGAACGGCTCGCACGTAGTCAAGATCGGGCCGACGAAGGGTGTTCTGGACCCGCCGCTCCGCCTTCTGGCGGACCTTGAGGTAGATGCCGTGTACAGCAACAGGGTGTCGAACTTCGCCCGCACGTTCACGGCGAAGAAGCAGGTGCTCCTCCATTCGCAGCCACTGCGCGTCTTCGAGAACTCGGACGACGAGCGTGAGTGCCTTGACCGCGACGCGCACATCCGCAAGCGGCTGGAGCGCATCAGGTTCAAGATCGAGGGCACGTGCATCAACCGCCTGTTCTCGCTGCGGAACATGATCGATCGCATGATCGACGGCTACGACAGCCGCTTCGGCTACGACGAGCGCCAGGTCAAGAGCGTGATGGATACATACGTGGGATTCATCGAGGGGAGGTTCGTGGGCGCGAACGGAGTGCCCTACAAGGTGACGTTCAGCGACGACCTGAAGGCGTGCTATGCGTTCATGCAGGGGCTTCGCGACAACACGGGCTTCCTCGGCCGGATGGCGATGGGCGTCCTCACCGGCGGCGTGTCCGAGCACGTGTTCACCACGATGACCGTGCTCGAGAACATGCAGAACGAGATCATGACGTGCAAGGACGCCAAGGAATTCGGCTTCTTGGCCGCGTTCAAGATCGGCGCGGAGGAGATTGGCAAGCAGGTCCTCATGGAGATGATCGCGCAGGGCGCGATCCAGGGCGCGGCGAAGTCGGCGAACATCGACTTGAACGCCACGATGCAGATGTGGGCGGGCAGATACCGCAAGGCGATGGACGGGGCCGACTCGTGGCTGCAGAGCAAGTCCAGCCTCTACAAGGCCGGCGACAAGGCTCTCCAGACCTGCAAGAACTTCCTCGGCGGCGGAACGAAGGCCGCTGCCAAGGCGGTCGAGAACGTCGTCCGCTCCGAGGAGGAGGCGGCGAAGCGGGCGGAGGAGCTCCTGAAGAAGTCGCGCAAGGACATGTCGCCGGCCGAGCTCAAGGCCGTGAAGCAGTACGAGGAGGCGATGGAGAACGGCCTGAAGAAGGTCCGCAAGCTCCAGAAGGCCCAGCAGGCGATGGAGGACGCGGCGAAGAACAACAAACCCGCCCTCAAGGCCGCGAAGGAGGAGTACCGCCGGCTCGCCGACGAGGTGTGGAGCGACAAGTGCGCGCTCAAGAAGCTCCAGGAGGTGAGGGGCGACTACGCCAAGCGCATGCGCGCGCAGTTCAACAACTACCGCGAGAACCTGCTCGACAGCGTGCAGCGCGAGGCGCTGGGCGACATCGCGAAGGAGCTCGGCGTCCCGCCCGACCAGCTCTACGTGATGAACGCCTCGAACGGCATCAAGACGGACTACCTGACCGGCAAGAAGGTGCCTGGCGACCGCGACATCTCCTTCATGCAGAAGGTCTTCTCCGACCGCACGAAGGACCTGACGATCGACCAGTCCATCGGACAGCGGTCCGTCGCGCGCCGTCTCTGGAAGAAGATGCACGGCGGGAAGGAGCCGCCGAGCATGGACGAGGCGCTGAAGTTCATGAAGGGCAAGGACGTCACCTACGTCAACCCCAACGGCGACGCGGCCAGCTACGTGTTCGAGCACAACCTCGACGGCTACGAGGACCTGCCCGGGATGATCGGCATGACCAAGGACGGCAAGATCAACAAGAACCTCCTCGCGAACGACCTCCACAACCCGACCATCAACGCGGCGTCCATCAAGCACAAGGGCGTGGAGTGGTGGGGGCCGACGGCGAGCGACAAGCTCGCCCGCGCGGCGGAGTGGGAGGCGCTGGCGGCGAAGTACCAGGGCTCGGCGAAGGCGAAGCTGCTCGAGAAGGCTTTCGATCTGCGGTGCCAGGCGGTGGGCGATGTGTGCGAGGGCATCCGGCAGATCACCAAGCAGACGGACAACATCATCGTTCCGCGCGGCGCAAACAGGGTTCTCGGCCATCCGATGCCGCCGCATCTGCAGGACCTGCACGCGCTCGCCAAGCGCGTGGGGCAGGACGTCTCGCCGGCGGAATTCACGAAGGCGCTCCAGAAATACAAGCTGGACCTGAACACCTGGGCGGACCAGGTGAGCAAATGCCTCAACGCCAAGAACGTGCCGGTGCCGGAAATCAACGTTCCCAACCTCTTCACGCCGAAGGCCATCAACGACGCGCTCGACCGCGAGAAGAAGAAAAACGGTAGAAGGTAGGCCTCACGCCTGCACGATGCCGGCGGCGCGGCGGAATTCGCGCATCGACATCGCATAGCGTTTTTTGAAGAGGTTTTTCAGGTAGTTTGGATTTTCGTACCCGCATGAGACGGCTATGGCGTCTATCTTCTCCTTTGTTTCGCGAAGACGCCGCTTCACCTCCTCAAGGCGTCTGGCTGTTATCGCTTGCAGAATGCTGCATCCTTGAAGTTCGCGGAATCTGAGGCTTGCGAGACGATGCGAGCACTTGAGGTGCCTGACCACATCGGCTGCGCCGATGCCTTCGAGAGCATGCCGCTCTATGTAGGCGAGAGCCTTTTGGACGAGATTGCCGGAGCAGGTCGGCTCGCTTGTCGATTCGCGGCGGACGATGTCCTTCACTCCTGCAAACAGAACGCTCGATTTGGGCGCTTCGCCGCGCATCATCGAATCCAGGGTTTGCGCCGCGAGATATCCTTCGCCTTCGAAATCGGGCAAAACCGACGAAAGGCGCGGGCGCGTGTTTTCGCAGATGAGGGTGTCGTTGTCCACTCCCATCACGGCGACCTCGCGCGGTACGCGCACTTTTTTCTCCGAAAGCAGTTCCAAAAGGTCGTGCGCGCAGTCGTCGAACGCGGCGAACACCGCCGCCGGTCTGCGCAGCTTCAGCACTTCGCGCCGGTCGAAAAGCTCATTGCAGTGCATCCCGTGGATTTTGAGCGCCGCGCGGAAGGATTCGAATCTTCCGCGGCTCCAGTCCGTCGGTTCGGCGGGATGAAGGAACGCGTACGAATGGGCTATGCCCTGCCCCATGAGATACGCGGCGGCCGCCCGTCCGATTTTCTCGCTCGAATTGCGGATGCTTACCCTGTTCGCGCCGCGATTTTCCAGCGGCGCGAGAGATACGTCCATCGTGACGACGGGCGCGGACGCGTCCGCCAGCGGCTCTACTGCGGCGTCAGTATCCGGAATCGAAATCACAAATCCGTCGGTGCCGTCGGCGATCGCCTGTTCCACAAGTCTGCGAGTCAGTTCTACATGCGTGCGCACCAGCTTCAAGTCCCAGGGCTGGTTGTCCGGATAATGTTCGCCAAGATAGCGGAAAATGCCCGCCAGCTTGCTCTGTCCGGCCGTGCCGGCCATTTTCAGCGCGATGAATATTTTCTTCTTCATGGTTGGTTTTTACTATATCATATCATATTCCGTGCATAAAATGTGAGATTTTTTTGCTGGTTTGAGTATAGCACGGGACACTGTTAAATGGTATAATACGCTTCAGTATGAACATCAATAAAATAAATCCTTCCACACTGAAGATAACGGACATGCGCTTCGCCGATATCGACGGCGCACCCAAGCGCTGTACGCTTATGAAGCTCTACACGAACCAGGGGCTCGTCGGCTATGGCGAAGTCCGCGACGCAAGCTCGCGCACGTACGCCGCGATGCTGAAGAGCCGCATCCTCGGCGAGAACCCGTGCAACGTCGAGAAGATTTTCCGCCGCATCAAGCAGTTCGGCGGCGACTCCCGCCAGGCGGGAGGCGTGTGTGCGGTCGAGCTTGCGTGCTGGGATCTCTGCGGCAAGGCGTGGGGGCTCCCCGTATGGCAGCTTCTTGGCGGCAGGTGGCGCGACGAAATCCGCTGCTACTGCGATACCGACTCGGAGGGCGGCGGGCGCGACATGGGCGCGGCCTTGAAAGAGCGCATGAAGATGGGCTTCACGTTCCTCAAGATGGATCTCGGCATCGAGCTTCTCACGAACGTCAAGAATGCGCTTGTCGCGCCGCTCGGCTACCTCGAGTACATGAGGAAGATGAAGCACGTCGTCCAGACGCCGCATGGTTCGATCGACCCGAGGTCGATGCGCGGAGAAGCGTTCGAGCTTTTCACTACGGCGCACGGTCACACCGGCATCCACATCACAGAGACCGGACTCGACTACCTTGAGAAGTACATGGCGGATGTCCGCGACGTCATCGGCTGGGAGGTGCCGATTGCGATCGACCACCTCGGGCACATACCCTACGAGGATTGCGTGCAGCTCCTCAGGCGCCTCGAGAAGTACCACCTTTCGTGGGCGGAGGACGTTCTTCCATGGCGCAACACTGAACAATGGAAACAGCTTCACGCCGCGACGACGACTCCGCTCGGCACCGGCGAGGACATCTACCTGAAGGAGGATTTCAAGCCGCTTCTCGAGTCGCATGCGCTAGCGGTCGTGCATCCGGACCTTCTCACCTGCGGCGGCATCATGGAGACGAAGAAGGTAGGCGACATGGCCGAGGACTGCGGCGTGCAGATGAACATCCACATGGCCGAATCTCCGATCGCCTGCCTCGCGGCGGTGCACACCGCGGCCGCGACCAGGAACTTCATGGCGCTCGAGCTGCACTCGGTCGACGTGCCGTGGTGGGGCGATCTCGTGAAGCCCGCGCTTTCCTACAAGGGCGGATTCATCAAGGTCCCGGTGAAGCCGGGGCTCGGTATAGACGAATTGAACGAAAAACTGATCAAGAAGCAGGCATGCGCCGACTTCCCGCCGCCGTGGAATTCCACGAAGGAATGGGATAAAGAGTGGGCGAACGACAGGCGCTGGAGCTGAAGCGCCTGTCATCTGCTGCGGCTCTGGGCGCGGTAGTCGTGCATGGAAATGTCGTATCGCGCCTTGAACGCCGTCCGCATGCGATCTACCTTGTTGAATCCGCAAGCGGCGGCGATGTTTTCGAAAGTGTCGTTCGTGGCGGTGAGCATCTTGCGCACCGCTTCAAGGCGCGCGTGCAGAATTGCCTTTCCGATCGATTCCCCCTGAAGTTCGGAAAAACGCAAATCCGCAAGTCGGCGCGAGACCTTGAGTTCCCTGACGACGTCCTGCGGGCGTATCGGCTCGGCATAGTGCGCGGTGATGAAGGCGAGAGCGCGCTGGACAAGCCTTCCGGATTGAGTGACCGGGCTTGTCGATTGGCGGACTTCTATGCGCTTGACGCCGACCAAAATGCGCTCCGGGCGCGTGGAGCGCCGACCGTCCATCATCTCCTGCAGTTTCTCCGCCGCAAGTTCGCCGATGCGTGTATGGTCGGGCTGTACCGACGTCAAAGGCGGCGTCGTATGCGGGCAGATCATCTCGTCGTTGTCCACGCCTATGACGGCGACTTGATGCGGCACGTCCAGCCCCGCGTCGCGGCACGCCTCGAGGACTTGTGTCGCGCGATCGTCGAAAGCGGCGAATATCCCGACGGGACGAGGTAGCTTGTTGATCCATGCGCGCAGCTTGGGAAGATCGTATCCCTTGCCGCGCGTCCTGTACACGGCGGTCTTGAATCCGTTGTGCGCCATTTCGGCGATGAACGCCTCGCCTCTCAATCGGCTCCAGGTGTGGCCGGCGAGATCCGGTACGAAAGCATACGAACGGTAGAGCCCCTGCGAAAGAAAATGCCGAGCGGCAGTCTGGCCTATGTCTTTGCATGATCCGCCGATGAACACAAGGTTTCTCTTGCGTCCGTGCAACAGGCTTTCGTCGAAGATGTCCAGCGCGATGGTAGGTATGTCGAGCCGCGCAAGCTCCTCCGCGCCGTCGCGAGCATCGGGCAGCGAGAACACGATGCCGTCTATGCCGCGTTCGGGAAACGATGCGACGAATTCGGCGTTGAAGTCCTCCCGTATGCGCACGAACTGGAGCTGCCAGTCGAGCTGATGGTCTGCCATGTAGCGGAAGAATCCGTCGAGCTTGCGACGTCCGGGCTCTCCCGCGAGCCGGAATGCCAGCACTATCCTCTTGGTATCTTGGTCCATGTCAGATAGTATATCACATTTCTTGCCGAAAAAGGTAGATTATTTGCTTGTTTGCAAAAATCCCCTTTGCCAGATTCGGCGGAGATGTTGCCGAAAGGTATTGATGTGCGGAATTTTGGTGTGCCTTCCCCAAAAGCACAAAATAATATTCCCCAAAAACACAAAACAGGATTGCCCAAAGATGGAAATTTGGTATAATATCTCTGTTTTACGAAACCGTAATTTGTAGCCGAAATGTAAAATGAAGATCGGAACGGAAATTACAAATGAAAAATTGTCGCAATGAAGTGACGCAGTAGTCCGCCTGTGGTTTCGCCTGTCTTGCAACGCCGTCCCCCGTCCGGGCGGCTTTATTTTTTTCGCAAAGATCGATTTTCTCCTTGACTTCGCTAGAAATAATGAGTATAATTACTCATTATGTCAAAAAAAGCTCAAGATGGGTCGGCGGAGCGCAGGGCGCTCATGTCGAGGATCAGGACTCTGTGCCTGAA
>DGHT01000026.1 GCA_002392765.1 Verrucomicrobia bacterium UBA3841 | reverse complement strand
GATGTACAATGCAAATTTCATTTTCATAATATTATACCATATTTTTCAATTTCATCTGTTCCCCTTCGCGCGATTGTGGGTCTTGCAAAGTATTTGGCAGTTCGAAATGTCGGTCGCCCCGCCCTTTGACCAAGCCGTCACGTGGTCTGCGTCCATCTCGCCAATCTTCCAGATACGCTTTGCGCTCGCCTCGTGTCCGACCGCGCACAACGGGCAATTCGAAACGCCGCGCTTCTCGGCGTCCGCAGTCTGCCGCGCATAGACCTGCTTCTTCTCCTTGTCACTGAATACGCGCACGTTGAGAAGCCGCGCCTCCTTCTCGCCGCCAAGCACATACTCGAAAATGCCGCGTCTGTCCGTCACGAACTCGTCGCCGTAAAGCTCCTCAACGCGCCGCCAGACCCTCTCGGGATCGTAGGCCGTCTTGCGGTATGTCTTGTAGAGCCGTCCCCACTCGAGACCGCACATCTCATCCTTCACGCCCTTGAATACGCCGTCGATCCAGTCGATTACGCTCGTGAAGTATGCATTCAGCTCCCGGCAGTCCTTGTCGAAACGGTGTCGCCCCATGTAATCCTGCACCGCGCCGCCCGAAACCCACTTGAGCGCCGTCTCCAGTATCTTCTGCCGCTGCTCGTCGCCCGCGACATAGCACTTCCACTTCTGCATCTCCGAATTGCCGGAGTTCGAGAACACCTCCTTCGCCGCAGTCACGAACGGCCCCGAGTATATCGCGTTCAGCAGTTCCTGCTCGACAAGGGGAACGCCGGCGATGTTGATCGTCTTGAACCATTCCTTGATTTCCGTTTCTGCTCCCTCGCAGACGTAGATCGTCAACTTCGCTTCCAGGATTCGCCGCTGCTCCTCGGCGTTTAGCCCGTCGAAATAGTGCGGCATCCCCTGCTCGTCCACGACAGGGAACTTGCCGCGCACGAACCGCCCGAAGCTCGTTATGCGCTGCTGCCCGTCGAGAACCTCGTAGCGGTCATCGCCCACCTTCACGAAGTAGATGAGTCCGAGCGGATATTCCTTCAGCAGCGAATCGACCACGGCGACATCCTTCTTGCCGTCCGCGTAGATGTAGTTGCGCTGGTACTCGGGCTGGATAACGAGTTTGCCGTCCCAGCCGAAGAGCCCCTTGCCCTCGAGCTCGTTGTAGACGAATCCGCGGCAGATGTCATCGACGGTCAGGTCGGTCAGAAGAGTTGTTTTCATTGGCGTAGGTCTTTCTTTTCTTTTTCTGTTTTAGACAGGATTTACAGGATTGACAGGATTTTGTGCCGAGTGTTTTGCCGTGTAGAACATGTAGAACGTGTAGATCGGACTGTGTTTTAACGCAGAGGCGCAGAGACGCAAAGTGCGCAGAGAGTTATTTTAGCCGCCTTGCACGGATGAGGATGCGGGGATAAGTCTGGATATACTTCTCGCCGTTCACCTCATAGTATGTCGTACCAATCGGCGGATCGTCGATCTTCAACACGGCGCCATCATTCAACTTCGTAACAGTCTTACGTTTCCCATTTGCATCAACTTGAACTTGCTCAGGATATGTCTTCGTTGCCGCGCCAAACCATGTTTTGGTGATACCAACAATTTCAAACTGCTCAGGGCAGTGCTTGTCGAGGAATGTGACCGGAACGCCCATCACTCCATCATAGTCACTTGGTATTGCATCCGTGAAAGGAACTTCAATGGCATCATAGTTGTCGTACTTCCTATAGCCAACGCCACGAATTTCCTTGTGCTTGGAAAACTTGATGTTGTCCACCATTGTCATCAACCGCAATGGCCTATGTCGCCTGCCGTGTTCAAGATTGGTAAACCAACAACAATTCCGAAACTTTACCAAGTTGGTTGTGCTGTCATAGACACCATCGGCGTATTCCGTCCTCGCACCATTTGCAACGCGAAAGAATGCATTACCATGTGAAAAACCATTTCCAAGCCATAAACATCCTTTTACAACAAGAGGGAATATGTCTTTCGTGTTGACTGTGTTCATGCTCCCGATGATCAGGAACTTCTTTGCGCCCTTTGCGTTCTTTGCGGCTAAATCACATTTCATACCCTCCGCGCCTCTGCGCCTCTGCACGAGATCATCACCACCATCCGCTCCCACAATCCACGCCAAAAACTCTCTGAACAGCGAAAACGGAGGATTCGTAATAATCATGTCCGCTTCATCCCTCAGCTTGCAAACCTCTTCGCTCCGGAAGTCTCCGTCGCCTTCGAGATAATTCCATTCCAGATCCTCAAAGTCTATTCTGCCGTTTTTGTTCGTGTCGTGGTCGAGAACGAAGATCTTGCCGCGCACCGCCGTCTTCTTCTCGTCATACTGCGGGCTCTCCTGCTCAAATAGTGTCGGTTGATACCTTTGCGGGCGCGTCGGAGACACGCCCCTACCACCTCTGCGCACTCCGCAACTCTGCGCCTCTGCGTTAGGAATCTTCTTCGACGCCGCGGCATAGCTTGTCGAGATAAGCTTCTTCAAGCCGAAGCGCTCGAAGTTCTGCGCGAAAAATCGCGTGAAATTGCTCCACTCTGGATCATCGCAAGGAAGAAGGACCGTCTTTCCTCGAAAGACGTCGGGATCATAGTCGATGTAGGCGTTCACCTCGGCTTGAATGTCATTCAGCTGGGTGTAAAACTCATCGTTTTTCGCGTTCTTGGCATTTGAAAGATTCTTGTTGGCCATCTCTTCTCATCTCCAGCATCGCAACGATGCCAGAACATGAAAAAGGCACGGCCTCTATCACGTTTTCAGAGAGGCCCTGAGAAGCCCAACAAGAAACGCGTAGAGACGTGCCAGATGGCACGCCTCTGCAATCACGTCGTCTTGTTAGAAATTTCTCAGGTTCCTCTGAACGACAGCGTTGCAGTAGTGCAACAAATCGAGCGCCCGGCGGGTTTCCCGTTTCCCGGACTATGATCCCGCGCCGCAGCATGCGCCTCGCGGGATGCGTATATTATAGCGAACCGCCGTCCAGAAATCAAGCCATTTTTTTGCCTGCCAGAAATTACAAAACCCGGGGAGGGACGCGCTCCTGTGCGTCCCTCCCCGGGTTTTGTAATTTCTGGGCCAACGCATATTTATATTGAAAATTCCGCCGATATTTGAGAGAATATTATGTAATAAATGAATTGGGGTTTTTGCCCTGTAAAAATAAGGAGACCAGAGAATGAAAAAAACAAGTCTGTTTGCCGCGATTTTTGCCGCAGGGGCCGTTTTCGCCGCGCCCGGCGACTACAACACCGCCGTCGGCCCGGATGACAGCCGCCCCTGCTACCGTACGGTCGGTCTGGATTTCGCATATCCGATCGGCGTTTTCACCGGCAATGCGGTGAACAATCTGGGGCTGAACCTTTTCTACGGAAAGAGGCGTTCTGTCTACGGCATCGATCTCGGTCTCGTCAGCCGCGTCACGGGTGACGTGTGCGGTCTGCAGGTCAACGGCGGAGCGGCCTGGATTGAAGGCGGATGCTGCGGCATCGGCGTTTCGGGTCTTTTCAACGTCCGTCTCGACGGTTCCTGCGGAATCGACATCGCCTCGGCCCTCAACTACACGAAGGGCGAGTTCGCGGGCATCCAGATCGCGCTCGTGAACATCGACGGCGAGTTCGGCGGAGGGCAGATCGGCGTGTACAACCACGACAGGAGCGGCGGTGCGGGCTTCCAGCTTGCCGTCGCCAACGCCGCTTTCAACGATTTCTACGGCTGGTCGCTCGGCGTCGTCAACTGCGCGGAGCGCTTTGCCGGCCTGCAGCTCGGCGTCGTGAACTATGCCGCGGAAAACGCCTCCGGCCTCCAGCTGGGCGTCTTCAACGGCGCCAAAAACCTCGCCGGAGTGCAAATCGGCGTGCTCAACCTGATTTCGACGGGCGCCGTTCCGGTGCTTCCCGTCATGAACGCGCAATTTTGATCCGCCGCTGGAGGTTTGAAGATGTCCGATTGCTGTATTTTCGCTGGACAGGGCGCGCAGACGCCCGGCATGGGCAGGGATTTGGCCGAGGCTGACGCATCCTTGATGGAATTGTTCGATATCGCCAACGGCGTGCTAGGCTTCGACATGCGCAAGACGTGTTTCGAGGGGCCCGCCGAGGAGCTTGTCAAGTCCAACGTGTGCCAGCCTGCCATATTCACGGTCTCGTACGCGTGCTACAAGGCGTATGTCGCGAAGTCGGGGAAGGATTTTTCCTGCGCGGCGGGTCTGTCGCTTGGAGAATGGGGCGCTCTGTGCGCCGCCGGAGTCGTCGATTTCGAATCGACGCTCAAAGTGCTCGAGGCGCGCGGCAGGTTCATGCAGGAGGCTTGCGAAGCCGAGCCTTCCGGCATGATCGCCATCGTGGGGGCGGATTCCGGCAAGCTGAAAGTTCTTTGCGACCTTTCCGGCTGCACGGTGGCGAACGTCAATTCGCAGGCGCAGGTGGTGCTTTCCGGCTCGAAAGACTCTGTCGCGCAGGCTGCGGAGGCGGCGAAGGAGCTTGGCATCAAGCGCGCCATACCTCTTGCGACGGCAGGCGCGTTCCATTCGCGCTTCATGCTTCCGGCGCGCGAGAAGCTCGCGCCGGTGCTCGATTCCATCTCGTTTTCCGCGCCCCGCATTCCGGTGCTTTCCAACGTGACCGGCATGCCGCATCCGTCCGACCCGGGCGAAATAAAAGCGCTGATGCTCAGACAGGTGACCGAGCCGACGAACTGGGCGAAGGATGTCGAGACGGCCAGATCGCTCGGCTGCGACACCTTCGTGGAGTTCGGTCCCGGCAAGGTGCTGAGCGGGCTGGTCAAGAAGATCGACCCTTCGCTCAAGGCGTTGAACGTTGGCGATCTCGCCTCTCTCGAACAGGCCTGCGCCTGATTTTTTCCCGAAAAGTCCATTCAAGGAGCAAGTACGACATGGCGTCAAGATTGTTTTTCCCTGCGGTATTGTTGTTTTCGGCGGCGGCTCTGGCGCAGGAGGCGCCCGACCCCATGTGCGATAAGTATCCGGACGCGGACGCCGTTCTCGTGGAGGGCGTGACGGAGACTGTCTACGCCCCCGACGGGACGTATACGGTCGACGACCGCAACTGGGTGAAGCTGCTGACCGAAAAAGGATGCCGCGAGGAAAGCGAGATCGTCATCCCGTACAACATGCGGCTGGGCAGAGCCGAAGTGTGCGAGGTGACGGTGACGCGTCCGGACGGGACCGAGCGCCGGGTCGACATATCCAAGACGACGAGCGACGCGACGGACAACTCGTCCGCGAAGGACAATATCTACGACCCGATGCACAGACAGGTGACGGTGCGCATCCCCGGACTGAAGCCCGGCGATACGATGTACTACCGCACGCGCCGCGAAATCAACTCCCCGCGCGTCGAGAATCTCTACGCGGGCGTGTCTATCATGGAGTGGACCAGCCCTATCGAAAAGCAGATCGTCCGCTTCGTTTCGCCCAAGGAGCTCCCCTTGAAAACCATGGCGGTGAAACACTCCCTCGGCAACTGGACGTACGGCGCGCATCCGCGTCCCGACGGCTCGGTGGTGCACGAATGGGTCGTCACGAACACGCCGCAGGTGTTCGCCGAACCGAACATGCCCGCGATGCATACGCAGGTGCAGGCGCTCAGGGTGTCGACCGCCTCCGACTGGCGCGAAATATCGAAATGGTACTGGAATCTCTGCGCGAACCATCTCGAAAAGACTTCTCCGGCGATAACGAACAAGGTTGAAGAGATACTCGCCTCGGTTCCGTCCGGATCCGGCGACATCGAACGCATCCGCGCCGTCTACAAGTGGGTCGCGCAGGAAATCCGCTACATGGGACTGACAATGGAGGACAAGAGCCCGGGATACGCCCCTCACGACATCTGCATCACCTTCGACAACCGCTACGGCGTATGCCGCGACAAGGCCGCGCTGCTGGCCGCGATGCTGCGCATTGCCGGCTTCGACGCGTTTCCCGTCCTGATAGACGCGGGCGCGAAGATGGACGAAGAAGTGCCTCTGCCGTACTTCAACCACGCCATCGTGGCCGTCTACGACCCCGGCGCGGAAGGGGCGAACAAGGAGGGGTACATCTTGATGGATCCGACGGACGAGTCGAGCCGCGATCTGCTTCCTTCCTACCTCGACGACAGGTCGTACCTCGTGGCGAGACCCGACGGCGAGACGCTCCTCGTCTCGCCGGTGACGCCCGCCCGCTGCAACCAGGTCGCGATTTCCGGCAAGGGCCGCGTCGACAAGGACGGAATTCTTTCCGTGAACGTGGAAATCGCGTTTTCCGGCATGAACGACAATGTCTACAGAAGTACGCTCATCAGACAGAGGGACGACGAACGGCGCAAACTGTTCGAGCGCATCGTTTCCGCCGCGGCGCCGGGCGCGGAGCTTCTGTCTTTCAGCGTCGAACCGCAGGATCTCAGCCTGACCGACGCGCCAATGTCAGTCAAATTCTCGTATAGAACGCCAGAGGCGATCCTAGACGGCGAGACGCGCCAGTTCCTTTCCGTGCCGTTTCTGTCGCGCTATTTCGGATCCGCCAACTGGATACTCGAAGGCTCCACGTCCCTTGACCGGCGCAAGTACCCGCTCAAGGTTTCTTCGACGGCCATGTCCTCCGAAACGCTGGAGATTGAATTCGACGACAGGAGCATCCGGCCGGAGCGCCTGCCGGAGGATGTCGAAATATCCGGCGGCTACTCGTTCGTGCGCAAGTTCTCCTTTGCGGACGGGAGACTCTCCGCAGTCCGTTCCCTGTCCGTCGAATCTGTCGAGTTTTCGCCTTCGGAATACGACGAGCTGCGCGAAAGCATCAAGCGCGTCGAGACGGAGGAGCGCGACCGTCCCGTGCTCGTCAGGGATCCGGCGTCGGGGGCGGATGTCAAAACGCTCCGGCACAGCGTGGACGTGCATGTCGCCGGGCCGTACGAATGGACGGTCACGAACCATGTCGTCAAGCAGGTGCTCACCTACGACGGCAAGAAGCGTTCCGCCGAACTCAAGTACTATTACAATCCCGTCTGGCGGAGCATCGAACTTGTGTCCGCCACCGTTTCCAACCTGGACGGGCGCGTCTATTCGGTCAGCCCGGCCGAAATAAACACGTTCGACGCGACGTGGGCTTCCGGGGCGCCGCGCTACCCCGCCTCCAAGCAGCTTGTCGTAAACCTTCCCTCCGTCGAGATTGGAAGCGTTCTTTCCTATACGGTCGCCACGACGGTCACGAACGCCCCGCTGCCTTACAAGTCGGTTTGGTATTTCGACAGCCGCGAACCCGCCGAACGTCTCGAATACACATTCTCCGGCCCCGGCGGGCTCGAATGGAGCCGGACCGTCGACCGCGCGAAGCTCGTCCCAGACGAGCCGCTGCAGGCGCCCGACATCCTGTGGCGCGACAGCAAAATCTTCATTCTCGGCACGATCGCGGACAGGGCGGAGCGTCTCAGGGCGGCCGCGGATGTTCCCGCCGCGAACTGCGCCGACATAGAAATCGAAAAGGGGGCTGACGACATCGGCAAGATCGACGCCGTCCGCAGGTGGATGAGCCGGAACGTGCGCATCGCCGGTCCCTCGCTTGACGAGCTGCCGCTCGAATACCAGCTGACCGCCCCGTCCGCCGTTCTTCGCGAACGCTACGCCACGCGCCTCGACTACATCAGGACGATGGTCGCGCTTCTCAAAGGGTTCGGCGTGGACGCCTCGGTCGTGTTCGCGGCCGACGACGCGAAGAGCGATCCGGCGCTTGCGGACCTCTACATCAACGCGCTTTCAGACGGAAGTGTTTTCTCCACCGCTCTCTGCCGCGTCGTTCCCAAAGGGAAGTGGCCGTGGAGCCGCGGCGGCAAGACCGTTTGGGTCGGCACCGAGTCCGAATGGGCGTACACCGGCGCGACCGTCTGGAACGGCGCGCACTTCCTCGATCCCGCGACGGGCGAAACCGGCGTGATAGAGGCCGCGGAGCCTTCCCGCATCGACATTTCGTACGAGATCGACATCAGAGAGAACGGGTCCGCCGACGTCGACTGCCTGCAGAAGCGATACGGAGCGTACGTCGACGCGTTCCGCAAGAAATACGCCGAAATGCTTCCCGAAGACCGCTCGCGCCACTTCCAGAAAATCCTCGGCGAACTGTCGCAGAATGCCACGGCCACGCGCGAACTCGCGACTGACACGGAAGGGTATCCCGCGACGCTTTCGTACAGCGCGTACATACCGGGCTACGCCACCGTCAAGGACGGCATCGTCCTGGTGAACATACCGGAAGTCGCCTACAGGTACTTCAGCATCACCGGACAGAAAAGGCACACTCCGATAGGAATCCCGTCCGAATCCGAGTCTTCCATCTCCGTAACCGTAGTTTTCCCGAAAGGGTACGGCGCGATCGAACACGTCCCCTCTCCGTATTCTATTTCCGATCCGGAGGGCAAGACCGGCGTCTGGCACGATTTCCGCGTCGAGACCGAGACTCGTCCGGACGGAAGACTCGCTGTCACGCTCAAGCGGATTGACGCGGACCGCCGCTCCCGGATGACCGGGGCTGTTTTCATGCCGCTTCTGAAAGAATGGACCAGAATGGGTCTTTCACGCGAATACCGCACGATATCCGTGCGCCGCGGCGAGGGCGGGGAAGAGGATTGATGAAGAAGACGGTCGTCGAATACCGCGTGCCGTACGCGGACACGGACATGATGGGCGTGGTGTACTACGCCAACTATCTCGCCCTCTTCGAGCGCGCGCGCAACGAACTGATGCGCGAGTGCGGCTACACGTACAAGGAATGCGAGGCGGAGGGGATCGGCCTTCCCGTCATACACGCCGAGTGCGACTACCGCGACAGCGCACGATACGACGACCTTTTGGAGATAACGGCCTGGGTGCGCTCCCTCAAGGGTGTGCGGGCGGAAATCGCCTGCGAAGTGCGGCGGAAGGGAGAGGACAGGGTTCTCGCGTCCGGCTTCACGCGCCACGCGTTCGTCGATCTCAAGACGTTCCGCCCATGTCCGCCGCCGCCGCGCCTTGCGGCGGCTTTCGCCTGACTTTCAATCAATTATTTCACACCTCTTCCGGCGGCGCGCAGTCGCGATACCCGCGCGAGGCGAGGGTTTTGGAGAGGTGGCTTGCACCGCAGAAGCCGGTGCGGGACGCGATTTCCCCAAGCGTGAGGGTGCCTGTCTCTTTAAGCGATTTTGCTTTTGCGGTGCGCATGTCGATGATGCAGTCGCCCGGGCTCTTGCCGACTGCTTTTTTGAATTCGCGGTGGAGAGTGCTTGCCGATTTCCCAGAAACGGCGCAGAGATCGGCAAGCGTGATTTTGCGGTTCAGGTTGCCGGCGATGAAGTCGATCTCCTTTTGCACCGGGCAGACCTGCGCAGACGACCGCGCGCTTTGCGTAGAGCGGACAAGCTGCATCAGCAGCGAGACGAACAGCGATTCGCACACTGCGCGGCGCATGGGCTGCTCGGAATGCTCCTCGCGCCGGATCATGTTGATAAGCTGGATGACGGCGGGGAGGTTTTTCGCCGGTACGCGGCCGAGTGTTTTGGCCCGGACCGGGGCGAGACCTTCGGGGAACAGTTCGCCCGTCAGGGGAAAGTTTGCGAGCATCAACGCCGCCGGCGGCTTCCGGCAGTGGTACAGTACGTTGAAAACGACCGTGTTCGGCGCAGGTTCGGCGTAGCCGTGCTGTTCTCCCGGATGTATCACGAAAAAATCGCCCTTTGAAAGCCTGTCGGTCTTGTCGGCGTGGATGTGGCTTATCTTCCCGGATGCGACGATCACGAGTTCCGAGAACTCGTGATCGTGCATGGCGACGAAGGCGTTGCTGGGTGCTTCGCGCATTTCGCGGATGATGCACGCAAGGGCATCGTCCTTGAAGTAGGCGTCGCTCCGCAGTTTCTCGAGATGTCTTATCGCCGGCATGGCCTATTTTACAGACTCTTGAGCCAAAGGGCGAAGAAAAACGGTCATAGACGGCGCAGCCTGCGTCCGTCCGCCGGAGAAGTTCTCGCAGCCGCGTATCAGAAATGGATTGTAGAGTTTCATACGCGACATTATACCATAAATTTGCATATCGCAACGAAATTTTCGCGACAAAATCTTGGCTCATCGGAGTTTTTAGTGGAAAGCACTGCCTGAAGGTGTCCTGTTGAAACTCTTACGATTGTTGTCCTCGCGCAGACGCTTGTGCACCCTACGGGTTCGGCATCGCCGAATCTTCCCTCCGCTGCGCTGCATTCCCGCTCCGCAACTTTGCACTGTACAACCGCCTTGAGGATTCGGTATGATATCCGCATGGAAAACATACTCAACAGACACTATGCGGCACTTCTCGGGCTGGGCGGGGAGTGGAATGTTGCCGACGTAAAGCTTGACGTGGCGGCTCGTCGCGTCGACATTTGGCTGGAGTACGCCAAGCGAACCGCGATATGCCCGAAGTGCGGCAGGCTCACGGCGCTCCACGACCAGCAGCCGGAACGGGTTTGGCGGCATCTCGACACGATGCAGTTCGAGACGCTGATACACGCGAAGACCCCGCGCGTGAGGTGTTCGGACGACGAGGTCAAGGTCATAGAACTTCCGTGGGCGGAGAAAGGTTCGCACTTCACGCTCCTGTTCTAGGCGTTCGCGATAGAGGTGCTGAAGGCTTCTCGCAGCATCAAAGATGCGCGGCATCTGCTGAGGTTGAGCTGGTTTCAGGCGCACGAGATCATGGCAGCGGCGGTGAAGCGCGGACTTGCGAGGCGTGGCGCAGACGGGATATCGTTCGTTGGCATGGACGAAAAGAGTTTTCTGCGCGGGAAAGGCTCCGAGGCGTTTGCGTGCCTCATGACGGACATTGACAACCGCAGGGTGCTGGACGTCGCCCGCGGCAGAAGCGAGGAGGGCGCGAAGGCGCTGATAGGAAAGGCGTTGAACCCAATGCAGCAGTACATGGTGTGCGGCGTGGCGATGGACATGTCGGCTCCGTTCGAGAACGCCGTTCGCGAACTCATGCCGTGCGCGGACGGCGTGTTCGACATTCGGAATGGCGCGGCGACCCGGCCTAAGACCGCGCTTGCGCTTTGGAGGCGCGCGCGGCCGGCCGGGCACCCCGCCGCGCACCACTATGCCATGAAAACGCTCCAAGGAAGATGCATGCCGGGTTGTACGCCCTGATCCTTCTGCGGGACGCCAGCGAGATCAATACTGCTCGTAGTCTCCTACTCTACGCTGCCAACGCTTCCACTAAATTCTTTGAAGAACCGAAAGTTCAAGTATGGCGAGGTAGAGAAAGGCGGAACGTCGCGGAAGTACTTCAGTTGTGTAGAGTGGCTGAAGGATGCCTGGCTCGTCTCCATGGTTGAATGCGCGAACGAGGCGCTTCCCGGACTGGCGGCTTACGTCCGAGACGATTGGTTCAAGATCTATCTTTCAGATGTCGGACTTCTCTCATCCATCTACGGCATGCTCGTCAAGCGGGAGATCCTGCAAGGCACTCTCGCGGGAAACCTCAAGGGCGGCCTGTATGAAAACTTCGTGGCAACGGCACTGCAGCGGTCGGGGTTCCCGCTGTGCTGTTATAGAAACGATTCGGAAGAGGTCGAGTTTGCGATAGAGACGGATGATGGCGTTGTCCCTGTCGAAGTCAAGGCCAGAAACGGACGTTCACAGTCGCTGGACAGGGTAATTGCCAGGGATTCCGTAAGGTTTGGGATCAAACTTGTCGATGGCAATGTAGGCGTCGTTGGAAAGAAGATAACCCTGCCGCACTACATGGTCATGTTCCTCGCGCCTGCAAAGTCGGCGAATGCATAATCGCCGCAAGCATTCCTGCCCTACAATCTGCTGACAAGATTTTGTAATTAATTGACAGGATTATGCCTTTACCGCATTGAGCGGAAATGGTATAATGTGTGCCATGAATAGGAGAACTGTATTTTCGCTTGTCGCATTTGCCGCGATTGCAATGCCGTTGCTTTCGGCGAACGGGGGCGAGGAGTACCCCGAACTGCCGCGCCGGATCACCGGCGAGACGGACGAGGCGCGGGCGGAGCGCATGGCATGGTGGCGGCACGACCGCTTCGGCATGTTCATCCACTTCGGATTGTACTCTGTCGCCGCACGCCACGAGTGGGTGAAGAGCCTGGAGTACATCCCTGACGAGGAATACGACTCAAAATACTTCTCCCGCTTCGACCCTGACCTTTTGGACGCGAAAGCGTGGGTCGCCGCGGCGAAGCGCGCTGGCATGAAGTACGTCGTCCTCACGACAAAGCACCACGAGGGCTTCTGCCTCTGGGACACGAAGACCACCGACTACAAGTCCACGAACACGCCCTTTGGCCGCGACATCGTCCGCGAGTTCGTGGACGCCTGCCGCGATGCGGGGCTCAAGGTCGGCTTCTACTTCTCGCTCATGGACTGGCACCACCCCGACTACACGGTGGACATCGGCCACCCGCGCCGCCCGCAGGACAAGCGCGACTGGACGGAAGAGAACTTCGCCCGCCTCAACGCAGGAAAGGACATGGCGCGCTTCCGCGATTTCATGTTCGCCCAGGTTCGTGAACTCCTGACTGGCTACGGCAAGATCGACATCATCTGGTACGACTTCACTATCAAGGACAAGTTCGGCAAGACCTACAAGGACTGGAACGCCGTTGAACTCGTCCGGCTCACGCGCCGCCTCCAGCCGACCGCGATCATCGACAGCCGCCTCGACCTGATGGACACGGACGATGGCTGGGATTTCGTCACCCCCGAACAGTTCAAGGTGCAGTCGTGGCCTACGGTGCGCGGCAAGCGCGTTCCGTGGGAAACGTGCCAGACCTTCTCCGGCAGCTGGGGATATTACCGCGACGAAGAGACATGGAAGAGTGTTCCGCAGCTCGTCGAACTGCTCGTTCATTCCGTCTCGCACGGCGGCAACCTGATACTGGACGTCGGCCCGACGGCTCGCGGCGAATTTGACGCGCGCGCAACCGAGCGGCTTGACGGGCTCTCCCGCTGGATGCACTGGAATTCCCGCTCGATATACGGATGCGGCCCCGCGCCGGACGGCTTCGATGCGCCGCATGGCACGATTCTTACCTACAACGAGAAGGCAAAGCGGCTCTACATCCACCTCTTCGACTACCCGATGGGATTTCTCCCGCTCGCGTTCCTTGACAAGATTGAATACGCGCAGTTCCTGCACGACGGCTCGGAGGTCAAAATTCAACCCCCTGCAACGCACCATAGTCAGTCAGGCGACCAGAAGGGCGCATTGGGCGGACTTGTCCTCCCAGTGAAAAAGCCAGCGGTCGATTGCCCTGTCATAGAATGTTGGGTGAAGCAGACGAACAAGGAAAACTGAAAGATAGATGAAAGCATTGAATAGTATTGCGACCTTTACCGCGCTTGCCGTATTTTCGGCCGCGACGGCGCTTGCAGACATGCCGCGCAGAGGCGCGGCGGTATTCGCGGATGGCTTCGACCAGCCGGGGACATTCGCCGAGAACTGGGGCAAGCCCCACGGCAAGGTCATGAGCGAGGACGGTCGCATGGTCGCCAATGCCATCGGCACCGTAACAAAGGCGACACCCGCCCGCACCGCGCCGCTTGACGTTCTCGTTGAAGGGTCAATCGCCATTCTTGACGAGGGCCGGCGTGTTGGCTGGACAGGCTTCAATCTCGACGGCTATCTCTTTCTGCTGACGCCTCGCGGCAGCTCGTGGCTCAACCTCAACAATAAGCTCAAATCGTCCGACAACGGCAAGCAAGTCAAGATTGGCGGCTATAAGACCGGCGACAATGTGAAGTTTACTGTCGTGCGTCGCAAGCGCGGCGGTTCGTGCGAGTATTCGTTCTATGCCAACGGGATTCCCGCCGGGACTTTCGCGGCACCTGTACCGGAGAAGCCCGCCATGCCCGTGTTCAGCACGTATGATCTCAAGTCCACGCTTGACGATATCGGCGTATATGCGCTTGCAGATGAAAACGCGTCACCGAACCTCATCTCCAATGCCAGCGTCGAACACGACCGCGACGGCATCCCGTCCATGTTCGCGCGTCCTGGCATGTACGATTTCGGCAAAGGGCCGTCGGAGGGTTACGAACGCGATTGGCTGACTGGCTTCGGCGTCGATAGGAACGTGGCGCACTCCGGAAAACAGTCGCTCTTCCTGACGGCGGGTCCGTACTGGGGCGGCAGCATCCAGCCGTTCAACGCCGGAACGGTCAAGGGCGCGGCAGGCGTGTTTTCCGTTTACATGAAAGCGTCCGTGCCGGATGTGACTGTTTCGCTTTCATACGCGGGCAAGTCGAAAAAAGTGCGGCTCACAACAGATTGGGCTCGCTACGAGGTCACCAATCCCTCGCTTCAGGGGAAGGGAACATATTCGCCGGTTAGCGTTGGAATCGTCAAGAAAGAAAGCCCCGAGGGAAAGTTCACCGTTTGGATGGACGACTTCCAGTCCGAGATCGTCGATCTGCCGGAGGGCGGCTTCAAGGACGGCGAGACCTACGCAAGTCCCTTCCGCGTGGCGGACAGCGACGCCGTCCGCTACGGCCCGAAGGAGGTGATCGAGCGTCCACGCTACGATGTGCCCGAGCTGCCGCAGGGCGTCGTGCCGAGCATCGACCTTGACGCATGGCGCGAACACGCTGCCGTAGGCGGTGCATTCCAGACCGGCCCCCGCGCGGCAAAACTCCAAACACGGCTCCAGCTTGCCTGTGACAAGTCAAACCTCTACATCGGCATGAGGTGCGAAGGGGAGAGCGCGGCGAACCTGACTGCGGAGCCGCTTCTGACAAAAGGATCGACGGAAACCCGCGACGTGCTGGGGCTTTACATGCGCGACTCCATCGAACTGTTCCTTTCGCCGACGCAGGAGAAGAAGTGGTTTCACCTTATGGCGTTGGCGAACGGGCAGCAGACCGACCTTTGGAGCGAGAACATCGCATGGAATGGCAAGTGGAAACTTGAAGCGAAGGCCGTCCCTGGCGGAGTCGATTATTTCGTGGCGATTCCCGCTGAAGACTTTGCCTCGCCCGACATGAAGGACACGTGGTTCGCGAACTTCTGCCGCAACGACATTGCGAACAAGGAGAGTTCTTGCGTCTATCCCGTGAAGGTCGGCAATCTCAACTTCCGCGATGTCAGGCGTTGGGCGGAGATATCCTTCCCGCATGGCGTGGCGGAGGCGTGGCGGAGCGTGAAGGGCTCGACGGTTGTGGAGAAAAAGGCCGAGGGTGTCAAGGTCGTTGGCCGACTAAACTACTACATGGACGAGCCAGAGGCAAAATTCCGCATCACGAAGAACGGCAAGACGGAGGAGTTCTCTCTTGACATCAGGAACCTTCCCGTTGGAACGAACATTGTCACTGTCGGCGGCGAAAAGGCGGAAGTTGTCAAACTCGCCTACGACCCAGAGGGAGTGCAGATCAACCGCTTTGCCCTCTGCCTCGAACGCCACGGCCGCAAGCTGCTGCCGTTCTCGATCATGACGCCGAGTCTTCACTGGTGGTGGGTTTCGGCCGAAACAAAGGGGAATCTGGCACGGTTCTGGGGGAAATGCGGATTCAAGTATCTGACATACGATGTCGGATACATCGGAAATGCCAAACTCGATAAGGATCGGATTCCGTCGATGGATGCGGTTATGCGGGCCTGCGAGGAGTTTGGTATGTTGCGTTTTCATTTCATACATTATCTCGATACCACCGCCCCGGGTCTGTCGCCTGAAGTCGCCGCCGTTCGGGCGGGGACGAACGCAATGTTTCATGCCCGTTTCGACGCAAAATCCGTCATCGGCACAATCGTCATTGACGAACCTGAGCTGGGGATGAAGAGCGAGGACTGCTATCGCTATCTGCAGTCGATGCGTCCGTTCTACCCGACGCGCCCGATGGTGATGAACAACACGCTCATGGGCATTCCCAACGACTACGCGCACCTTGAAACCGATATTCTGATGCTGGATGACTATTTGACACGGGACGAAACCAGAATGATCGCCAGCATGATGGAGGCCATCGATGCCATGACGAAGAAGGGGCGCGAGCTTGCGCGACCATCCTTCGCCTTTGTAGAGTCTGCGAACTATCCGCTGCACCCCTGCGAGCCGACATACGCACAGCAGATCGCACAGTGTTACGCGGTAGTGGCGAGCGGCGTGAACGGCGTTGTACTGTGGGGACTTACGCCTCCGGCAACGCCGGACAACTGGCGGGCGATCAAGCAGCTTGTCAATGAGTTTGCCGTCCTTGAAAACCTTATCCTTGCCGAAGAGCCGCCGCCCGCCGTCGAATGCGCGGCTGATCGGGAGAAGATACGTTTCCGCCCCGCCGTAAAGGACGGTACCCTGACGCTCGTGACGTGCAACATCGACGAGCAGGGCGCAGGGAAAGTCGTGTTCAACCTGCCACCGCCATTCAACGCGGCGAGCGAGGCGGAAGTGCTTTTCGAGAACCGCAAGGTCAAAATCGAAAACGGCGCGATTGCCGACGAGTTCGCCGGACATACACGCCATGTCTATTCAGTCAAAAGCAAGGAGTAAACAACCATGAAAAACACAGCAATGAAGAAGTTGGCAGTAGTGGCGGCGCTGTCCTGCGCTTGTGCCGTTGCATGGGCGGAGAACGTCCTCTACATCAAGGATTCCGACCCCGATGCGACTGGCTCGTGGTCTGACTGGTACTATACCAGTAATTACGCGTTTGCGGACAAGATCGACTCGTCCGTGTCGATTGCAATTTGGGCGAAGGACAGGATTGGTGCCGGAGACAGAGACAAGTTCCTTGCCGGTGTGCCTGGACGATGGGAACTTAAAGCTCCTGCGGGATCTCCTGTAAAACTTGCTTTCATCACGGAATCTGGTAGCGCACGGGCCAGCAACTATGTCCTTAACGACGGAAACTGGCATTTTGTCGTCGGCACATTCAACTATGATGCGGAAAATCCGGCGAATTCCTTCCAGCGTCTCTATGTGGACGGCCAGCTTGTCGCCGAACTGACAACAGGCATTACCGCGATTTCTGCTCCGGCGAAGATGTTCTCGCTCGGCGCGGCCTCCACCGACATGACGAGCACGGGCACATTCAACCACGCCAAGGACTTCAGCGGGTATTTCGCCGAACTGTCGGTCTGGAGCCGTGCGCTGACTGCGGCGGAGGTGAGCCGGTTCTATTCCCGCAAGGCGCGCGTCGGCGGCAACGAAAGCGGGCTTGTCGCCTACTGGCCGCTGACGGGAGCGCCCGGTTCGGTCGCCGCCGCCGCCAGCCTCGCCCCGACAGCCGGCATCCCCGATCTTGCCCACTATTTTCCGGCGAACTCAAGTTATGTCGAGGACGACGTCTTGACGTTGCCGTATGCCCGCTTTGTGGCATCGCCTGAGTGGTGCGCGGAGCACTCGTACGAGCAATCGGCGGACGCCACAGGCCGTAGCTGGAGCGACCCGCTTACCAATCTCGTTGGAACAGCGTCGACGGCGAGAAAGTTCGAGCGCATCCTCTGCTCGCCAGGAACGCACAAAATAGCGTCCTCAATCAGCCCGCTCGTCGAGTATTTCTACTTGGGTAGCTTCGACCCATCTACCGGCAAGCCGTGCCCAGAGACGGCGATCATCGACGCGCAGGAATTGTGCCGCCATTTCATTTCTTCATCGTCTGTAACTGGCGAATCGAACTTCACCGTCGAGAACCTCACCTTCGTCAACGGTCGTGAGAGCAACGGCGGCTCCATGTTGTTCAAATCGCGTATCGGGAAGATCAACAACTGCATTTTCCACGATAACGCGGCGACAAACGGTCAGGGCGGCGCTTACTACGCATATACTGCAAATGGCACTGTCGTCTCGAATTGCCGGTTCTACGGCAATAGCGCGACATCTGGAGGAGGTGCGGTATATACGATGCAGAATAGCGATAACGCCTCAGACTTCCAGCGCTTTGTCAATTGTGTTTTCACGAACAATGCGGCTAATGGTTCAAGCGGCGGCGGCGTCTATTCCTATCGGAAGGTTGAACTGGAGAACTGCCTTTTCGCCGACAATTATGCCGGTGCATACGGTTACGGTGGCCATGCCAGGATTGGCATCTATTCGGATGTTCGCGACTGTGTGTTTACCGAGAATGGATCTGGAACATACGGATCTTGCTTGAACATCAGTGGAGCATCGACGGTTGTATCCAACTGCAGCTTCAGGGGGTTTTCTGGCGCTGGCTATGGAACAATATTCATCGCGGCTGGAGACGGACGGTTTGTTGATTGTGCGTTCACGAACAACGCCAACTCGTCGCCCCTGTTCTTTGCGCAAAACAGGAAGAACATCCTTGTCCGCCAGTGTCTTATCGGGGCAAATACGTCGAATGTGGGGGTTTTGTCTAATGAGGGCTGTACGTTCACTTTCGAGAACTGCACTATCCCGCAGGCGATTGTCACCCCGGCTTCGCCCAGCGCGGTCGCAACTAACACATTCGTCAATTGCATCATACCTAATGCGACGGTGACGAGCGCGGGCACCTACTGCAATATCCTTTCCAACTGCTTGGTCAAGGTGGCGCAGAACGGGCCATACGACAGTGGCGTTATCACGGGCAACCCGAAATTCGTGGACGAGGCAAACGGCGACTACACGCTTGAGGTCAAATCGCCATGCCGCGAGCGAGGCTTAACGCTTGGTTGGATGACGAACGGTTCGACCGATCTTCTTGGCAACCCTCGTGTTGTCGATGTAGCTGGCAAGGCATTTTCCGTCGACGCACTCCCTGACCTCGGCTGCTATGAGATACAGGATCGCGACGCAAGTGGCTTTATGATGGTTGTCTGGTGATTTGCGCGAAACCACAACGCTGAAAGGCAGAAATGCGAAAATGAGAACCACTTGCGGAACAATTCTCGCGACGGCGGTTGCGGTGTCTATTGGTTCAGCGCTTGCGTCTAGCGGCGAATACGTTGTGCCGAAGTTTACGCTTACACTGAATAAAGCGCCATGTGACGAGCAGATTGAAGTGGCATGGTCGAACGCCGTCTCATCGTCCGTGTGCGAAACGGGTGGTGTATTTCGCCATGAGTGGAAGTTCGCCGCCGGTGCGCCGGTTGAGAGCGCATCGGCGACAGTTCGTCTTCGCGGCGATGAGACGAGATACCGTTTTTGCGTCAAGGTTGCAGACGGCTGGCATCTCGAAAAGCGGCGATTCCCGGACATCGCATGCCCAATCGTCGATTCTGACGGTGCGGAGCGGAGATTCGTGTCAGGGTGGTGCTATGGGGTCGGGTATGGGCGCGACGTTGTTCGCAGTTCGTCAAACGGCGATAGCGCAGGTGCGTTTGCCGCGACCTGGAGCGATTCCGACGGCATCTATTTTGGCGTCGAAGACCCTGAAGACGAAAATCGTTCCATCGGCTTCTGGGACACGCCGTCAGGACGTGTGTTTGGCGAAGAGGTTCTTGGCTGGCGCTCGGGCGAGGTTTGTGCGAACTATGACATTGTCGTAAGGAAGATCAGGCGTGGTGCCCTGCCGATAGTTTGGAGCGACTTCTGCGACATCTACCGTGAATGGGGCGACAGGCAGAGCTGGAGCGGAAAGCCGCTTGCTGAGCGTGGCGACGTTCCAGACTGGCTCAAGTCAGGCGCGGCCATGACGCGTTTTTCTCGTGGATGGCTCGAAGACCCCGAGCGGCTTGAACGTCACCTGAAATGGTGGCGGCGGACGTTCGGCGATGCGCCCGTCCTTGCCGCGATTTGGGGATGGGAAAAGGTCGGCACGTGGTATTCGCCGGACTATTTCCCCTGCCATCCCGATGACGAGACGTTTGCAAAGTGCATCGCAATCATGAAGAAATATGGCTTCCATCCGTTTGCATGGCCGAGCGGTCTCAACTGGAGCGAGACGATAGGCGACCTCGGCGGCGGATGCTTCCGCTGGGATGGACGTGAATGTTGGGTCAAGCCAAACGTCGCGCACATGGCGACGTCTCGGGACGGCAGCTATTCCCATGATGCATTTTGGCTTGAGAACGGTTCGCAGGTGACGCTGTGCGGTGGTGACGAATGGTCTCTGGACTGGTTCGAGGGCGTGGCGCGTGGACTTGCAGCGCGCGGAATCGAAGTTATCCAGATCGACCAGTATGGCGGCGGAAAGATGGCGGAGTGCTGGAATCCTGCGCACGGACACGAGCTTGGCAACGGCAAGTGGCAGATCGCCGCCATGAGGCGGTTGATTGGGAAGGTTCGCGCACAGGGGCGTTTCGCCGCCGTATGTGACGAACTTCGCTGCGAGCGGCTGAACGACCTTGTAGCGCTTCAGGACATACGAGACATGGAAACTTCGGTCACCGGCATAGCCGACGTTTTCGGCTATCTCCACCACGACAGGGTTTTGCCGTTCCAGTCAAATCCGCGCCGTCAGGATATTTGGCAACTCGCGCACATGGCTGCGGAAGGTCAGATGCCGTTCTTTGAACCGCAGTACGAGAATTCCATGCTAGTTCGCCCAGCTTTGAAGAACGGGGATTTCGAAGAGGGGACGGATAATGCGCGAGGCCCTGAGTGCTGGGATCGGCGCCCATTCCTTGGTGAGTATCTCAAAGGCGTGGACTGGACGAAACCGGCGTGGGGTGTAAGAGGATGGACACATGCAGGATGGCTTGGCATTGCCACGTTTTGGGAGAAGGAGGACGTCCATTCTGGTTCGCGGGCTGTCCGTTTCGTCCACGACAACGACGGCTGGCTAGACAACGGCAAGCCGATACAGTTTGCGCAGACGGTGGATGGACTGCTGCCCGGACGCTACACGGTGAGCTGCTGGGTGAAGAGCGAGAACGACCTTGCGGAATTCAAACTTGGGAACGGAGAACGCGAACTCGCTTCGGTGAAATTGCCGTCAGGCGGAGAATGGACGCGTCTTGAACTTTCCGCAGATGTGGAAGGGGAGCTTACTGTGCTGTTTTTTGCAAAGCGCGGCGCACGGTTCCTGCTTGACGACATTCGGCTGACGAAGGACGGCAAAGAGGTGGTTCAAAGCGGCGACACGCGCTGGATCGACTTCTACAGGCGCTGGATTTCGCTATACTGCAAGGATGCATCGAAGTTTCTTGTGCGCGGCAAGCGCATCCGTGCGCCGGAGGTCAAGTGTGCAAAGATTCGCCTTGGCGGAGAGGGGCGCGAGGTCGATGCCGTATGTGTGGCCGCATACCGCGCCGCCGACGGCGAAGAGGCCGCTGTCCTTGCCAATGGCACATGGCGTGAACAGTTAGTGGAACTTGAATGGAACGGTAAAAGAAAATTAATTGTAGCCCCACCTGGTGCTGTTTTGGTGGAAAAATTTTAAACTGACAAGAGAAAGAAGGGCGATTATGAAGATATGCGTATTCATTTCTGCTTGCGTTGCCGCGGCTGGTGCATTCTGTGGAATTGTTTCCGAAGTTGCGGTTCCCAGCGAATCAATGGGCAAGAACATCCCTGCAAGTGTGATTCTGCCCGATGGCTATGACGCCGATTCGACAAACCGCTGGCCGGTCGTCTATATTCTTCACGGTGCGGGAGGCTCGCATCGCCGATACATCGACGCAAATATTGGGCTACCTCGCCTTGCTGACAGGTTTCAGGTGATGATTGTATGCGCGGACGGCGGGAATACAAGCTGGTGGTTTGACTCGCCAATAGATCCATCTTATCGCTATGAGACGCACGTCGTAAAGGAGCTTGTTCCGTGGATAGACGCGCATTACAGAACCATTCCCGAGCGCGACAAACGCGCGATTATGGGTGCGTCAATGGGCGGGCACGGCGCATGTTGGATTGGCTTTCGTCACAAGGATATCTTTGGCGCGGTTGGCCTGATAGCTGGCGGCGTGGATTTGCTGCCGTTCCCTGACAGCTGGGATATAGCGAAGCGCCTTGGCCCGCGTGACGAGTTCCCTGAACGCTGGAAAGAACACTCGGCCATAACCGAGGCGGCAAAGTTGAAGAACGGCGAAATCGCAATCGTTTCGGTTATCGGCACTTCAGACTTCTTCCTTGATCCGAATCGTCGGATGCACAAGTTGTTGTCCGACAACAAGGTTGCCCATGCCTACGTGGAACTTCGGGGCGACGACGATAAGTCGAGCGGACACGACTATGCGTTCACGTCGATGGCACTGCCGATAGTCGTATCGTTTATCGACAATTGGTTCAAGTATGGGCAAGGCCGTCTTGTTTGCACTCTCAAGGACGTGGAGGTAAATAATTAATGCAAATTACTAAAATGAGAACTTTCTGCGGAACAATTCTTGCGGCGGCGGTTGCGTATGCCGCGCTTGGTGGCGACGGGAATTGTCCAGTCGCCGAGAACAAGGGAGGGCGGGAGAATATCGAATGGTCGATGTATTACGCTTTTGGAATGACCGACGAGACGCGCAATCTGCCGCGTGTGCTGCTGGTCGGCGACTCGATCTGCAACTTCTATAAAACTGACGTCCGAGAGCGGCTGAAGGGGAAGGCAAACATCTCGTTTTGGGTATCCAGCTACTGCGTGACGAGACCGGAGTACAAGCGACATCTGCTGTTCGCGCTTGACGATGCGAAATACGACGTCATCCACTTTAACAACGGACTCCATTCGCTCAAGACTCCAACCGATGCATGGGCAAAATCTCTCAAGGCGACGCTTGAGCTTATCCGCGAGAAGCAGCCGCAAGCGAAGATTGTCTGGTGTTCCTCGACGCCGCTGACGGACGAAGACAAGACGGCGAAGTGCCGCGAGCTGAACGCGGCGGCGGCAAAGGTCGTCGCGGAATTTGGCGTGTCTGCGACGGACGACCTCTTCACGCTATGTGATCCGCTCGACCGCGAGCAGAACTGGATGGATGTTTTCCACTTCAAGCCGGAGGCCGTCTCAAAACAGGCCGAGCAAGTCTCTGCGTCAGCCCTCTCTGCGCTTAATCCGACTCCATACGAGACCTCAAAATGAAAACACTATGCGGAACAATTCTTGCGGCGGCGATGGCGATGGCGGGGTGTAAAACGGCGAGAGAATCGCTTGTCCCAGACGGCAGCGTGAATAGGCCTGGACATGATACTCTTATTGCGCATCGCGGAGAGTCGGTTGCCGCGCCGGAGAACACTCTGCCAGCGTATAGGACGGCGGTAGAACGCGGTTTCGGCTTCGAGTGCGACATCTACCTCTCGAAGGACGGGCGTGTGTTCACGTTCCACGACGGGGACCTAGGGCGTACCACGGGGGGAGCGAACACCAACAGGTGCACCGACGTAACTTGGACGGAGCTTGAAAAGGTGGACGTCGGGTCATGGGGTTCTTGGAAAGGCTCGAAGTTTGCGGGAACGCGCCCTGCGCTTTTGGAGGAGGTCTTGTCCCTTGCCCGTGACGGGCGGTGGATTTACGTAGAAATCAAGCCCGGACCGGAGATTGTGCCGTTCGTCAAGGAGGTTTTTGAGAAGCAAACAAACGCAACTCCAGGCAATGCGCTCTTTATTTCTTTCAATCAGGAGTCGTGCAAGGCGCTCAAGGCGGCGATGCCGGAATACAAGGTTTTCTGGTTGGTTTCCCCGAGTCACGAGACGCCATTTGTCACGGCGGAAGGGCTTGTCGCCAAGTTGAGGGAGCTTGGCGTGGATGGCGTAGACTGTTGCTACAATCCTGATATTGTAACGTCTGATTTCGTGAAAGCGGTGAAGGCGGCGGGTTTTGAGTTCCATGTCTGGACGGTTGACGAACTCCCGGACACTATAGAGGCATTTTGCCGCGGTGTCCAGACCGTAACAACCAACTGCGCCCAAAAGCAACTTGACGAATACCATGCAAGTCCGGCGACAGCGTTGGCGCCATAATTAGTGGGGATGACATTCGAGGGGGTGAATACAAAATGAGAATGCTATGCGGAACTATTCTTGCGGCGACGATGGCGGTGTCGATTTCGGCGCATGGCGGAATTTCGGCGACGTACAACGAGCGCATGGTTGCGCTTGAGGACTGCCGGATTTCGGCGATGCCGTTCAATCGGGTCTGGACGGGCAAGCAAAGGACGCTTGACCAGACGCGCCTTGCCAAGATCGCAAGCTTTGACTTGAGGGAGCCGGGGGTTCTGGAGATCGCCGGTGTTGGTGCGGACCTTCCGGCGCGGCTTTATCCGTTCAGCGAAAGCAACCGGCTCGTGCGCACGGAGCGTGGGCTTGCTCTGAAGCTCGACCGCCCGTCGCAGTACGTTCTGGATTTCGGCGCCGCGCTGCCTCCGCTCCACGTCTTCGCCGACAAGCCATTCAACATTGAGCGCCGCTCAGACGATATCTGGTATGGGCCGGGCGAACACCATGCGGGGATTATCTCGCCGACGAACGGACAGCGGGTCGTCATCGAGCGTGGCGCGGTTGTCCACGGAGAGTTGTTTCTCTGCGGAGTCACGAATGTCGCCGTCGTCGGGCGCGGCATCCTCGACTGCTCGACGTTCGAGCGGGCGGACGCTCGGGCACAGGAGTTCCGAAAGTCGCATGGGCTCCCTCCGGTCGATACGGAGTTTGCTTGCCATTCCTGTGTCGTCTATGCGTCGGAGAATGTGCTAATTGAGGGCATCGTCATTCGAGACACGCCTTTTTGGTCGCTGATCGTGCGCTCCGGCTCGCGTCACGTCACGATTGACGGCGTGAAGGTCGTCGGACAGTGGCGGTACAATTCCGACGGCATCGACATCAGCGCGAGTTCCGACGTCAAGGTGAAAGACTGCTTCGTGCGTAGCTTCGACGATTGCCTTGTCGTGCTGGGGGCCTATCTGGACACGCGCAGCTACGTCGCCGAGGACATAACCTTCGAGGATTGCCGCCTGTGGTGCGATTGGGGAGCGTCCTTCAAGTTGTGGTCGCCGCCTTACGCGAACAAGTTCCGCAACATCGAGGTCAGGGACTGTGCGTTTCTCAATGTGATGAGCGAACCCGTGCAGATATCGGACACGTGCGGCAGCGCAGACACGCGCATTGAAGATATAAGGTTCTCGAATATCGAGATTGACATGGACGGCTTGCCGCTCAACTATGCGATTCAGAAGACGGACGACATGCGCTATCCCGGCGACTCGTTTGCGAAGGAGCTGACGTTAGCGTATATCGTCTGTCCGCATCCAAGGGAAGATCACGGCAACCAGAATTTCGTGGAAGTCGCCGATCCGTCCGGCTACCGTTCGCTCATCCGCGCTGTCGTGTTCGAGAACTTCGCGTTCCCCGGCTTCACTCCGCCGCTCGTTGCGGAGCTTTTCACGACTGTGCCTGGACAGGAAGTCCGCGACATCGAGTTTCGTTCGGTGCCGCCCGTCAACGTAAGGCGGCGTGGAAACATCGGATCGGTTAAAGCGAATGGAAAGGAAGTAAAATGAGAACGCTATGCGGAACAATTCTCGCGGCGGCGGTTGCGGGCGCATGCGCGAAGCCATGAGGCGCGGAGCGAGAGAATCAGTTGCTTTTGCCCGCCGCAGAAGAGGCGGACTACGCCCACGCCGGAGGGCGGTGGATCGTGCGACCATTGTCAGCATTCCTGAGATTTGGTATACTACCACGTGCAAGGAAGAGAGGAGTCTGCGATATGTGTACGATGGCAATACCCAAGGGGGTCTGCAGGAAAAGGCCCGTACGAATCGTCCGCGACAGAACGCTGGACGGGTTGCCAGATTTTATCCGCAGGCAATGTGCCACGCACGATGGTGCAAGAGCTTATCTGGCGTCTGTTGGCCTCCAACGCTCTCGCAACGGGAGACTGACCGTTATCCCGATGTAAGTCATGATGCCTCCACGCATCGAATCGGTCTTTGGTTTTCATGGATGCTCCCGCGATGTGGCGGATGCTGTTTTGCATGCAGATGGCGTGTCCTTGACTTCAAGCGAAAACGATTACGACTGGCTGGGAAGTGGCATTTATTTCTGGGAAGGCGCTCCTGTACGAGCCCTGGAGTGGGCTGTGAAGAAGTTTGGACAGGACAATGCGGCAGTTCTTGGTGCAAGAATAAATCTGGGACATTGTTTGGATTTGATGGATGTCGACACGTATCAGATTCTTGGGCGCACCTATCAGGCGTTGGTAGATTCAGGTGTCAAACTGCCGACCAATGGCAAGTTGCTGCACAGGCTCGATTGTCTTGTCATAAACACGGCGACAGCTCATGCGGAAACGGAGCTTGGTTTGCCTTGCGACACGGTGCGCTGTCCGTTTGTCGAGGGAGAGCCTGTGTTTCCAAATTCGCGTTTCTACGATCACTCGCATATCCAGATATCTGTAAGAAATCCGTCGGCAATAGTTTCCCTATTCCCCGTAGAATTGGATTTCTGAGTCTTCCGCATCTTTCAGAAAGGCAAGGGCCGGACATTCGCCCGGCCCTGCACCGCATCGCCGAGGCTCAGCGGTCGGTTTACAACCCATCAAGGGGTTTGGTTGGTATTGTACCAAATATTATCTTTGGGCGCAAGGGGGTGACGCGGCAAACTTTTACCGATATTCTTCTGTCTTCTCCTGTCCGTTGTGGCCAAACAAATGAGAACATTCGAATGGCAGAGCGACTTGAGATATTCGGCAACGCAAAGCAACGCAAAACGCAAAATAAGTTGCGTTGCCCAAAGGTGGCAAAATATTAGAAGGGCGGCGGCGTGATGAAGAAAAGAGGAAATACAATGAAAATGAGAATCCTCTGCGGAACAATATTGGCGGCGGCGGTTGCGTTCGCCGCGCTCGGCGATTCGCTTGGCAACATCGGCGATGTGCGGCTCAAGGGGCGTCTCGGCGAGCGGCTTGATACGATGATCGAGCGGCATGTCGCCGCACGAGACGTCGATTACATCACTGCGCCGTTCATGGAGAAGACCGAGACTAAGGGCTGGTGGCAGACCGAGTTTTGGGGAAAGTGGATGCACTCGTCGGTTGCGTATTTACGATACGCAACCGACGGGAAGTGTAAAGTTGAAAGTGTAAAGTGTAAAGTTGCGGAGGAGCTTTGCTCCAAGATCGAGCGCGGCATGGAGCGGATGCTCGCGTCGCAGGAGTCTAGCGGCTACATCGGCAACTACCCCGACGAGTTGCGCTGCGGCGAGGGCTGGGACGTCTGGGGGATGAAGTACACGATGATGGGACTGTTGCATTATTATGATGGGGAACAGGCAACAGGAAACTGGGAACAGGCGCAACGTGCGCTGGAGGCGGCGAAGCGGCTTTGCGATTACGTCATCGCCGAGATCGGCCCGAATGGAAAGCGCGGGCGCGAGCTGTGGCAGACCGGCAACTGGTCGGGCTACGCCAGTTCGTCGATTTTGGAACCGGTTGTCTGGCTCTACAAGCGAGTTTCCGCGAAAGACGGCGAGGACGCCGCGCGAAAATATCTCGATTTCGCGACGTACATCGTCAAGGGCATGACGGAGCCTGAGAAGGGGCCTCGGCTCATCGATCTCGCTCTCAAAGGCGTTTCGGTCGCGGACCGCAATGAGCCTGATTTCAGGGGCGGCGGCGAATGGGCGTACGTCTGCAAGCACGGAAGAAGCAAGGCGTACGAAATGATGAGCTGCTATCAAGGGCTGCTCGACTACGTCGAAGTTAAGAGTGGAGGAGTTAAGAGTGGAGGAGATGTGAATGGTGGAGTGGAGGATATTCTGAAGGCGGCGGTGATGACTGCTGAGGATATCGTCCGGGAAGAAGTGAACCTTGCGGGAGGGTGCGCATCGAGCGAGGCGTGGTTTCATGGAGCGAAAAAACAGCATCTTCCGTATATCCACCTTCAGGAAACGTGCGTGACGACGACGTGGATGCGCTTTTGCGAAAAGCTGTTGGAAACAACGGACGACCCGAAGTGGGCGGATCAGATCGAGCGCACTTTCTACAACGCCTATCTTGGTGCGCTGCGCTTGGATGGCGGCGAATTTGCCGCGTACACGCCATTGACCGGCAACCGCTGGCATGGCATGAACCACTGCTTCATGCATACCGACTGCTGCACGGCGAACGGTCCGCGCGGATTCCTATGCTTCCTCAAGGAACTTTTCACGACGCGCGGCGACGTCGCGACGTTCAACTTCTATTCCTCCGCGCTTGTGAAAGGCGGACTTTCCGGCGGGCGCAAGGTCGCGTTTGACATGTACTCGCTTTATCCCAGGACGGATTATGTCAGGATCGCCAGCCACACGGAGGGCTCGGCGCCTGTGCGTCTGCGCATCCCCGCGTGGAGTGCGAAGACGGCGGTGAAGCTGAACGGCAAGGCGCTTGACGGCGTTAGGGCAGGTGGCTACTTCACGATTGACCGCGACTGGAAGCTTGGCGATATCATTGAGATTAAATTCGACATGCCGGTAGTCGCGCACACGCGCGACCACCACGTCGCCTTTACGCGCGGCCCCGTGCTGCTCGCACGCGACAGCCGCTTTGCGGACGGCGACTTGGCGGAGCCGTTTAGAAGAGGGATCAAGGACGGTCAGGCGATGTCGGCGTTTGCATCGGTTCGCACACCGTCCGACGACATCTGGATGGCGTTTTCCGCGACGCTGCCGATTGGCTCGCACACGGAGAATCCCGAAGCGAGCAACCCCTCGACCGTGTTCTTCTGCGACTACGCCTCCGCCGGCGACTCCTGGACCCGCGACAACTTCTACCGCACCTGGTTCCCGATAGAGTACAGGCCGGAATAACCGGCGATGCCCAGGCCTGGACGGCCAGAGTCCATGCCGTATGACATGCGTCAATTCAAATGCGCAAACTGCGAAACCCTGCGCCCTTGATTTTCTGGAATTTACACAATCGCATATTTTTGATAGAATATTCAAACATACAAAAAATCGGAAAGAAACCATGAACAGACTTACTGCGGACGAACTCCGCGAAACATATCTCAAGTTCTTCGAATCGAAGGGGCACAAGATAATCTCCGGAGCGTCGGTGATTCCGGAAAACGACCCGACCGTCCTTTTCACAACCGCCGGCATGCATCCGCTCGTTCCCTATCTGATGGGCGAAATGCCGCATCCGGGCGGGACGCGGCTTACGGACGTGCAGAAATGCGTCCGCACGGGCGATATCGACGCCGTAGGCGATTCGGCCCATCTCACTTTCTTCGAGATGCTGGGCAACTGGTCGCTGAACGATTATTTCAAGAAAGAAGCGATTTCGTGGTCGTTCGAGTTTCTTACATCCAAACTCGGATTCTCCCCCGACCAGCTGTCGGTGACGGTTTTCGCCGGGGAAGGCAAAGAGGGCGAGGACGGGTACATTCCCGCCGACGAAGAGGCCGCATCCATCTGGAGGGGGCTCGGCATCCCGGACGAGAGGATATACCGTCTGCCTCGCGAGGACAACTGGTGGGGCCCGGCCGGCACGACCGGCCCTTGCGGTCCGGACACCGAAATGTTCATCGATACCGGGAAGCCCAAGTGCTGCGACGCCTGCAGACCGGGCTGCCATTGCGGAAAATTCATTGAAATCTGGAACGACGTTTTCATGCAGTACATGAAGACGGCCGACGGCAAATTCGTCCCGCTCGGCCGCCACAACGTCGATACGGGCATGGGCGTCGAGAGAACGGTTTGCATGCTTTCCGGCGCGCCGACAGTGTACGACACGGAAATCTTCGCGCCGATCATGGCGGCGATAGACGCGTTGAGGGAACAGGGGGCCGGGAACGGCGAACAGGCCATGGACGAGGAGTCGGTCCTCCGCGCCCGCCGGATCGTCGCCGACCACATGCGCACGGCGACGTTCATACTGTGCGACCCCAAAGGCGGAGTGAAGCCCGGCAACGTAGGAGCCAACTACGTCCTCCGCCGTCTCATCCGCCGCGCCGTCCGCTACGGACGCCAGCTCGGCATCCCCCCCGGTTTCACGCCCAAGCTCGCCGAGACGATTTCAAACAAGTACGCCCACGTCTATCCGGAACTCGCAGCGAACCTTTCCCAGTGCAAGGCCGATCTCGAAGCGGAGGAGAACCGCTTCAACCAGACGCTCGACAAGGGAGAGGCCATGTTCAACAAGGTCGCGGAGCAGCTCAAGCTCCACGGCCAGACGCAGATCAGCGGAAAGACGGCCTTCAAACTGTACGACACGTTCGGCTTTCCGTTCGAAATGACGCTGGAGATGGCCGACAAGGCCGGACTCACCGTGGACAAGGAAGGCTTCGACGAGGCGAACCGCAAGCACCAGGAGCTTTCCAGGACGACTAGCGCAGGTTCCTTCAAGGCGGGCCTTCAGGACAACAGCGAGGTTGTCACGCGCATGCACACCGCGACGCATCTTCTGCACGCCGCGCTCCACAAGGTGCTCGGTCCTTCCGCGAACCAGAAGGGGTCCAACATCACAGCCGAACGCCTGAGGTTCGATTTCACCTGGCCCGAAAAGATGACGGACGAACAGATACGCGAGGTCGAGGCTCTTGTGAACAAGTGGATCGCCGACGGCATCGACGTCGTGAAAAAGACGACGACCGTCGAGGAGGCGAAGAAAGAAGGCGCGATGGCGCTTTTCGGTTCGAAGTACGGCGAAGAAGTGACGCTCTACACGATCGGCGACGTCTCCAAGGAGATATGCTGCGGGCCCCACGTGTCCAACACCAGAGAACTCGGCGGATTCAAAATCCAGAAAGAGCAGTCGTCCTCCGCGGGCGTCAGGCGCATCAAAGCCGTGATCTCGAACATGTGAGACGCAAGGGGATGCGCAAACTCGTCATCATAGCCGGCAGCGGCAGTTATCCCGGGCTCCTTGCTAAAGGGGCGAAGAAGGCTGGCGTCGAGACGGTGGACATCGTCGCGATAAAAAGCTCCACGTCCCGGGCGACCGTCAAGGCGGCCGACCATGTCCACTGGATAACGATCGGCAGCATAGCCGCCGGCATAAGATGGGTGGGGGAGAACGGATACGAGGGCGCGATTCTGGCCGGACAGGTGAATCCACTCTCGCTTTTCCGCGGGCGGTTCGACGACGAAGTCAAGGCCTGGCTCGCGGAACTCCCCGTCAAGAACGCGCATACGATATTCACAAAACTCGTCGAGAAATTCGCCGACGCCGGCGTGCCGGTTCTGCCGGCGAGCCTTTACATGGACGATTCGATCCCCGGCGAAGGCGTGCTCACGGAGCGTGCCCCTACTGAAGCCGAGATGGCCGACATCCGCCACGCGATGTCGGTAGCGGCGGACGTGGGCCGCCACGACATCGGACAGACGGTCATGGTCAAAAGCGGAATGGTGCTTTCCGTCGAGGCGTTCGAGGGCACCAATGCGGCGATCAAACGCGGCGGAAAGCTCGGCGGCAAAGGGGCGGTGGTGTTCAAGGCGGCGCGCGTCGGGCACGACATGCGCTTCGACATTCCCGTCGTCGGCGTCAAGACGCTGAAGGTCGTCAAGCGCGCCGGCGCCACGGTTCTCGCGTTCCAGGCGGGAAGACTGGTGATGCTCGACCGTGAAAGCACTGTCGCATACGCCAACCGCCACGGCATTTCCGTCGTAGGTTTCGATTCGGGGCTCCCCAAGGCTCCTCTGAGGCCGGAGATATGAAAGTACTTCTGCTCGCCGGCGAAGAATCCGGCATGATATACGCCAGGCGCATCCGTGAAAGGCTTTCGGGATGCGAAGTGCGCGGATACGGCGAATACGGATTCAAGACGTCCGATCTCGCCGTCATGGGATTCTGGGAGGTGTTAAAGCGCATACGGTATTTCCTGCGCGTCAAGAAAACGATGGAGCGCGCGGTCGACGAATGGAAGCCCGACGTCGTATGCACGATCGACTATCCCGGAATGAATCTCAAAATCTGCCGCTACGCCAAATCGAAAGGCGTAAGAACGGTGCATGTCGTGTGTCCGCAGGTGTGGGCGTGGAAGTCCGGCAGGATTCCGCGCATCGAGGAGTCTGTCGACAGGCTGTGCTGTTTCCTGCCGTTCGAACCTTCGCTTTTCAAACCTGGTTTCGCCGAGTTCGTCGGGCATCCGCTGGTCGAGGAGTTCGGCAGCGCCGCCGCAGGCGGCGCGCTTCCGGCGCCGCCGTTCAAAGTGGCGCTTCTTCCGGGGAGCAGGATCGGCGAGATACGAAAGAATCTCCCGGTGATGATCAAGGCGGCCTCGATGCTCCGTGACGTGCAGGCTACAGTCCCCGCCGCGAATCCCGCCGCGCTGAAGGAGATCGAGTCGATAGTGGGGAAGACGCATGCGCATGTCGAGGTGGTCTCTGGCTGCGCCCGCAAGGTCCTTTCTTCTTCGTACGCCGCAGTCGTCGCATCGGGGACCGCGACGCTCGAATCGGCTCTCTCAGGCTGCCCCACGATTCTCGTATACAAGGTCGGCCCGCTTCTCGCCTGGTTCGCAAGGCGCGTCATAAAAGGAGTGCGGCACATAGGGCTTGTCAACATAATCTGGGAAAAGACCGGCGAAGAGGGGCCGCAGCCGATGACAGAGCTTTTGCAGGGCGATTTCACCGCCAGGGCGGTTGCGTCGGGCATAGACGTGCTGCTGCGCGACGCCGCGACCCGCAGCAGTACGCTTTCGGCGCTGAAACTGGCGCTTTCGCGTTTGAAGACGGACGGTTCGCCGCTTGACAGAATCGTGGACAATGTTCTGGACGCGCGGAATCCAAGCGCGTGCGCGTAGCGTAATGGAAGGGGGAGACATGTTTGAAGGGACGGTTTTCGGCAGGCTCGACCAGTCGTTGCAAAAAGCCATAAAAGACGTCGGATACGAGCGTCCGACGCCTATCCAGGAGCAGACGGTGGGACCCGCGCTCGACGGACGCGACATCGTGGGGTCCGCCCAGACGGGAACCGGCAAAACCGCCGCGTTCATGCTTCCCATTCTGAACCGTCTGGTCAAGGTCCGCCGTCCGCGGCAGATCGGCCACCCCAGGGCGCTCGTCCTGTCGCCGACGCGCGAACTCGCCGCGCAGACCGCAGCGAACGTGCGCGACTATTCAAAGTACTGCAACCTGCCGTTCGCGTGCGTGTTCGGCGGCGTTCCGCAGGGCGGACAGGTCAAAGACATCAAGAAAGGCGCGGAGACGGTCGTCGCCTGTCCGGGAAGATTGATAGATCTGATGTGCCAGGGAATCCTCTTTCTCGACCGCGTCGAGTGTTTCGTCCTCGACGAGGCCGACAGAATGATGGACATGGGATTCATGCCGGACATCAAACGGATAATTTCGAAACTGCCCGCGAAGCGCCAGTCGATGTTCTTCTCGGCGACGCTTCCGGAAAAAATGCGCGCGGTCGCAAGGGAGATGACGCACGATCCGGTGGAGGTTTCCGTCGAGCCGGAGACGGTGACGGTCGAAAAGATCGAGCAGTCCGCCATGATAGTGGACAAGAGCCGCAAAGACGCGCTTCTGAAGTGGCTGCTCGAAAAACACCCCGAATGGACGAAAGTCATCGTGTTCACCAAGATGCGGCACGGGGCGGACAGGGTGTCTCGCAAGCTTCTCAAATCCGGCATCGCGTCGGCAACCATCCATTCCGACAAGACGCAGAACCAGAGAACGCGCGCGCTGGAGGCGTTCAAGCGCGGCGACGTGCGCGTTCTCGTGGCGACCGACATCGCAAGCCGCGGCATAGACGTCAGCGACGTGTCGTGCGTCGTGAACATGGAGCTCCCCCTCGAGACGGAAAGCTACGTCCACAGGATCGGACGCACGGCCAGGCGCGGCGAATGCGGCGCGGCTGTCAGTTTCACAAGTCCCGAAGAGCGCGGACAGCTCAAGTCGGTGGAAAGGTTCATCCGCAAGACGATCCGCATCGACGATTCGCATCCCTACGTGCCTGCGGCGGGATTCCCGCCGGACCGTCCGCCCGAAGGAACGCCTGCGCAGGACGCGGACGGGCGCAGAAGCGGCGGCAGGAAACGCCGCGGGCGCAAAAACGGGCGCAAATCGTTCCTCGGCAGGCGGCAGCCGGATTTCGGACAGAAAGGAAAGGGGATCCAGCCATGACGACTGTCACCAAGACGATACGGTTCGACGCGGCGCACATTCTCACCGACCACGGGGGCCTCTGCAAAAACCTCCACGGACATACGTACAGGGTCGATGTCTCCGTCTCCTGCGAATCCACCGGCCCGGGCGGAATGGTGATGGATTTCAAAGATCTCAAGAACATCGCCGTGGAGTCGATATGCGGACGCTTCGACCATGCGTTCATATACAACACCGCTTCGGCGGGGGAATGCGAAATCGCAGCCGTTGTGGAGCGCCACGGCATGAGGACTGCTCCAGTTCCGTTCAGATCGACGGCCGAAAACCTCGCCCGGCATTTCTACGAAACGCTCGAGCCTCTCGTTCCGGGCATAGTCAGCGTCAAGGTCTGGGAGACGGCCGACAGCTGCGCCGTATATTCGCCATGAGAATCGTCGCGGGATTGTACGGGGGCAGGACGGTAGAAGTCCCGCCGACAGGAGACTTGAGGCCCACGCAGGACAGGGTGCGCGAGTCGCTGTTCGGCATACTTGCGCCCGAACTGGGCGGCTGCGCCTTTCTCGATCTGTTCGCGGGCTCCGGCGCCGTTGGTATCGAAGCGCTTTCGCGCGGCGCCGCGTCGGCGACGCTTGTCGAGTGCGATCCGCGCCATGCCGCGACAGCGCGAAGGAACATCGGAAAATTTTCCGCCGCCGGGGCGCAGGTCGTGTGCGCCGACGCTTTCCGCTGGATCCGGACGTATGCGGGACCCGGTTTCGGTATAGTGTTCGCGGATCCGCCGTACGCGCTCGGCGGCGAAATCGTTTCGGAAGATTTCCTCTCCACGCTCGCCGCGCGCGGCGTCGTGCGTCCCGGCGGACTCTTTGTCGCCGAAACCGCCTCCGCTCCGCTTCCGGCCGGGATTTCCGGCTGGGACATGCTCAGAGACCGGATGTACGGCAAATCGAGAATACGCATTTTCAGGAGGATGACATGAGAAAAGATCTAGACTGCCTTGCGCATCTTGGCGCAAAATCGGATATTCCGTCCACGTACGACGCCTCCGTCCTGGAGACGTTTTCGAACGCGCATCCAGATCGCGACTACTGGGTCGTTTTCACCGCACCGGAATTCACCACCCTCTGTCCCAAGACGGGCCAGCCCGATTTCGCGACGCTTTCGATACGGTACATCCCGGACGGGAAACTGGTGGAATCGAAATCGCTGAAACTGTACCTTTTCGGATTCCGCAACCACGGCGACTTCCACGAAGACGTGATCAACGTCATATACGACGATTTGGCGAAACTTCTCAAACCGAAGTACATGGAAGTGTACGGAAAGTTCGCCGCGCGCGGCGGAATATCGATCGATCCGTTCGTGAACGGAGGGTCGGGCGCGAAATACAAGGCTCTCGCGCGCAAACGCTTCGAAAACTGGAACGGCGTGCGCGGTTGATTTCCGGCGTGCGCATCATCACGGAACACTCGAATAAAAGGAGAATGAAAATGAAAAAAGCAGCACGGTTCTTCCCTCGCGCGCTTCTGTGCGCCGCAATCCTTGCCGCCGCCGTGCATGGCGCGGCATTCGCGTCCCGTCCGGCACCGCGCGCTCCGATGCTTGAGAGGATCGCCGCCGAAAAAGAGGTTTACGGCATAGTCCACTGGGGTCTCAACACGTACACCGACCGCGAGTGGGGGTATGGCGACGAGGATCCCGCGATGCTGAATCCGTCCGCCTTCGACGCGGACCAGATCGTCGGGGCGTGCAAGGCCGGCGGGCTGTGCGGACTTGTGCTCGTCGCCAAACACCACGACGGATTCTGTCTGTGGCCGACAAAAACGACGGAGCACAATATTACCAAAACTCCGTTTTGGCGGGGAACGGGGAATGGGGAATGGGGAACAGGAAGAGACTATGTGAAGGAAATGGAGCAGGCGTGCCGCAGGGCCGGGCTCATGTTCGGCGTCTACTGTTCTCCGTGGGACCGCAACAGCGCCTTCTATGCGACGGACAAGTACGTCGAAATCTACCATGCCCAGATCAAGGAGCTTCTCGACGGCCGCTACGGTCCGGTATTTGAAATGTGGTTCGACGGGGCGAACGGCGGGGACGGCTACTACGGCGGCGCCCGCGAAAAGCGCAAGATAGGAGCCGGATACTACCGCTTCGATGAAATATTCTCCTTCGTCCGCGCGCTCCAGCCGGGGGTGTCGATATTCTGCGGAGAGGAGGCCGGAGACTTGCGCTGGCCCGGAAACGAAAGAGGGTATCTCGATCCCGATTCGCGCGCGACCATCGACCCGTGCGGAGGCGTCGTGGACGGCAAGTACGGCAACCCGGACTATAAAAACATCATCAACACGGGACTTCCCGGAGGAAAGGAGTTCAAGGTTGCGGAGGCGGACTTCCCGCTGCGCAAAGGATGGTTCTACCACGAAAGCGAAAAAGGGACGACACAGAGCGGTTTGTATCTGGCCAAGATATACGTCGGTACCGTCGGCAACGGAGGCACGATGAATATCGGCATCGCCCCGAACAAGGAAGGCAGACTCTGCGATGACGATGTTCTGGCGCTCAAGCGCTTCGGAGAGTTCAGGAAGATTCTTTTCGCGAACGAAGTCAAGGCCGGCGGTCCGGCGGCCCAGTCGTCCGGTTTCAACATTGTCGTCATGCGCGAAGACGTGTCCGGCGGAGAACTTGTCGACGAGTGGGAGTTCCTGGCGGACGGCAGGGCGGTATTGAGCGGCAAATCGATCGGCATCAAACGCATCCGCCTTCTCCGGGAGCCTGTGAAAGCTGCAAACTGCGGCATCCGCGTTCTCAAGAGCGCCGGCGACGCGAAAGTTTCTTTTTCGCTCTACAGGGCGGAACAGTCTGTCGTCGATGCGGTACTGGACGCAAACGAGGACGGCGGCGAAACCGACACCGCGAAATGGATGACGCGGCAGGATTGATCCCGCCGCCGCGCCGCCGGCCGTTTTTCTTTCATGTTTCTTTGATATAATCTCCAGGATTTGATATAATTGCGTGCACCATAAAAACTGAAATACAAAATGTTTCCTCTGCTGAAATATACAAAAGAAGAAATCGACGGATATTTCGATCGCGTGACTCCGGACATGGTCGCGGCGAGCGTCGCGTCCGCCAAGCCGGGGTTCTTCGACCTTTTGAACATGATTTCCCCCGCCGCGTATGCGTTTTTCGACGATATCCGCGAAAGGGCCGCCGTCGAGCGGCGGCGCTACTACGGAAAAACCGTAAGCGTGTACGCACCCCTCTACATCGGCAACACTTGCATCAATTCGTGCAGGTACTGTGATTTCCGTTCCCAGCACACCGGAACCGTCAGACGCAATCTCTCCATCCCCGAGATAGAGAAAGAGGCTGACGCCATACGCTCCTCCGGAATCGATTCCGTGCTGGTCGTCGCCGGGGAGGATCCGCGCGTCAACACGGTAGAGCATCTAGCCGATGTCGGGCGATGCCTGAAAAAGCGCTTTTCCAATCTGTCGCTCGAAGTGGCTCCGCAGACCGAGGACGCCTACCGTAGACTTTTTGCGGCGGGGTACGAGGCTTTGACGTGCTTCCAGGAGACGTACGACCGCGAGCGCTACGCCTATTTCCATCCGGCCGGGCCGAAGAGCAACTACGAATTCCGCCTTTGGACGCAGCTCAGGGCGGGGCGCGCGGGGTTCAGACAGCTCGGCTGCGCGTTTCTCCTCGGTCTTTCTCCGTGGCGCGCGGAGGCGGCGAGTCTCGCGGCGCATGCGATCTATCTGATGAAGGAATGCTACCAGGCTAAGATACAGTTCGCATTCCCGCGTTTCTGTCCGACGGAAGGCGGCGGTTTCCAGCCGGAATTCCCCGTCGGCGAAAGGGATGTGGAACTGATGATGAACGCGTTCCGGGCGGCTTTCCCGCAATGCTGCATGACGGTTTCGACGCGCGAGGCGCCGGCGTTTCGCGACAGAATCGTGCAGTCTGCGGCGGACAACATGAGCGCTGGTTCGAGAGTCGTGCCGGGCGGATACGCCGTACTCGAACAGACTGGCGACACGGCGCAGTTTACGCTTTCGGACAGACGCCCTCCGAAAGAGGTCTACGAGGCGATAAAAGCCAACGGACAGGAAGTTGTATTCAAAAACTGGGACAACAGAATATGAAAAAAGCGCTGATAACGGGCATAACGGGCCAGGACGGATCGTATCTGGCGGAACTTCTAATATCCAAGGGGTACGAGGTGCACGGAATCGTCCGCCGCGCATCCACCTTCAACACGGGCCGGATAGAACATCTCTACCAGGACCCCCATGTGAACGGACGGCAGCTTTTTCTCCACTACGGGGATCTTTCCGACAGTTCGAATCTGACGAGGCTCGTATACGAGACCGAACCCGACGAGATATACAATCTCGCGGCGCAGAGCCACGTCAGGGTGTCGTTCGATTCTCCAGAGTTCACGGGCGACGTGGACGCGATCGGCGCGATGCGTCTTCTTGAGGCGATACACCTCACGGGACGGATGGGGAAAACCCGCTTCTACCAGGCTTCCACCAGCGAACTTTTCGGTCTGGTGCAGGAGGTTCCGCAGAAGGAGACGACGCCTTTCTATCCGCGCAGTCCTTACGCGGTGGCGAAGCTTTACGCGTACTGGGCCGTGAGGAACTACCGCGAGGCGTACGGGCTTTTCGGCTCGAACGGAATCCTTTTCAACCACGAATCGCCGCGCAGGGGCGAGACGTTCGTCACGAGAAAGATCACCCGCGCCGTGGGACGGATCAAGTGCGGTTTGCAGGACAAGCTGTATATGGGAAATATCGAGGCTTTGCGCGACTGGGGGTTCGCGGGGGATTACGTCGAGGGCATGTGGAAGATACTTCAGCACGACAAGCCCGGCGATTTCGTCCTTGCGACCGGCGAAATGCATTCCGTCAAGGAGTTTCTCCAGCTCGCGTTCGACCGCGTCGGACTCGACTGGCGCGATTACGTCGAATACGACGCAAGGTACGTGCGTCCGACCGAGGTCGACCAGCTGCTTGGAGATGCGACGAAGGCGCGCACCGAACTTGGCTGGGAGCCGAAAGTCAAATTCCGCGGACTTGTGGAGATGATGGTCGACGCCGACCTCAAACTGGCCGAAAAGGAGAGGGCGGTAAAGTCGATATGATGGACGCGAATTCGAAAATTTACGTCGCCGGACACAACGGCATGGTCGGATCCGCCGTGGTGCGGCGTTTGGCGAAGGACGGATACCCGAATATCGTCGTCCGCAGCCACCGCGAACTGGATCTGACCGATCCGGCCGCGGTCGACGCGTTCTACGCGAGCGAGCGGCCGGACGTCGCAGTCATAGCGGCCGCGAGGGTCGGAGGAATCGGCGCAAATTCCAGAGCCAATTCGTCGTTCCTCTACGAGAACGCGATGATAGCGATGAACACGGTGTGGTCGGCCGCCAGGCACGGCGTCAAACGTTTGCTGTTCCTCGGCTCCACATGCATCTATCCGCGTCTCGCGCCGCAGCCGATAAGGGAGGACGCTCTGCTGTCCGGCTCTCTCGAAAAGACGAACGAGGGATATGCGCTTGCGAAGATATCGGGTCTCAAGCTGTGCGAGTTCATCCGCCGCGAAAGGGGGCTCGTCTACCATTCGCTCATGCCCACCAACCTGTACGGACCGGGCGACAACTACGATATTGAAAACGGACACGTCCTGCCGACGCTCGTGAGAAAGTTCGACACTGCGCGCGGCAAAGTGGTTCTCTGGGGCACGGGAAGCGCCACGAGGGAATTTCTGCACGTCGACGATCTTGCGGGCGCGTGCCTTTTCGCGCTCGGTCTGGAGAATCCGCCGGATCTGATGAACGTGGGCTCCGGCGAGGAAGTGACGATCCGGCAACTTGCCGGAATGGTAGCCAAGGCGGTCGGATCGAATGCGGAAATCGTGTGGGATTCGTCAAAGCCCGACGGTACTCCGCGCAAGCTTTGCGACACTTCCCTCATCAGGTCTCTGGGATGGAAGAGCGAGATACCGCTTGAAAAAGGGCTCGAAATGACGATCCGTTCGTACCGCGAAGAACTCGCTTCCGGGAAGATACGCCTTTGATCCGGGAAGTTCGCGCATGGATACGGCGGTCATAGGCAAAGGGCTGATCGGCGGTTCTGTCGAAAAGGCCGCGCTCCGGGCGGGATTCCGCGCCGAAGTGTTCAGGGGGCGCGCCGAAGTTCCGGATCTGTCGTCGTTCGACATCGTTTTCGTGGCGCTGCCGCCGTCGGCGACGGTGCCGAAGATACGCGACGTCTTCCGTTCGGGCAAACTGAAGGAAGGCGCGGCCGTCGTCGATATCGTCGGCGTGAAGGAGGCGATCGTCCGGGAGCTTTCGCTCTGCCCTGGAGGGCCGGGCAGGTATTTCATCCCCGGACACCCGATGGCCGGGAAGGAGAAAACCGGCTACGGCAATTCGTGCGAAAATCTTTTCGACGGCGCGTCGATGATCCTGACGCCCTACGGCGGCACGCCGCCGCAGTTGCTGGAGCGCCTGGAAAAATATTTTTCCGCGCTCGGTTTCGCGCGCACCGTGAAAACTTCGCCAGAAGCGCACGACCGTCTCATAGCGTACACGAGCCAGCTGTGCCACATAATATCGTCGGCGTACGTCCGCAATCCCCTGTCCGCGAGGCATTCCGGCTTTTCGGCAGGGAGTTTCAGGGACATGGTTCGCGTGGGCGCGCCTGATCCCGACGTCTGGACCGAACTGTTCCTGGCGAACGCGAAAGCTCTTCTCCCCGTTCTCGACGGATACATAGGCAGACTTTCCGGAATGCGCGATGCGATTTCATCCGGAGACGCCGCCGCGCTCCATGCGATATTGGAGAGGGGCGTCGAAGCCAAGAAGGATATGCAGGCGTGAAGACGGTTGTTCTCGCCGCAGGCGATTTCCCGTCCTCCGGGTCCCCGGGCTGGAATGCGCTTGAGGCGGCGGACAGAATCGTCTGCTGCGACGGAGCTGCGGACATTCTTCTGGAGCGCACGGGACGCGTTCCTGACGCTGTCGTCGGCGATCTTGATTCGTTGAAAGGGAATTTCTCCGGCGTCGTCCGCATTCCAGAACAGGAAACGAACGATCTCGAGAAAGCGGTGCGTTACTGCCGCGAAAAGGGGTGGAGCGGAATAGTCGTCGCAGGGGCGACGGGGAAACGCGAGGATCATTCGATAGGCAACGTGTTCAGGGCGCTCGATCTGGGAGTGGAGCTGGCGACAGACCATGGAACGTTCTATCCCGTCGACGGCGTTCGCGTATTCGAAACCGAACGTGGTGCCGCCGTATCCATATTCGCGCCGGATCCGCAGACCGTCGCATCCTCCAAAGGGCTGGAATGGCCGCTTGACGGCGTGGAATTCCGCAACCTGTACTGCGCGACCTTGAACCGCGCCGTTTCGCCGCGCGTCGAGATAACCGTCTCGCGCCCGGTTCTCGTATTCGTCAGCCAGGCTCCATCCTGACTGGGGTAACATATCCCCCGAGACCGAATAGCTGAAACTGTTTTTTCTGTAAATTTTTGCAGTTTTATGGTATATTATTATACAAAAGAAAAAATCGGGAACAACGATGAAGAAGACAATTTCTCTTTTGGCAAGTCTGACCGCCATATCCGCGGTCTGCGCTGCGGTTTTGGCTTTCGTGAACGCGAAAACGGCGGATCCGATCGCGCAGACGAAGGAAAACAACAAGATCGCCGCTGCGCGTGCGGTGATGCCGGCGTCTGTCGTCAATGTCGAGAAGGCCACGGATGACGCATTCGTCGGGCGTGACGCTTCCGGCGCAATCGCCGGGTTCGCCGTGAAGGGCGTGGACGCGGGCGGCTACGGCGGCGACATCGAATTGATGGTGGGCTTCGAAGCGGATCGCAGAACGGTCGTATCCTACAGGAAACTCGCCGCCGCCGAAACTCCCGGCCTCGGCATGAAACTTGTCGAAGAGAGCTTCTCCTCGCAGTTCGCCGGCAAGGACGGCGCGACGCTCAAAGTCAAGAAGGACGGCGGAGAAATCGAGGCCATCACGTCCGCCACCATAACTTCCCGCGCCGTCTGCAAGGCGATAGCCGACGCATGCCGCCGCGCCGAATCGCTTAAACTCTAGTCCGGATCCGTCTGATGGCAGCCAAGAGCGGTTTCGTCATCGGCTTCGAGTACGCCATGCTCCGCGCGGCGTGCGGCCTTGTCAATGCGATTCCGTACTCGTTCGCCATTGTCCTGGCGGACGCATTCGCACGCCTGGCGGTCTGCGTTTTCGGCGTCAAGCGCGAGAGGACGATGGAGCGCCTGCGTTCCGTCTTTCCTGACAAGCCGCGCGGGGAACTGGAGGAAATCGCGCTGTCGAGTTTCGCCAACATCCTGAAAACGGGCGTCGAGATGATGCGCGCGCCGGCGTTGACGAAAGAGTGGATGGACGCTCACGTGCTCGACGGGAAACTGTACAAAGACAGGCTCCAGGGGTACGTGGACGAGGGGAAGGGCGTAGTGATCATGGTTCCGCACACGGGCAACTGGTACATGGCTGCCTGGTCGATGGCGAAATACGGTCTCCCGCTTTTCGCGATCGCCGCGCGCCAGAAAAACCCGAAGATCGACGCGTGGATGAAGCGCCAGTACGGCGACATAGACGTCGTGGAGCGCGGAAGCGCGCGGACGCTCGTCGAGATAAAGGAAAAACTCCGTCAGGGGCGCGCATTCGCCATCCTTCCCGATTTGCGCTCTCCGGCGCCGGACGTCGAAGTGGATTTTCTGGGAGGGAAGGCCAACGTCAGCCACGCGGGCGCGATGTTTGCGGCCGCCGCAGGCTCGCCGATAGTCGTCGCGATGATGCGGCGCGAAAACGGCAAGCATGTGTTCGACCATCTCGGAACGCTCCGCCCCGACCCGTCGGCGGACCGGCGCGAAGAGTCGGCGCGGCTCACGCGCGAAGCGATGCGGCTCATAGACGAAGGGGTGCGGCGGCATCCCGGACAGTGGTTTTGGTACAACAAAAGGTGGATATTGCAACCCGTAAAAACGAAAGGTGAACGAAAATGAATTATCAAGAAGCCGAAAAGAAACTGAAATCGTGCGGACAGGAGCATCTGCTCGCCGGATGGAACAAGCTCGGAAAGAAGGCGCGCGAAGCGCTTCTCGCACAGATCGCCACGCTCGACGCCAAGAGCCTCGCCGCGTGCAGGAAGGCGCTCGCGTCCGGAGGCGACGCCATCGACAGCTCCAAGGGCAGGGCGCCCAAGGTGGCGGTTCTCAAAGGCAAGGCGCTCGCGGAGGCGGTGGCGGCCGGAGAGAGGGAGCTTTCCGCGGGGCGCGTCGCGGCGCTTCTCGTGGCAGGCGGACAGGGCTCCCGCCTCGGCTACGACGGTCCGAAGGGCTGCTACGGAATCGGGCCCGTCACGAACGCACCTCTTTTCTATTTCCACGCCCGCAAGATCTACGCCAGGTCGCTCAGGTACGGCGCGCCGATTCCGTTCTACGTGATGACGAGCGAGGCGAACAACGCCGCGACGGTCAAGTGCTTCGAAGACAACGGATATTTCGGTCTGGATCCCAAGAACGTGTTCTTCTTCACGCAGGGGATGTGGCCGGGGATGGACAAGGACGGCCGGATCATCATGGATGCGCCGGGACACGTATTCATGAGCCCCGACGGACATGGCGGGCTCCTTGCGGCGCTCAAGCGCTCCGGCGCGCTGGCAGATATGAAGAAGCGCGGAATCAAGTCCGTGTTTTTCTTCCAGGTCGACAACCCCCTCGTCGAAATCGCCGATCCCGCGTTCGTCGGCTACCACGTCATGCAGAAGTCCGAGTATTCGCTCAAGCTCTGCGCGAAGCGCGATCCCAAGGAGAAAGTCGGCGTTCCGATGAAGTTCGGCGACTGCCACCGCATGGTCGAATACACCGAGATGACGGACGAGCAGTGCAACCGCAGGGACAAGTCCGGCAAACTCTACTTCCTCTACGGCTCCCCGGCGATCCACGTGTTCGACAGGGCGTTTCTGGAGCGTGAGGCGTCCAAGCAGATGCCGCTTCATCTCGCGTTCAAGAAGATTCCTTTCGTGGACGCGTCCGGGAAGGTTGTCAAGCCTTCCGAACCCAACGGATACAAATTCGAGAAGTTCATTTTCGACATTCTTCCCAACGCAAAGGTCGCGGCGTTCCTCGCTTTCGACCAGAAGGACGAGTTCTCCCCGGTCAAGAACGCGGAGGGTGGCGATTCCCCGGCCACGTGCAAGGCGGACCTCCAGGCGAAGTGGCGCAAGTGGCTTGACGCGTGCGGCGTAAAGGTCGACGCGTCCGTGCCGCTCGAAATCGATCCGGCCTACGCTCTCGACGCGTCCGACATAAAGAAGAACGGCATTTGCCTTGGCGCCGACTGAGGCTGTCGCGATGCGCGGCGGAGAGATGCGGACTGCAGTGACGCTCGAAGGGAAACTCCCGAAGGGTTTTCCCAGGCGCGCGCTTTCGGACGCCGCGTCGTACTTTGCGCGAAGGTCGTCCTCCCGTTGCGGACTGCCTTTCAGGGAGGTCGCCGTCGTTTTCCAGAATGACGGCGGCTCTTCCGAGGTCCATGAAGCGGTGATGGGCGATCCTTCCGCCACCGACGTCATAACCCAGCGCTACGAGCCGCTCCCGCACGAGCCGCCCGGCGTGTACGGCGAGCTTTACGTAAACGTCCAGCGCGCGCGGGAATACGCGGCGTCGCACGCCGGATGCGATCCGTTCGAAGAGCTGCTCCTCTACGTGGCGCACGGGATGGATCATCTTTCCGGCGCCGACGACCTGGACGCCCGCTCGCGGGCGGCGATGCGCAGGAGGGAGCTCGGATGGATAAGAGATTTCCGCTCGGGAAGGGGGGAAGGATGAATCGCGTGTTCGCCTTTGCCGCCTTCGCCGCTTTCGTCGCTCTCGCGCCCGGCACCGCGTCTGCGGCCATGGAGGATTCCTGGGCCGAGTACGATTTCGAACGCAACTACGTGTCGGCGCAGGGCGTGTGCGTGCTTCCGCAAGGAGGCGGCGACATGCGCAGACTCGGCGGCGGGGTCGTCCGGTACGGATATTACGCCGGCGATTTCCTCGCGGTCGAACTGTCGGCCTTCTGCACCGAAAACGAACCGGGCGCCTCTCTCAAGGGGCTTTGGCACTGGTGGGGGTACGAAAAGACGGATCCCTTCTTCACGTTCGGCGCGGCCGGTTTCGCGGGCGGCGACGCCGGTCCCGCAGTCGGCGTCGGCATGTTCCGCCATTTCGGCGACAACTGGTCGCTGAGATTGGATTCCGGCTTTATGATGGGGCTGGAATCCCGTAGCGAAGCCGTTTTTTCGCTGGCGTGCGGCATACAGTATTCTTTTTAGCCGCGTCTGGAGGATGATTCAAGTGAAAGACGAATTGCAGATGTGGTATGACGCGGACAGGAAAGTGTCCGCCGTCTTCGCGGACGTTGCCTCCGCCGCCCAGACTCTGGCGGATGCGCATTTGTCGGGTCCGGCGGCGGCTTATTTCCTGACGAAAGGCCTTTGCGCGGCGGCTCTGCTTTCCCGCGGGCTTTCCGGTGACGAGACCGTCCTGGTGCAGATGTCGTGCGACGGGCCTCTTGGAAGCGTGTGCGCGGAATGCACGGCCGACGGCAGACTCCGGGGGTTCACCGGATGCAAGACGCTCGACGAATTCGACGCCGCCTGGCCGTGCAATCCGGCGAAGGCGGCGGGATCGTACAGGATTTGCGTGTCGAGGACGGCGCCTGGCAGACTGCTGTCGCAGGGCGTGTCGAATTCGCTGGACGGGTATCTGGCATCGTCGCTCCAGATACGCGCTAGAATCTTTCTGGAGGCGTCCGTATCGCCCGAAAGCCGGATTCTCGAGGCCAGGGGTCTGATGGTGGAGGCTCTGCCGGATTCGCCGGAGGACATATCCGAGGTCGTGGCGCCGCTTGACGGGGCGGTGCGCACGCGCAAGTCCGGCGGCGTTCTCGCAAGGCCGCCGAGAAAGCTTCTCGATCTCATGGGGCTCAAAGGGGCCGAAATGCGCGAAAGCGCTCCGTTGTCGTTCGGGTGCAGGTGTTCGCGCGAAAGGGCGCTCGCGTCGTTCTCGGCGCTGGGACCGTCGGAGAAGGCGGATCTTCCGGAAACGGTGTCGGTCGTCTGCCACGCGTGCGGCAAGACGTATTCGTTCGCGAAAAAGGAATTGGAGGCGGTAAAGTGAAAAGGCGCGTGCGCGTCGAGATAGATCTGTCGGCGCTTGTCAGAAACTACGGAAGAATATGCGGACATGTCGCTCCGCTGGATGTCCTTTGCGTCCTGAAGGCGAACGCCTACGCACTCGGTGTCGGGGAATACGCCAGAGCGCTTTTCGCGGCGGGATGCAGGAATTTCGGCGTGGCCGAACCGTACGAGGCGATCGAACTTTGCGGGATACTCGAAGGGCGGGATGCGTCCGTGCAGATACTGTCGAGCGTCCTCCCCGACGAGATCGGGCCGATGGTCGCCCTTGGCGTCAGGCTGCCCGTAACGGATCTGGAAGAGGCCCGGCTTCTGGGCGCGGCGGCCGTGCGCGCCGGGAAATGCGCCAAGGTGCACCTGAAGATCGATTCCGGCATGGGGCGTCTCGGCATTCTGGCGAAAGACGCGGCCGCGACCGCGCTCGCCGTGTCGAAGATCCCCGGCATCGAAATCGAAGGCGTCTTTTCCCACTGCCCCGTCGCGTACGATCCGCACGACCCTTTCACGAAAAAGCAAATAGCGCTTTTCAAGAACGTCGTTGCCGCGATTCGCGCTGCGGGCGTCAATCCGCCGAAGATCCACATGGCCGCGTCGGACGCGATAAACAATTTTCCGGAAACCGCCAAGCCTCCGTTCACGATGGTCCGGTCCGGAATCAATCTGCACGGGAGTTTCGACCCGAACGGCCTGAGGGCGCTTGAACTGGAGCCGGTACTCGCGCTCAAAACGCGCATCGCGCAGGTCAGGAGCCTTCCTGCGGGCACGACTCTCGGGTACGGGCGCACTTGGTGTCTGGCGGAGGATTCACGCATCGCGACGATATGCGCCGGATACGCGGACGGTCTCCCGCTTGCGCTCACGAACCGCGGAACGGTTCTAATACACGGAAAGCGCTGCAAGATAGTCGGGCGCATTTCAATGGACTACGCGACGGTGGATGTTTCGGACGTCCCGGACGCCGCCGCCGGCGACGAGGTGACGTGCCTCGGCTCGGAGGGGGGCGAATCGATATCTCCCGACGACTGGGCCGCCGTCAAGGGTACGCACGCCTACGACATCATCTGCTCGCTCGGCAGCCGCGTGGAACGCGTTTTCGTAAACAAGCCTCGATCTTTTTGATATAATACTCGCAATGAAGGAAAAAACGAACAGACTGCATTTTATGTCGAGAGGAGGGGGCCGGCGTCGCTACGCCCTCGCCGTCCAGATCGGAGCCGTCGCGGCGCTGGGCGTTCTGGCGATATGGCTCGTATGTGTCGCGTACAGGGTGCTTTACGGATTGTGGACGGCCCAGTGCGTCGTGGAGGACGTCAAGGCGCAGGTGACGGTCCGGTCGTCCCCGCACGTGAAGGAGGATCTCGTCCTCGAACTTTTCGGACTGAAAAAAGGCTGCAACCTTTCCACTATGGATCTCGCCGGAAGGCGCGAGGAGATTCTCAGAACCCGTCCGATCGTAAAGTCCATAGCGGTAAGGCGCCGGCTTCCCGCCCGCCTGGAAATCGACGTGGAGGAGCGCGTTCCCGTGGCGAGGGTGAACTATTCCGGGAAAACGCGCGACAAGCCGTACGACAGCTGGGACGTCGCCGACGCGGAAGGAGTCGTGTTCAACTTCCCCCTCAAGGATTCGCGCATGCTGCCGAGAATCGTCGATGCGGCCGGATTGCCCGAAATCAAGCGCGGCGAGAGGCTTTCCGCCAAAGCCATGTCCGCGCTCAGGCTGGTCGAGCTCGCCTCGCGCAAGGATTTTCCGCATATTTCGATCCTGGACGTGAACATATCCAACAACACTTATCTGATCGCGGCCACTTCCGACTACTCGCTCATTAAATTCGACTGGGAGTACGTGGACGACCCGTTCGCCCCCGGCCAGCCGCACATCGAGGAAGCTTTGAAAAACATAGAGATGATGCTTTCGGGCGATATTCCGCTACCCGTCAGGTGTACGTTCTTCGTCGCCGAGGCGGGCAGGGTAAGCGTCCTGCCATACGAGAAGGATATATCGAGATGACGAATATATACGCAGCGCTCGAGATCGGGTCTACTTCGACCGTCCTGGCGGTGGGCGAGGCCGAAACCGGCGGACGCTTGAAGATTTCGTGCAAAGCGAAAATCCCCTCCACGGGGGTCAAGAAAAGCCAGATAATCAACATGAACGCCGCCACGCAATCCATAAAGAGCGTGGTCATGGCGGTCGAGAAGCAGCAGGCCGAGGCGGGCGATTCGCTCACGATTGGCAATGCGTTCCTCGTGGTCTCGGGACGCCACGTCAACGCGGACATGTACCAGGCGACGGTCCAGGTCGAAGGTGCGAAAGTGGGGGACGACGATATCGACGATGTCGTAGAGGCGTCGAGGCTGTTCCATCTTCCGAAGGACCGCGAGCTGCTTGATATTTCCGATCTGTGCTTTTCCCTCGACGGGCTTTCCGGAATCCGCAATCCGAAGGGGATGAGCGGCAGGATACTGAAACTCGATACTTTGCAGATACACGCCGACCGAAACAGGATCGACGATGCGAGGACCGCCGCCGAAGGCGCGCATCTCGAGCTGCGCGATCCTCTTTTCGCCGCCGCGTGCGCGGCCGACGCGGTCCTTTCGGAATCAGACCGCCGCAGCGGCGCTCTTGTGATCGATCTGGGCGGCGGTTCTACCGGATACGCCGTGTATTCGGACGGAATGCTGACTGCGGCCAACGCTTTCGGCGTCGGAGGCGATCATGTCACGAACGATATCGCATACGCTTTCCAGACGACGCAGGCGCACGCCGAAAGCCTGAAGCTTGCAAGCGCGTCGGCGGTCCTGCAGGGGGATTACGATGCGGTGCCGCGCACGAACCTCCCCGGAATAACCCCGATCGTCCAGGCCCGCACCATATCGCGCAGGGCGCTCGATACGGTCGTCAATCTGCGCATGAAGGAGATCCTTTCCATCGTGCGCAGCGAACTGGAAGGCTACGACATGCTCCACCGCCTCCACGCGGGCGCGGTTCTCGTGGGCGGAGGCGCGTACATGCGCGGAATTTGCGAGCTTGTGCAGCGGGAGCTCGGGATACCCGCGAAAATCGGAGCGCCGCTCTACGTCGACGGTCTGGAGAGCGACAAATCTCCGGCGGCGTGCGCGGCCATAGCCGGGGCGCTCATGTTCGCGCACCGCAACTACGAACGCAAGCCGGCCATCGGCGGATTTTTCAAGAGGTTCTTCAAATGAGCGATTCTTCCGACATATTGCTTGTGGGAGTAGGCGGCGCCGCCTCCAAGGCTGTACGCAAAATCGTCGCGTCCCTGGACTTCACGGTCCGTTCGGTTCTCGTGGACACCGATGCGTCGACCGGACGCGACGGCGGAGACTTCGTGCTTTTCGGCGGGGACAGGCTCTCCGGAGCCGGATCGGGCGGAGATGTCGTGCAGGCGCGTCTCGCGGCCGAGGATTCGATCGCCCACATGGACGAACATCTCGCTGGCGTGCGCCTGGCCGCGATCGTGACGTGTCTTGGCGGCGGCACGGGCGCGGGAGCCGCGCTTGAGATAGTGAAGCATCTCGAGCTCCGCGGCGTCGCGTCCGTCGTGTTTGCGACGCTTCCGTTCCGTTTCGAAGGCGAGGAGCGCATGCGCAACGCGATCGGAGTGAGGTCGCTCATCGAGGAGCATTCGAGCGTGACGTTCCTCCTGCCTATGGACAAACTCGCAGGCGGAGACAGGAGGATGGACGAGGCGATGTCGTCTGCGCTCGCGGTCCTGTCGGCCGGAGTGTCGCTTTTTTGGCGGCTTGTCGAGACTCCCGGCTACATATCGATGGATACCGCGCGCATGCGCAAGCTTCTTTCCGGTGCGCGCCGCGGACGGTTCGCGTTCGCTTCCGCGGAAGGTCCCGGAAGGGTGGATTCCGTAGTGGCTGAGTTGCAGTCGACATCGCTCCTTTCGGCCGGGGATTCGCCGGTGAGGTCGATATTCTGCGGCATTCTCGCAGGCGACGATCTGAGACTCGCCGAGGTCGCGCAGACTGCCGACGCCCTCAGGGAGGCTTTCGGCAGGGTGTCGTCATTCAATCTCGCCACCGTGAACGACGAGAAGAACTTCTCCGGGAAGCTGGAAGTGGTCGCGATGCTTTTGGAATCCGACGACGCAAGACTCGACAACGATGCCGACCAAACCTCGAAGCGCGGCAAAAAGCAGCAGAGTTCGCTTTCGGCGGCTCCTCTCGGACGCGGTCGGTTCAACAATGTCGAGCCTACCGTCCTGAACGGAGAGGACCTCGACGTGCCGACGTACGTAAGGCGCAACATCAATCTGGATTTCTGACATGCCGGTGCGGGACGGACACATTCGCGTGCTGCCTATCCACGTCGCGAACAAGATCGCGGCGGGGGAGGTTGTCGAGCGGCCGTCTTCGGTGGTGAAGGAGTTCGTCGAAAACGCAATAGACGCGGGGGCGAGAAACATCAGGATAACCATCGTCCAGGGCGGGCGCAAACTCGTTTCCGTGGCGGACGACGGATGCGGCATGACCAGGGACGACGCCGTCCTTTCGCTCGAGCGCCAGGCGACATCCAAGATTCTCGACGTCGAGGACATAGAGCGCATCGATACTCTGGGTTTCAGGGGGGAGGCGATCCCTTCGATAGCTTCCGTCTCGCGCTTTTCGATCCTCACCAGGCGGCGCGACAGCGACGAGGGGACGTTGGTGGAGGTCAACGCGGGCGTCCTCGCCGGCGTCAGGGCGGCAGGCTGTCCTCAGGGGACGATTGTCGAAGCGCGCGATCTTTTCTGCAACGTCCCGGCCAGACGCAAATTCCTCCGTTCGTTTCAGACCGAGGAAAGCCACGTCAAAAACGTTTTCACCGTGCACGCGCTCGCGCATCCCTCCATCGGCTTCTCTCTTGTCGTGGACGGCCGCGATGTCTTGAAGCTCGCGCCTTCCGCAAGTCTCGACGAACGGGTCGCGGAGCTTTTCGGCGCAGAGTACTTCGAGGCTCTGCTCCCCATCGAGGCGGAAGCGTCCGGAGTAAAGGTGCGCGGATACATCGAAAAGCCGAACAGGGCGTATCCGCTCAGGCGCGACCAGTACGTTTTCGTGAACTCGCGCCCCGCCACCGCGCCGATCGTGCAGTTCGCCCTTAGGGAATCCTATCCCAAGCAGGCGGGGGACGCGAGGCCGGCCGTCATTCTTTTCGTATCCTGTCCGGCGGAGGACGTCGACGTGAACGTCCATCCGACGAAACGCGAAGTCCGCTTCCGAAACGCGTCCGCCGTCAAAACCGCCATCTCGCTGGCCGTGGAAAAGGCGCTGTGCCTGCGCGCCCCCGCCGCATTGCCGTCTGTCCTTCCGCCGCCCGCCGATCCGCAGATTCCGGCGGCGCCGGCCCCGTCTCCGGCTGCGTCGGTTCCCGGGAACGCTCCGGCGCCTTCCGCGGCGGTTCCGTCCGCGGCGGCATTCTCGGTTCCTGCCGCATTCGATCCGCCGCCGGATCCGGCCGGCGTGCCCGTCCAGCCGCCGTTCCGGAGAACAGAGAGCCTCGAACCCGTGCAGGCTGAGTTCGTGCCCGATTCCTCGGGCGCGCCGTCGCGTCCGTGGAAATGGTTCAGGTTTCTGGCCGCTTCCGCGTCCGGGTATTTTCTTCTCGACACCGATTCGGGCATCGTCACGCTGGATCCGCGCGCAGCGGTCGAGCGCATATCATACGAACGCCTCCTCGCTTCCAGGCGCGAAGGGGAGGATGCCGCCTCGCAAAGGCTGCTGATGCCGGATACCGTAGTTCTTTCCCCGGCGGAGGCGATGCGGGTGAGAGAGGTGCTGGACGAATTGAACTCGCTCGGATTCTCGGTGGAGGATTTCGGCGGGGATTCGTTCAAGGTGGACGCGGTTCCGCTTGTCGCCGCCGACATTCCTTCGCGCGACATCCTCGCGGCAGTCGCGGCGGGACTCGCCGAATCCGGCGCGAAAAGATCCGTCGAACGGCTCAGGGAGGAGACCGTGGCCAAATCCATCGCAAAGTCGTGCTCGGGTTTGAATGTGCCGGGGGATCCGGTTTCCGCCGCGAAGCTTGTGGAGGAACTTGTGTCCTGCCGCATGCCGTACGTGACGCCCAAAGGCAGGCTCGTGATGATGTTTACGTCAAACAGCGAACTCGACAGGAAGTTCGCCAAACGCTGAGAAGACATGAAGGTTTCGTTTGTAATACCGACTCTCAACTCCGCCGCGACGCTCGGCGAATGTCTGGATGCGATACTGTCGCAGGATTATCCGCGCGACGGATACGAGATAGTCGTGGCGGATGCCGGATCGTCCGACAGCACCCTTGCTATAGCGAAGGAGAAGGGCGTGGACGTCGTCTGCGACAATCCTCTCAAAACGGGCGAGGCGGGCAAAGCGGTAGGGGTGGAAGCCGCGCGCGGCGATCTGATCGCGCTTGTCGATTCGGACAACATTCTCCCCGGACCGGACTGGCTTTCGCGCATGGTGGCGCCGTTTTCCGACCCCGCGATTTTCGCGTCCGAGCCGATCCGGTACGGATCTAGGCCGGGCGATCCTCCGCTGGTCAGGTATTTCGCCGGTCTCGGCATGAACGACCCCGTATGCCTGTTCGTCGGCAACTACGACAGGATCTGCGCGGTGACCGGCAGGTGGACGGGTCTCGACGTTCCTGCCGTCCGTTGCGGCGGATACCTGAAAGTGTCGCCGCGCGCGGGCGCCATGCCGACGATCGGCGCGAACGGTTTCGTGTTCAGGCGGTCGATACTTGAGAAAGTCCGCTGGAGACCTTATTTCTTCGATATCGACGTTGCCGCCGCCGCCGTCGATGCCGGTTGCGGGGATATCGCAAAAGTCGATACTTCGATCGTGCATCTGTACTGTCCGCGCTTTTCCGATTTTACCAGAAAGCAGCGCCGCCGCATAGGGGATTTTCTCTATTTCTCGAAATCGAAGGAGCGGACGTATCCCTGGCGCGGACAGAGGAAGTCGGGAATACTGCTTTTCGTCCTTTCCGCAGTGACGGTCCTCCCTCTCGCCGTGCAGGCCGTCTTGTTCGCTTTGCGTGCGCCGAAAGGCGACAGGTGTCTCGCATGGTGGCACCTTCCGGTGTGCTACGCGACGCTGTGGATATATTCCATCGGCGTGATCAAAAGATTTTTCGGGGTTAAACCCAAAATGGCCGACAGAACCAATTGGCAGGCGGACCGGCAAACCAAAACGGCGGCAAACTGAAGGAGCAAGACAATGTTGAAAGAGAATCTGATTGCATCGTTCCAGGTGGACCACACGAAAATCGGGCCTGGCATTTACGTGTCGCGGGTCGACGGTGTCGGCGGCGACTTCGCTACGACGTTCGACGTTCGCATGAAGACCCCCAACAAAGAGCCTGCCGTCCACCCGAATGCGATGCATACGATAGAGCATGTCGTGGCGACATTCCTGCGCAACGATCCGGAATGGAAGGATAGAATCGTATATTGGGGCCCTATGGGATGCCTTACGGGGTTCTATCTGATCGTCAAGGGACGCCCGGACCCGCGGGACGTCCAGCCGCTCGTGCTTCGCGCGTTCGAGCATTTGCGCGACTGCGAAGGACCTGTCCCCGGCGCGACGCCGGTCAATTGCGGAAACTGGCTTCTGCACGACCTGCCGATGGCGAAATGGGAGGCGGCCAGATATGCGGAGATCCTCAAAACGACCGCTTCGTACGAGTATGAAAAGACGGAACGGCCCGGTACGGCCGGCGGCGCGTTCTACGATTCGTGATCCGGGACGCGGCGAAAACCATGGTCAAGGCGCTCAAGCATTCGCCCGTAAAGCTGGCGATAGTCGGAGGCGGCGCGGCGGGGATGTTCGCCGCCGCCGTGGCGACGGAACGGAAAATCCCCTGCGTCGTCATCGAGCGCAAGGCGCGGCTCGGGTCGAAGGTCCTCATGACGGCCAACGGACGGTGCAATTTCACCAAGGACGTTTCTCCGGAGCGGTTTTTGTCGGATCTCGGCCCCGCTGCGGAATTCGCCGCGGCCGCCATACGCGAATGTCCGCCCCGCAAGATCGTCGCCGGGTTCAAATCGCTCGGCGTGCCGCTTAAAAGGATGCCGGATGGAAGAATGTTTCCGGCGGACGGTAAAGCCGCGACCATAGTGCACGCTTTCGGGGATCTTCTGCGCGACGGCGGAGTGCCGGTGATCTCGAACTGCCCCGTCGCCGGAATCCAGCCGCAGAAGACCGGGTTCATCGTGGCCACGGCGAATTTCACCCTGTGGGCGGAGAATGTTCTTCTCGCCACGGGCGGTGTGAGCTATCCGAAACTGGGCTCGGTCGGGGATGGCCAGCGTTTCGCCGCCGCACTCGGCCACAGGATCGTGCCATACCGTCCAGGTCTCATCGGCATGGAGACGCGCGATCCGCAGGTTTTGCGTCTGGCCGGACGCCGTTTCGAGGATGGGTGCGCAAGGGTCGTTTCGCCCGAAGGCGCACGGGTTTTCGAATACCGCGGGGAAATCGACTGCGAACCGTTCGGCCTGAGCGGGGCGGCCGTGTACAACTGTCAGCGTTTCATCGAACACAGTCTGCGCGGCAATCCGCGGCTGAGGCATGCCGATTTTACGCTGGAGGCCGATTTCGGCGGCCGTCATTTTGCTTTCAAGGGGCTCAAGCCGCGACCGGTCAAGGAGGCGATAGTTACGATAGGGGGCGTGGCGCTCGAGGACGTAGATCCCTCGACCATGGAATCGCGCAAGACGCCGGGGCTTTATTTCGCGGGGGAGGTTCTGGATATCGACGGACCGACGGGGGGATACAATTTGACGCTTGCTTTTGCAACGGCCCGGCGGGCTGTCTGCAGCATCGCCGGAAGTCCAGCGTAGACGATAGTCCGGTCGCGGCTTCCGGCGGAAAATTCCGGCCGCGGCGGCGTTGCAGTTTGACATAATGGCTGCGTATTTGTCGAAATGCGGATTCGTCCCGTTATGTCCAATGGTATTGCAGGTAAACATTGCCGTGTAAAGGGCGTTAAGTAAACCGCCCGCCTTTATGGTGAAAAATGTACAGGAGACGAACGCGCGCGCTCTCCCCCAAAGTGCTTAAGGACGAACTGCTTCGTCAAAAAGCCTATCTGTGACCCTGCCGTAAATGGGGAATGGGGGAATTGCGGAATTTTGGAATTGGGAAAATGTTGCCATTAGAGGTAATTGCAACCCCCCGAATATATTTCACGCCAAGTTCGCGAAGTGCGCGAAGTTATGTTTTAAGGGTAGTTTTGCGAACTTAGCGTACTTGGCGTGAGATAGACAAGGTGGGGGATGAGTGTAAAATGAAAAATCGCGGAATCGGGATTGTTTTTAACCGTAGACATGCACAGACGGCGTTCGTTGATTTTCGCGATGCCGCTGAAATCGCTACACCCGCTGGACGTAAGAGAGACGCGTCCGTGCCGGTCCGTGTTTTATTGGACGGCAGACATCGTTTGCGTCCGATGTCGAAGCCGGGCCGATTCATGTAAACGACAAGCACCGACACACCGTATGTCTGCGCCGCGTTCGGCACCGTCTTTCACTTCCCGTCACGGAGTACCTCCATGACTTTCAGCTTGAGCGCCTCACTATATCGTTTTTATCTTTAATGTCTACCCATTTGCATATTTGACTTCAAAGAGAAAGTGTCAACCTGTCATAATCGGGACAGTGTTGTATTGCCTGTACAAGTTTTCAACAAAAAGTGCCGGTGGCGGTATCGGCTGAAATGCGTCGAGGCATACTGTGGTGGAGAATACCGGAAACTCGGACTTTAGCCCTCGCAAGAAGGAGATACCGATGATGGCGGTTTCACACATGAAGGCGTATGTGGAAAATCAGCATCCGAGGTATTTTGCGCAGTCCCAGTGCCACATGATTCACACGTGAAGCCGTATGCGGAAAATCAGCATCCGAGGTATTTTACGCAGTCCCAGTGCCACATGTTTCACTCATGAAGCCGTATGCGGACAATCAGCACACATGCTTTGATAAAGGAATCTCCG
>DGHT01000052.1 GCA_002392765.1 Verrucomicrobia bacterium UBA3841 | reverse complement strand
CGTTCTCGAACTCCATGCGGAGTTCCGCAGTTTCACCAAAGAACAGGGCGTCGAAGTTCTGCGCCGCGCTCTTGCCTTCCTCGAGGAGGCTCCAGTAGTAGGCGACTCCGCCGAACGCCATGTAGCATTCCAGCACCTGCCGTCTATCGAAGCCCAGGTGCTTGTAGTCCGCGTATTGCGCACACTCCGCGAGCGTGAACGGACGTATCGGCATCTGCCGCGTCACCCGGTTGTGAAGTCCACCACGGCTGCGCAGCACCTTTTTCACGATCCACGATGTCGCCGAACCGCAAACCACAAGAAGTATGTCCTTGCGAAGACACGCCCACGAATTCCAAAACTGCTCGAACGCGGGGAGGAATCCCGACCGAGGCGTATCAAACCATGGCAGCTCATCGAGAAAGACAACCTTCTTTCCGACTCCCTTGGACTCAAGCAGGTCGGCCAGCGCAGAGAACGCCTGAATCCAAGTCCGCAGCATCTTGCACTTCGGAAGCCCCTGCCGCCGCAGAGCCTCCCGGAAGCTCTCAAGCTGAGTCCGCTTGTCCGCCTTCTCCATTCCTGAATGGTGGAAAGCGAAGTTTCCGTTGAAGACCTCGTTGACGAGAAACGTCTTGCCGATGCGCCGACGCCCGTATATCGCCACAAACTCAGATTCATCCGACGCAAACCTGCGCCTCAGTTCGCGAATTTCATTTTCACGACCTATCATGCAAGACCTCCAATCTGCTTTTTGCCAATTAAGACGCTACTATTATACCATATTCATCGTGATTTGGGAATATTGGCTCGTAAATTTGCACGATACACCCCCAAATAAGGCGTCTCATGGCACATTTGGGGGTTTTAGGCGCAATGCATACTCGTAGGCCCACGCCGAAAGATCGCCATGATTCCTGATTTCATCTTTTAATCCTTCCTTTCTTCTTTCATAACCTCATGAATCCGGAAATTCCGTCCACTCCTTTCTCGTTATCCATTTGAAAGAAATTCAAATACTGTCTCAGGCGTGATGGTTCGGCAGTCCGCATCCGGATAGGCCGTCCTGAACGTCTTTGGCGGCAACACCCCGGCCTTGCGCGGGTTCCACTTGAACTCGAACGCCTTGACGCCGGACGCCGATTCCTCCACCAGGTCAACTTCCTGCTGCTGCGCGGTACGCCAGAAAAACTCCCGCGTCTCCGGTTCGCGGACAAGCCGCCACTTTGCACGCTCGGCAAAAAGATAGTTTTCCCAGAGATGTCCTGCCTCCACCGGGCCGCGCATATTGACCGGCCGCCAGTCGCCGACAACATAGTTCCGGATTCCGCAGTCGTTGAAATATATCTTCTTCGACTTCCGGAGTTCATTCCTGAGATTGCGCGCATAGCTTGTCACCTTGCGGACGATGTACGCCTTCTCGAGGACGTCTATGTACTTTGACACTGTCTTGTCGTCGGAACCTACCGTCTGCGCCAATTCGGAATAGACGACTTCCTGTCCGATCTGGAACGCCAGCGCACCGAGGATGCGGTCCAGAAGCTCCGGGCGCTTGATCTCGCCCAGTGCCAATATGTCCTTGTAGAGATAGCCTTTCCCTATCATCCTCAGTCTGTCCACTTCATCGCCGGGATGCGTGACGACATCAGGATACATGCCGTAAACCATGCGCTGCTCGATCTTTCGCATTTCCTCCGCAGGCGATGAGAACGCGGCAAGCTCTGCAAACGACAAAGGCATGAGCGTGTAGTCGAATTTACGTCCCGTCATCGGCTCTTCTATCTTGTCCGCGAGTTCAACGCTTGACGAGCCTGATGCAATGACCTGGACGTCCTTTATCCTGTCCCACGCACGTTTGAGAACCATTCCTATGTTTGGCACCTTGTGCGCCTCGTCTATGAAGAGGATTTTCTTCCTGCCTATCAGCATTCGAAGCGTTTCGGCGGATGCATCTGCCAGAACCTGCCTATCCTGCGTCTCGTCGCCATTGAACGTAATAACGTCGGACGGAGATGCGTTCGCTGACAAGTATGCCTCTACAGCCGTCGTCTTCCCCGCCTGCCGCGGTCCGTATATGACAATTGTCTTCCCACCAAACATCCGCTTGGCCAAAAAACTGTCAATATCGCGCTTTATATGCATTTTATTGCTCGCAATTCTGCCTACCTCGACTTTCCAAGCAGAATTATACCATAATTTATTTCGGAATACAATCCGAAATTATTATAATATTTTAGCTATAACGTACTACCCGACTCACAGTTCGTCGAATCCGATGACGGCTACGCCGCATTTCGCCGTCAGTACGGCATGACCATGCGCGACTGGCGTAGGCAGCGCAAGATTACGGGAGCCCAGTAGTCGCTCCATGTCGCTATGCCTCAAAGTCGTTTCTGCTATTCAACGATGTCGTACACGCGCACGTAGTCGACAACGAACTCGTCGCCCGCCGCAGCCGCCGCATCAAGCTCGGGGACGCCCTTTCCCGTCATGCGGTCGTTGCGGTACCACTTCGCCTCGGTCGTGAGAAGGACAAATTCCTCCGTCTGCGAAACCGCCTCGCCCTCGCCCTGGCCGACCTTCGGGCCGTGCTGTCTGCCGTCGATGAAGAACGTGTAGCCGTCCGGCTCCCACAGCATGCCGAACACGTGGAACTGCGTTTCATCGAGCTTGACGGAATTCGGGCCGTTGAACGCCTCCGGCGTCACATCCTTCGGACGCCTCGGGACGCAGAAGCCGAGATAGTCGGCGCCGTAGCCGTTGGAGTGGAAGTAGTGCGGAATCACCTCGCCGACCTCGAACGACTCCATGATGTCGTGCTCAATTCCCGCGAAGCGCGGATCGAGCGAACACCCCTGCATCGGCGTCTGCATCCAGAACGCCGACCACCAGCCCGGCATCTGCTGCAGGCGGCAACGGCATTCGTAATAGCCGTAGCGGTGCGCGAACTTCGCCTTCTCGCGCTTCGGAAGCGGCCAGAAGCCCTTGGGATTGTCCTCGTGGGGAACGTCCCACACGAGTTCACCCGTCTGGAGCTGCGGCGAGACGAACCGCCCGTCCGGCTTCTTGACGAGCTTCAGGTGAAGAAGCCCGTCCTTCACTTCGACCGCGTTGTCCTCGGGCGTAGCGAACCAGTGCGCGCGCCGCCCCCAGAAATTCGTGCGATACGACCATTTCGATTCGTCCAGCCGGTCGCCGTCAAACTCGTCCGACCACGCCAGCTTGAACGTCTTGCCCTCCGGCAGAAGCGACGGCGCATGTGCCGTTTTCGGATTGCCTGTCATCCACTTGGCGGTATCGGTTTCGTCTTCATCGCCTTTCGCATTCAGTATCGCATCTATGATCGCCTGATCGGCGCGATAGAGCGTGTATGAAACCTTTGGCGCTCCTACGCCGCGAACGACACGGACACTGCAGTTTTTCGCAAAGACAGGCTCCCTGAGAAGCCGTATGCGCTTGATGCCTATCGACTTGCCGCGCAGAATCGCCTTGCCGTCCGCGACAAACTCCCATTCGTCCACGAGCTCGCCGTTGGAGACGTCTTCACGCATGACGACGACATTGAAATTCTCGCCGCCCTTCGCTCTATGCGCGAAAAGCGCCTTGCGCAGTTCGCCGAAGTCCTTGAGCGCCTTGACGTCGTCAGCATCGAGGACGCCGTCTTTGCAAGCCTGGACAATCTGGTCCGCATCAAAATTGGGAGCATTCAAGAGTACTGGATCTTCGTCGCCGTAGCCCCATTCGCGGTCGGTATAGGTGTTAAGTCCCCAATGGACGATGCCGATGACATCTTCATCGGCCGCAAGTCGTGCGGCCATCGCTGGACGCGGCACAGGACGATCCTGTGCCAAAGCACCACAGGTCAAAAACGCACCAAGTAGCAATAGTAATGTTTTCATATTTTCACCATTTCTTTCTTTACTATGATACGTATTAGATTACGGTTGGGCTACTTTAGCAGGTAGTTCGGCGATTACGTCGTCCAGACGCGACAACAACGACGCCGCCACATTCTGAACCGCAACATCCTTGGCGTCATCACTAAACTTCATCAGCGTCGGCTTGAACTTCTCCAGTGCAGAAGCAAGCTTCTTCGCCTCGGCCGTGCTTTTTACCTGAAAGTCGGATGCCGTATAACGACGATAAAGCGCATAAGGCTTATAAACATTCGCAATATTGGGATGCGCCTTGGCGATCGATGCACTATATGTGGCAAGCTCGCGTTTCATTGCCGGGAAACGCTTCGAAAGTTCTTCTATGTCATACGTGGCGGCGCAAGGTCCCTGACTCCACTCCTTTTTGATCTGCCACAGCAAATCCGCCTTGCGCTGCTCAATCGCATCAAAGAGCCGCTGCGACTCCGCCGCGATTTCCGGATTCCTACTTGCAATACCCTTCTTAAGCGCCTGCACGAATGGAGTAAGCGCTTTTCCGCCTACGACAGTTGCCTCCAGGCCCTTCGTGTGCTTGATCTCGGCCGCATACCCGTACCACGGACGCCACTCGGGCAGTTCTGCAGAAGCCTTTGCGATAGCCGCTTTAGCCTCGCTGAGTGTCTTAACAGGAACCACCTTGCCCTTGTAAATCGGTTCTTTGCCTTCTGGCGCCATCACGTAGACATACGGGCGCTCAGTAGCAGAATCGGGCGCACCTTCGAACGTAACATCCCCATAGAAATTGCACCAGTATTTAATGCCCAGCATTTGTAAATCCTCACTGTTGTAAATCTGCTGATCCACGTCCTCATCGCTCAAATCGTTGACATTGAAAACCACCATGACATCGCGAACAATTGTGGAGAACTCCCAGTCACGATCCCATTCAGGGACGAATCCCAGTTCCTGAAGAGAAGAAGCGACCTTGAACTGCTCGACAACCTTGGCTGGGTCAAGTTCGACAATCACAACAAAGCGCCCACGCAAATCGCTCGGACCAAGCCACCGCACGTTTTTCGTTCCCTTGATAGTGTCAAGCCCCGTCCACTTGACGAATCCCTCGGCGACCGGTGCAGCCTCCAGTTTCTTCACTTCACGCTTCCACTCTTCAATCTTCGCCTCCACTGGATTCGCCGCAGCGGGCATTTTGGCGGTCTTCGTCTTCTTGGCCGCAAACGACATAGCGGCAATCAGGGCTGCCGATATCATGATTCCAAACCGAATTGTCTTCATGGCTGTTTCTCCTTTCAATTTCACTTTTCCCGGCAATAGCGACCGACTATTGCCCGTTTCTATTTTACAGTTCCTTCTGCGCAGCAAGCTCATGCAATAGAACGCGCAGGAAGTCAGCCTTCTCGCGGGCCTTGGCGGCGCGTTCCATCGCGGAGTTGTCGCCTGCGAACTTCGCGTAGGCATTGATAACCTCCGGCTGGGGTGTTTCAAGTTCTTTGATAGCCTCGCGAAGTTCCGCAATGAGCGGCGCACATTCCGCATCGCGCCCGAGTTCGCGCAAAGCCTTGACGCGCCAGTAGTCCATCTCGCCCGCGTGGATCCAGCCCTTCAAGGAGTTTTCAAGTTCGGCCCTATAGCCCGCCTCGTCGCCGAGCGCCTTCTTGCATTGCGCCATAAAGTAGTAGCAGTGACTGCGGCAACCGCGACAATCGACACGACATTCTTCATTTTGGTCTTCCTCCTTATTGCCATTGAATAAATCATCATACTTCATTTCCTGTTCTTTTCAGAGCCGTTCCTTCACCGGCCAAAGAGCCAGACGAGGGAATCCTTGAGCCCGCCGACGCGGTTCTGCCTGAGCCACAGCCGCCTGTATTCCGGCTCGAACATCGCGCGAAAGTTCGGCTTGCGCGGCTCTTTCATCTTGACTTCGACCGCACGGTACAAGAGATCGAGAAGCGCAAAATCGTCCTTTACCCAGTCCGGCGCGCCGCCCAGGTCGAGAAGATCCTTCGCGTGCCGCCAGTGGGCGAACGCCGCTTCAAGCGTTTCATCCGTCACGCCGCTGTCGCGCTCATACCGGTCGCCGTCCGTCAGCGCACAGAAGAGCTCCGTGCTGTTGCCGGTCCGGCCCCCGCATTTGAGATAGATTTCGCCGTAGGCAAGAAGCGCCTCGCCGCATTTGCAGCCGCAGATTTTATCAATCTCTTTAGCAAGCTGCTCCTTTGAAAGCGATTCTCCCTTCACCCGGTGCGACAGGTAAACCAACCCCGGAAGCGAGACGATCCAGGGCTGAGGATGCCCCTTGTCTCCCCAGTCGGCCAGCAGACAGCCCATCGCGCCGTGCCGCTTCCCGGCGGCAACGGCAGCGTCGATGTTGCCGAGCATGTTTTCGACTCGTCCCGAAAGAGAACCCCACGCGCTCGTTCCGGGGCAGACGATGAATTTCCTTCGCGCCGCTTCAAGCCGTGCCGTCCGATCCTCGAATGGACTCGTCTTTTCGTATCCCCAATTTAGGCAGATGACGTCGTCCGGAATCTCCGGCAGCAACTCCGGGTGGTTCAACACGATGTCGCCCCAAAACATCATCACATGATCGCGCGCCTTCACTTCGCCGTAAATCTTTTTGAGGAACTCCAGATAGACCCGCGCGGCGCCCTTCTCGCGCACGGCCGCCGCACTGCGTCCGCCGCCGTCCGCATCTTCCAGCTCGACCGTCTCGTCGCACCCGACGTTGAAGTATTTCGACCGGAAGCACGGCAGAAGTTCATCGTAAAGTCCGGCAATAAACTTTATGCTGTCCTCGTCGCACGGGTTGAGCGTCGAAGGCCGTTCCATGATTCTATTTCCCCATCTCGCCACACGCGCGCCGCCCTGCGGATGGTTTGCGAGACCATTGTATTCGGGATTCCTAAGCCAATGTTCCATGTGCCCGAACGAATTCTGGTTTGGCACGAGTTCGATCCCGCGTGCGGCGCAGTAGGCATCAAGCGCCCGTATCTCGTCCGGTGTCACCGGACTCGCCTCGCGCCAAACCGTCTTATGGTTCTTGTAGGCAAACGTATGCTCCGTGTAGAGCTGGAACTGGTTGCAGCCCAAGTCGGCAAGAATATCCACAATCCGGTAGAGCGTCTCCATCTTCGGCACCTTGCATCGCGAAATGTCCAGCTGATAGCCGAGCACCGGCGTCTCCCGCTCCGGAACGGACGCGGTCCGAGATTCCGGCCTCAGGCAGCGCACCTCCACGTCGGCAGGAGCAACACCGTCCGGAAGCGCGACCGTCGCGGGACGTCCCGGAAGAAGCGTGAAGCCGTTGTCGCCGAACCGTCCCTTCGCACCTTTCGCGTCAAGCCAGACGAAAAATGCCGGCGCGTCCGTCGTGAGCGTCAGTCTGCGCCCGTCGTCCGCAGGCGTCGCCTCGATCTTCGGGTCTGCAAGCGGCATGTCCTTGTAGGGCCCGAAATGCCAGTCGTTCCGGAACTCGCCGCCCGGAGTCGAAAGCGAGAGGGCGACAAACACCGGCTCCCCGCCGGCGGGCCTTGCAAACGCGCAGACGGGAACTGCGCTGTCAGGGGGAATCACAACAGGCATTGTCTCGCGCTTGACGACGTTGCCGCCGTAAGTCCAGTATTCCACGGCCAGTTCGCCCCTGACGGTCTCGGACGTATCGTTGAGCGCGACAACCCTGCCGCGCGAAAGGTCGGCCGAGCCGTCGACAATCCCGGGCTGCGCCACCGCCGCGACAGGCGCGAAGAAGCGCCGCGCCATGTAGTGGAGCGGCTTCCACCTGCCGCCGTATTCGATGGAACTCCACGACGAGACGGGCCAGTTGTCGTTGAGCTGCCAGAAGAGCGTGCCCATGCAGCGCGGACGCTGTGCGCGCCACGCCTCGCACGCGGTCTTGATCGCCATGCCCTGCTGGAACTGGGAATACAAAAGCTCTTCCTCGAATCCGGCGGGGCGCGGGAAATACCGCGCCATCGTCTCGCGGATGCGCTTGTTGCCGCCGACGGCCTTCTGGTGCCACTCGAAATCCTCGCCCGGACCGTCGCAGAACGTCGCGGCCACTTCCGGCGACGGGAAGGACTGATAGCCGAACTCGCTGCAAAAGCGCGGCCTGTATCTGTAGTAGTCCGAGAACGGCTTGTTCGCGCCCCACACCTCCCAGTTGTGCATATCGCCCTTCGTGTCGTCCTTCCAGGCGTTGCCGTAGTCGCCTGGACCGCAGCACGGGGAACTCGGCCAGTAGATGCGGGTCGGGTCGTATCGGCGCACCGCCGCCTCCTGCATCTTCTGGCGCTTGAGCCATTCCCCGAAATAGAAATCATAGTTCTCACGCGTCACCTTCGCCCACTTGATTGCGCCGAGGCACTCGTTGTCACCGCACCAGAGCGCAATCGAGGCATGATCGCGAAGGCGCCGCAGCTGGTGTGAAAGCTCCTTTTCGATTTCGCCGAGAAACGCGTCGTCGCCCGGATAGACGGCGCACGAGCACATCATGTCGTGCCAGACGAGCAGTCCCAGCTCGTCGCAGATGTCGTAAAAGCAATCCCGTTCGTACTGCCCGCCGCCCCAGAGCCGCACCATGTTCATGTTCGCCGCCGCCGCGCTTTCGAGAAGGTCGCGGTAGCGCTCCGGCGTCTGGCGGCTCTCGAACGCGTCGCACGGAATCCAGTTCGCGCCCTTCATGAAAATCCGCCGGTTGTTGACGCGCACCACCATGGAAAGTCCGTCGGCGTCGCGCTCGTTCAGCACCTCGAGCTTCCTCAGGCCGATGCGCCGCGACACCTTCTCTCCGTTCACGTTGACGGTGTATTCATAGAACTTCTGCTCGCCCTCGCCCGCCGGCCACCAGAGCGGCGGATTGTCAATCTCGACAACGTTCGTGACACAAGAGCCGTCGCTCATGTCCGCGAAAACCGTCAGCGTGCAGTGCGACAGGTCGTCGTTGAACCGCTGGCTGGAATAGACGTATGCGATGCGCGGCACGTCGGACGCCACGACAACGGCCTTGCCGAGACTGAACGACATCTGCGCTAGCCCCCAGTCCCACCCGGCGTGGCAGGAGGGCTTGCGCACAAGGGCGTGGTTGTGCGCCCACGGCGGATTCAGCATCGGATACGGATTCGCGTACTGCAGGGCGCGCTCGTCGCCGATGCGCTCGGCGCTTTCAAACAGCATTTCAATCTCATTCTCGCCATTCTTCAATAACGGCTTCACGTCGAAGTCGTAGCGCTGGAACCGATCGGACGTCTTCCCCGCGACGACGCCGTTGACCTTCACCGTCGCGAACGTGTCGCAGTCCTCGAGTCGCAGGACGACTTCCCTGCGCGCAAGCGTTTCCGGGCCGACCGCAAATCGCCGGGAAAGCGTCCAGCCACTGCGGCCGACCCATTGCGTGTCGAGTTCGTTCCGTCCCCAATAGGGGTCTTTCATCAAACCTGCCGCGAGCAGCGCGGAATGGACGTCGCCCGGAACGTCCATGCGGCAGGCGATGCCCGCATTGGTCGCGCAGACAAGCCGCCATTCGCCCGAAAGGCTAATTTCATGCGACTGCGCTCTGGTGGTGATCTCGAAGCGATGCGCTTTCGGGCGGACGGCCTCGGTGAGCGCGGCGCGGTCTTTCACGACAGCCGACTCGAACTCCGCATGGCGCGGCCAGTTCTTCAGGTAGTCGCGGTACGTTTTGACATCATAGGAAATCTCATCTTTCCCGTCCGCGAGCAGCTTCTCAATAATGCCCTCGACAGCGCCGGGTGCATCAGGATCGACCTTGTAGTGCATCTTCATCCAACGCCGCCGCGTGGCGAAATCGCGCAGCATCCGCTCGCCGCTCCAAAGCCGCTGGCAGATATTCGCCGCCTCCGCCGCCTGGCGGCACTGCGGCGTCTTCTCGTTCAGCGCAAGATTCACCCCTTCGGCCAATTCCGCCGCAGTCCACGTGCCAACTTCCACGCCGTCGATCTTGACCGCATAGCGGCCTTCCTTCAGATTTTTGATGCGCAGGATTTCGCGGTTGAAGTCGCGCTCAAACGGCACAAGATCAAGCACTCCGCGCATCTCCGCTGTCATCGGGAAGGGAAGCGCCTTTTCTGTGCACGTGAACGAAAGCGCGTCCGCGCCGCCTGCATCGCGTTCAATTTCATCGACGAGCCCTTCCGCTTCCTGCGTTTTCAAGATCTCGTAGAGCATGACCGTATGCCCCAACGGGCCGGGATGGACACGATCAAACCAAGTCGGCGATCCGCGCACGAGGCTTGCGGACGGATCCTTCTTCTGCATCTCCGCGTTGATCGCCACCATTGTCTTCTGCAGATCGACGCACATCGCCTTGTCGCGCTCCGCCCATGAGCGGACATGATCCGCAAGAATCGCGAGTCCGTCGTTGCAGATGATGTCGGACGGCTTGCCGTTAACGAGGCAGGTCTGGTCGTAGGGCGACGGCGTAAAGTAGATAATCTCCGGATTGCCGGCTTCGTCGCGAACACGCCGGACGAGTTCATCCATCCGCAAATCGTATGTTCTAATGGCAGACTTGCGCCATTCGGCGAACGCGGGCGTATCGTTCGTGCGCGGCCAGACATCGCGGTTGATGTCGTTCATGCCGAACATCACCGTGACAACCGTCGGCTTCTTGGCGACAATGTCGTCTTCGATGCTCCAAAGTCCCTGCTCCGCTCTGGCACCCGACCAGCCGGAGTTCGAGAACCAGATGTTCCGCTCCGGGTAGCGCGTCGCGTAGAAGAGGTTCACGTACTCGCCGTAGAACCCGCCGTGCGTGATGGAATCGCCAAAGAAGACGACCCGGTCGCCGTCCTTGAACGGCGCGGATAGCGCAGAAAAAGCCGCCAATATCGCGGCAGTCAATGTCCGCATTTTGTCACACGTGTTTTTTGTCATTTCATTTTGCCTCCAGCATTTTCAAACGCCTTCAAGAGACATTCCGCGTCGTAAACGCAATATGTTTCATAGCGATCCTTTTCCAGTGCGGAAGTAGTTGTCGAAGAACTGCGCAACAAGGGGAATCACCCCATACGAGAACGCCATCGTATGTGTACTGTGGTCTTCGTCTTCACCGCGCAGCTCAACATACGTGTGCTTCACGCGGTTGGCAGAAAGCATGTCGTGCAGAAGGCGGTTCGGACCAAGGAAGAAGTCGCTTGTGCCGCAGAATGTCACAATTTCGACATCGCCATTCTTGAGTCCCTTCGCCTGCGTCACCACGGAATACTCCTGCCAAAACCGCAAATTCTCGCCAGGCTTGCCAAGGATATCATTTAGCCCCCAGTGTCCGTAGTACGGCGTCAGATCGACTCCGCCTACGATGTTGCCAACCGCACCGAAGAGGTCTGTATGGCGAAATCCGATGTAGCACGCGCCGTGTCCGCCCATCGAGACGCCGAATATCGCCCGTTTCTTCCTGTCAGCCTCCGTGCGGTAGTTCGCGTCGATGTACGGCAAGACCTCCTTGACGACAAGAGTCTCGTACATCATCTTCGGGTTCACCGGCGAATCAAGCCACCAGCTCGTCTTCGCCCCGTCGGGGCACACGGCGATAAAGCCGTACTTGTCCGCGAGATTGGGCAAGAGACCGCCGGGATGTGCCTGATAGAAACCTTTCGAGTCGCCTCCTGCGCCGTGGAGCGCATAGACGACGGGGAAGCGCGCGTCGGGTCTGGCCTCGTATCCGTCAGGCAGTATAACCGACACCGGCACTCTCTTTTCCATCGACGCGCTCTGCACCTCGATATACTCAACCTTGGCAGCATTAGCCGCCAACGCCGCGAACGCCGCGGCGGCAAACGCCGCAAATCTGCCAACATCAATTATGCTCATTCTCCTATTCCCCTTCCCTTATCGCTTGCACATGAGCGGGATTGACGAGAAGCCCTCCGGCCTGTCATGCAATTCGCAGTGGCAGTCGCCGAGATGCTTCATCTTGAAGCCGTTCGCCTTGTACTTTTCGTAGTCGAAGGCGTTCAGTTCGTCGATAGCAATCTGGTGGAACTTGTCAAAGTCCGGCCACCATTCCCAGCCGCTGCCGAAGTCGTTGTAGAGGAAGGCGTCGGCGCACTGTTTGCCGAGTTCCGGCGTCACGTAGAACGCGCCCATCGCGAGGACGTTTACGCCGTTTCCGGTGATCGCGCGGAACGCGGCGGGAACGGACTCGACAACACCAGCGTGGACACCGGGACACTTCGACGCGGCAATATGGATTCCCATCCCCGTGCCGCAGAAGATAAGCGCGCGCTCGAATTCCTTTTCGGTTATCATCGCACCGACTCGAAGACCAATGCGGTGAAACATCAGCTCCGTGTCGTTCGGGTCGGAGTCGGCCTTGACTCCGATGTCCGTCACCGTCCAGCCTTTCTTTTCAAGATACTCCTTGATGGCCTCCTTCAACGGATAGCCCGCGAAGTCAGCCGCCATCAGTATTTGTTTGTCCTTTACCGTTTTCATGTCAATTATGTCCTTTTTGTCATTTCAATTTGCCTCCAGCATTTTCAAATACCTTCATAAGCCTTTCCGCGTCGCGCGAGACGATGAAAAGCGGCGCGGGGGTGAGGGGGAGGAGGATCGGGGAACGGGGAACGGGGAACGGGGAACGAGGGTTGCCCATGAGATCGACAAAACGCGCGTCATCGGGGAGCGCGAGTTCAAGAGTCATTCCCTTCTTGCGTCCCAGCTCTGCCTGACGCTCGTTCGTCCAGACAGCCGCAACGCCGTAATCGCCTTGGCGGAAGACGTAGGCGCGCCAGCCGTCGCGCTTGACGTCGCCGAGGAACTTGGGCGACGGGAGGAGATGTCCCAGCGTATTCGGCACCATATTCCACATGAAAGGCGACATCTGCGCATCGGCGACCAGCCGGTGCTGCCACGAGTGGCTTGTCATAACACGCGGCCAGTACTTGAGATCCATGATGTGCATGCGTGCCATCGCGCCGGCCTGAAGAAACTCGCGCCAGCCGAGGTCGAGCGACGCGGGACCGCCGTTCTGATAGTTGTCCGCCGAAACTTCGGTATTCCAACGCTGCATCACGAACGGCAGGTTGTTGAATCCCTCCGAGAACATTACGGGGGTCGTCTCGGGATACCCATAGTGCGCCATTCGCGAAAATAGGTGCGCGGCGTGTTCGTCGCGGTCGCAGCTGCCGAGCACCGACTTGTCGATTGCATGATACGTATGGACTGCGATGAAGTCGTAATGGAATCCGTGCTTCGCCGCGACTTCCATGAAGAAGTCGATCATCTCGCGGCGTTCGGTGTGGATGTAGTTGCACGACCCGTGCGTCGGTGCGTACATAAGCTTCAGCCCCCGCTCGTCAAACGCTTTCTTAAGCCCTTTCCAGCAGGCGTACTGGTACTCGAACCAGCTCTCGCACGCCGCATACCGCGCCTCCGAGCTCTTCGCATTTCTGAGTGTCGGGAGCTGCCCGTCCTCCTCGTTCCAGAGCGCCCACCAGATGTCGTCTGCTGCGGCACCGAGTCCCGCGAGATACGCCTCCTTCTCGATGAATTCAATCTGCTCCGGCACGGCGTTCGTGAATGCCTTGAGCCCTTCCTTGCCGGGGCCGAACCGGTCGGGATACTTCTTCGCAAGTTCAGACGACAGGCAGTGCAGCCGTGCCGAAATGCCGTATTTGCGACGCAGCTTGACCGTAGGGGCGTTTTCATCCGCAAAAAGCGCGTTATACTCCCATGTCGTCGTCGTATACCCGACCGACTTTGCATAGCGGGCGAGTTTCTCGCCGTTCGAACTCTTCTCGTAATACGGGAACTGAACATAGAAGTTCGCCGTCGCATGTCTGCCGTCGAGCGGTTTCAGTATTGCAAACCGCTGATAGGGTCCACGATACCTTGTAGCAATTGCTTTCGCTTCGTGGAGTTTGGGAGTCTTGGAGAGTTCTGACACCTCAAAATCACATTTCTCCGAAACTCCAAAACTCCCAGCAGCGGAAGCAACATTCAGCAGAAATTCCGTGCCAAGCACGAAGACGCCTGTTCCCAATTTCGCCGGGTCGAAGTCGAGCGGAAGAACCTTGTTCTCAGGCAGCTTGAACGCAAACGTCTTGTCATACACAGTTTCGTTGTAGAAGTTGCGCACCGTGACGCGCACCGAGCCCTCAACTCCATCTGGTCCCGAGAGCACAAGCCGCGCATTTATCGGCTCACCAAAATGAAGAATATTGTCGGGATTCGACGTTTCGAGCCTCCCTTCTACGTATTGCGGCATGCGCATATCCCCTAAGCGCGAAGCGCGAACAGCGAAGCTGGCGCTAGCGGGGTGCGCGCCAGCCCTACCGTTCCCTGTTCCCCATTCCCCGTTCCCCGCTCTTTCCACCCGAACGCCATCCACGACAGCCGCTGCACCGCCGCCGGAAAGTACGACCTTGCAGTCGCCGATGACCGACGTGAATGCAAGTTCAACAAAATGCCATTCATCGTCTTCAAGCGCCACGGTCGTCTTCGCCGGATTGCCCTCCTCGCCGCGAACGATGCCAAGTTGCGATGCATTGTCCGCACGGAGCGAAATTTCTGCCTTGCCCTTTTCGCCCGCCGCGCGTCTGACCCATGCGGAAAGGACGTGCGGCACGCCCGGCTTGATCGATATCGGCGCGGACTGGAGCGTCTCGTATGTCCCGCGAGGCTTGCTGCCTCTCATGCGAAGCGCCTTGTCGCCAACTTTCGCCTCGTCGGTTATGGACTCCAGCGGCTCGCCCGTCGCGGCTACGACGCTCCACGGTTCGCCATTCCACCAGTAGTTCCAACCGGTGAGCCCCTGCTCGAAACTGCCGTTGGCGAGAAGATTGCCCGTTGGATCGCGCGGCACATCCACCGCGTCCTCTTTCCAAAAATCAATAATACCGGATGACGTACTCATGCACATTGCGGTTGCTTTCGCTTCTTGGAGTTTAGGAGTCCTGGAGGAGTGTCTGGCATCAAACTCCGAAACTCCAAAACTCCCAGCAGCGGAAGCAACAGTCGAGCCGCAGAGGTCGATCATGACGCGGCCTGACGCGGCATCCGTGCGCCAGACATACGCGGAAGACCCTTCCGCCCGCGCCGTTCCATCCGGGAACGCGATCTCCACGCGATCCGTCTCGCGGTCGCGGTTTACGTAGATTCGCGTACCGTTTTCCACGCCATGCTGTCCGTTCGTGGAACTGCCGCAGAGATGAAGGCGGCATTCAACGGGGACGCCTCCCGTATTCCACTCCAGCGCCAACTTTCCGTCGCCGGTCTTCGCAATAGAATAGCGTGCGACGGTATTCGTCGTGCCATCCGTCTTCACCGGCCTCGACCATTCGGCTCGGCCTTCTTTCGCATCGATAGTCAGAATCGCATTCCTGAAAACATCGCGTTCGACGTCATACTGGCTTGCGCCATCGAGGAAACGGATTTCCATCCATGCGAGGAGTTCGCGGCCGAACGGCTCGGGTGCCGTGAACGACGGACTGTCCGCATCGGCGTCGGAACGGTAGAACATGACCTTCCCAAACCCCGTCCGCCCGTGATGGCAGATGCGCCAGTCGTAGCCGTTCACGACGGCAATCTTGTCGCCGGAAACGAACTCCGTCCACTGCACGAGGCGCTGGGCATAGTCCGGCCCCTCGCCGGAGTTTCTCGCGAAAAACGGAAAGGCAACCAACTTGATTGGACGCCGGAGGACTTCATCCGTCCGCTCGAACGGCGCTCGGGATACAGGGAGCGGCGGCAAAGTCCCGCTTTGAATAGCAATCAGAGCATTTGATATCGCTGCAAATGCAATGAAGCCAACTGTTGCTCTCTTTGAGGTCATGGAAGTTTCTCCTTATATTCGATTGTCAATCCAGCCGTCGTGATAGACGGCACCATGTGCTATGGCATCCGCAAATACCGTCAATGCGGAGAAGGCGATCACCGCCGAAACTGAAACGTTCGCGTTCTTCATTTGACGACCTCGATGCCTTCCGGAGTTTCGCAGATGTATTCGACATTTCCGTCGACGCGTCGCCAACCGGCGCGGATTTCGCCGGACGGTGTCTTGTGCGTGGCGATAAACGAATCGATTCCTTCAAGGACGTGCGGGCGGAAAGCAATCTTACTGAAGCCCGGCTCGAGAGGAACGATGCCCGCTGCGTATTCGTATGCCCACGCCGACAGGTCTCCGAACATGATGTGGTTGTGGGAGTCGACGCCATCCCAGGACTCCCGTAGCGTACCATCGCCGAACTGGAGGTTGTACGCCCAACCCGGCATGTTCGGCTGAACGAACATCTTAAAAGCGTCGTCCGCATAGCCGTAGTCCGCCAGGACGCGCGGCGTCCACTTCGCGCCGAGAATGCCGAAGTGCGCCTCGTGGGCGTTCGCGCGCACCGCCAGGGCGAGGCGCTTGGCGACCTTCTCTTCCTCGCCGTCGGCGCAGAGTCCCTTGAAGTAGAGCGGGGCGGCGAGTTCCGTGAGACGTCCCTCGCCATACAATCCGTCGCCTCTATAGAACGCCTTGTTGAACGCGACCTTGATACGTTCCGCCGCGGCCGTGCAGTCCGCCGCGTATTCAGCCTCGCCGAAACGCTCCGCCCAGAACGCCAGGCGGCGGTTGAACTGATAGACGTAGGCGCTATCCGTCAGGCGTACGGGCGTACCCGGCATGTCCTTGTACCAGTTGCTCCAGTCGCCGAGACCATACGCATAGAGTCCGTCCTCGTCGGCCTGTGCCGACATGTAAGCGAGATAGCGCTTCATCGCATCATACGCCTCGCGCGCCGGTGCGTCATCGCCGTAGAAGCGGTATATCTGCCAGGGGATCTCGAAAAGAACAGCGTCATAGGCAGGCCCCGACCCCCAGAAATAGCCGAACTTCGGCGTACACGGCAGGATGCAGGGAACCGCGCCGTTGGGACGTTGAGCATCAAGCATCATGCGAAGGAAATGAACATACGAATCCTTCGCATCGAAATTCCAAAGGCCCGTCTCCATCGCGAGCTGCGCATCGCCCGTCCAGCCGTTCTTCTCGCGGTGCGGACAATCCGTCGGGATGCCGACGAAATTCGAAAGGTAGCTGCGCTCCGTCGCCGCCTGAAGCGCGGCGAATGTCGCGTCGGACGTCTCCAGCGTCCCCGCGCGGCCAAACGTCGAATGAACGAACCGCGCCCTGATTGATTTCAAACGCGCATTGCCGCGGATGTCCACCTGCACGTAGCGGAAGCCGTGGTAGGTAAAGCGCGGATGCCACTTTTCGCCTCCCGGCCGTCCGGCGAGAATGTACTCGTCGTGCGAAATTGGACGCTTCTCACCTGCTTTGATATAAAGTCTCCTGTTATCGCCACGGAGCAAACCGCGGCTGTTCACCGACTCGTCGTAGTCGAGCTTCACCTTCGCACCGGCTTCGCCCTCGACCTCGATTTCGCACCACCCCGCGATATTCGCGCCAAAGTCGTAGATGTGTATATCCGGGCCGTAGAGCAGCCTCTCGACGACCGACTTCGGCTCGAACGTCTCCCCTTCGCGACATGGCACTGCATCTTCCGGCGAGACGAAGGCGCCTGTGCCGTATTTTTCAACCGTAGCGGGACGCTCGTTCGCGCGCTCGCCTTCCTTGCGCGCATCGTAGCATTCGCCGTTCCGAAGTGAATTAAAGACGATTGGCGAATCATAGGCAAGCCACTCGCCGTCTGTCGCGAAGAGCGTCCGCCCGTCGCAGACGAGTTCGCCGCAGATTCTCGGCGCGCCGATCCACGGCGCGGCCGCGAACCCCCAAGGATCGGCGGTGAACGAATTCTGCCAGCCGTTGCCGAGCCAAACCTCCAACGTGTTTGTGCCGGTCCTGAGCATATTCGTGACATCCAATGAAAGAGAGGATGTGCGCCTGTCGGGTTGGCAAACGACAGGCGAGAGGACGTCGCGCCCGGCCTTCTCGCCATTGACGTAGACTTCGCACCAGCCCGCCACGGCTACCGTGAATACCGCCTGCGCGGGTTTCGCGTCGAGGCAAAACTCCTTCGCCAATATCGGCGCCGGATCTTCGGGCGCTGCCGCGCCGCCCGATATCCATCGCGGCGCGGCCGTCGCCGAAACAGCCATGTCAGCGGCGCAAACGAGCGTCGCGACAATCGCAATCCCTGCTGACTTCATTTTCTGCTATTTTCTTTGGTTTAATGTTTCACTTCTACTTGACAGCATACGTCACCTGACGGTCTGGTCTGAACGACGGCGTGAACCTGTCCTAGACGGCAACCTCTATCTAAATACAATAGTCAATCCCGGAGCTCTCTCAGCCCGCAGGAACTGCGACGGCTCAAGCGCGCAATCCGAGATGCGCAGTTCGTCGATCAGGCCGCCGTAGTTCTTCTTGCCGTAGCCGCTTCCATGCTGCCCCGCAAAACGCAGGTCGAAATATCCGTTGTTTTCAAGACGCAGTTGTCCGTCGCACGTGATTGTGCCAACCGGATCGTAATCGATATAGCCTGTCGCGACCATCTTGGAAGAATCCGTTGGTGCTGGTTTGAACGTGAAAGCGACATGATACCATTTTCCATTCAGAACATCCACGCTTGCCGCAGTGACGGCCCGCCAAGTGCCGCTTGCATTGAATCCAAATTCAAGTCTGTGGTTGCTGTTAAACCGGATGAGGATTGGTTGGTAGTCAGAGCCGCTTTTATTCCTGGCATAGTAGCTCAGCAGCACGGTGTCGTAGTCGGCATCGGTCTGGCTGGACTTCATCCAAAACTCGATCGTGCCGGACGTGCGATACTGGCCGTCCCTTGAAGTGTGCAGATAGTACGTGTCGGACGGATTGTTGTCGCAGCTGCCGTAGGAAACCCATGAATGTCCGGTCGTGTCCGGGAAGGAAATCGACTTCGCGTTGTGCTTTGTGAGGAGTTCGCCGTCCACGCCGTCCCGGATGAGAGCTCCGGGGACATCGTCGGAATAGGTCGGGGCCGTGCCTCGGTACGTGCCATTTGTAAGGGCGCCGTAATCCGAAGAGGCGTTCGCCGTCGCGTCGTCGAACGAAATATACGAAATCGTCGAACCGACCCCATACACACGATCCGTCAGGAATTCCTCCGGCTCGAGCGCCCGGAGCGTGACGCGAATGGAGTCGATCTTGCCGTCAAACGAATTTCCGTCGATTGCGCCGGCAATGAACCATTTCCCGGTTCGATCCCCGACGCTGTCCTTGTAGTCGGATTCCAGATTCGACGGAAGGCTCACGGTTTTGACCGGGGTTGCGCTGTGATCGAAGTAGAATTTCATCGTCTTCGTCTCGCCCGTCTGGTCGACGACCATGGCGACGTGATGCCAGACCCCCGCCGAAAACTGCACGAAACTTTCCTGTGTTTGCGCAGCGGTGTTCGTCGAAACATTATATGCCATGCATCCACCGCTGTAGGCGATGCCGAGGTTGACCTGGACGTTGTAGCCACCCCAGCGCCGGAAAAGCGGCGTGAAAGTCTGCGTCATGTTTTCCGTCTTGAAGTAACACTCAATCGTGAAGTTCGTCTTGGCGAACCAGTCCACGTCGGTCGGCATGCACTCGACGTAGCCGTTATTCCGCGAAGAACTGGAAGTGATGTAGTTTTCCAGCGACTTTTCCGACGCCTCGTATACTCCGGAGGCCTCCGACTGGCGAAGGCGCGCCGCCGGTGAGTCCTCCACCAGCTGCGGGGCAAGGTCGTTTTTCGCCACGATGGTGCCGTCCATCGTCCCGGGATTCGCGAGGTTGACGATTTTCCCGTTTTCGTCAAGCGTCTCGAAGTCATAGTAGAGGACGCAGTCCGGGTCAAACGCCGCACTGGCCATTGTCGCCGCCGCGAACGCCGCGGCGCACATTCCCGCAAACAGACTTTTCATGTTGATTTGCCTTTCGTAGTTTGGCGCGCATGCGACCTTCGCACGCGCAACGCCTCCGATAATAGCACATCCCCAAACAAAGTGGATACATACCGTATCGATTTTTACATACAAATAGTATCGCAAACAAATCGTGTCCGCCGGGATGTAGTTTCCGTCCTACGAAAGTCGGCGCGAACGCCTTGCGGTCGCGCCGCTACATCTTGCGCTCTTCGACGAGTTCGCAGTTCACCATGTCGTGGAACTTCCACTGCAGCAGGACGAG
>DGHT01000020.1 GCA_002392765.1 Verrucomicrobia bacterium UBA3841 | reverse complement strand
GCGACCTGCCGATGCGCCTCGCCGAGCTCGGCACCGTGTACCGCTACGAGAAGGACGGCGTCCGCCACGGACTGTTCCGCGTGCGCGGCTTCACCCAGGACGATGCGCACATCTTCTGCACGCCCGAGCAGATCGTGGGCGAGATAAAGTCAACAGTCGAATTCGCGCGCAAGATGCTCGGACGCTTCGGTTTCCACGACATCCAGGCGTATCTTTCCACGAAGCCCGAAAAGGCCGTCGGCGATCCGGAGCGCTGGGAGCAGGCGACCAAATCTCTCCGCGACGCCCTCGACCAGGAGGGGCTGTCGTACGAAGTCGATGAAGGCGGCGGCGCGTTCTACGGCCCGAAGATCGACATGAAGATCAAGGACGCCCTTGGCCGTCCGTGGCAGCTCGGAACCGTCCAGTTCGACTTCAACCTTCCCGAACGCTTCGACCTGACGTACGTCGGCGACGACGGCAAAGAGCACAGGCCGTACATGGTGCACCGCGCGCTTCTCGGCTCCATCGAGAGGTTCTTCGGAATCCTCATCGAACACTACGCGGGCGCATTCCCGCTGTGGCTCGCGCCGGAGCAGGCGAGAGTCCTGCCGGTGAGCGACAAGGCCCTTGGCTACGCGGACAGGGTTTGCGCGGCGCTCCGCGCGGCCGGGTTCAGGACGGATGTCGATTCCTCTCCGGAAAAACTCGGAGCGAAGATCAGGGAGGCGACGGTCGGCAAGGTTCCGTACCAGATCGTTGTCGGTCCCAGGGACGAGGCGGCCGGCACGGTGTCCGTGCGTTCGCGCAAGGACGGCGATCTCGGCGCGATGACGGTCGAAGCGCTCGTCGAGAAGCTGAAATCGGGAATCGAGGCGGGCGAATAGGCGGAGCGGATATGAGAAACGATTGCGTTTTCTGCGCCATCCTCGACGGCGAGGTGCCCTGCTTCAAGGTGTACGAGGACGATACGGTTCTTGCATACCTCGACATAAATCCGTTCGCGGACGGCCACACGCTCGTCATCCCGAAAAAGCACGTGACGGGGATTCTCGCGTCGGACGACGAGCTTCTGGCGCAGGTCGTCTCGCGCGTCAAGAAGATAGCGCGGCACATCGTGGAGACACTCGGGGCGGACGGCTTCAACATCCTCCAGAACAACGGGGAGGCGGCCGGACAGAGCGTTTTCCACCTGCATTTCCACATCATACCGCGGCGCAAGGGGGAGCCTCTGTCGTTCACGCCGGCAAAGGGCGATCTGGGACGGCTCGAGCGCATGGCGGCGCGGTTGCATTTCGAGGACGGCGCGGGGGTGTTATGAACGGAGACAAGAAACGGACGGGAGCCAGGGCGCTCGTGGAATCGCTTGAAAAGGCCGACGTCGACATGCTTTTCGGATATCCGGGCGGACAGGCCCTGGACATATTCAACTGCCTGACTGACGCGAAATTCCCGTTCGTCCTCGGACGGCACGAACAGGGATGCGTGCACATGGCCGACGGCTACGCCCGCTCGACCGGCAAGCCCGGCGTGTGCCTCGTGACTTCCGGCCCCGGAGCGACCAACACCATCACGGGGCTCGCCACCGCGAACATCGACGGGATTCCGCTGGTCGTAATCACGGGACAGGTTCCCCTTGCGCTCATCGGGACGGATGCCTTCCAGGAGGCGGACACTACGGGCATCGCGCGCGGAGTGTCGAAGCACTGCTTCCTCGTGCAGAGCGCCGACGAAATCCCGGAGACCGTGGCGGAGGCTTTCTACATCGCCACGCACGGCAAGCCGGGCCCCGTCGTGATCGACATCCCCAAGAACTGCCAGCAGGGTTTGACCGACGCGCAGTATCCCGAAAGGGTGTCGCTGCGCGCGTACCATCCGGAAAGCGCGGCGACGACGGCGCAGCTTCACCGCATGGCCAAGATGGTCAACGAGGCGAAGCGTCCCGTGATATACGCCGGAGGCGGCGTGATAGCGTCCGGCGCGGCGAAGGACGTCGCGGCGCTCGCCAGGCGCGCGGGCATCCCCGTTGCGACCACGCTGATGGGGCTCGGAAGTTTCGACGAACGCGATCCGCTTTCCCTGCGCATGGCGGGAATGCACGGAACGCCCGCCGCGAACTGGGCGATGAACGAAGCAGATCTCATCGTCGCGCTCGGCGTGAGGTTTTCCGACCGCGTGACCGGCAAGATATCCAAGTACGCGCCGAAGGCGAAAATCATCCACGTGGACTGCGATCCGGCCGCGATAGGCAAGAACGTGTCCGCCGCGCTCGGCATCGTCGCGGACGTCAAGGACGTGCTCACCACGGTCCTTTCGCGCGTAAAGCAGGCGGCGCATCCCGAGTGGATCGCCAAGATAGACGGCTGGAAGAGCAGCCACCCAGTATCGTGGACGCAAATGCATGAGAACGTAATCATGCCGCAGGCCGTCATGGAGTCGATCGACCGCGCGACGAAGGGCAGAGCGGTCGTTGTGACGGACGTCGGGCAGCACCAGATGTGGGCGGCGCAGCATTTCCGCTATTCGCTTCCGCGCCATTTCCTGACGTCGGGCGGCATGGGAACGATGGGATTCGGCATCCCGGCCGCGATCGGCGCGGCGTTCGCGCGTCCCGACCACAAGACCGTGGCCGTATGCGGCGACGGCGGCGCGCAGATGACGTTCGAAGAGGTCGTTGTGGCCGTCGAGCACAAGCTTCCGGTCACGTTCGTGATAATCAACAACGGATGCCTGGGGATGGTCCGCCAGTGGCAGGAGCTCTTCTACGGCAAGAACTACTCCGGATCGATTCTCACGGTCAAGGGGCGCTGCGGCAACGAACGTCTCGAGCAGGATCTCGATTACGACTACCTGCCCGACTTCGTGAAGCTCGCCCAGGCGCACGGCGCGGAGGCGTACCGCGTCATCGACCCGGCGAAGCTCGACGCGACCATCGCCAGGGCGGTCAAGTCGAAGCGCACGACCCTGGTGGAAGTGATCGTCGAGCCGCGCGCCAACGTATATCCGATGATACCCGCCGGCAGGCCGGTAAGCGAGATGGTCTTCAAGTGAGGTCTGAAATGGACGAACAGATACACAGGCTCAGCTGCTACGTCGAAAACAAGCCCGGCGTCCTTGCGCGGATCGTCGGGCTCATCACCGGGCGCGGATACAACATCCAGACGCTCAACGTGGGTCCGACCGAGGACGGAACGGTCTCGCGGATGAGAATCGATGTGCTGGGAACGGACAGGGTCGTCGAACAGATAATCCTCCAGCTCCGCAACCAGGTGAACGTGATAGAAGTAACTTCGCGCCGTATGTGACGGCTCGATTCCGGGAGGATATGCCGATGGGTACGGACGTTGCCGAGAGAATCGCGATTCTTGACTACGGTTCGCAGTACACGCAACTGATAGCGCGCCGCATCAGGGAGATGCACGTCTATTCGGAAATACTCCCGTTCGACACGACTGCGGCGGAATTGGCGGAAAATCCGCCCAAGGGGATCATCCTCTCCGGGGGTCCGAACAGCGTGTTCGCGCCCGGCGCGCCGTCTGTCGATCCGGGCGTCTTCCGCATGGGCGCGCCGGTTCTTGGAATTTGCTACGGGATGCAGTTGATGGCCCGCGAACTCGGCGGCGAGGTGCGTCCCGGCGAAAGCCGCGAGTACGGGAAGACCGTCATAGATACGGATCCGGGTAACGATCTTTTCACCGGCCTGCCGCCGTCGTTCACCGTGTGGATGAGCCACGGCGACATGGTGAGCGCGCTTCCGCCGGGCTTCAAAGTTTCGGCGTCTAGCGCAAACTGTCCGTACGCCGCGGTGCGCGACGAAAGCCGCAGGTTCTACGCCATCCAGTTCCACCCCGAAGTGGCCCACACCCAGAACGGCGGCGCGATTCTCTCGAATTTCCTCTTCAAGGTGTGCGGCGCGGCCGGTAAGTGGAAGCTCGACGACTGGATCGACGCGACCGTCGAAAGCCTGCGCGGACGCATCGGCTGCGACGAAGTTGTTCTGGGCCTTTCCGGAGGCGTGGATTCGTCCGTGGTGGCCGTTCTGCTCCACAGGGCGATAGGCGACAGGCTGCACTGCATTTTCGTGGACAACGGTCTTCTCCGCTTCGGGGAGGACGTCCAGGTCGAGAAGATGTTCAGGGACAAGCTCGGAATGGATCTCACCGTGGCGCGCGCGGCGGACCGGTTCTATTCCGCCTTGAAGGGCGTGGAGGATCCGGAAGCGAAGCGGAAGATCATAGGCAGGGAGTTCGTGAACGTGTTCGCGGAAGAGGCGAGGAAATTCCGCCACTGCCGGTTCCTCGGACAGGGCACGATCTATCCCGACGTCATAGAAAGCTCCTCTTCCAAAAACGGACCGAGCCATACGATAAAGAGCCACCACAACGTCGGCGGGTTGCCGCCGGATCTGAAGTTCGAACTTGTGGAGCCGTTGAGGGATCTCTTCAAGGACGAGGTCAGGGCGGTGGGACGCGTTCTCGGGATGGATCCGGAGCTGCTCGACCGCCAGCCTTTTCCGGGGCCCGGACTGGGCGTCAGGGTTCTCGGCGAAGTGACCGAGGAGAAAGTGCGCCTTCTCCGGCAGGCCGATCTGCGCGTGCAGGAAGAGATACGCAAACTCCCGTTCTACAAGGAGATATGGCAGACTTTCGCCGTCCTTCTGCCCGTCAGGACGGTAGGCGTCATGGGGGACCAGAGGACGTACGAATACACGTGCGCGGTAAGGTCGGTCGATTCCGTGGACGCCATGACCGCGGACTGGACGCGCATCCCGTACGAGACCCTTGCCGCGATCTCGAACAGGATAATTAACGAAGTGCGCGGCATCAACCGAGTGGTGTACGATATTTCCTCCAAGCCTCCGGCTACGATAGAATGGGAATAGGCAGTACCCCGGGAATACTAGAAATGGCTATCAGAAAATTCAAGGACGCAGCCGACTACACCAAGAATTTCATCGTGCAGGGGGAAATCGACAAATACCTGCCGGGCGGCAGGCATTTCATCGACGACGCGCTCATATCGCGCTGCATTTCGCAAATCGCGGCCATGCCCCCGGACCCTGCGCGCGTGCGGGAGATAATCGCGAAAAGCGAATCGACGTGCGAGACGCTCCTTCCGGAAGAGACGGCGGCTTTGATGTCGGGCGTCTCCGACCCCGGCCTTTTCGCCGAGATGCGCGCGGCCGCCGACCGCATAAAGCACAAGGTCTACGACAACAGGATCGTGATGTTCGCGCCGCTGTACATGTCGAACCTCTGCGTCAACGGCTGCAGGTACTGCGGCTTCAGGGCGGGGAACGATCTCCAGAAGCGCCGCGTGCTGACGATGGACGAACTCAAAGAGGAAATCGACGTCATCGCCGGACGCATCGGCCACAAGCGCGTCATCGCCGTGTACGGCGAGCATCCTTCGACATCCACCGAGTACATCGCCGAAACGATAAGGACCTGCTATTCGCGGCAGGTGAAGGCGCCGCGCACGGGAGCGCCCGTCGGCATACGCCGCGTCAACGTGAACGCCGCGCCGCTTCCCGTGGAAGATCTGAAGGTTCTGAGGAGCGTCGGAATCGGCACGTTCCAGGTGTTCCAGGAAACGTACGACCGCAAACTCTACGAATCGATGCACCCGGCGTGGAGCGTCAAGGGCAATTACGACTGGCGCACGACATGCTTCCACCGCTGCCTCGAGGCGGGCGTCGACGATGTCGGCTTCGGGGTTCTCTACGGTCTTTGCGACTGGCGGTACGAGCTTCTCGCCACCATCCTGCACGCGCGCGACCTGGAACGCTGGTTCAATATCGGACCGCACACGCTTTCGTTCCCGCGGCTCGAGCCGGCCAGCGGAACGCGCGTGCCGGAGGAAAGTCCGTGGCTCATCGACGACGACACTTTCGCGAAGATACTCGTGATCGCGCGCCTTTCCGTCCCCTACACCGGCATCATAGTGACCGCCCGCGAAAGTCCGGCGTCGCGCAACCGCGTCATCGACCATGGCATGACCCAGCTCGACTGCTCGTCCAACATCGCAATCAAGGGCTACAGCGATTTCGCCGAAGAGTCCCACCAGGAGAAGGAGCGCCAGCAGTTCATGCTGGGCGACAACCGTTCGATCGACGAGATGGTCCGCTATCTGGCCTCGCGCGGCATCATCACGTCGTTCTGCACGGCCGGCTACCGCTGCGGAAGGACGGGAGGCTGCATAATGGACGCGCTCAAGACGGGCCGGGAAGGGAAGTTCTGCAAGATAAACGCCGTGCTAACCTTCCGCGAGTGGCTCGACGATTTCGCGAGCGACGGGACGCGCGCCATCGGAAACGCGCTGATAGAAAAAGAGCTCGCGGGGATCAAGGAGTGGCTGCCGAAGTTCTACCCGACGGTCATGAAGCAGTACGAAGCGACCTGCCGCGGAGAGCGGGATCTGTTTTTCTGAACTCCGCCGCACCATGCCGCAGCTGCCTAAAACGTCAGTTTCGCTGATAATGGCGATATCCTCCGATCCCGGCAGCCGGCGGTGGAAGGAGATGTACGACCGCTACCGCGAGCCGTTGCGCTCGTTTCTCCAGGCGCGTTTCCCCTCCCTCGGCAACGACGCGGACGATCTGATACAGGAAACGATGGCGGCGCTTGCGCGGCAGCTTCCGAACTGGCGTTATTCGCCGGACGAAAATGGCAGCTTCCACTGTTATCTTGCGGGAATCCTCAAGTACAAGGCGATGGATGCTTTGAGGCGACGCGAACGCGACAGCCGCATCAAGAAGGGACTTGAGAACGCCGCGGAGCCGCCGGGCGGCGACGAGCGCGAGGACGATGAATGGCTCGCGTCCGCGATGGAGTTGGCGATAGGCGAAGTCCTGTCGGACGAGTCCGTCAATTCCGTCCACAGGAACGTCTTCCGCCGTCTTGCGCTGCAGAACGAAAGTCCCGAAAAGGTCGCAAAGGAGCTGGGCGTGACGCGCGCGAACGTGGACGTAATCAAGAGCCGCCTGATCGCGCGCGCGGCGAAGATCGCGCAGCGCCTCTGCCTTGAGCGCCCGTAGGGGACACGGGATTTGTGAAATTATGAAATTGTGGAATTGTGGAATTGCGGAATTGCTTTTCAACCTTTCAACTTTTCAACCATTCAACCTTTCAACTCGCGCGGTCGCGCGTCCCGCGCGGCCGGTCAAGAATAAATCTCGCGTTTTGGAATGCGTTTTGATATAATTGTGGCGGAATGCTCGAATCCCTCCATGACATGTTTGCAACGCTGCTCTTGGCATCTGCTGCCGGATTGTCGGCGGCGATAGCCATGCGCTGGCTTTATGCATCCGTCAGGCACTCCGCCGCAAGTTTTTTGAAGAGCGTCGGCGGCGAGAGACTGCTTTTCAAATCCGCTCTTGTTCTCCTTTTCTCCGCCATCGCTTTCACCGGCGCGTACATGACCCGCGCCGAGAAACGGAAATCGGGGAACGGAGAACAGGGAACGGGGAACGGGGAACTAACTGGGAAAGCCGCCATCTTGGCGGCGGGGAATTATGGTGAACGGGGAGCGGGCAATGGAATCCAATTCTCATCTTTTGTCGCTTTTACGAATTCCGTCTATGTCGAAGCATCCCTGGGTTCCGAATACTTTCTCCCCGGCTCGCGGATTCTCGCTTACGCGAAATTCGGGGATTTAATCGCGAGCGCATGGACAAACGTCGCATCTTCAATCGTTCCGCACGGCGAGACGAATCTCCGCTTCAACATTCCGCTTCCGAAGCCTCCGCCGTCATCGTCGTTTTTCGTGCTTGCCCGCGAAAACGACTCAGACGGCGAAGGACTCGACGATTCCTTCGAAAGATACGTCGCGCTAACAGATCCGTTTTCCGCCGATACCGATGGAGACGGTTGGGACGATTTCTCGGAAATCGCAGCCGGGACCAGTCCGACAAATTCTTCGCTGTCGCTTTTTGTGAACGCGAACGGATATCCGGTTCTCAAGATTTCCGACGCGCTTTCATTTTCAACGAATGCCATTTCGGATTTGGCGTCCCCGCAGGGATCGGGGTTCTATTCGCTTCAAGTCGCAACGCCGCGTCCAACGGCGTGGAAGCAGGTTTTCATTTCCGGCTCGCCGGACGAATCCGCCGGGTGGAATCTTTCCGGCGCGCAGATTTCCTACGAGGACAGCGATGGATCGTGCGGGACGATACCGTCCGTCTCCGCAGATAGTTGTCGGCTCCAGCTTTCGACAAACGAAAATCTTTCCGTCACAATCTCCATCGCCGCAACCGCCGCGCAAGTTTCGCTTGATTCGCCGCTCTATCTTCACTTCTACGAGCCGCAAATCATTGTCGCGGATTCGCATGATTACACCGATACAGAAACAGACGTCGGGTATCATGTCGTTGTCGGGGAATGGCAGGACGGATATGCGCCGAGCGCGAGATTGTCGGTCGACAGATCTGCGAGACCCGCCACCGCGCCGCTTTCGGACGAGGAAACGAACGCTAGTCCGCTGCCGGGAAACGCACATTCAACCATTTACCCCGATTCAGGCGATTCGCTCGTATTCGAACCGGGCATATACACGCTTGCCGACGGGAGTATGCTCCTCTTCCTGAAGCCGTCCGTGACATACGGGGGCGGACATGCGTATGTAGGCGACGCACTTGTCCCTGTTGCATACGAACAGGATGCGGGCGGATATTATCCCGCTGCATTCAAACGCAAAAGCGCGTATCCTCTCGATTCGAAATGCCTTTACGAATCCTGGCACACGGGAACGAACGAAACCGGCTACAGCGTATGCAGCTGCGAACCAGAGTTGGAGTTGGGCACCGACATCGGTGATTTCGATTTCCTTTCCGTCGAGTTGGAAACGACAGGCGGCATGTCGGACGAGGCAAAGGCGAAACTCTACCTCGACGGCGCGCTGATATGGACGGACAGCGCCGTTCATTCTTCATACGGCGGCGATACCTTTCAAACAACCTCGAACCGTCTTTCGGACAGCGACGGGTGCGACGATTCCTGCGGCGGTTGCGCGGATGGCAGTTGCGACGCGATAGACGGACCTTCGGCCGGCTCCGTCCGTTTCAGGATGTCCCTCGGCATCTCGATGTCAAGGCGGATTCCAGGCTTTCTATACTTTGACAGAGAGAACGTCTTTACTCCAACGGTCGATTCGCTTTCTCTTCTGGCGAGACGCGACATGCCCATAACGGACACGGCGTCGAACG
>DGHT01000065.1 GCA_002392765.1 Verrucomicrobia bacterium UBA3841 | reverse complement strand
ATCCCGGCACGACTGTCGGTCTCGAAGGGTACATGGCAAAGTATGGAGCCGACCTGTCGAAGCCTGTTTTCTACAGCCAGCACCGCTGGATGAAGGGAACCTACTGCACGGACGACGGCATGTGGGGCAACGACAGCCGGAAACAGAAGCCGATTCTCGACAGATATCCCAACTGCGTGGCGTTCACCGCGCACACGCATTACATGCTGACGGACGACCGCACGGTGTGGCAGGGTGGCTTCACATGCATAAATACCGGCGCGCTGCTCGGTCAGGCTCCGGGACGGCTACGCGAAAACGGCATGGTCCTTTCGTGGGTGGCCGAAGACAAGGACAGGGATCCGCAGATGAAGGAAGTCCAGGGGGCGCAGTGCCACGCGGGTTCGGTATTCAATCTCTACGGAACGGATGTCGTCATTGAACGCCGCGACATGGTGCGCGGCGAGCCGCTCGGACCGGATCTCTGCTTTTCAATCGCGGCGGAAGATGAGAGGAAAGGCGGCTTCGCCGATGCTGTGCGGCGCGCAAAGGGCGTTGCGCCCGAGTTCGACGCGAATGCGCGCATTTCCGTGAAGAAGCGTCGCGGCAAGACGCGGAACGGACGCGAATGCGACCAGATCGCGGTTCTGTTCCCGACTGTAAAGGCGAAAGGGAATCGTCCCCGTGCCTATGAATACCGCGTGCGCGCGCTTGACGCGGACGGAACGAAACTTGCAGAGGCGAAAGTGTATTCTCCGTTCATCAACTGTGCGGAGTCGCACGAGCCGGCAAAATCTGTCTGCGTCTTCGAGGAAACCGGGGCATTGGCGGCGACGGACATCCGCTTCACAGTCGAGCCGCTCGACTGCTGGGGCAATGCCGGGCGCGCGATTGCCGGAACGCGGGCTTGAGGGCTCCCCCTGAACCACGCGACTACGAGGGCTTCAAGCGCCGCATGGAAACCCACCGCCGGCGTCTTATAGCCTCCGGCGTTCTCTGCGCGCCGCTTGAATAAGCGAAGCGAAAAAAACATAGCTTCGCGCACTTCGCGAACCTGGCGTGAGATATATTCGTGAGTTTTGCAATTACCCCATTCTTCAATTCCATTACGTAAACCATGAGGAAGCGCAAACCCCGTGTTGACGCACTGCGCGGAACTTGGTATAATAAAAACGGAAAGCTTATATCGGGGCGTATGGCGGACAGAAGCGGAGAATATGCAAATGTCGAAACGAGAAAGAGCGGGAAGATCGGAAATCGGGAACGTATGCGCGGTATCCAGACCGTCCTGTGCGGGGGGCTGATATGGCGGATACGGTGCTGTTTTTCGTCTATTCGAACAAGTATATATGCGCCAGCCGCATAGACGGGGCGCGCAGATATGCCGAGCGCACCGGGTGGAACATCCAGGTTATCGAGCGGAACAACACGGACAGGCCGCTCGACGTAAAAGGGATTATCGATTTTTGGAAGCCGATAGGCGTGATCGCCGAGTGCGGCGGCGGGATTCCGGAAATATCCCGCAAGACGCTCGGACGCATCCCGTGCGTCTATCTCGATGAAAATCCGTCCGGCGGGAAAGGCAGGGCGCTCTATGTCAATTCCGACTCCGCGCGCGTAGGCGAACTCGCCGCGAAAGAACTGCTGGCGCTCAACATGCCGAATTACGCCTTCGTCGGCTGGAGAAGGCCGCGCTTCTGGAGCGAGGAAAGACGTAAGGCCTTCGCATCGGCGCTGGAACTGCACGGACGCGGATGTATCGTGTTCGACTGTCCGCCGGCCGCTTCCGAACTGCATCGCCGCGAGATGCTCGCAGCGTGGATCAGATCGCTTCCGAAGCCTTGCGGCGTGTTCGCCGCGCACGATCCTGTAGGGGAGGAGGTGCTGACCCTGGCGGCGTCCGCCGGGATTTCCGTCCCGGACGAACTTGCCGTAATCGGCGTCGATGACGATCCGGTGATATGTGAAAGCACCAAGCCCACGCTGTCGTCGATAATGCTCGATTTCGAGCAGGGCGGATACATCTGCGCGGAACTTCTGGACAGGCGGCTCAACGATCCCCGTTTCGTGCAGGCCGAACGTAAATTCGGCCCTGTTTTCGTTACGCGCCGCCAGTCCACGCGCCATACGGCCCTTACCGACATCCGTGTCGCCAAAGCGGTCGAGTTCATCCGGAGCAGCGCCTGCGACGGGATCGGAACGGCGGAAGTGGCGCAGGTGATGGGGTTGTCGCGGCGCATGGCCGAACTCGCTTTCAGACGCCACACCGGACGTACGATACACGATGAAATCGAGTCCGCCAGAATGGACCGCGCAGAGCGGCTGCTTAAGAATCCGCGGCAGAACATAGCGGCAATCGCCGGACTTTGCGGATGGGCGTCGGGTTCTGTCCTCCGCAAGGCGTTCAAGGAACGGCACGGTGGACTTTCCATGCGCGAGTGGCGATCTGCGCACAATTGATCAGTTGCGCAAAATCGGCGTTTTAGCGTGCGCATAATCGGCATATCGGGAATGGCCGATGTGGTATAATGTTATTGCCTATAGAATCATCCATTCTAAAACATCCCTTATGAAACCGTTAAATACGTGTATTTCGATGTGCATTGCCGCAGGCATGTCTGTCGCGCCGTATTCGTTTCGAGCTCTCGCAGGTGGCGGGAACGGCGCCTACAGTGTGCGAAAGGACGATGGCGGACGCTGGTGGGTCGTCGCACCGGACGGACGCGACATGTTTCTGCGCGGCATCGACCATGCGAACTGGAACGGACACTTCTGCGAGGCGCTCGGCGTCAATCCGTACCGCGAGGAAAACAAGAAACGCTACGCTTCGCAGGCCGAGTGGGAAAAGGAAACCCTCTCGCGCCTCAAATCGTGGGGTTTCAACGCGCTAGGCGCCGGATGCTCCCCCGAACTTCGCGGGCGCGGACTCCTTCATATCGAGTTTCTCGGCGTGGGCGAGGGCTTTTGCGCGAAAGGGGATGATTGCGCGATTTCCAAATTCGAGGGGACTCCCGGAACCGCTTTCCCTGACGTGTTCCATCCCGGTTTCGCCGCGTTCTGCAACGATCAGGCGGCGCAGAAGTGCGCACACCAGAAACAAGACCGCTCGATACTCGGCTACTTCTTCGACAACGAGTTGGCATGGGGCGCGAAGGGCTCGTCAGAGACCGGTCTCTACGACGCCGTTGCGAAGATGCCGGCAACGCGCCACGCGCGCCGCGCGCTTGACGCGTATCTCGCCGTGCGCGGTCTTGTCGCAGGCGCCGCCGATGTGCCCCTTGATGCGAAGACCGGCTTTCTGCGCCTTGCCGCAAGCCGCTATTTCGGCGTGATCGGCGATGCTGTCCGCCGCCACGACCCGAACCATCTTCTGCTCGGCGCGCGCTTCGCCGGCCTCAGTTCCGCCCATCGCGTCGTGTGGGAGGAGGCGGGAAAGGTCTGCGACATACTTACTTTCAACAACTACCCGTGGGCGGATCTCGACGAAAATGTCGTATACTTCTCGCGCAAGGACGCGGTCAGGGCGGCTGACGCCTACGCGGAGCGCTACGAGTGGGCCAAGAAGCCTATGCTCATAACAGAGTGGAGTTTCCCTGCGCTCGACGCGGGGCTGCCGTGTTCAAGCGGCGCAGGGCAGCGTTTCGGCACCCAGGCCGAGCGCGTCCGCGCGACGGAGCTTTTCGCGCGCACGCTTCTCGCCCTGCCGTTCATGGTCGGCTACGACTATTTCATGTGGGTCGATGAACCCGCGCTGGGGATAAGCAGAAAGTTCCCCGAAGACTCGAACTACGGGCTCGTGAACGGACAGGGCGAACCGTATCCCGGAATAACATCCATGTTCGCGCGGCTTAATCCGCAGGCCGAGGCGCTTCATGCCAAAGGAGAAATGCCTGCGGCCCGCGCTGTGGACCGCGCCGCGCAGTCGAAGGCCGCGGTTTTCCCGTGCAACGCGCCGGCCGCGTGCGCGAAAGCCGTCTTCACGCGCAGCGGCGGCGAATACATGCTTGAAGCACCGGCGGGCCTCAAGCTCAAAGGACGCGTCGGTGGCCGCTATGCGTTCGATTCTGTCGTGGCGGACGGCCTTGAGTGCGGTCCGTTCACGTTTATGCTCTATCACGGCGACTATCAGGATATCGACCGCGTCGAATCCGCCGAGTGGCTGCCGGAGCGCGGCGCGCTTCGCATCGCAGGCGTCGGCGCGAAGAACGGCCGCTCGTTCCGGCTTGTGTATGATGTGATGCCTTTCGCCGCGAGACCGTGGTTTGCCGCGAACGTTGTGAGCGTCGAGAACACCTGCGCGGAGGATTTCTCCGATATCAAGGTGTTCTTCCGCCAGTACGCGCCGTGGTCCGGCGACTGGGCTGATGGCGGCTGGCGCGCGCCGCAGAACGTCTGGAAGGCGCCTGCAAGTGCAGTGTGGATAAGCTCGGCGGACGGCGCATGGTGCGGCGGCGCGAGCTACGCGCAGACCGTGAGGTATTTCATCTACTGGATATCCGGCGACGGCGCGCCGCATCCGGACGCGATGTTCTCGCCGGTCGGATCGACGCGCCTGGCCGCAGGCGCAACATGGCGTCCGGAAGGCAAGGTTTGGATGGTCGCCGCGGCGGGACGCGGAGGCGCGGACGGCTGGCGCAGGTTTTTGAGCGAGTTCGCCGACACGCAGTCGCGCGGCGTAGACTTGAATTGCAAGTAATTGGATGAAGGTCGTATATGGATAGAAGATGCTTCCTCAAAGGCGCTCTTTGTACAGCGGCGGGAGGTGTGCTTGCGCCGTCGCGAGCTGCGGATTTAAGCGAGCGGCCGCCAAGGACGGAGACAATTCTTCCTGCAAAAGAGGTCGCGTACTTCGGCGGCGGATGGCGGATGCACATGTACACGGGCCGCACGACGGACATCAGCCTTTCGACGCTCTTCCGCTCGCCGTCGGGCGGAATTGTCATGATCGACGGCGGATGGGGCGCGGACGGCGAATTCCTGCTGGGCGAAATCAACCGACTCGGCGGCGTTGTGGACGCGTGGTTTCTCACCCACGCCCACAGAGACCACTACCGGGCCCTCGGCGAGATACTGAAGAAGCCCGGTCGCGGCGGATTGAAGATCGGCCGCGTCGTCCACAATTTCGTTCCGCTCGACTTCATCGCGGAGGTCGCGCCGTCCGGTCTTCCGCACGTAAAGGAATTTCTCGGCGACCTCGCGAAGAGCGGAATGAAGGTGGAGAAGCCCGACGCCGGCCAGGTGTTCGATTTCGGGGAAGGCCTTTCGTTCGAGTGCCTGAACGAGCCCGATCTTTCGATGCGGCGGGATGCAATCAACAACTCGAGCGTCTGCTACCGGGTTGTCAACGCCGGGAAGTCCGTTCTGGTTACGGGCGACGCGGGCGAGGAGATGGGTGCGAAAATGCTCGCGACGCTGCCGCCGGAAAAGCTGAAGGCGGACGTGTGTTTCCTGTCTCATCACGGACAGGCCGGAGCGAAGAAGAGCTTTTATGCGGCGGTGAAGCCGGAAATCTGCATCTGGCCCACTCCGCAGTGGCTCTGGGACAACGACCTTGGCGGGACGCACGGCCCCGGATCCGGGCCTTTCCTCACGAACTACACCAAATGCTGGATGCAGGAACTCGGCGTGAAGCGTCAGTTCCTCCTTACGCGCGACGTGATGTTCATATAGAAAACGGCGCGTGAAGATTGAAAGAATTGCATGTTTGCACCTTATTTGGTAGAATGTGCTGCATGGAACTCGTATACAGTAAACCGGCGGCCGACCGTTTTGCAGGACGGTGCGGCTGTCGCAGGTAGGTGCCCATGCCGCAGGAAAAGGACATGGTCAGGAAGGTTCGCCGGATTGCATACGCCGGCATGGCGGTCAACGTCGCGGTCGCGGCGCTGAAGGGATTCGCCGGCCTCGCGTTTGCGTCCCAGGCGCTTATTGCCGACGCCGTCCACTCGCTTTCAGACCTTCTGACCGACATCTCGGTCGTACTCGGCGTGCGCTACTGGAGCGCGCCGGCCGACGAGGAGCATCCGTACGGGCACGGAAAAATAGAAGCGCTCGTGACGCTGTTCATCGCCATTGCGCTTGCGGTCGTCGCTTACGGCCTCGGGTCTCACGCGGCGAGGTCGTTTCTCGCGCACGAGACTTCGGTCCCCGGTCTGCCGGCGCTTTTCTGCGCGCTCGTCTCGATCTTCGCAAAGGAGTGGATATTCAGGTGGACGCGCCGCGTCGCGCGGTCCGTCAACTCGCAGGCGCTGGAGGCGAACGCCTGGCACCACAGGTCGGACGCAATCAGTTCCGTTCCGGTGGCCGTCGCGGTCGCGGCCGCGCACTTCATGCCGTCCCTGTACTGGATGGACGCCGCGGGCGCGCTGGCCGTCTCGCTTTTCATAGTCCGCGTCGCCTGGCAGATCGCAAGCCCCGCCCTGCAGGAGCTCGTCGACGCAGACATCGGCGACATGGTCGGAGAGGTTGCAGGAATCGCGCGCGGCGTACCTGGAGTGGTGACGGTGCACAAGGTTCGCGTCCGCCGCTACGGCGGCGCGTTCGCGGCCGATCTGCACGTGCATGTCGACGGAGGCCTGTCGGTCGCCGAGGGGCATGCCATAGGCCACGCCGTTTCAGGCGCGCTCACCGCATCCGGCATCGGCGTTACAGACGCAGTCGTGCACGTAGAGCCGGACCGCCGCGTTCCCCGGGACTGTTCAACCACGCTGTCCGCCGCAACACAATTGCGCACTGCCGAAAAATGAAAAAGATACGCTGTCCGTATTTCGAGCTGAACGACCTGGAGCGCGCGTACCACGACAAAGAGTGGGGGACGCCGTGCCGTAACGACCACGCCCGGTTCTGCTTTCGCTACAAGGAGCTGCACTTTCGCAGTATTTGACATTCAACGCCTTTTTTTGATATAATATGCCGAAATTGTGCTTTTCGTGGAGTAAAATCCACAAGGAAAGCCGGAAACAAAGGAAAACGAAAATGGAAGCATACGCAATACTCGAAACCGGCGGCAAGCAGACGCTTGTCAGAGTCGGCGACAAGATCGAAATTGAAAAGATTCCGGTCGAAGCAGGGGAGGAAACCGTTCTCTCCACGGTATGCGCCGTGTCCGACGGCACGACGCTCAAGGTTGGCAAGCCTTACGTCGAAGGCGCCACGGTCACGCTCGCGGTCGACGGCCACAAGCGCGGCAAGAAAGTAATCAACTTCAAGGCCAAGCGCCGCAAAGGAGCCCGCCGTCTCGTCGGGCACCGTCAGTCGCTCACGGTCGCGACGGTGAAGTCCATCGCTTGAAATTCAGGAGGTAAATCGATATGGCCAGCTCTGCATCAGCCAGGAACGGACGCGATTCCAACCCCAAATACCTGGGCGTCAAGGCGTACGACGGACAGCTTCTCAAGGCGGGTTCGATAATCGTCCGCCAGCGCGGCACCAAGATACACCCCGGCAAGAACGTCGGACAGGGTCGCGATTTCACGCTTTTCGCCCTCAAGGACGGCAAGGTGAAATTCATCAAGGACGGCAAGGTCGTCACAATCGTCGAATGAAAGGCTAGCACAAAATGAAAAAGGACATACATCCGTCATACGGCGAGGCGACGATAACCTGCGCCTGCGGGAACGTCATCAAGACGCGTTCCACCAAGAAGGAAATGACCGTCAACACTTGTTCGGCATGCCATCCGTATTTCACGGGGCAGAAGACGATGGTCGACACCGAAGGCCGCGTCGATGCGTTCAAGAAGCGCTTCGCCAACTACAAGAAGATTGTCAAGTAGAATTCCTTGATCGATCGCATCCAGATCGAAAACATGCTGGGTCGTCTTTCGTCCGTGGAAGCGGATATGGGCGACCCCGCCGTTTTATCGGACGCCGTGCGCTACCGCAGGACGCTGCGCGAGCATACGTTTCTCAAGCGGCTTGAATCGGCGTACGGCGCGCTTTCCAAAGCCATCTCCGACAGGAAGGGAAACGAGGAGCTGCTGGCCGATCCCGATTTCGCCGGCGAGGCGGCGGCCGAGATCGCGCAGATCGACGCGGAAATTCCGAAACTCGAGAAGAAGGTCATGGAATCGCTCCTGAAGCCCGACATCTTCGAGTCGAGAAACGCGGTCATGGAAATCCGCGCCGGCACGGGCGGGGAGGAGGCGGCGCTTTTCGCCGGCGATCTGTTCAGAATGTATTCGCGCTACGCCGACAGACGCGGATGGAAAATTTCGGTGATGAATTCCAACGCCACATCCCTCGACGGGTACAAGGAGATCGTGTTCACCGTCGAAGGCGAAGGCGCGTACGGCACTCTGCGCTTCGAATCCGGCGGACATCGCGTCCAGCGCGTTCCGGCGACCGAAGCGCAAGGGCGCATACACACTTCCGCGGCAACCGTCATAGTTTTCCCGGAATCGGACGAAGAGGACGAGATCGACATCCCCGATTCCGACATCAGGATAGATCTCTTCTGCGCGGGCGGCGCCGGCGGACAGCATGTGAACAAGACCGAGTCGGCAGTCCGCATGACGCACCTTCCGACCGGAATAGTGGCGGTCTGCCAGGACGAGCGCAGCCAGCAGCGAAACAGGGAAAAGTGTTTCGCCACGCTGAAAGCGAGGATTCTCGACAAGAAACGCCGCGACGAAGAGGCGAAACTGGGCGCCGACAGGCTTTCGCTGCGCGGTTCCGGCGACAGGTCGGAGCGCATCCGCACGTACAATTTCCCGCAGAACAGGATGACCGACCACCGCATCGATCTCACGCTCTATTCGCTTGACAGAATCGTGGACGGCGCCATGGAGCCGCTTCTGGATGCCTTGGCAAGACACGACCTGGAGGAGCGTCTGGCAAAGGCGCTGAAGGAAGGCATGTCGCAGCCATGAAGGTGTTCGTCCTCAACGGATGGGTGGCGAGCCCCGACGCCTGGCGCGCCTGCATGTTCCCAAAGGACAGGATATTCGATTACATAGAAGCTCTCGACGGTCTTGCGCGCGATGCGTTCATGGCCGAGGACAGGTCGGTTCTCGTTGGATGGTCGATGGGCGGGAGCATTGCGCTTGGTCTCGCGGCCGAGGCGCCGCGCAAAGTCGCGGGGCTCGTACTCGTTTCCGCGACGCCGCGCATGATGGCCGCGAAAGGATGGGCCGGGATGTCTCCCGGGCGCCTGCGGGCGCTGGAGTACGGTTTTACGCACGGACTTGGAGCGGAAGGTCCGTACGTCAATGATACGCCGCAGAGGATGAAAAGGGGACTTCAATACCTCGAGCAGACGGATTTGCGGATGGACTTGATAGACCTTATGGCGAAGGGCCCGCTCGACTTCCCCGTTTACATATTCCAGAGCGAGCGCGACGCAATAACGCGCGCTTCCAACGCGGAATTTCTGAAGGCTGTATTTCCGGAGGCGGTCTGCGAGATCGTTCCGGGTTCGGATCACGCCCTGCCGGTCTCGATCCCCGAACGCATCGACGCCGCCGTCGCAGATTGCCTGATCGAGTGTAAAGTGTAAAATGTAAAGTGTGGAATTTTGCGATTGCGGGATTGCTGGAAGCGCTAACTGGGATAGCCGCCGGGACGGCGGCTATCCTGGTTAGTGCCGCCGCCAAGATGGCGGCTTTCCCAGTTAGTGACCTCACTGGGGGAACGGGCGTCCCGCCCGTTTGAAGAGTGTAAAGTGTAAAATGTAAAGTGTGAAATTTTGCGATTGCGGAAATATGGGAAAACCAAAAAATCAACAAGGAGAAGGAAAGGATTGCGAATGACATCGCTCAAGGATATTTTCAGGACGGGATACGGTCCATCGTCCAGTCACACAATGGGGCCCGCGAGGGCGGCCGGAATATTCCTTTCGCGCTGCGGCGGCGAAGGGCGCTTCCGCGTAACGCTGTACGGCAGTCTGGCCGCGACGGGCCGCGGTCATTTCACCGACAGGGCGGTGGCGCAGGTGCTCGGTCCGGAAAGAACGCAGATAGACTGGCGTCCGGACGAAATGCTCCCCGACCATCCCAACGGCATGAAGTTCGAACGCACCGATCTCGATCCCGCGCCTGAGCCGTGGATTGTATATTCCACTGGCGGAGGCGCCCTGAAAGAGCCGGGCGGCAAAGAGATGGAGCTAAGCGTCTATCCTTACGAAAACATGGCCGGGATGCTTGCCGAGTGCGAGAAAAGCGGACTTCCCATGTGGCAGCTGGCGGAATCGGCGGAAGGCGACGGAATATCCGTTTTCATGGACGCCGTGCTGACGCAGATGTGGGCGTCGATCGACGCCGGCCTCAAACACGACGGCGTCCTTCCGGGCGGACTCAATCTTGCGCGCCGGGCGAGGAACATCTACCAGAAATCGAGGTTCCTTAAAAACGAGTTCCGCAGGACGGCGCTCGTCTCGGCGTATGCGACGGCCGTCGCGGAGGAGAACGCATCGCTCGGAATCGTCGTGACCGCCCCCACGTGCGGATCGGCCGGCGTCCTTCCCGCCGTCCTGAGATACCTTGACGAAACGCTCGGATGCGACCGCCGCGAATTGATACACGCGCTCGAGATCGCCGGGCTGTTCGGCGCGGTAGTCAAGCGCAACGGGTCGCTTTCCGGCGCGGAGGTCGGATGCCAGGGGGAAATAGGGGTGGCGTGCGCGATGGCGGCGGCGGCCGCGACGTACCTGTACGGAGGCACGGGTTCGCAGTGCGAGACCGCCGCCGAGATAGGCCTGGAGCATTTTCTCGGCCTTACGTGCGATCCTGTGATGGGACTCGTGCAGATACCGTGCATCGAACGAAACGCGATCGCCGCGAACCGCGCTCTCGTCGCGGCGGAAATGGCTCTCCTGACGGACGGCCGCCACCGCGTGTCGTTCGACGAAGTGGTGTCCGTTATGCTGAACACCGGCCACGATCTGCCGTCCCTCTACCGCGAAACGTCCGGCGGCGGACTGGCCGCCACCGTGGCGCAGCCCCGCTGAACGACTGTCGTTTTCATATTCTTTAATTTGATTTTTGGCCGACTATGGTGTATAATACTCTATTATGCACACAGTTCTAAACCATCCTCTTGTCAAACACCGTGTCACGCTGATGCGCGACATCAACACGAAACCCAAGCAGTTTCGCGAGCTGGTCAACGAGATTACGGAATTTCTCGCCATCGAAAGCCTCAAGGATCTGCGCACGGTCGAAATCCCCGTCACGACCCCGGTAGCCAAGACGATGGGCGTAAAGATCGAAGATTCGATTGTGATCGTCCCGATCCTGCGCGCGGGCATGGGCATGCTCGGCGCGATGCTGCACGTACTGCCGTACGCCAAGGTGGGCGTTCTCGGCATGCAGCGCAACGAAGCGACGGCCGAGCCGATCCCCTACTACGCGAAAGTCCCCCCTGCGAAGAACGACGAGTTGGCGATCGTCATCGACCCGATGCTCGCCACGGGCGGGAGCGCGTGCGACGCGTTCTCGCAGCTCAAGAAGCTCGGATACAGGCGTATCGTGTTTCTCAATCTTATCGCAGCCCCCGAAGGTATAGAGAAGGTGGAGAAAGAGCATCCCGACGTGCCCGTGTTCACCGCCGCGAAGGATGAAAGGCTCAACTCGCACTACTACATCGTGCCGGGGCTCGGCGACGCCGGCGACCGCATCTTCGGAACGCTGTAGCAGCGGCCGTCCGCCCATCCACCTCCAACACCGCCACTCGTGACCTTTGCCGCCAGCAAGTTCGTCCGATTCCTGCCCACCGCGACTTTCGCGATGGCGGTCGAATACTTGATGGGCCTTTCCGACAGCATAATCTGCGGACATGTCCTTGGCGACGACGGGTTGTCCGTCATCAATCTCATGCAGCCGGTGTTCAACGCCGTCTCGTTTTTCGCGCTTCTGGCGGGAACGGGGACCAGCGTTCTGTACGGGATGGAGATGGGCCGCTTCGAGCGCCGCAGGGCGGGGGAGCTTCTCACGCAGGGATTGTGGACGGCGCTCGGCTTCGGACTCCTGCTCGCGGGCGCGCTCGCCGCAGTGCGAGGCGGCGCGACCGCGGCGTTCGGCGTTTCCGGCGCGGTTCTGGAGGGGACCCGCGAATACTGGGCCTGGTTCCTCCCCTGCGCCGTTCTGGAGCCGCTTGCGTTCTTTTTCACGAGCATGTGCTACGCCGACGGCGACGGGCGCACGAGCGCGGCGGCGTACGCGGCCCAGCTGATCGGCAATTGCGCGCTTTCGGTCCCTCTCACGATGCGCTGGGGATACGCCGGATGCGCGGCCGGGACTTCTCTCGGACATCTTGCGGCGGTGCTGATTCTGCTGTTCCATTTCAAACGCCCCTCGAATTCGCTCGCTTTCGTCCGGCACTTCTCGCTGCTGGATTCCTGGCGGATATGCAAATGCTCTTTGGGAGACGCGAGCATACGCCTCTGCCAGGCGGGAATCACGCTGGCGCTGAACATCTATGTGATCTCGCGCTTCGGAGCGGAGAGGCTTCCCGTGCTTGCGGCGGTTTTGGCCGTCCTCGGCATAAACGAGGCGTTCGACGGCGTGGCGACGGCGGCGCAGCCGATGGCCTGCGTCTACATCGGGGAGCGCAACGACCGGCTTACAAGGCGCATAATGAACCTCGCCGCGCTTGTGTCGGCGGCCGAGGGGGTGGCGTTCACGCTTCTCCTTGCCGCGTTTCCGGGCCTTTTGACGTCGCTGATCGGCATAGACGATCCGGCTCTCGCGGCATCCGCCCGCACTGCGGTCAGGATCGTGTCTTTCGGACTGACCGGCATGGCTCTGGTGATGCTGCTCAATTCCTACTATACGTTCAGGGTCCGCGAATGGCTGGCTTTCTCGGTTACGGCTATGGCCACGCTTGTCCTTCCCGGCGCGTTCTTCCCCGCCGCCGGGGCGCTCTACGGGGAAAACGGCGTTTGGGCGGTTATCGCCGCGAGCCCCTACGCCGCCATGGCGCTCGTCGCGGCGTTCATGTCGTTCAGATACGGGCGCGGCTCTTTCCCGCTGCTGCTCGAAAAAGACCGCGAACGGAAAATCCGGGTGTTCGATCTGCCGGTCGAGCCCGATGACGTCTGCGCGGCGGCTGCGGCGGTTGACGGACATCTCAGGAAAGAGGGAATCGACGCGAAACGCGCGGCCAAGGCGGCGCTGCTTGTGGAGGAGACCCTGATGGTCGTGCGCGACCACAACGCCGGCAGGCGCACGGCGGCAGAAGTAACGGCCGACCTCGGCGACGGCGCCGTGTCGCTCGTGATCCGCGATGACGGCGAGATATTCGACATTACCGACACCGATGCGCGGGTTTCGTCGCTTCGCAGCTATCTCGTGTCGAATCTGATGACGGCCATACCGGGCCGCCGCAATCTGACCACGACTGGATTCAACCGCAACGCGTTCAAACTATGAGACACACGACCATTCTGGCGCTTATCGCCATCGCCGGCTGCTTCGGACGGGAACCGGAGCGGGAACCCGATCCGCGGATCGCGGACCGGACGCGGCCGCTCATTCTCGTGACGCACTCCACGGAGCCGCCAAGCTCGTACGTGGACGCGTCCGGGGAGTACGCCGGGCACGACATCGAACTCGCCCGCCGGATCGCGAAAAAAATGGGACGGGACCTTGTAATCGAGAGCGTCGAATTCAACGAGATAATGCCGCGCCTCAAGGCGGGAACGGCCGACATGGGCATTTCGACGATCACCATCACGGAGGCTCGCAGCCGCGACGTCAATTTCTCGACGCCGTACAGCACGGAAGGCGCGTGCTTTCTGTACAAGGCCGGGCACAGAAAACCGCTCATGTCGGAGATTTTCTCTTTCCGCATAGGCGTGGAGGCGGACACGATCGGAGATCTGTACCTCTGCCGCCACGGATGCGATCCCTTGCCTTTCAAACTGCTCGGCGACGCCATCGAAGCGCTGGAGAAAGACGAGGTCGACGCCATTTTCTTCGACATTTCGGCGCTCAGGGCGGTCGCGGCGGAGTCGGGCGGGCGCCTGATCGTCACTCCGCTTGAAACGCGCGACGGCTACGGCGTCGCCGTGGACAAGCGCCGGCCTGACGTCCTGGAAGCGGCCAACGCCGTCATAGCGGAAGGAAGGGCCAGATGACGCAGCGCAGAAGCCTCAATCTCAAGATCGCCCTAAGCGTGCTGGCGGCGTTCCTGCTGTCGATGGCGTTCACGTGGTTCGTGCACAGCAGACTGTCCGAGCGGGACGCGTACAAGCTCATCGACAGCACGTTCGAAAACGTCGAGGCCGAGATCATCGACTGCGTAAACGAGCGGCTCGTGCGCCAGTGCATGGCGGTGCGCGAACGGCTCGACGGTGAAACCCGGAAGGATACGGCGTCGCTCCAGGCGCTGGCGAAAGAGCTGAACGTGACGGAAATAAGCCTGGCGGATCCGGAAGGAAACATCACCCATTCGTCCGTCGAGGACTACCTGGCCGCGCCGGGGAAACCGGCCTTCAATTTCGTCACGGCGGGCGGCAAGGCGGAGGACATGATGTGCCTTGTGAAAGGGCTCGAAACGGAATACTGCCAGCCGTTCCGCAGCAACACGGCGAACGGCGCGTGGCGCAAATTCGTAGGAGTGTGGATTCCGTCGGGCGGATTCGTCGAAATCGGCTGCGACGGCGAATCCCTGCGGCGTCTGTCGCGCTCCACGCTCATGGATCTTTTCGGGAACTGGCGCGTCGGCGGCACGGGCGGTATAGTGGTCGTTACGGAGACGGGTCTGGTGATTTCGGACTACGAGGAACCGAGCCGCGAGGGGTCGCAGTGGGAGGAGCCGGATGATACTTTCTACTGGAAGCGCAAGGATATCGAGGGCTTCAGGACGTATGTGATGATACCGAAGGACGCTGCCGCCGTGCAGCGAGACGTTCTGGTCGGCGCGACTGCCGCGCTGAACGGCGCGGCGCTCGTGTTCGTCGCGCTTCTCGTGGGAATCGTGATCTCGTCTTTCGTGCGCAGGCAGATACGCGTGCAGGCGGCGAAGGAGCTTGAAATGGCGAAAAGCATACAGCTGTCTGCGCTGCCGAACGTGTTTCCTCCGTTCCCCGGAGAGACGCGTTTCGACATCTGGGCCGCCATGGAGACCGCGAAGGAGGTCGGAGGGGACTTCTACGACTTCTATTTCACCGGACAGGACCGCGTGCTGTTTCTCGTGGCCGACGTAAGCGGCAAAGGCGTGCCGGCGGCGATGTTCATGATGAGGGCGAAAACCCTTATAAAGAGCATGGCCCAGACCGGAAAGCCGCTCGCCGAGGTGTTCGAAGAGGCCAACAACGCATTGTGCGAGGGCAATTCGTCAAATACGTTCGTCACGGTCTGGGCCGGCGAACTGAATACGCGCACCGGGCATGTTTCGTACGTGAACGCCGGACACAACCCGCCGATCGTGCGCCTGGGCGGAAAGGTGGAGTATCTCAAATCGCGTCCGTCGCTGGTTCTTGGCGCGATGCCAGGAGTCCGCTATCGCGTCCAGGATCTCCAGCTCGGCCCGGACGACGCCATATACCTCTACACGGACGGCATCGTCGAGCAGCCGAACCCGTCCGGCGCGCTGTTCGGCGACGACAGGCTTCTCAAGCTCCTGGCCGGCACGAGATGCACCAGAGACAAGCTTCTTTCGAAAGTCATAGACGAAGTGCGGCGCCACGCGGCCGGCGCGGAGCAGGCGGACGACTGCACCCAGCTAGTCTTGCGCTACCGCGGCGAGCCGGAGTCGTCCTCGTTCGAGTACAAACCCACGATGGAGGATCTCGCAAAGGCGACGGCCGATCTCGACGCCGCCCTCGCGCGCGTACCGATGGAGGCCCGGTGCAAGCTGATGGTCGCGGCGGACGAGATATTCGCCAACATCGTCCGCTATTCCGGCGCGACGGAGTGGTCTATGACCGTCGAAATCACGAAACACCCCGACGGCGCGCGCCTTGTCATCACGGACGACGGCAAGCCGTTCGATCCTCTCTCCCACCGCGATCCCGACACGACGCTCAAAGCGGAAGACCGGGACATAGGCGGGCTCGGCATTCTTATTGTGAAAAAGACCATGTCGCCGGTCATATACAGGCGGCGCAACGGAAAAAACATCCTGTCAATGGGAAACGACTATGGAGATAAAAACCAAAACTGAAGGCGACGAACTTGTAATATCGGTATCAGGCCGCATCGACACGGTGACGGCGCCCGAATTCGACGCCGGGCTCAAGTTCGGCGATTCGACGCGCGTGCTTCTCGATCTCGAAAACGTGCCTTACATGAGCTCGGCAGGGCTGCGCGTACTGCTCACCGCCCACAAGACGATGCTCGGAAGGGGTGGCGAACTCCGGATTTCAGGCGTTCAGCCGCCGGTCAGGGAGGTTCTCGACATCACCGGATTCTCCGACATTCTCAATTTGATATAGCGCTGATCCCCGCCGGGGGTTCCGCCGGAAACCGACACGACAACGAACAAAGGAAGGCCCGAACGAAAATGAGCAACATAGAGGAATCGATAAAAAAACTCGAGAAGTCGATTCTCGAAGACGGCAGGGTAGACCGCGCCGAGGCGCAGATACTTCTCGCGTTCGCGAAACCGCGCGCGGCGGACAACCCCGAAATGGCGGACTTCGTCAAAGCGCTCGAAGACGTCCTGGAGGACGGCGTCGTAACGCCCGAGGAATCCTTCAAGATCGGCGCGCATTTGAAGTGGCTGGCCCGCGAGACGGCTCCCGTCAAACCCGACACGGGTATTCTGGGGCGGCTGTTCAAGCTGAACTCCAACAGGACGTCCGTCAGGACGGAGCTGGTCGCCGGTCTTACGACGTTCATGACGATGGCGTACATCCTCGCCGTCAACCCCAACATCCTTTCCGTAGCGGGCATTCCGCGCGGAGGCGTGTTCGTGGCCACCGCCGTGGCGGCCGTGGTCGGTACGCTGCTGATGGCGTTCATGTCGAACTACCCGTTCGTCCTCGCGCCGGGCATGGGACTTAACGCGTTTCTCACCTTCGGCGTCGTGCTGGGGATGGGCTACAGCTGGCAGTTCGCGCTTCTCGCCGTGTTCGTCGAGGGTCTCGTGTTTCTCGCGCTGTCGCTCACTCCGGTCCGCGAGGGCATATTCAACGCGATCCCGATTTCGCTCAAAAAGGCCGTGGCGGCCGGCATAGGCCTTTTCATCTGCCTTATAGCTATGAAGACGGCGGGCGTCATCGTCGACAACCAGGCGACGCTCGTGTCCATGGTCAAGTTCCGCGACGTGCCGTTCCATACGCACGGCGTATGCGCTGTGCTGGCGCTCGCAGGCACCTTATTCACGGGATTCATGCTTGTGAAGGGGTTGAAGGGTTCCATTCTTTTCGGCATACTTTTCACATGGGGTCTCGGAATGCTCGCGCAGTATTCCGGCGTCTACGTCCCCGACGCGGCGAACGGATACTTCTCGCTCTACCCCGATTTCTCGATGAAGGGCCTGGCGCAGAATTTCTCCGAGTTCGGCAATACGGTCGGCGCTCTCTTCAAGCCCGACGGATGGACGCACACCGTAAATGGCGAGGTCGTCGGCTCTGGCTGGTCGCTCGTCACGTCGCTCGATTTCTTCGTTGTGATGTTCGCGTTCTTCTTCGTCGATCTTTTCGACACGCTCGGAACGCTCATCGGCGTTTCGATGAAGGGCGGCTTCCTCACGAAGGAAGGAAAGCTTCCGCGCATATCCGGCGCGCTTTGCGCCGATTCTATAGCGACTTCCGTCGGCGCGGTATTCGGCACGTCCACCACGACGACGTTCGTCGAATCCGCCTCCGGCGTCATGGCCGGCGGCAAGACCGGTCTTACGGGCGTTGCGTCCGCCGCGCTCTTCGCGCTCGCCATCGTGTTCGCGCCCGTGTTCCTCGCGATTCCGGGGTTCGCAACGGCTCCGGCGCTCATCATCGTCGGCTACATGATGCTTTCGTCCTGCGCCGACATCGACTGGCGCGACGCGGGGGAGGCCGTGCCCGCGTTCCTCGCAGTCGCCGCGATGCCTTTCACGTATTCGATTTCCGACGGCATCATGTTCGGCGTCATCGCCTACACGGTCGTCAACGCCCTTTCTGGCAAATTCGGGCGCATCCACTGGATCATGTACATGCTGACGGCGCTGTTCATTGCTAAATACGCGATGATGTAAGGAGGACGCTATGGTAGGCGACTACAAACTTCTGCAGATTCTCGATTCCCTCAGGACGGCCGTCATGGACGACGGGCGCGTGACGCTCGGGGAAACGTCGGTGATCCTCAGGGCGATACGCCCGTTCGTCCTCAAGGGCGAGAGCGGGGCCTGCGAACTCGAGGCCCTGCTCCAGCGGGTCCGCAAGGACGGGGTGGTGACGGACGAGGAGTCGTGCCAGATAGCGCGGCTCATGGACGACCTCCTTTCCGCCCGGCCGCGTCTGTCCGACTACGTGCGCCAGATTCCGGATTTCCCGAAGCCAGGCGTCCTGTTCCGCGACGTCACCGGCATCCTGGAGTCCGGAGAGGGCTTCAACCTCGCGCTTACGGAAATCGCGGAGGCGCTCGAAGGCGTACGCTTCGATCTCGTCGCGGCGCCGGAGTCGCGCGGCTTCATTTTCGGAGCCGCAATCGCCGCGCGTTTCGGCAAGGCGTTCGTTCCGATCCGCAAGCCCGGCAAGCTGCCGCGCCAGACGATTTCCGAGGAGTACGATCTCGAATACGGCAAGGCGGCGCTCCACATGCACGTCGACGCCGTCATACGCGGGGAGAGGGCCGTCATAGTGGACGACCTCCTTGCGACCGGCGGCACGGCCAAAGCGGCGGCGAAGCTCGTCGAACGTCTCGGCGGGACGGTGGTAAAGATGATTTTCCCGATCGAGCTCGAGGGATTCAAGGCGAGGGAAGGCCTTTTGAAGGGCTACGACGTCACATCGCTCGTCAAGTATCCCGGCAAGTAGACGAAAAGATGAAGTTGTGGGTACAGCGTGTGACCGAAGCGGCGGTGTCCGCCGGAGGGGAAGTTCTTGCGTCGATCGGCGCGGGTCTTCTGGTTTTGTTCGCCGCGAAGGCGGGCGACGGACCCGACAAGGTGCCGCGTCTGGCGAAGCGCCTCGCGGCGCTCAGGATTTTCGAGGATCCGGACGGGAAGACGAATCTTTCCGTGATGGATACGGGGGGATCCGTGCTGGCGGTTTCGCAGTTTACGCTTTACGCCGATACGAAACACGGCCACCGTCCCGGTTTTTCCCTCGCGGCGCGTCCCGAGACCGCCCTGCCGCTTTATCTTTCGTTCGTCGGCGAACTCAAGCGCATAATGGGCGACGGCCGCGTGGGGACGGGACGCTTCGGCGCGGAGATGCGCGTGTCTCTCGTGAACGACGGGCCGTTTTCGGTGGAGCTCGAGGAATAGGCGGGGACAGGTGAACAGGATATTGTTCGAGAAAGAGGAAGTTCGCGGCGGAATCGTGCGGTTGGACGATTTCCGCGCCTGGCATGTTCTCGACGTCCTTCATGGCGAGGTTGGACAGAAATTGAAAACGGGAATCGTCGACGGCGATATCGGGGAGTCCGAGATAGCGGAGATCGACGGACGCAGCGTCACGATCGCCGTCGGAGCCGGCCGCCCCGGTCCCGCGCCGTGGATAGACATTCTTCTCGCGCCGCCGCGTCCGCGCGTCATGAAACGCCTTTTCCCCCAGCTGGCCGCGATGGGGGCCGGGAGGATCGTCCTTGTCGGCGCGCAGAAGGTCGAAAAGGATTTCTGGGGAGCGACGATGCTCAAGGAGGAAAACCTGCGTCCGCTTCTCGTGGAGGGTTTGATGCAGGCGGGGACTTCCGCAATGCCGAAGGTTGAATTGCGCAAAAGTTTCCGCAGGTTCGTGGAGGACGAACTGGACGGCGCGTTTCCCGGTTCGGTGCGCATCGTAGGACATCCGTCGTCCGGGCGGACGTCGATTCCGTCCGGCGGACGGAAACTGCTTGCCGTGGGGCCTGAGGGCGGCTGGACCGGCGCAGAACTCGAAATGATGGAACGGAAAGGGTTCCTGCCTGTGTCGCTGGGCGAAAGAATCCTCAAGACCGAAACGGCGACGATAGCTCTTTTGTCAAAACTAATGGAGTAAAAAAATGAAAAAACCTGCAATCGCAGTTCTTGCTATCATTGCGGCCGCAGCGCTTTTCGCGCAGGATGCGGCCCGGACCGAAACATCGAAAGTGGCGGAGGCGTTGAAGCCTTGGATTGAAAGCGGGGAGCTTCCCGGAGCGATCTCGGTGCTTTACGACAACGGCAGGACGGAGGTCGCCATGTCCGGGTACGCGGACGTGGCGGGGAAGCGTCCGATGACGATGGACAGCGCGTTCATGCAGTGTTCGCAGACGAAAGGGTTCTGCGGCGTGACGGTCGCGAAACTCGTAGAAGAGGGCCGCCTCGATCTTGACGATCCAGTGAGCAAGTATCTGCCCGAGTTCGCGACGCTGTGGGTTGAGACGAAAGGCGAGGACGGCACGAGGATTCTGAAGAAGGCGCAGAACGTCCTGACCGTCCGCATGTGCCTCAACCACACCGGCGGTTTCCCGTTCGAGATCCCCGCCAAGCAGGGTGCCGTGCCCGGCGGCGGCTGGTCCGGCGGGATGCCGTTGAGGTCGGTGGCCGCGACGGCGGCGTCGCAGCCGCTTCTTTTCGAGCCCGGCACCGACGTGCGCTATTCGAATACAGGCATAGACATCGGCGCTGCGGTCGTGCAGACGATTGTCGGGATGAAGTGGGAGGATTACCTCAAGATGACCGTTCTCGATCCTCTCGGGATGAACGATACCTGGTTCTGGCCTTCCGACGCGCAGCTTGAAAAGCAGATCGAAATGTACGAGTGCGTCGCCGGCGCTCCGGCCAAATACAAACTGCAGAATCCGATGGAGCAGCGCCCCTACAACGACGGCCACGTATTCGCGTCCGCAGGCGCGGGACTTTGGACGACCGCAAACGACCAGCTCAAGTTCTACAAGATGCTCATGAATCTGGGCGTCGGGGAGAACGGCGTCAGGATATTGAAAGAGGCGACGGTCAAGTCGATTCTCGCCGTCTCCACCCGGCCGGCCGGCAAAACCGCCGCAGGCAAGGACTTCGGCGGCTATTCGCTCGGACTCAACGCGCCCGTCGAAGACGGCGACGACAAGTGGTTCGGACACGGCGGGGCGTGGGGCACGAACTGCATGGTCAACTGGCACAGGAAGCAGCTTAAACTCTGGGTCGTGCAGCTGAACGGGAGTCCCCGTCCCTGGGACAAGGCGAAGGAAGCGGCCGCTGACGCCTTCTTCAAGGCCGTCATCGACAATTCCGGCGTGAACGCCTACACGGGAAGGATGGAGTAGCGTTTAAGTGAAAGTCGATTTCCACGTCCATTCCACGTTCAGCGACGGCACGTTCACCCCGGGCGAACTCGCAAGGATGGCGGACGGCTTCGCCGCGATGGCTCTGACCGACCACGACAACGCCGGCGGTGCGGATGAATTTCTCGCCGCAGCCGCCGGTTTCCGTCCCGTGTGCGGCATCGAGCTTTCGATATATCCGGGAAGCGGGTTCGACAAATTCCATCTTCTCGGACTCGGCGTGGATCCGCAGTCTCCGGCTCTCGTTTCGCTCTTGAAGCGGATCGTCGAGGGCCGGAACGCGCGCAATACGGCCATTATCGGAAATTTCCGCAAAATCGGCATAGACATTCCGTACGAAGGGGTTTCGTCCTACTCGAACGGCGACATCCTTGCGCGGCCGCACTTTGCGAGATGGCTTGTGGACAACGGGTTCGCCTCCACTGTCAAAGGCGCGTTCGATACGTATCTCGCGCCTTATTCGCCGCCGGAAACGCGCTGCTACGAGGAGCGCTGGCATCCGCCGCAGGAGGACTCTTTCGCCGCGATACACGCGGCAGGCGGGTTGTGCGTCATGGCGCACCCGAAGTACTGGAAAAAGGAATGGATGGGCGGCGCCGTAGACTTCGGCGCGGCGGAAAAAGAGCTGGCGCGGCTGAAGGAGGCTGGGCTCGACGGACTCGAGTCCGTCTACCAGGCCAACACCCAGGAAGAGAACGTGTGCTTCACGCTCGCGGCGGATCGCGCGGGCCTTTTGAAAACGGCCGGCAGCGATTTCCACGGGGCGAACAAACCGGGCATCCCGCTCGGCATGGATGTCGACGAAAGATTCATATCGCCGTTCCTCGAAGCGATGGGGATTGCGTAGCCGGCGCGGTCAGAGTCCGAAAATGCCGGCGAGAGTCCCTTTGAAGTACGCCCATGCTATTCCGGGGCGCTTGTTCTTCAATGCGACAAGTCCGTAGTAGACGGCCGATAATGGGGCGAAAACAAGCGTGACCGAGAGTATCTGAAAGAAAGAGAAGTGCCTGCGGGCGAACCTCAGCCTGTTGCGCGCAAAGCAATATGTGCGGTATGGCTTTTCGATGCCGAGCTGTCGCAATTCCGGCACGCATCCCGGTTCAAGGAAGCCGTGGTGTTCGGTTCGCGCGGTAGTGAGGACTGTTTCACCGTAACCGGCTTCGCCTATCTTCCATCCGAAATCGGACTCCTCGAAAATCTGGACGTATTTTTCGTCGAATCCGCCGACTTCGTCGAAGACTTTTCGCGGAACCATGAAGCCGTTCGGATAGTAGGATGTGGGATATGATTTAGGTTCCTCCGGAAGTTCGTCTACAGGGAGATTCGGACATCGGTCTTTCGGCTGCGAAGTCCATCTGTTGAAGTCGCTCCCCAGGGACCAGACGACGTTGTTCTTCCCCGGTCGCATGTGGATTGCCATCGGTGCGACGAGTCCGAGTCCGGGATTGCCGTCGAATGCCCGGACCATTTCGACGAAGATATCTTTGTCGACAATGTTGTCGTCGTCCAGAAAGAAGAGGTAGTCGCCGTTTGCGATCTTTGCGCCGTTGTTGCGCGACACCGCCTGGAATGAATTCTTCCCGTTGCGAACGTATTTGACGGAGTCGCCGAATCGCTCTGCGATTCTTGCGCCGGTGTCATCCGGCGAGCAATCGTCGACGACTATGACTTCAAGATCGGGCCATTCCGTGTCGAATACGCTCCTGACGCAGCGGCAGACCATCTCCGCGCGGTTGAAAGTCGGGATTATTACGGATATTTTCACAGTGAGATGTCAATGTTCGTTTTGGCGCGATTCAACGTTCGAATTCGCCGGGAAGTTTCCTTTTGCCGATTATTCTACCATAAAAGCCGGTTTGTGTAAAGCGAACATCGAGGCCAAGGCAGCGGCCGTTCGAAAATGCGCTATTTAGATTTGTACGAGTTTATGATATAATATTCCCCGTGGCGGATCCGCTCTCCGCAAACCATCTCCGCGGAGCGGATGGAGTGTATAGTCCTCTTCTGGACAGGTTTCAAAATATTACGGAATGAACAAGATGCGCGAGCGGAATATGCCGGGGTGTCCGGCGCGTAGCGGTGGCTCAATGTCGGCATTTGGTCGCACGCGTTTTTGAGGTCTCTGCATGAAAAGGCGTATCCTCTATGTCTCAAGCACCCGACATCCATGGTTTGAAGCCCAGGATTGTGCAGAGCATTTCGCCAATGCGCCGTACAGCATAGATGCGATAGGCTATAACCTTGAGAAACTTGGCTGGTCTGTCGGGTGGTCAGGGTGGAGGAGTTCGCGCAATCCATTTATGCTCGCACGGCGCATCGATGAGTTCAAGCCTGACATAGTTTACACATACGGTTCGACCGTTGCGCTAAATCCTCTCTTCTGCCGTCGTTGGCTCTGCCGACACAAGGCGTTCAAGGTTGTACACGGATGGGATGACCATTATGGGCGTATTTGGGGCAATCTCTTTGGGAGGCCTGGCAAAGTCGGCATGGATTGGATGGAGAAGCGTATAGTGAAAAATTCCGATGCCGTGGTGACGCTCAGTTATGAACTGCAGAAGATAGGCCGTCGCTGGGGAGTGGAGTGCAAATACATTCCGAACGGAGCAGACCCGATAGACGGCATGCAGCGATCGGACACGATAAAGCTAGAGGGACGTTTTAACATCGTCTATACGGGCGACAAGGCGCGATGGAAGCGTACGGATGACATTTGCAAGGCGATGCGGCTTGTTCCAAAGGACATAATGCTCTATCTGACAGGGCGTGACGAGGACTACTTGAAACCGTATGCAAGCGACAACTGCATCTTCCTTGGGTGGCTTTCAAAGGAGGAACAGTACGGCGTGATGTCGCAGGCGGATGCCTTTGTCTGCACCTCGGATCAAGACTGCAATGCGAAACTCCAGGAATATCTTCGCTGGAAGAAGCCGATCCTTGCTTTTGACGGAGAAGCCAACAACTTCTTTAAGAATGGGGAAAACGCGCTTCTTGCAAGGGACGGTGACTACGCTCCGCTCATAATGCGCCTGGCGGACGATCCCGCTTTCTGTCAGCGTATTGCCGAAAATGCCGCACGGGACATTCCTGTTTATTCCTGGCGCGAGATATCCGGGCAGTTTGACAAGTTCTTCGTGGAGATCTCGCCTCTGTGAAACTGTTGTTTGTAGATCATGAATGCCACAAGAAGACTCGCTCAGCTGAGTTCTTCCTTGCTGTTGTTCGCAAGGCGTTTGAAGTAGTTGAGCATTATTATTCGCAGTATTATCGAACCGGAGCCCAGAAAGTTGCGAAGGATTGTGACGTTGCTGTAATATGGGAGTTCCCGATTTCCAGATGGCGCTTCTTCTTCCCGGGTAAGCGCAATGTCTTCGTGCCAATGTACGACAATGAATGGTCGAGCTACTGGCAGTGGAAGCGCATTGCCTGGAGTGGAATGGGAGTTGTCTCGTTTTGCGACAAGGTGACGGAACATGCGAGACGTTGCGGGGTGACTAATATTCTTGACGTAAGATATTTTCCTGACCCTGATAGCTTGCCGAAGGAGAAAGGGGATCCCAAGCGTGTGTTCCTTTGGGAACGAGGAGAGATTACTCGATCAGTTGCGGAGAAGTTGTTTCCGCCCTCAGATGGGTATGTATTTGACGTCAAACGTGCAGACGAGTTCCTTGAACGCGATGCTTACATTGCACGAATTGCAAAATGTGGTATCGTAATCGCCCCGCGCCGCAAGGAAGGCATTGGCATGGCTTTCCTGGAAGCAATGGCAATGGGCAAATGCGTTGTCGCAAACGATGATGCAACGATGAACGAGTACATCAAGAACGGCGAGAACGGCATTTTGTTTTCGGCTGATCATGCAGGGCCGGTTCCTTCGGAGGCGATTTCCCGCGCAATGGCGGGCGTTGGAGCTTCGGCTACGCGACTGCGCTTGCGGTGGCTTGCCGATACCGGGAAGATCAACGACTTCATAGCGACCCAGAGACCTTGCCGCCCGTCGCTGTTGAACCGCGTCAAGCTCGCGCTCTCCTACCCGCTATACCTTTTGGAGGGAGGATGGCATGTTTTGGCCGAACATAGTTCGGCCATTTGCCGAAAAAACGGAACTCTGTGGCCGGAAAAACGGAATTTATTTCCCGGAAAAACGGAATTGGCTATTGCTGATGCGCAGAAACTTTGGTATAATATCTGCAAATGAGTGGAAAAACTTACATAAATCGCCATTTGGAGGCTGTCTTGTCAAATGCAGCAGCAACCTTCAAAGTTGTGATTCTTGGCGGTTCGCGGCAGGTCGGTAAGTCAACGCTGATGAAGCGGTTTTTATCTGGCAAAGGCGTACGCATGGTGAGTTTTGACAATCCCACCCTTAAAGAAGCGGCTAAAAACGACCCGGAGCTTTTTCTTGCGCAGTATGAACCGCCATTGATGATAGACGAGTTCCAGTATGTCCCTGAATTGCTTCCCTTCATCAAGATGGCGGTAGACGAGCGCAACGGAGCGGGACTTTATTTCCTGACGGGATCTCAGCTTTTCAAGATGATGGATAAAGTCGGCGAATCGCTTGCCGGCCGGGCGGCGGTGCTTTCATTGTCGTCGTTTTCTCAGGCGGAAATCAAAGGGATGTCTGCCTCAGCCCCGTTTCTGCCTTCCGATCATGCACCTTTTACAGAGCCGATGTCTCTCAAGGAAGCGCAAGAGGCGGTGTTTCGCGGAGGAATGCCTGCGCTTGTCTGCGCAGGGGAGAAGATGAACAGGGATCTGTTCTTTTCATCTTATGTCCAGACATACATTGAACGCGACATACGCAAAGTGATAAACGTCCGCGACATCGGCCGCTTTGAAAGCTTCCTTGCCTGCGTTGCCGCGCGGACTGGCGAGGAGCTGGTATATGAGGACATCGCCTCGTCCATCGGCGTGGACGCCAAGACCGTCAAGTCGTGGATTGGCGTGCTGGAAGCGACCGGCCTTGTGTTTCTGCTTCATTCATGGTCGGGGAATCCGGTGAAGCGCGTGGTCAAGCGGCCGAAGCTGCACTTCATGGATACCGGTCTTGCGTGCCATCTGGCCCGGATAGCCGATTCCTCCGCGCTTTTCGCCTCGAATCAGGCGGGGCATTTTTTCGAGTCGTGGGTCGTGGGGCAGATTGTTCGCTCATATCAGGCGGCCGGGCTTGATCCTTCGCACTATCTTTACTGCTATCGCGATGACGCAATGAGGGAGATCGATCTGCTTATATCCCGTTCGGGCAGACTTTATCCCGTGGAAATAAAGATGTCGGCGAATCCAGGGATGGATGCGATGCGACATTTCACCGTGATTGACGAAATGGGCGTGGAACGCGCGCCTGGCTGCGTCCTGTCGCTTACGCAGAATCCAGTCCCAGTCAAAGAACGTGGGCTTGTAGTCAATGTCGCGGCGCTGTGGGGGCGGGGAAGCGCAACGAAAAATGTTGTCGGCATCATCCCGCCCGGAGTTGATGCCGAAGCGGCCTATCGAGCGCATCTAGATGAGAAGTATCTGTGATATGATTTCTGAACTGAAGAAAGTACTACAAAAGGCGAGGCTCAATCCCCGCTATCTGCGGTATTTCTTCCAGAACGTGAATATTGGACGAGACCATTTCCCGAGTCTATATCGGAGATATAAGTTGCGGAAGCGTTTGGATGTCGGAGCTGCGGCCGATTTGCGAAAGTTGCATGTTATTCTTAGGACGACGGATTTTGTGATGAATATAAATGCTTCGCGGCAATTGGAGGATATCGGGATTAAGACAAGAAATGATGTAATTAAAGTTGGCGGATGCTCTCTTTTCCCTGCGGCTGCAAAATTTGCTGCGACTTATGGGAAGGAAAACATACGTATTTCCCTTGTCGTGGACAGGCTCTCAAATGTCGGGTTGCGCCAGTACCGGGAGGCAGCGGACGCTGCGGGCTTGGAGTTTGATGTCATAGACGCAAAGGGGCATGGCAATGGCCCGACATTTCAAACGCAGATTGACATTGCCCTGAATGATTCAGATGATACGCTGGCGTTGATACTTGAAGACGACTACAAGTTGAACGAGACCGCATTTACCACATGTTTTAAGGTTATGAGAGACCATTCCAAGGTCATTGGGATGAACCCGCATTTTCACCCAGATAGGGTTCGCTTCCAGGACATTGGGAAACTGGTTGCGATAGACGGAAGTCTCTATTGCCGGGTTCCAAGTACATGCTGCACATTTTTCATGCCTGTAGTCCAGATTCGCCGATTTGAAAAGTATCTGCGACTGTACGACGGGTTTGAGAAAGGTTCCGTAGGCGTAGCTTGGGAAAAGGGAATCTGCCTCGCACCGCTTGGCTGGACTCTGGCGGAACATCTTCACAGGAGCGATCTGTCGCCGGTGCAGACATTGCTACGGCAGGAGGGGTAGATGGCTTGTCCTGTTGAACTCATCGAATGGCAGAGACTGAACATTGAATCTTTGCGCAAGGAGTCGTATGCCGACTCCAAGATACGTAATGTCACTGTCATCGCATATTATTTTCAGAGTGAAAAAGAATTTGACTCCAGTTTCTGGCGGACTGAATTTTCGCTGTTGAAGACATTCCAGACGCAGGGGATAATGCCGGCAGTGCTTGTGACGAACTTAAAAACCGACGCCCTGATGTCTTTTTGCGCCAGATTTCACATCGAGGTGCAGATAGCCGAGAATCTTGTGCCTGGTAAGATAAAGACATTGGCATTGGACATGGTGGAAAATCTCCATGTACGATTTGCGACCGACTACGCCCTCATTGTGCAGGATGATGGCTTCCCGATGCGTCCAGGTCTTGAGGAGTTTGTCGGGAAGTGGGATTATATCGGCGCTCCTTGGGTGCATCACACTACATATTATGATATCTATCCGTACAAATACTGCGTCGGGAACGGTGGATTTTCGCTTCGTTCGAAAAGACTGTGCGAAGCAGCTTCTAAGGTCTACAAGAAATGGTTCAGACATGTGCCCTACTGGTGGTATATCCTCGGAGACGATACCTTCTATTGCAAGACTCTACGCTTCTGGTTTCGCAATGCTGTGAAAGACATGAAGTGGCCGACACTTGAAGAGGCGTCCAACTTCTCGGTTGAACGCAATGACGCTTTCTTGCCAGCAGAGGCGCCGCTTGGCTTCCATGCTGTGGGATTCGTGAAATATTTTACAAGTTGGGAGCGCGTCTAATGAATAAAAGTTGTCCAGTTTATATTGTATGTCCTGCTCATGTTGCGACTGGAGGTACTGAGGCTGCGCATGCACTGTGTTACGAACTGTTGAAGTTAGATATTAGCGCTTTTATGTTCTATATTAATGTAAAAGATTTTGGTGCAGTCGTGCATGAACGGTTTAAGAGGTTCTGTGTGCCATATGTTTTGACTGTTGAAGACACAGCGAATGCAAAATTGGTAATACCAGAGACTTGTACAGATTTTATTCTCAGGTTCCCTTTGATGAAAAAATACATTTGGTGGCTATCGGTAGATAATTATACTAGGCCACTAAAGGTGTGCGGCCCACGAGACATGATTAACTTGCTAAGGGACAGACTGTTTAAAAAGAATGTCGATTTCAAAAACGCATCGATAGTTCATATGTGTCAGTCGCAGTATGCCATGGATTTTGTCGGTAGAATGGGGGCGACGAATGTTCATTACCTTATGGATTACCTTGGCAAAGAACATCTTGAGCCAATTGATATGAGAGCTCCAAGGGAGGATGTAATATTGTACAATCCTGCAAAAGGGTTCTCATTCACAAGGCGCATTATTAAGGCATGCCCAAAATCTTTTAGATTTGTAGCGTTGCGGTCTATGTCTCCCGCCGAAGTACATGGTTGGTGTCTTCGTGCTAAAGTCTATATTGATTTTGGCAATCATCCCGGCAAGGATCGGTTCCCTAGAGAGGCGGCTATGTCAGGGTGCATCGTAATAACTTCAAAACGGGGGGCGGCAGCTTTTCACGAGGATGTGCCGATAGACGATTGTTATAAGTTTGAGAATGCGCAGCGCGAGATACCTAAGATAGTGGATTTAATTTCTGACTGCCTTGTGCATTATGATTCACGACAGTTGGCTTTTGAAAGTTACCGTGCTTATATTCGCGAAGATCATAAGCGTTTCATAGAGCAAGGCAATATTCAAGTCTTGATGGAATCATCAGGGCTTATGTTCATGTAGTACGTCGAAGGTTCTGTGGATTTCATTCTGCCGTTACTTTCGATTTAGATTTTTGAAAACCTCTTTGAAAGCCATACTGCAACACCATGCGGGAGAAGCCTCCATGCGAGCGGGCGCACGCGCCATTTCAGGTATGCTGCGATTTTTTTGACGCGGACGGCCCGGAGATAATTTTCATCGACGGGGAGAATGAGTTGTTGGAATTTTCTTGCGGCTTCCGGAAACGAGGCATCGATTTTTTCTGCGAAAAACCATTCTCCACATCCGTATATGTCGTTCCCCGTTTCGATGCGCTCGCGTATGCCGGCTTCATCCGTAAAGCGTGCTCCGCGACCGTCGACGATGGATTTGATTTTCGTCAATACTTTTTCCAACCCTCCCACATATGAAAAATGCCAGCCGCCATTATGCATGAGAGGTATTCCGCGAAGCGCCCGGACCTTGGTCGCGGTCGGAGCGTCGTTTTCGGAGGAATTAAACGCCGGCCCGCCGCAAAGGTCGCGATATGTCAGCGGATGGCAAAAGTCTTTATGCGACAAGACCACGGAGCCGACGTTCCAGAATGGTGTCGTGCAGCAGCGGTAGTTGAGGTAGTAACAGTACAGTTTCTGCTGCAGACGGACAGGGCGTCCGCGTTTGATCGCCTTAAGCACGGCCGCTGGGTTGGGAATCTCGTCGAGATCGGAGACGATTAGAATATCGTCGTCGCGAAGCTCTTTTTCGATCGCCCGGATGGTCGCATTGCGCTGTCTGTTTTCGCATATCCAACCATATTCAACGTCCGACT
>DGHT01000048.1 GCA_002392765.1 Verrucomicrobia bacterium UBA3841 | reverse complement strand
TCTTCGGTACGGACGTGCGCGGACATCAGAGTGCGCGCGACAACTACGCGGCCTATGATCCCATTGCCATTGACGCTATGGCGGACATTTTCTACGTCCATTCCTCCGGCTTCAAGTGCTACGACTACGACAGGCGTCCGTTCGAGCCGAATACGCTGCACGACGCGATATGCTGGCCGCTTTTCACGTGCCGCTATTTCAGGTGCAACACGACAAAGCCCATCGTCAATTCCGAGGACATCGTCGAAGACGTGATATCGGCCGCGCCGTCCGAGGAGGCGATGAAGGCGAACGACCTTGCGAAGCTGTGCGAGCGGCGGTACGGAGTCCGGGATCGTTCCGACGGCAAGAGGCTGCTGTCCTGCGATTTCACGCTGGCGTCCATCCTCGAGAACGACCGTGCCGACGGCTCGAAGCGGTTTTATGTGGCAGGACGCGCCGCCGCGCCGTTCAACGTCGTGCTGAACGGCAAGTATCTGGGAAGGGCTGCCGCAAAAGGCGCGTTCTTCAAGTACGACGTCACGAATGCGATCAAGTTCGGCGACAACGAGAAGAATGCCCTTGTTCTTGCACTCGACAAAGGCGAAGAGCCGCCGGCCGACCCCGGTTGCCGCATCTTGACGCAGGACACGCTGGGCAGACCGGGCGTCTACGGAAAGAAGCACTACACGTCGCAGTACTGGAGTTATCTGACGGGAGGACAGTCCGCCGCCATCGTCTGGCACTGGAACAAGTCGGAGCGTCTCCGCCTGTATCATGCGGCACTCGCGAAGAAATTGTCGGCCGCCGCGGAAATCGTCCTGCCCGCCGTCCGTTTCAGGAAGGAGAAGGTCGCGTTCCTTTACAGCTATGTCGCGGGCGCGGGGCTTCCGGCGTTGCAGGAAAGCCGCCACCATGAATTGATGGATTGGGCCGGCGCGCTCGAGTTCACAGGGCACCGCTTCGACGTTCTGGGCGAAGAGCGCTTCCGCAAAGTCGCGTCGGACTATTCCGTCGTCGTCGCGCCTGACATCTGGTGCGTCTTCGACGAGACGGTTGAGGCCGCGAAAGAATACGTGCGGCGCGGCGGAACCCTCGTCGTCACGCCGGGCAGTCTCGGCAAGACCTTTTCGCGCTACCGCGACAGCGGTTTTGCCGCGTTTGCGTCGGGCGACACGGGCAGGGGGCGTGTCGTCGTACTTGACAAGGGGTTGGACATGAAAACGCTTGCGGGACGTCTTGCGCCGCTTCTGCCTGCACCGGAGCTTAAGGTGGAGATCGCGCCGTCCGGCGAGTTCCCCTGCGTCGAGCGACTCCTGGTCGGTGACGCCGCGCGCAAGGTGCTGTATATGCAGAACTGGGGCGGACTCGACCAGACGTGCCGCGTCACGCTGCCCGAAAAGATGCGCGGCTGGAAGCTGACGCGGCTTGAGGGAGAATTCGTCCGTACGGCGGAGGGGATTGAGACGACGGTCGAAGGGTCGCAGGGTGTTGTCGCCTGCATTCTTTCCGCTCCCGGGGCGGAAGTGCCAGACTTCAAACTGTCCGACGCGGATAAAAAGAAGATCCTCTACGTTCGCGACCTCATGCAGTTTGCTTCGGGGAACGGGGAACGTATCCCCCGAGCGAAGCGAGTCGCCGAAGGCGATGCCCTAGCAGGGGTGGGAACGTGGAACGGTAAGAAGCGTGTCCTCTTCGCGCTGGACGGTCCGGAGCCGGGCGGCGTTGTAAATCCATACGCCCGCCATCCCTACACCGGAGTCGAACTTTTCCCGCACGAGATCGAAGCCGTCCGTGCGCTGGGTGCCGAAGTCGATGCGATCCATCCCATGGCCTGGACGCCGGAACTCATCTCCAAATACGCGGCGGTCGTCGTGACGGAAGGGAACTCTCTTGACTACTGGCAGGCGCTCTTTGGCAAGCCGGAGTTCAGAAAGATGCTTTCGGACTATGTGCAAGGCGGCGGCGCTCTTTTTGCGGAAATCTACACGGGACGTTCGCTGAACGCCAACATGTCCTTCTTTGCGCTTGGCAAGGAGGCCTGGGGCGTCGAGATTCCGTGGACGAAGAATCCGCCCCGCGACGCCGCGTCCTGCGGATTCGGCGATCCGCGCCAGATTCTCACGGACGCACTCGGCGCGCATCCGATTGCGGAGGGCGTCGGTAAGGTCCAGCTTTTCGCCCTTACGCCGCTCAAGTTCGCGGACAGTTCGCGAATGGAGAAGGTTGTGTCGCTTCCGAAGACTTCCTCCATGCCTGGCGCATGCGCAGTCGCGGCGCAGTCATTCGGGAAGGGGCGCGTCGTCGTCAGCGCCGATCCGATGGCGTTCCAGCCCTACCGCATATTGGAGGCGGACAATGCGGCGCTTCTTCTCAACACGTTTGGGTGGCTTCTCGACGAGCCGGTGACATCCGAGTCCCGCGCGGCCTTCAAGAACAGATGCAGAATACTGGAGTGAGGCGAAGCAGCGAATCACAGGATGGAATTTAGAAATGAAATTATGATATAATATTGTCTAATGCTTGGTTAAGTTAAATGGGAAAAGTCAATAACAGAGGAGAAATGATTATGATGAAGACAGTATTGTCAATGGCGGCCATTGCCGTCGCCGTTGCGGCGTCCGGTTCCGAACTCAAGGATATAAAGCTCAAGGCGAAGACGGACAAGGCGAATCCGATCGACTACAAGGTCGGGGAGAAAATCCGTTTCGATTTCTTCATTGACGGCGTCGCGGAGCTGCCCGCCGAGGCGAAGGAGCCGCTTTACGTCATTTGGACGCGCGAGGGCGACGACGGACTCAAGGTTGTCGGGACGAATGCGATTTCGCTCGCGAAAGGCTGTTCAATGGAGACGAGTCTTTCCGTTCCCGGCATAATCCGTATCGATGCGCAGCTTGCCGGCAATGACTACAAGACGTTCGATTCAGTCCAGCGCAGCTGGTGGGACAAGGGTGTCAGGTTCCTCGGCGGCGCCGGCGCGGAGACGGAGAAAATGGAACTCACCACGAAGGAGCCGGAGGATTTCGACGCATTCTGGGCGGAGGCGAAGGCGAAGCTCGCGACGGTTCCGGTCAAGGCCAAGCGCATAGAGGCGACGCCCGACAAACTCAAGGGGAAGGTTAATGTATATGCGGTTGAAATCGACTGCTTCGGCCCGCGTCCCGCAACCGGTTGGCTGGCGATTCCGGTGAACGCCAGGGAGAAGTCCCTCCCCGCCTGCGCCAAGTTCGACGGCTACAACGGAAACAATTTCAAGATGCCGAAAGTTCCGGAATGGCTGCCCGCGAACCGCATAACGCTCTGCATCAACGCGCACGGGTACGAGATGGTCGGCCACGACGAGCAGTACTACAAGGACTACGGCGACAAGGTCAACGGAGTGGCCGAAGGCGCGCCGAAACGCCGGCCTTACGCGCTGGAACCGTCCGACTACGACAATCCGAAAGACACCTACTTCTACTACATGGCGATGCGCGTCATGCGCGCTTTCGACTATTTGAAGACGCTTCCGGAGTGGGACGGAAAGAACCTTGAGGCGGCAGGTGGCAGCCAGGGCGGACTGCAGACGATGTGGGCGGCCGGCCTTGTCGACGGTCTGACCGCTGCGCGTCCGGAGATCACATGGGGCTGCGACCTCGGGAACTCGCTGCGCTCCGACGGCCCGTTCCTCTCCAACAACTGGGGTATTCCGAATGTCGGCGGGGCGTTTTATTTCGATGCCGCGCTTCACGCGAAGCGTGTTCCCGCGACCTGCAAAGTCGATATCGTCCGCCTTGGAATGGGCGACTACACGTGTCCGCCGCGCGGAGTCCTGCTGAGCTACTACAACATGAAGTGCCCCGCGACGGCAAAGCTTGTCCAGGGCTCGACCCACGGCTATGTGCCGCCCGCGCCCAACCAGACGTTCACGATAGAGAAGTAGGGGATGAGGGAAGAGTGTAAAGTGTAAAATGTAAAGTGTAAAGTGTGAAATTGTGGGATGAGGGAAACTGGGGGAACGTCCGTCCCGGCCGTTTGAGGAGAGAAAAGTGCAAAGAGTAAAATCAGATGAAAGGTATGTCAAAATGAGGAAATTGGCAACACTGGCAACGCTGGCAGCTTTCACCGCGGCGTTCGCCGCGCCGGCCGGCGGACCCGCGCTGGAGCGGCGTGTCGAAGAGACGCTCTCGCGTCTTACCTTCGAGCAGAAGGTCGGACAGCTTTGGCAGGGGCTCGGCCGGAAAGTTGTCGAACCGGCGTCCGGCGACATGTCAGGCGAGAAACTGAAGGAATCTTTCGTCATGGACGTGCGCGCAGGACGCTACGGGTCGCTCATAGGGAAGCGGGGCGTCGAAAACTACAACATCATCCAGCGCGCGGCGATGGAGGGCGTCGGCATTCCGCTTCTGATCGGCAACGACATGATCCACTCGGTCGTCACGACATATCCGATTCCGCTCGCACTCGCCTGCTCGTGGGACGAATCGCTGTGGGAGCGCGTTGCCGAGGCGATGGCGCTCGAAACGATTCTCGAAGGCTGCAACTGGACATTCGCGCCGATGCTTGACATCGCGCTCGACGCGCGCTGGGGGCGTATCGCGGAAGGCGGCGGATGCGATCCTTTGGTTACGGGGCTCATGGGCGCGGCGATGGTGCGCGGCTTCCAGGGCGCGGACATGTCCGACGGGCTCCATATCGCGGCCTGCGCCAAGCACTACGTCTGCTACGGCGCGAGCCTCGGCGGGCGCGACTACAACGCCGTCGAGCTTTCGGACGACACATTGCGCAACACTTACCTGCCGCCGTTCAGAATGGCGGTCGATGCCGGCGTCGCCACGATAATGCCGGCGTTCCACAGCTACAACGGCGTTCCATGTTCGATGGACGGATATCTGCTGCGCGATATACTGCGCGGCGAAATGGGATTCGACGGAATGACGATATCCGACTGGGGCGCGGTGAGCCAGCTGATCCAGCACGGAACGGTCGTCGACGGCGCGGATGCGGCGGCAAAGGCGCTGAACGCCGGCATGGACATGGAGATGGTGTCGGAGTGCTATATCAAGAATCTCGCATCGCTCGTCAATGAAGGCCGCGTCAGCATGAAGACTGTCGATGACGCGGTCCGCAACGTGCTGCGCGTGAAATTCCGGCTTGGGCTTTTCGACCATCCCGAGATAGACGCGGCTAAAGTCGGGGCGGCGGTCGATCCGGCGGCGAACCGCGCGCTTGCCCGCGAAGCGGCGCAGAAGTCGATAGTCCTGCTCAAGAACGAAGCTGACGCGCTGCCGTTGAAGTCCGGCGCGAAAGTCGCGCTTCTCGGGGATGTCTCCACAAACGACTGGCAGATGCTGGGATGCTGGAGCACGTGCAATCTGTCCAATTTCGAGAACGCGGCGCTCCTTGACGGACTGAAGGCCGATGGCGTGGATGTCGCCTACACGGAGGCGTACACGCTGACGGGGCGCGTGGACGCGGCGGAGATCGAAAAGGCCGCCGGGCAGGCGGATATAGTAGTCGCCGCGTTCGGCAGCTATTGGGAGACGACCGGCGAGGGCAATTCGTCCTCCAAGATAGAACTTCCCGGGAATCAGCTTGAGGTGGCGCGCGCCGTGAAGGCATGCGGCAAGCCGCTCGTGGCGGTCGTGTTCGGCGGTCGCCCGATGGCTTTCCCGGAGCTTGCTGAATTGGCGGACGCCGTTGTCATGGCGTGGAACCCCGGCGGATGCGGCGGCTGGGGAATCGCCGACGTGCTCACGGGCGCGGTGGAGCCGCGGGGACGGCTTACGGTGGATATTCCGCGCACGACAGGAGTGTGTCCGCTGTTCTATTCCCAGACCACGACAGGACGTCCGGTCGTCGTCAACAAAAACAATCCCTTCGGCCAGCGGTTCACCTCCTGCTACAACGACGTCGAGCCAAGCGCGCTGTATCCGTTCGGATTCGGTCTGACGTATACGACGTTTGAAATCAAGAACGAGAAATGCGGAATCGTTAATGATGCGGGAGGGGCGCAGCTTGTTGCGGTCGCCGACGTGACGAACACCGGCAAGCGCGACGGCAGCGAACTCGTGCAGCTTTACGTGCGCGACAAGGTCGCGAAGATCGCCCGTCCCCGCCGCGAACTGAAGTCTTTCGCGCGTGTGGAACTCAAGAGCGGCGAAACGAAACGGGTCGAACTGCGCGTTCCTGTCGCCAGTCTCGGATACTGGACGAAGGGCTCGTATATAGTCGAGCCGGGCGGTTTCACTGCATGGATCGCGTCCGATTCCGACAGCGGCAGACCGGTCGATTTCAATCTCGATCCCGAAATTCCCGCAAAGTGACGGGAATCCGGCCGCGACGCGCGACATGCGACACGCGACAGGCGAGGACGACATGCGACGCAAATCGAAATGTCGAAATGACGCCGCGCGTGTCGCAGGACGCATGTCGCGCGTCAACCCCCGAGTCCCCGACCCTGGAGGTGCGAATCGGAAATTACAAATGAAAAATTGT
>DGHT01000063.1:5420-11041 GCA_002392765.1 Verrucomicrobia bacterium UBA3841 | reverse complement strand
ACGACTTGCCCGCCGTCGTCACCGTGATCTTCACCTGGTAGGGCGCGATGCCCCCATCGCGCCGTTCCTTCGACGCCGCTGTGGGCGCGCCGTAGATCGTGTTCGCAGGGATCTCGACCTCGGTCTTCGACCCTTTCTTCATGATATCCTTCTCCGCGAACTTCAGCCCCGAGGGCAGCCCCGCCACCTTCACCTTCGTCTCGGAAAGCGCGCTCGCCGCCACCGGCCACTCCATGTACACCCCCGCCCAGATATTCACCTGGTAGGGCGCGATGCCCCCATCGCGCCGTAATTCCTCGCCGTTCACCGCCAGCTCGATGCTGCCCCTGTCTTCCTCCACCGTCACGAACTTGGCGAACACATACCGCATCTCCGGCACGGTCACGCTCATCGACGCCGCACTTCCCAATTTTTCATTTTCCATTTTACACTTTACAATCTCATCGTACCACCCCGCAAATACATACCCTTTCGCCGCCGTCGCCTTGATTGTCACCTTCTTGCCTTCGGCGTAAACGCCCGTGCCGCTCACTGTGCCGCCCTCCGTGGCGCAGATCACCGTGAGCGGGTAGTACGCCGTCCTTGTCAGCTTCGGCTCCTTTGCTTCCTTGCCGTCGCCGGAGACCGTCACCTTCACGTTCTCCGCCCATTGGTAGCCGGAGGCGTTCTTCGCCTTGATCTGCACCCAATAGACGCCGCCCTTCGTGGGCGCGCCCGTGATGCACATCTTCTTCGCGTCGAACTTCAATCCCGTCGGGAGTCCGCTCACGCTCGCCGTCACATACGACTGCGAATCGTCCGTCACCCATACGTCGGAAACAGTTTCCTTGAAATCGAATTCCGCTTGGGTGATTCCCAGCGCATAAAGCCCGTCGTCATCCAGCGGGATGAACACCGCCGTCACCATATTCGTCTCGAAGCCTTCCGGCACGGCGAACGCGAGCGACGGATTGCGCCTTTCGTTCCTCGTGAGGTTCAGCGAATCTACGAGCGGACCTTCCCAGCGCGCGAACACGCTGCCCTTGTCGGCCGTCGCCTTCCACGTCACCTTCTGCCCGACCTTCCACGTCTTCGGCACCGTCACCTTGCCAGTGCCAACGAGCATCGGCTTAAGCTCCTGCTCGCTCCCGTCGCCGTTGAAGACGCCAACGCCCTCTTCAACGTCAAGCTTCACGCCGGTCGCGGCGTCTTCCGCGACCTCGATTCCCGCGCTCTCGCCTCCGCCGGCAATCTGCCCCTTCTCGCCCTCCGACGTATCGTCAATCGACAGCTGCGTCGTCGAACCCTCGCCATCACCCTTCACAATCCTAATCGCCGGCCCACCATCCCCGACAATATCATGCCCATTCAAATCAATCGTCACCGCACCCACATTATCGGGAATCTCCACCGTCCCGCTAACGTTGTTCGTAAGGGTAACAACAACGTTGTCGTTTTCATCCAAGGTCACCATACCAGATTCACCGAAAAGAGTTTCGCAGGCAATCACAGATGCCTGGGTCTCCTTCGTCGTCTTCACCTGCACAAATGCCGTGTCTGTCACATCAGACACTTCTCCGCCCTTACCCTCGGCGTAAAGTTGAACGCATACAGTCTCCCACATGGCCGTAAAGGCCACTCCCTCCATATCCCAAGCGAAGCCGGTGCCATACACGCCATTCTCACCTGGCCGAAGCTCACCGACCACCTCCTCCGCAATGATCTCGCCGTCAACCCCGCCCCTGCGGAACACAACCTTTGCCCCCGCGGGTAGCGGCCCAAGCCCCTTGTTCACAACATTCGCCGTCAAGAGCCGCCGCGTTGCACTTTCGTTCCTCACCATCACGGTTCCGAACGATACATCGGGCACCCCCGCAAACCAGGAATAGACGTTATTGTCCTTCGCGTCTTCAGGTTCCCCGTTCGCGCCCGAATCGACCTCTACCGTGAACTTTAGGTTGGTCTGCGTGTTGTCAACCGTCCACGGCACAGTGACCGCCACGACGCCACCGCCAGGAAAGTTCGTCACGACGCTGGCAAGTTCCGTCCTCGCGTCGTCCTTTTCCTCGTACACCTTTACCGTCGCGCCCGTCGCAGGCCAGAACCCGAGGTTTGCGGCCTTCACCGTAAGGGACACCTCCTCGCCGGCCGTAAACTCGTCCGTCGAGAACGAGAAGCCGTCCTCCTCCACGGCAAGGTCGCACTGCGCCGGAACAAACCTCGTCCTGACCTCCGTCGTGCCGACCAACATCTCTCCGGCGGCGTTCGTCGTCACAGAGGCGGATTCGTAGCCGATCCGCAGTCCGCCGTCGATCCCAATTGCGCCGGAAAGACGGCTCTCCCTGCGTTCGTCGTCAAACAGCTTGACCGGCGCACCCCACGCCCCGCATACAGGGTCATACATCATCGCCGTCGGCGCATCCGCCGCGCCGCCCGCCTTCGAGATGTCGTTCCACACGAGCGCGTCGCGTCCATCCGTTCCCCGAATCATCACAGGTTTTGCGGGAAGCGTCCAACCGTCCGCCGCCGCAACGGCAACGGCGTTGGAAATGACGAATTCCGTAGTCTCCATCAGCACGCCTTTCACCGTCCAGAGAACCGCAAACCCGCCGGCGCCGTCCACGCGCACGAGCGGCATGCCGTCCGCGTCGCCTGACGCCGTCAGCTTCGCCGGTTCGCCCCAAGACCCGCCGGACAGCTGAACCGCATACATCTCGGCGTCGCCCACGGTGGACGGGTTGCCGTCTGAGTCCTTTGAGAAGGCCAGCACGGCATTCTCGCCGTTAAAAGCCACGTCGAAGCCGTTCACGATCCCTACACCGCTCTTGACGGCCGTCGCGCCGCCCCATGCCCCGCCCGAATAGACAGCCGCCATGATGTCAGTCGGCTCGGAGGCGGAACTCGTCATCTTCCCGGAGGCGTTGCGCAGCCATGCCACGAGCACCTTGCCGTTTGCCGCCGCGCGCACGACGGGAGAGAAGTCGAACGCGCCGTCCGAAGTCAGGTTCTTGCACGTCCACGCCCCGGTGGACGCATTGCGGATTCCCGCGGCAATCTCCTCGGCGCCGCAGAATTCGTCAACCGTCACGCCGTCCGTGAAGGTGCGCGAGGCGTTCATCCACGCCGCCGCGATAGAGCCGTCAGACATCGCAGCAAGCGACGGAAGGAAGTCCGCCGTACCGTCGTCCCATACGGTCTCCACTGAGCCCCACTCGTTGCTCGTGCCGATGCGCAGCACGAGTTCCGTGCGGTTCGCGGACGACCTTGCCGCGTTGTCGCGCAGATACGCAAGCGCGTCGCCCTTCACGCCGCTCGCCATTGCGGGCGCGGGCTCCGGGTAGCCGCCGGATTCCGCAATCGCGAAATCAGTGCCGCCCGGCGCGGACATGAGCCGCAGCCCATTCTTCGGCGACGACAGATAGTCGCGGGACTGAAGCCGCCATTCAAGGCCGGCATCCGGCGCCGCCGACATGAGCCGCATCGACTTCGGCGAACTGTTGTTGATGATCCAGAGCGTATCCGAAGTCAACTCAAAGAGCGTCGCCTCGAAAGGAAGGAACTTCGCCGTTATTGCGCCAGAACCCCTAAGGCCCCATCTGACATCTGTCCACGCGCCCTTGCTGTGCGTCGCCTCAAGGACGGACATCCCAGAAAGAGATCCTTTTACATTTGCAACGTTGTTAATGCCGTATCCGCCCGCCACAGTCACCTTCGGCAAACGCTCGCTGCTGAGCGTGAACGAACTTTCAAGTCCGCCCCAGCCATTGTCGATCCCTGAAATTTTGAACATGCCGGACAGTGCCGCTTCGACTTTTCCCTCCAGGAACATCGGCCCTATGGGAGTTGGGTAGTGATGTGTCAAGCCAAAGGAACCGCTTACCTCCCCGCCAAAGGAAACATCCTCGGCCACCCACCTCTTCTTCTGGGGATTCCATGACATCGTGAGCGGTCCGCCCGTGAAGGTGATGCCGACTTCCTTGTCCATCACGCGGGCGAGTTTGCCCACGGCGCGGCGGTTCCGCTTGTGGCTTGCCGTCCCTTCGGAACTGCTTGTGCCCAGTTCGCTGCCCACGGTGCCGAACGTGCAGCTGCCGTTCCCGTCGGAGCGCACTTCGAGCTTCAGCTCGATTTTCGGGGCGAGCGACCACTCGTCGCCCGGCAGCCAAGACAATGCTTTCGGCTTAGTCCCCGTCTGCTCCGGTGCCAGCTGGAATGCGACCGACGGTGAACCGCCGTACAGAGTATAGACGATCTCGTCGATTCCCTCGCTGTTCGAAGGCCGCGCCGTCCACAGGCCAGGCGTCTCATCGTCCACATGCTTCGCAACGTCGAAATTCACGCGAAATGGCTTGGAGCGCTCGCCGTCCTTCTTTCCGACGGCGACGACTTCGAGCTTGCCGCCTACCCCGATGGAGCCGACATCGAACGTAAATAGGTGGTCCGTGACCTCGCGCCCGTTCACGAGCCAATGATCGACCTTTGAATAGTCGTCCACGATCACGTCCATTTCGATTTCGCAAGACGTACCGTTAAGGAAGGTGGACTTGCGCCCCACATTCCCGCCGTACTCGCCGTCGAAGTACTTGCTTACCACGTCGGAGATCTTGAGCTCGTCGCTCGTGGTATCGACGAAGGACCACCCCGAACTGCCGGTAGCGGCCTCCGCCGTGATTGCGCAAGCGGCAAGCGTTGCCGCAATGAATGCCTTGATTCTCTTTTTCATAATTCGGTTCCTTTCAGGCCGGGGACAACGGGGACATTGGGGACGATGGAGACTTTGGCGACATTGGCGAGTCCCCACCGTCTCCAAAGTCCCCAATGTCTCCATCGTCCCCTCTTCCTCTTCTCCCCTCTTCATGCCCAGCCCTTTCTCTTCTTGATTCCTGCGGCCATGCTGCGCAGTTCGGCCGACATCTCGCGGTAGCGCGCGGTTAGGTCGTCAAGCGATTGCGCGGCGACAAGCCGCGAATACGCCGCCTTGCCCCAGTCTTCGCCGCGGGCCTCGCTGCGCGCGGCATACATCCGCTCCCTTATGCCACCGTGCTTCTTGAAATCCTCTTCCAGCTGCGCGATCTGTTTCGCCAGCAGATACGTGCACTGGCGGATAAGCGAGACCATCAGGTTGGCCGCGACTTCGTCGTCCTTCTTCTCGAGATGCGGCGCAAATGCCTCCCAAGTACCCTCACGCCCCAGACGCCGCGCCGCGAGCCCCTTCTCGGAATCCTTCGGCCATTCGGGCAGACGGCGGGTCTTGAGGTAGTCGAGATAGTCTTCAAGAAGCTCCTCAAGGCTCGCCTTCGCGACATTCGTCAGCTTCAGCTCCGTTTCCTTGCTTGTAGCCGACGCCTCGCTCCCCTCGATTATGTTCTGCTTGCCGCTCCGCGCCGCCTGCACCATCTGGTCGATGGTGCGGTCGCCGCGCTCGAGGAACCGCCTCACGAACACAGCAGTCCCCTGAAAAATGACATCGCTCTTCTGGTATGTCAGCAGCCGCTTGTAGCCGCCATGCGGCAATATGATCTGGGTAGCCATCAGCAAACCGCCTTTCTGTACAGGGGTGGGGACAACGGAGACGGTGGAGACTTTGGCGACAAGGGCGCATCCCCATCGTCCCCAAAGTCCCCATTGTCCCCAAGGTCCTC
>DGHT01000063.1:234-5324 GCA_002392765.1 Verrucomicrobia bacterium UBA3841 | reverse complement strand
TCCCCAAGGTCCTCATAGTCCCCATGGTCCCTATTGTCCCCACCCTGTCGCCAAAGTCTTTTCACAGCCTATCTCCCTTGAAATAATTTAAGAATTGAAGAATTGGATGCGCTCGCGCGGCCTCTTGCGATCCTTCGGATTCGCTTCGCTCAGGCAACCTGATCGCTCCGCGACAGGCGCATCTCGCTCGCTAGTTGGTGAACCCTTGGACAGGACGAACAGACCGCCCGACGTTGCGGTCGGAGTAGTCGTACGTGTAGTGGCCGCCCAAACCGAAGTTCAATCCGTTGGCGTAGCTGCTCTCCGAGTACGGGACGGACGACCAGTAGTGGCCGCCCGAACCGGAATTGCCGAGCGAAGTCTCGTAGCCATAGCCGGCGCAGGGGAGGAAAATGCTGTTAAATGCGTAGCCGCCCCGCCCGCGAACGATGTAGCCGTTTACGCCGTTCCGCGTCGTCCAAGTCCAGTCGCAGTTGCTGCTAAGATCCGACAATTCTGAACGCGTCGGCATCCGCCAGCTCCCGCCCCAGTGCGCGCGCGCCGCGTCGTGCGAAGGAGCGAGGACATACGTGCCGTTGTTGTTTACAACCCAGCCTTCTCTCTGGAGTTGGTTGATGGACCTGCCGAAAGTGGCGATAACGGGATTGCTGTCGTAGAAGTTGAACCCGAAGGTATTTCCCGTCGGACGGTAGCCGACGGTGTCGCCCCACCAGAAGTAGAGGCCGGAATCTTCGGGGCTGGACGCGCCGACGTTCCTGTCGGCCCAGTACGGGCCGCCCGCCCAGAGCTGGACGCCCCGGCCGGGCTTCCCCTTCTCCGGCTCTCTCTCGGCGGTAACGATAGCCCGCACGTCGCCCTTCTTGTCAGGCCAGTCGGCGCCGGCGTTCCAGACGATGTGGCGGTTTCGTCCGGGCGCCACGCCCTCGCCCACGTCGCCCGTGAAGGTGGCGGCGGAGACCGCGTTCGTCCGCCCCTCGATCTCTACCTTCACGGAGTACATGCCGCCATCCGTCGCCTCGATGTCGTAGTAGATATCGACGAGGTTCGATTTCTCGCGCTGCCTCCCGCGCACGTTCGTCACGGTCTCCGCAAGCCCCGCCCACGCGCCGATCGCCGCGGCAAACATTGCAAGCATCGTCAGTTTCTTTTTCATTTCCTTGTTCCTTTCAAGTTGTTTCCCGTTTATTCGCCCGCCTCACTTCAGCAGATTGCGGTTGTCTACTTGCGACAGGACGCGCATCTGATGAATGGCGATTTCATTTAGGCATAGCCCTCTCAAGATTGCTTCAACCCCTTTAACCATCCCTCTCATTTCCCGCCGCCTTTCCTTTTTGCGCTTTGCCGCGTAGCATCCGATTCTTCATGTGCCGATTTGTATTCCGCTTCAATCTTCCGCATTTCTGCAAGCAGCTGCGACTCGTTCGGAAGATGCAACTTGTATTTCGCTGCAAGTATCGTCTCATTGTCTTCCGGCAGAGCGATCTTTACCGCAGAGTCGTTCTTGTCTGTGCAAAGGAGAATCCCTATCGTCTTGTTCTCTTCTTCCGTCTTTTCGTACCGGTCGAACCAGTTTACATAAAGCTGAAGTTGCCCCAAATCCTGATGCGACAATTTCCGGGTCTTGAGCTCTATCAAAACAAAACATCTCAAAAGGCGATTGTAAAGCACAAGATCAACAAAGTATTCGTCATCTTCAATGAGGATTCGCTTTTGCCTGGCAACAAATGAAAAACCATTCCCAAGTTCAAGAAGGAACTGTCCCAAATGCGTAATGAGTTCCTGCTCCAAATCCGTCCCGTAGTAGGCAGCCTTTCGTTCAAGCCCCAGGAATTCCAATATCATCGGGTCTTTGACTATTTCCTTTGGCGATTCCGGCATGCGCTCTTTTCTGGCAACGGCAAGAACGGAGTCCTTGTCGTTGCTGAGCAGCAAGCGTTCCCACAAAAGCGAGTTTATCTGCCTTTCAAGCTCGCGCTTGGTCCATCCGTTATGGACTGCTTCAAGTTCGTAATATTCGCGCTTTTCCTTCTCTGAAATAGCGATAAGCAACTTGTATTGAGACCAGTTCAATTGCGAATACAGTGTGTTCGCAATCGGATACACCCTGTAGAACTTCCTGCAGAACTCCAACTGCCTGACGCCAAAACCACTTCCATATTCAGGCTCAAGGTCGCGCGCGAGATTGCGGGTAAGGTAAGTGCCGTAATCGGCCCTGTCCTTGCCGCACTGTTCTTCTTCGAATATCCGCCGTCCAAGATTCCAATACATCATCACGCGGTTGAAATCCACGCTCCGCACCGCGTTGGCTCGCGCCGCATCAATAATCCGCTTGGCATCGGAGAGCAGACGGCCCCCTGTCAATTGAACATCTTCGGGCAACAATTCCTTTGCTGTTGATTCACCATTCTTCATGTAGCCTCCGCAATAAACTGGTACGTCCATGTGTTAGCCGCCGACCGTTTCCGTTGCGGCCCGCGCGCAAAACGCCGCAATCGCACACGCAGCAGCAACCGCAGCAGCCATTATCGTCGTTTTCTGTCTCATGACACGGTTCCTTCCAAGTCGTTTCTCTTGCGCCTCGACGGAACTTCTCGCCGCATCGACACCATCTACATGTTCTGCACGGCTAACACCATCACCTTGCGGCAGGAGTTCGCTACCGCAGCAGAGCGAAGTGGGTGAAGATGTCCTGGGTGTAGAGAAGAAGCGAAGATCCCATCCACGATGCGCAGGCGAGGAGCGTCAGGGAAATGGCGATCAATTTGACCGCAAATCCGAGCGTCTGCTCCTGGATCTGGGTCAAAGCCTGGAGAAGCGAAACCAGAATGCCGATGAACGTTGCGACGGCGATGGGGATCAGCGAGAGGCGCAGCACCAGCACGAGGCACATCTGCGCGTAATCCAGTATCTGCGCGTGGCTCATAGCATGTACCCCCTGACAAGGCCCTGTATGAGCAGCGTCCACCCGTTGACCATCACGAACAGCAGCAGCTTGAACGGAAGAGAGATCGTCACCGGCGAGACCATCATCATGCCCATCGCCAGAAGGATGTTGGAAACGATGATATCGATGGCGATGAACGGAAGATAGACCAGAAATCCGATCTGGAACGACTTGGTCAGCTCGGAGACGCAAAACGAAGGCAGGAGGATGCTGTAACTGTCCGGATCGATGTTCGCCGGCTCGCCGTCCTTGCTCCACATCGTTTCGGCGGTCTTGACGAAAAACGCGCGCTCGCGGTCGGACGTGTGCGCCGACAGCCACGCGCGGAACGGTTCGGCGGCCTTGCCGATCGCGTCTGTCTCAAGCCAGCTTCCGTGTCCGGGTGGATTACCGGGGTTTGACACGGCCGCCGTTTTCGCTGCGGCGGATGATTTGGCGAACTCCGTTTTGGCGATGTTCCACGATTCGCTCGCGACCGGCGCCATTATGTAGAATGTGAGAATCATCGCGAGCGCGTTGACGACCATGTTCGGCGGGATCGACTGTATGCCCAGCGCGTTGCGGATAAGCGACATCACCACGACTATCTTAAGATAGCTCGTCGCGATCATTGCGATGAAAGGCAGTAGCGAAAGTCCTACGAAAAGGACGATCAATGAAAACGGATTTGTCTGAAACATGTCTGGCTCCCGGTTTTTGTTGTCTGTCTGCCGCCTGCGGTTGAGGGCCTAGAAGCCGGCGGATTCGACGATGAAGGCGGGGCTCGAGGCCACCTGTCCGAAATATCCCGCCGCGACCGTCTTGCCCATTGCCGCGAGTTTCAATTGCGAGGGGCTTTCCGGCTTTTCCTCCGCCGGATTCTCCGCGCGGTCGAAAAGTTCGCCGAGCGTCATTGCACGCGTCTCGGGCGCGACGACGCGCAGACGCCCGTCGTCCTTGAACGGCGCGACCCCGCTCGAGTTCGCGACAAAGCGCCTATCGACGATCAGTCTCGCCTCCGTCGAACCGATCTCCGGGAGAAGCAGCGCGTCCCCCGGAGCGAGCGAGGCCCTGTCCTCGTACGGAAGCGCGAAGGATGCATACTCGAGTTCTGCGGAGAGCGGCAGGCTTCTGATGGATTCGTGCGACAGATCGAGATTGCGCAGGACGCCGAACGCCGACACCACGGCTGCGCTGCGCGTCAGGCCGAAGTCTACCGCATTTTCATCGCCGTCCCCGCTCCCCGGAGCCGACGCACGCAGGAAGACGAGACCGTCGCCGCCGGCTGGTTCGAGCAAGCCGGCAAGCCGCATCTGCCTGCGCACCGCATTCTCCAGCATCTGGAAAAACGGACCGCAATCCTTCTCCACGAGCGCCAGCAGAATCGGTTCTGGCAAGTCTGAACGGGCGTCCCAGATTTTATCTAGTTCAGGGAAGCGCGGCGAGCGCGCGATAAGAAGCGCATGGGGCTCGTCGCCGAAAAAGACGGAAAGAGCGATCATTTCCGAAACGGCGGGAAGAACGTCCGCATGCCTGACCGACATGGTTTCTTCGCCGAGCCTGCACTGCATGGAAAAGGCGGGCGCGTCCAGAATCGCGTCGGGCGCGACGCCCGTCCACTGCGGCAGCGCGGTTAGAATTTCAAACGGTTTCATCTGACCTACCTTTCTTTGCTGATGAAATGACGACGGCTACGCTGCGAAACGCCGGAACGTGTTCGGCCAAGGCCGTTTCAAGACGCGGCAGATGATGCTGGACGATCTGCGCCGATTCGGCCGTAGCGGGAGAGATGGACACAGTCAACTCGCCCGCCTTCGCCTCCAGCTTTATCTCGGAACCGTCAAGCACTGTCGGCTTGAGAACGATCCTTACTTCGCCCTCTCCGCGGTAAAGCGACGGCGTCACGGATATTTCGGAAACGACCGCGTCTACGATTTTGTCGATGATTTCGACAGCCTTGCCGACGGTCTCGACGATCGCCTCGGTGCGGGCCGACTGCACGGCGGCGACAGACGGCACTGCAGGTATGTCGGCGACGGCGGCAACCTGCGCGGCGGGAGCGGCTGGCAGCGCCTGCGGCACGGCTTCGTCCAGATCCAAAACCACTGCCGCAGGTTCGCGCGTCTCGACTACCGTCATTCCCTCGCGGTCGCGCGGGACGCGCGAC
>DGHT01000063.1:0-147 GCA_002392765.1 Verrucomicrobia bacterium UBA3841 | reverse complement strand
GTCCCCTCCAAGGAGATGCGGCGTCCCGCCGCGTCATCTACGGGTGTTTCCTTGGCAGGATTTACAAGATTTACAGGATTAGATACTGCCGCCGGTTCGCGCGTCTCGACTACCGTCATTCCCTCGCGGTCGCGCGGGACGCGCGAC
>DGHT01000064.1 GCA_002392765.1 Verrucomicrobia bacterium UBA3841 | reverse complement strand
CGTCTTGCCTGCGCCGGAGAAGGTGTCTGCGCTGATGGCGGAATTTGTCCGATGGATGGCGGCCAACGAGGGGCGGTTGCATCCTGTCGAGTTTGCCGCGCTTGTCCACCAGAAGTTCGTTTGCATTCATCCCTTTGTGGACGGGAACGGCCGCGTCGCCAGGCTTTTGATGAACCTTGCTTTGCTCAGGGCCGGTTGGTCGCTTGCGATCATTCCGCCAATCTGCCGTCATGAGTACATTGCGACGCTGGACAAGGCCGGACGGACTCCCGCGCCGTTCGTGCGATTCATTCGCGATCGCGTCTGCGAGACGCAGAAGGAGCTTCTGCGGCTGATGGGGCAATCCATCGCATTAGATGATGAGGGAGTAAAACGTACAAATGATGAGGGAGTAAATGAGGGAGTAAACGCACTTTTAGACGTGATCGCGACCTACCCCGGGAAACGGGCGAATGAACTGGCAACCTTGATCGGGAAGAGCGTGCAGACCGTCGAACGATATGTACGGACATTGAAGGATTCCGGCAAGATCGAGTTCCGCGGCGCGCCGAAGAACGGCGGTTATTTTGCCATCTGACATGACAGCGAACCTCCAGATGATCGGCAATGCGGCGCTACTTGACCTCCCGGACAAGGTGGCGTTCCTTTCGTCGCGGCGAATTTCAGCCGCCGACGTGTTGAAGTGCTACGAGTGGGCGGAGAAGATTCGCGATGCCGAAACATGCGTCGTCAGCGGATTCCAGAGTCCGCTGGAAAAGGACGTGCTCAAGTTCCTTCTTCGCGGCAGGGTGCCGATCATCCTTGTCCTCGCCCGTTCGTTGTGGAAAACCATACCAGAAGAGTTGCGCGATCCAGTCGGTCTTGGTCGACTCCTGATCGTTTCGCCTATTTCCGCTACCCGTGCTTCCGCCGCTACCGCCACCGCCCGCAACCGCTGGATTCTCGCCAACTGCACGTCCCTCGTCCTTGGCTCACTTGATCCCGGCGGTAGTCTTGCAAGGCTCGTCGCCACGTTTCCAGTTGCCAACATGATATGTTTACAAGGAGAGGCGAGAGGAACTGGCCCCATCGGTTGAATAGAAGAGGTGAAATAGAGACTATGGCGATGCCGCAGAGAGATGATCCTCCTTCGCGCTGCGCGCTACGGAGGACAAGTACGAGGCGATCAAGCGACTTGAGCCGCCTTCGCGCGTGCGCTACGGCGGGCCAGGCGCCTTGCTCGAGTATGCCGTCATGCATGGTGACGAGGAAGAGGCCGGGCGCATCCGCGAAGAGCTGCGCAGGCCGACGGATGAAGTTTGACGGCAGATGGCGGCAGTGTGGTATAATCTTCTGAAAAGGTATGGTGATGAAGAAAAAGACACAAACGATAGAGTTCAAGCAGTCGTGGCACGACGAGTATCTTGAGTGGATTTGCGGGTATGCGAACGCTTGCGCGAGGGAGCGCAGGACGCCGACATCGCCATCGGGAACGTGCAGGACGGGCTGGGCGGCATAGCCGACAAGCAGACCGCAAGCGGACACACCGACGCCAGGACCACCTTCAAGCCGGACGGCACGGTGGACAGGCTCGGCTCGACCGACGTGTACTCTGCGAAGATGCGTGCGAATGGACAGCTCAAGGCAATCAAGATGAACCCCGGCGAACATGGGCGAGGCATCGAACTCGCCCGCGCCGTCACCGACAAGGATGTGGCGAAGTTCAACGGGCTAATTTCGTTCTTGACGGTTTGGCGACAATATGAGATAATTTTTCATGCAATAAACAAGATGTCAATGCAAGGAGATTCTAAGGATGAAACCGTTTTGCAAAACAAAGTCCGAGGTGGATAGACTGGTCCAAAGCCGCCGCGAATTCATTTTGACGGCCGGAGCGGCGTTTCTGCTGTCCGGCTGCCGGACGAACATCTTCTTCGGATCGCCGGATCTGAAATTCGGCGTCATCAGCGACATTCATATCACGACTCCAAAATCGTGCCGCATGCTCGAGCGTGCGCTCAGGCAGTTCCGCAAACGCGGCGTAGACGCCGTTGTGATTCCCGGCGATCTTACCGATTGGGGTCTCAAGTCCGGCCTGGTCTACGTCAAGCAGACATGGGACAGGGTTTTCGCCGGCACGGACGTCGTGCCGCTTTTCTGTTCCGGCAACCACGATTTCGACGGCTGGGGCTACGGCGACATGACTGTCGAGATGCGCGCCAACGGCTATTCCGAAGCCGAAGCTCTTTGCATACGCTCGAAAGAGCCCCTTGAAAAATTCGCCGAAGGATGGAAAGCCGTGTTCGGCGAGGACTTCGACTGGATTCGCTGCCGTACCGTCAAGGGGTACGATTTCGTTTCGGCCGAGTTCGAAAGCGGCGGCAGCAGCCATTTGGCGCGATGGATGGAGAAAAACGCGGACCGGTTCAGGAACGGCAAGCCTTTCTTCTTCTTCCAGCATCTTCCAATAAAGGGCACGACAGTCGACAGTTTCGGATGGAGCGACAACGGCACCGCGAAGCCGGTGCTCGATTCCTTCCCGAACTGCGTCGCGTTCACGGGACACACCCACCGTCCGTTCGTCGACGAGCGGCAGATTTGGCAGGGCGAATTCACCGCAATCGGGACGCCGTCGCTGTCCTATGCCTCCCTCCCCAAGGAACCCCCTCACGAAAACGGCGCCGGCGACCGCAAAGGAAAATCGAAGCAGACCATGCAGACGATCCCCGTCCGCCGCGACCTGCGCGGGGGTGAAGGGTATGTCGTGAGCGTCTGGCCCGACAAGATCGTTATCGACCGCCATGACGTCGAAGAGGACGACGAAGGCGCTCCGGCCTGGGTCGTGCCGCTCGCGCACGGTGCGCAGCTTCAACCATACGCCGCGGGCGTGCGCGACGATTCTGCGCCTGTTCCGCATTTCCCGTCCGGCGCCGCGCTCGATATCGAGACGCGCAACACGGAAAACAGAACCGGCCACTGGACGATCGTGCTGAATTGCGAGTTCCCGTCCGCCGTCGTGCCTAAAGGTTCGCGCGTGTTCGACTACGAAATCCGCGCCGTGCCGAAAGACGGCTCCAAGCCTCTCGTCAAGTACTTCTTTTCGCCCGCGTATCCGAAGATGGCGAAGTTCGAACCGCCGCGCCAGCGTTTCTGGTTCAATGTAGAGGAACTGCCCAAAGGCAAGGCCTGCTCGATCGAAGTGCGCGCGCGCAACTGCTTCGGCCGTTCTTCGGAGCCTCTGGTCGCTCCCATCTGGCCGCATTCCTGACGCGGATGCGCAATTCCCGGGCTCATCTCCACAATTCACCGGTCTCGAGCTCGATTTCCGCCGTGTCAAAAATGTTATTGCCGAATTGCCGTCAATATGATATAATTTAATCTCATTTAAAGACCGAAAGGAACAAATAAATCATGAAGATGACATGGCAGCCCTCGAAGCTGAAGAGAAAAAGGAAAATCGGATACCGCGCCCGCAAGGCGACCAAGGGCGGCAGGAAGGTTCTCGCCTCTCGCCGGGCGAAGGGACGCAAGCGTCTCACGCAGGTCTGACGAAGGTCATGTCCACGCGGCTTCCCGGCGCCGAGTACAGGAAGGTCTTCGACGGCGGACGGCCGTTGCACGGGCGTCTGCTTGTCGCGTGGAAATCCGCAATCGGAAACGCCGACCGACAGGCCGGCGTTGTCGTTTCCAAAAAAACCTTCCACGATGCAGTGGATCGCAACAGGGCGAAACGTTTGATGCGCGAGTCCTACAGGCTTCTTGCCGGATCGGGGGAGGCGCCAGAGTCGCTCTCCTGGGTTTTCGCCGCCAAGAAGGGTATCGCAGGCAAGAAATGTCCCGAAGTGATGGAGGACATGAAATGCATTTTCTCTCGCGCGCTTGCTCGGAAGCGATGATAGCGGCCGTAAGGGCGTATCAGATCGTCCTCTCCCCTCTGTTTCGCGGATGCTGCCGTTTCGAGCCGAGCTGTTCGGCTTACATGATAGGTGCGCTGAAGACGCACGGACCGGTGAAAGGATTGTTGTTGGGAACATGGAGGCTTTTAAGATGCCATCCCTTCGGGCCGAGCGGTTACGACCCCGTCCCTCCGACAGGCAGATGGCGCAATCCGAGGAATATGCAATATGAATAAACAGGAAAAAATCATAAGTCTTGCAATAGGCATTCTGCTCGTCTGGTGTTTCTTCCGTTCGGGCGGAGAAAAGAAAGAGCAGCCGCGCGAAGAGGCGCCGGCTGCCGCAGTCGCGCAGGAGCGCGAAACTCCCGCCGCGCCCGCCGAACCGGCCGCAGTCGCGCAGGAGCGCGAAACTCCCGCCGCGCCCAAACCGGACGAGCAGACAGTCGAAATCGGCGACGCCAACCTTATGATTTCTGTGACGACCTGGGGCGCCTCCGTGAAAAAGGCGCGTCTTCCCGGCTATGCGAAAGGTCCCGGCGACGTTTCGGATTCGAATCCCGCGCTGGAGTTCGATTATTCCCCGGCGCCGCTCGGCGCGCTGTCCGGCATCCCGTCGATCGCCCACGACGCGCCGTATGAAATCGTCGAAAAAGGGGACCGCCACGTCGTTTTGAAAAACGCGTATCTCACAAGGCGCATATCTGTCGGTGACGGCTACAAGGTTTCGTTCGACGACGTGTTCGCCGACGGCGTACCGCTTTCAGGCGAAAACAGACTGTCGGTCGGCGTGATGAGCATGGGGCCGAAGGATAATGACACGCTCGGCATCGACACGTGGAAGTCCGGCGACAAGGGCGGCGGGGTCGTGCACCACGACGATGACGACACCACCGTCAAGCCTCTTCTGGCGGGCGCGACGCCCGGCGGTTGTTCGTGCGGAGGGTCCGACGTGCAGGGCCTTCCGCCGCTCGCCAGCGCCGAGGACCGCAGCCCCGTGGAATGGCTCGCCCTGAAGGACAGGTTCTTTGTGACGGCTCTCACCGGTTCGTCCGAGAAAAACCAGGGCTTCTCCGCCACCGTCGTCAGGGATCCTTCGAAGGGCAACCGGCTTTCCTGCGTGACCGCCTCTATAATCTTTTCAAACGCCGGGCGCGAGAGACATTTCGATTTCTTCCTCGGCCCCAAGAAGCAGTCCGTCCTCTGGGATCTCGGCATGAAGGACGTGATGGAGTTCGGAATGTGGCGCTGGATATGCTATCCTGTAGTCTGGCTGCTCGAGACGTTCCACAGGTTCGTCCCGGTCAGCTACGGCTGGGCCGTCGTATTCCTGACCGTTCTCGTCCGCCTCCTGTTCTGGCCGCTGACGCGCAAGTCCACCGAAGGCATGCGCAAGATGCAGGAAATCCAGCCGCTGATGAAGGAAATTCAGGCGAAGTACAAGGACAACCCGCAGCGCCTGCAGCAGGAGACTTGGGCGCTATACAGGGAAAAGAAGGTGAATCCCCTAAGTTCCTGTCTGCCGATGCTCGTGCAGATTCCCGTGTTCATCGCGCTTTTCAATGTTCTAAGGTCCGCGGTCGAACTGAGGTACGCGCCGTTCCTGTGGATCGGCGACCTGTCCGAGCCCGAACACCTGTTCGCGTCCTGGTTCCCGTTCGGCGGATTGAACATCCTGCCGCTTCTCATGGCGCTCACGATGTATCTGCAGAGCAAGCTCACGCCGACCGCCGGCGACCAGAGCCAGCAGCGGATGATGACCGTGTTCATGCCGCTGATGATGCTTGTGATGTTCTACAATTTCGCCTCCGCGCTGTCTCTCTACTGGACGCTTTCGCAGGTTCTCAGCATCGTCCAGATGTACATGATCCGCAGGGAGACCAAAGCGGCCGAGACTGTCGTTGTCGAGCCGCCCGTCGAGACGCGGCAGATGAGAAGGCACGGCAACTGACGCGATGCTGGGCAATGTGAGGAAATCCGGACGCAAATTCCTTTTCGCCGGGAAAGGGATGAGCGTCCAGACGGGCCGGTACCTCTTCGAGGCCATGCTCGTGGGCGCCGTGACCGGCCTCGCCGTCGTCCTCTTCAAATGCCTGATTGACTTCGCGCAGTACTGGTACGGCTCGCTGGCGTCGCGAAGGGAGGAGCTCTGGCTCGATCCCGTAAGGTGGATCATGGCGGGGCTTCCCGTTCTCGGCGCGCTCGCGGGGCACCTGCTTATCCGCAAGTTCGACAAACTCGAGAACGCCCGCGGCACGAACAGCGCCATCGACGCGTTCCACAAGAAGTCGGGCTACATAACGAGCACCGTCATCCCCGTGAAACCCGTCGCATCCGTCCTGACCATCGGCACCGGCGGGAGCGCCGGATACGAGGGGCCGGTCACGCTTCTCGGCTCGGCGATCGGAAGCGCGATCGCCAGGCTGATGAAGCTTTCGCCGCGTGCGCGCCGGATACTCATGGCGTCGGGACTGTCGGCGGGCATCGCCGCGCTTTTCCAGGTTCCGCTCGCCGGCGCGATTTTCGGATTCGAGATTTTCTATTCGTCGAGCGACATCGAGGACGAAACCGTCCTTCCGTGTTTCATCGCCTCGTCGCTCAGCTACGCGATCTACTCGTTCTTTGTCGGACCGTCGGCGTGGCAGCCGCTTTTCGAACTCGATTCCCGGTACGCCTTTTCCAACAGTCTGAGGCTCTTCCCGTATTTCATCCTTGCGCTCGCCGTGACTTTCGCGTCGAGATTCTACATCTCCTTCTTCAGGGCCACGGAAAAGGCTTTCTGCGACAGCCGCATTCCGGTCTCTGTCAAAGTCTCAATCGGCGGTTTGGTCACGGGAGCCATCGGATTCTTTTTCCCCGACATCCTCGGAACGGGGTATTCCATTATCGAAGGGTGCCTCAACATGGATGCGTCCGGATTCGCCGGAATCAGGCGTCTTACGGCAGTCTCGCTGTTCGCTCTCTTCGCGCTCAAGGTCGTCGCCACCACGTTCACGGTCGGCAGCGGCGGAAGCGGCGGACTTTTCGCCCCCGCGCTCGCCTGCGGCAGCGCGCTCGGCGCGGCGGTCGGCGTGATCATGAAAGCTGTCATGCCCGAGTCGATCGGCATAACGCCCCAGGCGTTCGCGCTCGTCGGCATGGCGGGTTTCATGGCGAGTACGATGCGCACGCCCCTCACGGCCATAGTCATGGTGTCCGAGATGACCGGCAACAACCTTCTTCTTATGCCCGCAATGTGGGTTTGCGGGATAAGTTTCTGGCTGAACAACGGATGGACTCTCTACAGAAGCCAGGTACACCGACAGGAGTCCTCGCCCAAAAAGGATTGAACGATATGAAAACGATAGGCGAAGCGATTTTCGCGAAAGACGGGCAGGGCCGTCCGATCAACAGGATCGGCACGCTGTTTCTGCGCACCCCGGGGCTCGTGACGCGGCGCGGCGTCCACGCGATGCAGCGTCTGGCGTGGATCGATGCGCTGAACGAGGAAAGGGCGGCGGCCGGCGCAAAGCCGCTTTCCGAAGTCGAAGAAATGGCGGAGATCGAGTCGTCGGTCGATTTGATATTCTCCGACACGGAGGTTCTGATACGTCCCGATCCCGAAAGGATGGATCTCGCGTTCCGCGCCGACGACGAACTGCAGAAACTCGTCAGCAAGCGATCGATACGCTTCCTCAACACGCACTCGGTCAAAGTGCGCAACGCCCTCCGCGACCGCGGCGAAAACTGGCGCATGGCCCGCCGTCCGATTTCGCAGGACGACATGGCGAAACTTATCGAGAATTCCCGCGTGGCTCTTTCCGGGGATCCGATATATTTCTACAACTCCGTTACCGGCACGCGGTACGTGACGGCCGAGGGCGCGTCGATGCTCCTCACGCTCGAACCGGAAAGGCTCCGCGCCCAGATCAAGGAGGCGCAGTCGATGATGACCCGCCGCAACAGGATGGGACACGTCGAACTCGACATATTCCCCGTGTCGACCCCGCCCGACATCAAACGCCGTTTCCTCGGCATGGACATAAACCTTCTCTCCGATCCGGAGCTCGTCGAGAAGGTGCGTACGCTCGACGCCGACTGGAGGATGTCGATGCCGCCCGAACTTCGCGACGAGTCGACGGACAATTTCCACTGGCGCAACGAAATGTGCCGCACTCTCACCCAGCGCCCGAACAGCACCGACGCTTCCGAGGAGGAGCTCATCCAGGGCATTTCGCCCGAATTCTACAGGCAGATCGAATGGCTTCCCGGCGCGAGGGTCGAAAACGGCGAAGTGATTTTCGACCCGCTCTGGGAGGAGTTCGACAGGACGCACGATCCCGAAATCGCCAAGCTGTGCGACCAGAGGGCCCGCAACATTCTTTTCAACATCATGCGCTCCTTCGGCGAGATCGAATACGTGAACATCGGACGCATCGTGTTCTCCCTGTCGCGCCACCCGATCGAAGGTTCGCGCCGCGGCAACGTGTACATCCTCCAGTACCGTGAAAAGGGGAGCGGACGCGAGGACGTGGACATCATCCGCTTCCAGAAGTGGGGCATAGCCGAGCATCTCGACGAAGGCAAAGACCTCCTCCGCGCCGTTTTCGAGGCGAACGACTATTCCGACTACATCCTCGACAGGCGCCTCATGTGCCGCCAGCTTGGCATGCATCTGCCCACCCATCTGCAGTTCGGACATTTCACCGAGCCCTACATGGGGCAGAACCAGTACAGGGGTTCGACGATCCGCACGGCTTTTTTCGCGCGCGCCTACATCCACGGCACGGCTTCCGACAAGATACACGAGTCGAAATTCCGCAATCCGGCGTTTGCCGCGAAATTCGCGGCGCTCATGGGCGAGGCCGCGGCCGTCGACATGATTGTCGGACGGCTTTCCACCGAAACCGGCGAAACACTCTTCGATTCAAACTGCGAGGTGATAGCCCTCGACAAGGACGGTCTTCCCGAAACGCTCACGGTCACGAACCACGGCGGATCTTTCGTGAACTACCTCCAGCCGTTCGAGGAATTCGTCGCTCCGTATGCGAACGTGGTCAGGAGCAGGGCCAGGTACGTGCAGGATTTCAAGTCTTTCGCCAACACCTATATCGACGCGTTCAGAAAGTCGCTCGAATCCGTGCGCGAGAAGTACCGCCAGCACCGCCACGCTTTCGACTACCTGTTCGTGAACCGTCCGTTCGATGTTTCCGGCTCCGGCGCCTACCGCTGGGCGAAGACGCTGGAAAGACTCGATTCCTGCGACCCGGACGCAGTCGTCGGCAAACTCTCCTGGGAAATATTCAAGGAGCTGTGAGATGTTGCGGTACGTCCTCAGGAGAATATTCGAAGCGATACCGACGACGCTCGGGATATTGCTCCTGACGTTCGTGCTGTTCAATGTCGTCATCGGAAGCTCCCCAGCCCTCACCATACTCGGCAAGGGAGCCGACGCGCGGTCGATCGAGGCGTTCAACAAGCGCTACGGCTACGACAAGCCGCTCGTCTGGTCGAAAGACAGCCAGTTCGTGAATTTCGTCAAGAATTTCGCGACCGGCGATCTCGGGTACAGCGCGAAGATGAAAGAGCCCGTCGCGGACGTGCTGAAGCGCGGCGTCGTTCCGTCGCTTTCACTGACCGTCCCCATCCTCGTATTCGGAACGGTGTTCGCGCTTTTCCTCTCGATGCTCGCAGCGGCGTACAGGGGACGGATTCCGGACAAGATAATCCTTTTCATGTCCGCCGCGCTGATGAGCGTCAACTATGTCGTATGGGTTCTCGCGGGGCAGTTCCTGCTGTCGTACAAAGCCGGTTGGTTCCCGATATGGGGATACGGGGAAGTCAAGTACATGATCCTTCCGGTCGCGATAGGCGTTGTCAGTTCGCTGGGAATGGACGTGCGTTTCTTCAGGACCGCGATTCTCGACGAGATGTTCAAGCCTTACGTCCTCGCCGCTAAGTCGAAGGGCCTTTCCCCAAGGACCGTCATGACGCGGCACGTGCTCAGAAACGCACTGATACCCGTCGTCACGTACATATCGCTTTCCGTTCCGTACCTGTTCACCGGCTCTCTTCTTCTTGAAAGCTTTTTCGGAATTCCCGGACTGGGATCCGTTTCGATAAACGCGATACAATCTGCCGATCTAGCCGTCGTGCGCGCCGTTGTCGTGATAGGCGCGCTCGTGTACCAGGCGGTGAATCTCGTTACGGACATCCTCTACGCGTTTCTCGATCCGAGAGTCAGGGTTTGGTAAAGGAGGCGAACATGGATTTGAATGCCGCAAAACTCGTGGCGCTGCTGAAGGCGTCGGGAAAAACATGCGCTACTGCCGAAAGCTGCACCGGCGGCGGAATCGGCGCGGCGATCACGTCCGTGCCGGGATCGAGCGACGTCTACCTCGGGGGCGTGGTAAGCTACGCCAATTCCGTTAAGCGCGGCCTTCTGGGTGTTTCGCAGGAGATTTTGGATTCCGTCGGTGCGGTTTCCTCCGAATGCGCCGCGCAGATGGCGGAAGGCGCGAGAAGGGCGACGGGGGCGGATATCGCCGTCAGCGTCACCGGCATTGCAGGCCCGGGCGGCGGAAGCGCGGAAAAGCCCGTCGGCCTCGTTTGGTTCGGCATATCGTCGCATTCCGGGACGAGGACCGAGAAGGCGCTTTTCCAGGGCAACAGGGATGCGGTTCGCAAAAGCGCGGTGACGCACGCCATCGGCATGCTTTCTGTCGCCGCGGTAGAGTGTTGACTCCAGCTGGGAAAGCACCCCTATAGCCACCGCGAACGCGGCTCGCCTTCGGCTCGGGGGATATGCCGTCCCGGCGGAGATATCAAGGAGATGGAGCGTCTCGCTCCGTCAATATAAACAGGCGGGACGCCCGTTCCCCCAGTGAGCTCCCTTCGCGGCTCGCCTTCGGCTCGGGGGATATGCCGTCCCGGCGGCGATATCAAGGAGATGGAGCGTCTCGCTCCGTCAATATGAACGGGCGGGACGCCCGTTCCCCCAGTGAGCTCCCTTCGCGTCTCGCCTTCGGCTCGGGGGATATGCCGTCCCGGCGGCGATATCGGTCGTCCGCAGTCAGCCGGACTCTCAACGGGCCAGCCCCAGCAGCGAAACCGGGCGGTACAATCCCTCCACGGCGGACAGCTTCGTGAATTTTCCGCTCGCGGCATCGTATCTGAGTGACAGGACCGTTCCTGAACGTTCCATCGCGGCAAGGGCGATGTCCGGGGTCGCGAAAATGAAATCGCGCGGCCAACAGCCCTCGAGCATCGATCTCGCCTTGAACGAAAGTTTGCCGGTCGTTTCGTCGAAACCGTAGACGACAATCGAATTTTCTCCTCTGTTGGAGACGGCGATATGTTTCATGTCGGGGGTGAAACGCACGGCGGCGGCGAGATCGCCGTTAGGTCCGCGGCCCGTATCGCCTGGCGGAAGGGTGGGGAGCGTGTCGAGAATCCTGAACCCGTCCGCCGCGCTCCAGGACAGGGACGAAACGAGGTTGCCGAGTTCCGAAACGAGAAAAACGAGACGTCCGTCCGGATGGAAGATCAGGTGGCGCGGACCTGCGCCGGGCGGCTGCATCTTCGTCCTGCGGCCGGACGGATATTCAACAAGTTCGTCAAGTCCGAGGTCGCATACGACATACCCGGATCCGTCCGGCAGGAGCGACGCCTGATGGCAGTGCGCGGAATTCTGCCGCGGGAGGTTCGGGCCGGAACCGGAATGCTGATGCCTGACCGCCTCGCCGAAACGTCCGTCCTCCACGGGGACGGATCCTGTGAATCCCTCCAGATACACGGCGTACGCGACTCGTCCCGGGAGCGCGGCGACGTGGCAGGGGCAGTGTCCGAGATAGACCGCATCGACCGCCTTTAGGCGTCCGTCGGCAGACTGTCTGTCGATTTTAAACGATGCGATGCCTTTGTCCGTTGTCGAATAAAGGAATTTTCCGTCGCCGGAAAAAGCCTGGTAGATAGCCATCGGCACGGGGTATTCGGCGGCGACGGACATTCTGCCCGAAGCCGTGTCGAGCGATATGGATTTCAGACCGTTTGCGTTTGCGCCGTCGGTGTAGCAGCCGAGATATACTGTCATCGCCAATACTCCTATCATGTTTGTTTCCTGTTCTGACGTCAAACCTTCCGGAATTCACGCTTTGACGGAATAATACTTGACGCTGTCGGGCGGGCGGACGTTTGTTAGCGTTCCGGCGTAGTGCCGCAGCCAGTGGTCCTTCTTGGGGTGCGCCTTCGCCGCCTCTTCGTTCAATTCGATTCCGAGACCGGGACGGTCGGACGGATACATCAGTCCGTCGACGAATCTGACGTCCTCGTCGATCACGTCTTTCCGCCACGGCACGTCGTCGAAAAGCGTCTCGTGGATGCAGTAGCCCGGCGTGGAAACTCCGAGCGCAAGCGTGACGGCGTTGGCGACGGGTCCGGACGGATTGTGCGCGCAGAACGGGATGTGGTGCGCATCGCAGAGCGCGGCGATCTGCTTCATGCCGGTGATGCCTCCCGCGTGCGAGGAATCCGGCTGGAGATAATCGCAGGCGCGAAGTTCTATCGCGTCCATGATCTGCTGGGTCGTGTATAGACGCTCGCCGCAGGCGATGGGCGTACGGACGCGCGAACGGACGTCGGCGAGCGCGCGCATCGTGTCGGGGATTACCGGCTCCTCGACCCAGTACGGCTCGAATTCTTCGAGCGCGTTGCATACGCGAAGGGCGGTCGGGACGTCGAAACGTCCGTGGCATTCTATCAGGATGTCCGCCTTGCCTTCCGTCGCCGCTTTGACGGCGGCGACGCATTTCATCGCCTTTTTGAAATCCTCCGGCGGAAGCTGGCGGTAGTTCTTGCCGAACGGATCCCATTTAAGACCCTTGAAACCGGCCTCTACCGCCGCCGCCGCCTTGGCCGCGAACTCCTCCGGCTCTTTCGCCCCGGCGAACCAGCAGTTGGCGTAGCACGGCACGCCTTCGCGGCATTTGCCGCCGATGAGTTTCCAGACGGGAAGTCCCAGCGCCTTGCCCTTGATGTCCCACAGGGCCATGTCCACCGCCGACAGCGCGCTCATCAGAACGGCGCCGCCGCGCCAGTAGGCGTCGCGGTAGTTTTCGTGGAATATCCATTCGGTGTCGAATGGGTCCTTGCCTGCAAGAGCGTGCTCGAGATCCGCTATCGCGCCTTCGAGGGCGTTTTCCTTGTATTCGAGCGTTCCTTCGCCGATGCCGTACAGGCCCTCGTCGGTCTCGACCTTGACGAACACCCAGTTTGTGCGGAAGCAGTCGATGGTAAAAGTCTTCAGCGATGCGATTTTCATTTGTGTTTTCCGGAAGGATTGTTATTCTACGATTCTGTTTTTGCTGAACGTGAAGAAGAAGCTGGATGCCATGCAGGCGGCGCCGACGACATACGCGATGCCCATCAGCGCGAAGCCGATCTCGAAACCGCGCACGCCGTATTTCTGCGAAAGCGCGCCCATCACGATGCCGGAAAGGCCTCCGAAGAAAAAGGCGACAACCGTGAATATCCCGACGGAAGTGGAACGGTACTGCGGCGGTATGACGTCGAACAGCGACGCGTGCGTGTTCACTTCGAAAAATCCGCGGAATATGCCGTAGGCCGACGACATGGCGACGACCGCGAAAACCGTCGGCGCGAAACCTATCATGACGAGACACGGCGCCCCTGCGAGAAGCGCGCAGGTCTGGAATCCGAGGCGGAACCTCGGCGCTTTCGAGACGAAGACGTCCGTTATGAAGCCGCCGGCGAGTATCGCGGCGAACGCGAACAGGTGGTGCCAGAGCATCGAAAGGGCGCCCGCCTGCTCCACGGATATGCCGAACTTCTCATGCATGAACTTTGGCGCCCAGAAGAGATAGGCGTTGTTCGCGAAAACGATCGCGACAAATCCCATCATGGCGAAAACCGCGGATGGTTTCGAGAAGAAGTATTTGACGCCCGCGAGAAACGGATTGTGTTTTGCGGCGACTGTCCGTTCCGCTCCTTCGCTGCCGTCCTTGAGCCCCCAGATGAAAAATATTCCGAGGGCGAAACCTGCCGCGCCGAAAACCATGAAAACATGTCTCCACGTCCCGAGTATGCCGAGGGCTTTCGCGACCAGCACTCCCGAAGCCATCAGCCCGAAGTAGAGGGCGGCCTGGTGGATCGAAAGGGCTATCGAGCGCGTCTCCTTGTGGTAGTGGGCGATGAGCGGCGGGTAGCACGGCCCGTAGAAGCTTTCGCCAACGCCAGTTGCGATGGAGCGGAAGAACATGACGACGAAGAAAGCGGGGATTGTGAACCCCATGATCGTCCAGTCCCCGACAAACCCCATCATGAATGTCATGAGCGACCACGAGATAAGCGATATTGTAATCACCCATTTCCGCGAGAAGCGGTCTCCCACGGGTCCGGCTATGAACGCCATTCCGGCAAGCGTCCACGACAGGACGGTGTTGATCCACCCGATCTGGACGTCGCTAAGCCCGAGATCCTTTTGAATCGGGACCGTCAGCAGTCCGAACAGCGCTCTGTCCGCCTGATGGAAGAAGAACGCGCAGCTGAGCAGCCCCACCAATATCCATTTGTACGATTTGTTCATATTCTTCGACTTTTCAAGTTTTCAACTCTTTGCCCTGCATCAAACATCGACATCTTCGGGCATGTGCTGGCAGGAGCAGCCGGCGTCGCAGGTGACGATTTCACCGGTCATGTTCGCGGAATCGTCAGAGGCGAGGAAGGCGACGACGTTCGCTATGTCGGAGCCTTTCGCCTCCTTGCGCAGCGGACAGTTGAGTCTGCGGCGCGCCGCTTTCGCCGGATCGAGAACGTCCCAGCGCTCGGTGTAGATGTAGCCGGGGGCGCAGCAGTTGACGCGGATTCCGAGCGGCGCGAGGTCGAGCGCCAGCGCGCGCACCATCGAGTTGATCGCGCCCTTCGATGTACAGTAGGCGGTTCTGCCGCGGATGGCGCGCATTGCGGTGTTGGAAGACAGGAAAACGACGGCACCGCGCGACTCCTGTTTCATGAAGAATCTGTTGCATGCCGCCTGCGTGACCTGGAACCCGCCCACGACGTTCGTCTTGAACACGTCCCAGAACTTCGCAGGATCCATTTCGAGCGGGCCTCCGTGTCCGAGGCCCTGGTTCGCCGCGTTGTTCACGAGGATGTCGAGACGCCCCGCCTCTCGTTCGATAGTATCGAAAAGCGCGGCGACCTGTGAAGAATCGGAGATGTCGCACGCCTGCGACGTCACGCCTTCAAGTCCGCGCGCGCGCAGTTCGGCGGCGCCTTTGGCTGTGGAGGCTTCGCTCGATCCGCACATGAACACCTTGGCGCCGTCGCGCACGAAACGTTCGACTATGTCGAGGCCGGTATTGCGGTTGCCGCCCGTCACCAGAACGGTTTTCCCTTCGAATCTTTTCATGTCTTTCAATCCTTGTTTTCGATTTATTTCGCCGTCTCGACTATTATACTATTTTTTCGGCTTATTGTTAATTATTTTTTGTCCGCATGGTAGGGCCCCGCGATGCCCCCATCGCGCCGCGGTAGGGTGTCGGCCACTGGCCGTCCCGTTGCCGCGCACCAAACTTCGCCCTGTGTGTGGTTTTTAGTGATTTTCTCCCCTGATTTTGGTATAATATTTCCTGTCTCGGCAGGAATGCCGCGACAACCATAGCCTGGCGACGAGACCCGCCGCCGGGAGGGCCGACAGGATCGGCCAGCGAATTGCAAACCTTGTCTTTGTAGAATTGAGACCTCTGAAATGCTGACACGTGGCTTGCAAGACGATACCCTTTTAACTTGGGGTGTCGCCTTGTCATGTAGCTCAGCGGGCTGTCTCAGGCCTTACAAAGTGCGTGGCATAGGCGCGCCCCTCTAACCAGAACAGAGAGGCGCGCCTTTCTGTTTGCAAACGAGAGACAGGCGGCAGACATAGATGGCAAAATGGTTCTTCAGCGAGAAGGGCGTGAACGACAAGGAACGCGATCCCGGATGGGATGAGTATTTCTCGTCGAATCGCTCCACTGTCGAATCGCTCGTCCGCGAATCGATCCAGAACTCGCTCGATGCCACTGCCCAGAAATGCCGCCGAGACCCACTGGCGGACAAACAGTCTGTCGTGCGAATCTTCTACTCCGGCGACAAAGCGGCGCTTGCACCTGCCGCATACGCGGAGTATTTGGACGGCGCCGCATCCCATTATGCCGCCGAGGAGTGTGGAATAGGGGCAGTTCAAGGAAAGTGTCCGTTCTTCGTGATTGAGGATTTCAACACGGAGGGACTTGTCGGCGATATCCTTGCCGACAACGAGAGCGAACCCTATTTCAAGTTCCTGAAGTGCGAGAACAAAAGCACGAAAAACGAACCCGGCTCGATCGGGAAATGGGGCATCGGCAAGGTGGCGTTCCCGATGGCGAGCCGTATCCGCACGTTCTTCGCCTATTCGATACGAATTGACGACAAGTCCGGCCCCACGCGTCCGCGCGAAGTCCTCGCGGGCGAATGCCTGCTGCGCTACCATACGGCAGGCGGTTGCCGCTATACGCCGGACGGATGGTGGGGCTGCCAGAACAAAGACGGCAAGAACACTCCCGCGACCGGCACCGACCCAACAACTGCCGCCGACATCGCAAGGTTCAAACAACATTTCCGTGTCACACGCAAGGAAGACGAGCCGGGGCTCTCGGTCGTAGTCCCTTATGTGGACATCATCGACCTTTCCGAGCTCCAACGCTCGATCGTGGAGAACTTCATGGTGGCCCTCGTGAACGGTTCGCTCCGGGTCGAACTTCGCGACGGCAACGGCACAGAGATAATCTATGACAAAAGCCATGCGACGGACATTCTCGCCTTCCTTGAGAAGCTTGCCGCCGCGGCCGATGCGGACGACGACTCGAAGCGCATCGCGGAAATGTTCAAGATGGTTCTTGAGGCGGAGACGATTCCGGAAAGCGACATTCGCGAACTGGCCTGCTATAGCGGCGTGAAGCCCGTCTGGCAGGATGAGCAGTTCTCCGAGGAAACGGTCAAGGCCATTCAAGATGACCTCGCCCGAGCGGGCGAAGGAGCCCTTGGCGCTCCAACCGTCATCAAGGTGCCGATCAGGATCAACAAGAAGCATGTGAGGGAGACGCCGGAGGCGTACTTCAATGTCGTCCTGCGCCGCTGTTCGTCGCCCACGCTTCAGGTGCGTCCGCGCTTCTATCGCCACGGACTTTTCATCAGCCATGTCGGCGCCAACAAGGTGCCGGGTTTTACTGCCATGGTGTTGCTGGACGGTACCGTCGCCGACATGTTGAACGAGGCCGAGCCGCCGAGCCATACGCAGTGGTTCCCCAACACCGGCAACTTTTCCAAGACGTACAACTACCCCAATGACATCATCGAGTACGTCAAGCGCGCCCCGCGCCAGATTGTCAAGCGGGCGGATTCCGTCCAGGACCAAGACGACTTCGAGACGCTGAAGGACTTCTTTTCCATCTCCCGCGACGCGCGGCTCGGTGTGAACCCCGGTGCCGATTCCGGCGGACAGGGTGACGGCGACGGCAAGAAGCGCGGCGGCAAGGGAAAGGTGCGGCGCAAGAAGCCGCGCAAGACCGATCCGAACCGGCCCAAGCCGGAGCCACCAAAGCCGAAGCCCTACATACTCGAACGCTACGTCGATGCCGATACGAACACGGCGTGTTTCCGCGTAATCGCAGATCCGGTGAACTTCAGGGCGTTCATGTTCACCGCCGCCCTCATGCGCCCGGGAATCAGCGGCAAGAGCGCGTTCGACAAGAACGACTTCAGCCTGCAGCGCGGCGGAACGATCAAGGTGTACGCGGACGGCGCGGAGACGCGCTTCCCGCAGCCCAACGTGATCGAGGCGAAGATCGATGCCGACCGCAAGGACTTCGTCATTGAGGTTAAGGGCTTTGACAGGAACTTCGACCTTGACATCGACGACCATTACCGCGATTCGTCGAAATGGAATCTCCCGGAGGTGACGAATGGCTGAGCATTTCAACTACACCGGGAGAAAGGAGATCGACAACCACGACCTCCACATTACGCTCGTCCAGCAGGGCGGATCAAGCCGGTTCAAGGCGGACTTCGATTTCGCTCCCTACGATTTTGCCTCGGACGCCAAGGTGTTCATCGAGGCGTACATCAAGAATCACCTGATCCGGTTCGATTTCGGCACCGTCGGCGCGTTTGCCGCCCCGGAGTCCACTTCGCTCGACGAATTCGGCGAGGAGGTCGGCACGGTTCTCTACCGCATCAAGGTGGTTGCGGACGATGAACGTAAGACGATTCTCGGCATGCCGCGCCGTGGAATCGGCAAGCGCGCCGACAACGCATACGGCGGTTGTGCGCCCGACTGCATCCTGCCGATCGGAAAGCTTCCGCCCGATTCGGAGCAGGTCTGGGCGATGGACTTCTCGGGCGACTATCCGCGTCTCTGCGTGAACGCCTCGCTCGAACCGACGGCGCCGAAGGAAGGTTTCTTCATCGCGCTCGTCTATCCAGCGGCGCTTCGTTCCGTCCTGGAATACACCTTCATCCAGCATCATGACGGGAAGGGCTGCACATGGGCGGACGACTGGAAGGAATTCGCGGGCGTCAACCTCGACGAGCCTTTCCCCGACATTGCGGACTATTCCGAGCTTGACGACAGATACAGCCAGATTATTTCCGACTGGATCGACAACGTGGTCGAGTCCTTTGTGGCTGGCGCTGGCCTTGTGGACAAAGTGAACGGAGCTGCGCAATGAAGAAGAAAAAACAACAGCCGGAAATGAGCAATGCTGCGCTTGTCAGTGATTCGCTTTTCGATGAACTGGTCTTGATGATCGAAGCGGCCCGTGCTCGCGCTTGGCAGGCCGTGAACTTCGAAATGGTTTCGTTGTATTGGAACATCGGCCAGTGGATCTCGGGGAAGATGCAAGAGGCGGCATGGGGGAGCAAGGTTGTTGAAAAGGCCGCCGCCTATCTTGCAGAAAAACGCCCCGATCTTGGTGGTTTTTCAAGAAGAACGCTTTATAGGATGGCGGAATTCTATAATGCCTACAAGGATGACGAAATTGTGACACCACTGGTGACACAAATTACTTGGACGAACCATCTCGTCATCCTTTCGCGCGCGAAGTCGCCGGGCGAGAGGCGTTTCTACCTTGAGAAATGTGCCGCCGAACATTGCCCTAAGCGCGATTTGGAGCGCCTGTTCGACAGCTCGTACTACGAACGCCGCCGCATCGGCGAGGCTGCGCCGGCGTCCGCATTGGTTACACAGACTGTCCGTTCCTTTGTTCCTGATGTTTATGCGCTTGAATTCCTCGACTTGCCGGAGCGTCATCGCGAGGCGACTCTCAGGGATGCCATTGTTTCGCATTTGCGCGATTTCATACTTGAGCTCGGAAAGGACTTCACCTTCGTCGGCAAGGAATATCCGGTAAAGGTCGGAAAGAGCGACTTCAACATTGACCTGCTCTTTTTCAATCGGTCGCTTCGCTGTTTCTTTGCGTTTGAACTTAAGACGCGGAAGTTTCGTCCGTCGGACATTGGCCAGATAGACTTCTATCTGGAGACGCTCGACCGCGACGTGAGGAAGCCAGACGAAAATCCAAGCGTTGGTGTGATACTCTGCACCGACAAGGACGATTCGGTTGTTGAATACGCCCTGTCGCGCAGCATGTCGCCGACAATGGTTGCCTCCTACCAGCTCGTATTGCCGAACAAGGAGATTCTGCAAAACAGATTGCGCCAGATTACGGAACTTGTCCTTGAGGAGAACCAGATCTCGGAGCTTCCATGTTCCGAGGAAGAAGAGGAGCCCGAGCCAAATGAAACTTAGGCGGTTCACAGAAGCGGGCGTCGAGGCGGTGCGCAAGGCGCTGCACGAGGTGGAGAAGGCGGGCGATCTCGCTCCCGCCACCGCGCTCCTTTCGCGCGAGGACCTGACAGAGGACATCCTCGCGCTCGCCGACATCGACCTCGACGAGACGCGCACCTTCGACACGACCTTCGCCTTCTGCGAATATTTCCATTCTCTCATCAAAGACCATTCCCCGCTTCGCTACCGCACCGACTCCGGCTTATGGACATGGCTCGCCGTCGTGTATCTCCCGCAACTGGTGAAGGTGGATGATGAGGGTAGAATTTCTGTTGGTGCGGTTCCTCGTCTTGTCTACACAATTACTTCACATGTAAATGCACACCGGCATTTACTGTCGAATGCTTATTACCTTTATCTTGCGTATGCGGATGACACTGAATTGACAAATGTGATCCTAAAGCATCAAATTAATGTGGTGAATGACTTGGTCGAGCAAATAATATCACGGCAAAACATATTGCAAAATCCAGCGATGTTGCAGGCGTTAAATTGTCTGTATTTTGATAAAAAATTGCAGTGTGTTAAGGTTGGTGCGGGAGGTGATCGACCAGGCGCAGTTCGTCGTTTCGTGACGATGATGGATCAGCTTGGAATGACACGAGATTTTTACGAAAAGGCAGATGCTGCGGAGTTCATGAGCATCTTGCCCAAAGAGTTTGACAGATTCAAGGAGTGACAATGGGAACAGTCAACTACAGACTTGCTGAATTGTTTTGTGGGCCAGGTGGATTGGCATGTGGTGCCAAGATGGCACGCGTGTTCAAGGGACAGACACGATATCGTATAACCCATGCCTGGGCAACAGATTATGATGAATCAACCTGCGAAACCTATGCGCAGAATATAACATCAGGTAATCGCAATACAGTAATATGCCAAGATATACGCAAGGCAGATCTTGATAGACTTGCGGCTACATCACCATTTGATGCATTGGCTTTTGGTTTTCCATGCAACGACTTTAGTCAGGTCGGCAAGCAGAAAGGCTTTGATGGAACTTTTGGGCCGTTGTATCAATATGGTGTTGAGGTTTTACGTCGTAATCAGCCGCTATGGTTTCTTGCTGAGAACGTTGGTGGGCTCCAGACAGCGAATGAAGGCCGCGCATTTGATGTTATTCTGGACGCTATGTTTGATGCTGGATATGATATTTACCCAAATTTGTACAAGTTTGAAGAGTATGGTGTGCCGCAGGCTAGACACAGGGTTATCATCGTTGGTATCCGTAAGGATTTAAAACTGGAATTTAAAATCCCATCTACAGAGCCGTACCAAAATGTTGATGTCTCTTGTCGAACGGCAATTGAGGTTCCTCCAATTGGACCTGATGCTTTGAATAATGAAGTGACAAGGCAAAGCGAAATTGTTGTTCAGAGGTTGGGCTACATTCATCCTGGCGAGAATGCATTTGATGCTGAACACAGGATGCCGGAAGCCATAAGGTTGCACGTGCAGGGCGCAAGGATCAGCCAGATATACAAGCGGCTTGATCCTGACCGTCCCGCTTATACAGTAACTGGGTCAGGTGGTGGTGGAACGCACATGTATCATTGGGAAGAGCCTCGTGCTTTGACAAACCGCGAGCGAGCTCGTCTTCAGACCTTTCCAGATGACTTTGAGTTCATGGGCTCAAAGGAAGAAGTACGTGGTCAGATTGGCATGGCGGTTCCATGTCGTGGAGCGAAGGTTATATTTGAAGCGATATTAAAAACGTTTGCCGGGATCAAGTATCCTTCAATGGACAGTAATCTCCCAGGGAGGTCCAGACGCCATGCTGACTGAAGGTCATATCTTCACAATCAAGACAAAAGATCCAGTAAATGTAGCAGGTGTTAAAGCTGGGAATGCCGGAATAGTTATCTCCGGATTAAACGTTCTTAAGGATCAGATACAAGAAGGTGATTTTATTTTTGTTGTATTTGGAGGAGACAAACCAAAAGGCTGGAAGCCCGGTTTGGTGGCTTTGGCGCATATTTCCAAGACGCCTTATGATGAGGGTTATGACGGAGGGAGAAATTTCAAAGTCCAGATAGATGTTGATCTATATTTTCAACCAGAAATCGTTCGCGCAGATCTAGTAACCTTTCCAGACACATTTGACATTATTGGTATAGCTCCAATAACAAAGTGGGAACCCAATCAGGCGATAACGTCTGTTCCGGTAAACAAAGCAATAGCACTGCTTCAAGCAATTTGTGTCTTGCGTCCGAATGTGCAAGAGAATATTAAAACAATTCTTGGTACGGCTTTTTCCAAATTACAAGTGCCTTTGCGGAGATATGTTGACACTACGACAAAAGTAAATAGTGTAGATCTGCGTGATGAATTCCGGCATTGGTTGACAACGGTATATGTTACTAGTAAGGGTAGTCATCCTGAGATAACCGCAGTCAACTCATATGTTACAAGTGTTGGCTCTATAACAGATAAGGATCCCAACGGAGGACCCACAGGAATCCCATTAAAATCATACTGGTATGAGCTTTACCAGTATCTTTATGGCAGATTGATTAAAGGTATCTATGAGGTTGAAAGCCTGAAGGAATTTAATTCAATCTTTGGACCTTTACGATCATTACTAGAGGATGGGGTTAGACCGCAGGAACTACCAAGGGACAAAGTTGATAAGGTTCTAAATTGGAGAAATGATCCTGGGACGAAGAAAGGTTGTTGGGTTCCAAGTGGATTAAATCGATATACTGAGTTCTTGGCATGGAAATCCTTGAAAGAGAAAAATGCCAAGGAGGACAGGCCTAACCCCGACATCATCGACTTTGCGGTTGCAGAGTTTGCGAAGCATAGGATAGATGCGGACTGGGTGGCGTTACTGAAACGCGACGGATATGAAGGGATTCGGGCGCGGTACGACGCGATGAACCCCGAGACGCTGCGCAACATGGACGACACCGCGTTTGACAAGTGGATCGACGACGAGCTTTGGGCGGCGAAAACGTTTTTCTGCGGAGAGAACATCAAGGGACTTACACACGAGCAGAAGCGCTCCTGCGCCGAGTTCATCGCCGCCACCAAGAAGAACTTCAAACTCTCGCACAAGTACTTCGGCAAAACGCCTGAGATCCCGCACGGATTCGGTCCTGTCGCGGCGACCGAGCTGCTCATGAAGTTCCACCCTCTCGACTACATTGGCTATAGTAAGCTGATGCTACAGGGCTTGAAGACGCTTGGCCTCGTCGAAAATGACACACCGCCAGCTACGGTGTCCGCAGCCGAATACCATCATGTGATGGGGCACGCAGCCATGCTGCTTGAGCGCCTTTCCGATGTCAAAGTGCCGCGTTCCTTCGACGATACGGAAACGCAGGAGCCTGACTACCTCACCGTCAACGAGTTCATCTGGTGGTGCAAGCACTACCGCGACGACATCTTGAAGAAATACTGGGAGAGATACATGAAGACACCAATCAAAAACGTGCCGCAGAATCCGATCGGCGACTTCTCCGACTTCATCGAGAAACTGGAGAAGGACGTCAAGGACGCCGGTCTCGTCTATGCCCCCGGCCTGATGCGCCGGTTCGTGTGCGCGCAGCTCGCGAAGCCGTTTGTCGTCCTCACCGGCCTGAGCGGCAGCGGCAAGACGAAGCTCGCCCAGGCGTTCACCGACTGGATCGCGGTGGAGAACACGGCGAAGATCGTGCCCGTGGGCGCGGACTGGACGAACAGCGAGAAGATACTCGGCTATCCCAACGCGCTCGATCCCGACAAGTACGTCCTGCCCGACACCGGCGTCCTCAAGCTGATGCTCGACGCGCGGGACAACCCCGGGCTGCCGTTCTTTCTCATCCTGGACGAGATGAACCTCAGCCACGTCGAGCGCTACTTCGCCGACTTCCTTTCCACGATGGAGAGCGAGGGCACGATCAAGCTCTACGACGGCAAGGCGCGTTTCGCGGATGACGGCACGCCCGTCCCGTCCGTGCTGGAATGGCCGACGAACCTTTTCGTGATCGGCACGATGAACGTGGACGAAACGACGTACATGTTCTCGCCCAAGGTCCTCGACCGCGCGCAGGTGATTGAGTTTAGGGTCGCGAAGAAGGCCATCGCTGACTTCCTCGACGCGCCCAAGGCGCCGGACATGAAGTCGCTGAAGGAGAAAGGCGCGGTCTACGCGGCGGCGTTCCTGAAGCTTGCGGAAAAACGCAAGGAGAAGAAACCGGCCGCGCCGGAGCTGGCGACGGTCAAGACCGCGCTTGTCGGCATGTTTGAGGAACTTGAGAAGTTGGGTTCGGAGTTTGCCTTCCGCAGCGCGGGCGAGATTGTAAACTTCATCGCGTACTACCTGGAAGCGAGCGGGTACGGCAAGATCCCTGCGGGAACGGGGAAGCAGAAGTGCCTTACGTCGGCGATCGATGCGGCGGTCGTCCAGAAGCTCCTGCCGAAACTGCACGGATCGCTCAACCGACTCGGGCCCGTCCTCGACGCGCTCATCGAGAAGAGCATCAAGAAGATTCAGCCGGCGAACGATCCTGACGCCGAGCCTGAAATCCAAAAGTTTTACGAATTGACGTACGAGAAGCTTCTGCGCATGAAGGAGCGCGTCGAGAAGAACGGCTTCACCAGTTTCGCCGAGGCGTAATGGTTCTTATCCAACAACCAAAGAAAGTGAGACTAAAATGAAAAAGATGATGATTGCATTTGCCATGAGTTGTGGCATGGCTATCTGTCTGGCAAAAGACGTGTCGATGATCACGGGCGCCGACCTCGTGGCCGGCAACGCCAAGAAGGAGTCCGGCTACTCTCGGGCGCAGCTGCAGTCGCTCGCGAAGGCGCTCAAGGGGCGGGAGCTGACGTTCGAGAACGGGAGGATCGGTTCCGTGAACAAGGACGAGGACGACGGGAGCGTGACGGCGATGATTTCGTTCGCCGCGCCAGAGTCCGGCCTGTTCCACCCCGACTTCACCGTGCATGCCACGTTCTCGGATCCCGCGATGGCTAAGTTCGTGGAGAAGCTTGACGAGGGTGCGAAGGTCAAGCTTCTCAATGGGCGGGTCCACTACGATGCCGACTTCTTCATGTTCTTCGAGCTAAAGAGCGCGACAATCGTCGCCGAAGAGCCAAAGTCTGGCGGGACGGCGATTGATCCCGAGAAGATGACGGGCGCCGACCTCGTGGCCGGCAACGCCAAGAAGGAGTCCGGCTACTCTCGGGCGCAGCTGCAGGCGCTCGCGAAGGCGCTCAAGGGGCGGGAGCTGACGTTCGAGAACGGGAAGATCGGTTCCGTGAGCAAAGACGAGGACGACGGGAGCGTGACGGCGATGATTTCGTTCGCCGCGCCAGAGTCCGGCCTGTTCCACCCCGACTTCACCGTGCATGCCACGTTCTCGGATCCCGCGATGGCTAAGTTCGTGGAGAAGCTTGACGAGGGTGCGAAGGTCAAGCTTCTCAAGGGACGGGTCCACTACGATGCCGACTTCTTCATGTTCTTCGAGCTAAAGAGCGCGACAATCGTCGCCGAAGAGCCAAAGTCTGGCGGGGCGGCGATTGATCCCGAGAAGATGACGGGTGCCGACCTCGTGGCCGGCAACGCCAAGAAGGAGTCCGGCTACTCTCGGGCGCAGCTGCAGGCGCTCGCGAAGGCGCTCAAGGGGCGGGAGCTGACGTTCGAGAACGGGAAGATCGGTTCCGTGAGCAAGGACGAGGACGACGGGAGCGTGACGGCGATGATCTCGTTCGCGGCACCCGAGTCCGGCCTGTTCCACCCCGACTTCACCGTGCATGCTACGTTCTCGGATCCCGCGATGGCGAAGTTCGTGGAGAAGCTTGACGAGGGTGCGAAGGTCAAGCTGCTCAAGGGGCGGGTCCACTACGATGCCGACTTCTTTATGTTCTTCGAGCTAAAGAGCGCGACAATCGTCGCCGAAGAGCCAAAGTCTGGCGGGGCGGCGATTGATCCCGAGAAGATGACGGGCGCCGATCTCGTGGCCGGCAACGCCAAGAAGGAGTCCGGCTACTCTCGGGCGCAGCTGCAGGCGCTCGCGAAGGCGCTCAGGGGGCGGGAGCTGACGTTCGAGAACGGGAGGATCGGTTCCGTGAGCAAGGACGAGGACGATGGGAGCGTGACGGCGGTGATCTCGTTCTCGGTGCCAGGGTCCGGACTGTTCCACCCCGACTTCACCGTGCATGCTACGTTCTCGGATTCCGCGATGGCGAAGTTCGTGGAGAAGCTTGACGAGGGTGCGAAGGTCAAGCTTCTCAAGGGGCGGGTCCACTACGATGCCGACTTCTTCGTGTTCTTCGAGCTAAAGGACGCACAGTTAATAGTCAAGTGATGGTCTGGACCTTCGACAAGACCGAATCGACCTACTCTGCGGAATTTCCGAAGAGCAAGGTGCGGATTGTCGTCGAAGGTGACGATTTCCAGAAGGACGGACACGGAAAGGAAATCGACTCGGCGGAGTTCCTGCCGCTGATCGAGGGGCGCTACTATCACTTCGAAATCAAGGGCGAAGGGCGACTCTCGGGCAAGAGCTCGTTCGTGCGCAGCGGGGGCGCGAAGCGGCACGGGTCGATTGCGCCGGGAACGGCGGTTGGCTATGGGCGGCTCTATCTCGAAGGAGCGGAGACGCCCGAGCAGTCGCTTGGGGTCGAAGTGGCGAGCGATGTGGTCAGCTACAAGAAGGACTACCAGGACCTTCTCCGCCAGCTGACCGAGGACATCGCCGATCTCCAGATGCAGTGTTCGAGCTGTGTGCAGGGGCTCGTCAAGCCGAACCCGCACGAGGCGGCGAAGAACGACGTGCAGCGGTTCTTCTTCCTGCTTGGGCTTGTGGGCAACTACGACTTCGACGCGGCGATGCGTCAGATCGTGGAGCGTCCGCAGGTGCAGCTGGTGGAGGTGGAGACGGAGGTGGACGTGCGCCATGCGGCGCGGCTGGGTTCGTTCGAGCTGCGGCAGCTGACGAGTTCGCCGCGAAGGATTCCGCTGCCGCGAAACCTGAAGGGACGCTATCCCGGACTCACGAGCCTGCCGGAGCGGATCGTTACCAAGCGGAACGTGGAGAGTGTCGATACGCCGGAGAACCGTTTCGTCAAGTATGCCGTCAACTTCTTCCTTGACCGGCTGCGGAACTTCAAGCGGATATTGCAGGAGAAGAAGCGCGAAGGGGCGTCGATGGTGGTTGAGGTTGACATCGACGCGGCGGTGAGGATGCTTTCAAGGTGGTCGGCGCACGAGTTCTTCAAGGGCGTAGGGCCGTTGATGCGGATGCCGACGTCCAGTGTCGTGCTGCAGCGTCGCGAGGGGTATCGCGAGGTGTTGAAGAAGTGGCTTCAGTTCCAGGCGGGCACGCAGCTCGTGTGGAAGAACGGCGAGGACGTGTACGCGGCGAACCAGCGCAAGATGAGTGCGCTGTACGAATACTGGTGCTTCTTCCGTCTCCTGAAGATCGTGGGCGGCCTCTTCAGCGTGAAGACGAAGGACATTGCCGACAAGATGATCGGGGTGGGAAGCGACGGGCTTTCCCTGAAGCTCAAGGAGGGGAAGACGATTTCGCTGGACGGAACGTTCGATTCGGGGCGGACGGGCGCGCGGTTCCGTCGGCTTGCGGTTGAGTTCAGCTACAACCGCACGTTCTCCGCGAAGGGCAAGGAGATGAGCTGGACGCTGCCGATGCGGCCGGACTACACGCTGGCGTTTCGTCCGCTTGGGCTGGACATGGACGAGGCGATTAAAAACGACCTTGTCACTTACGTGCATTTCGACGCAAAGTACAAAGCGCGGGATTTGGAGGCCTCGCTCAAGCGTATCGGCAAGGCCGATTACGAGGAGAAGTCCGTCGAAGAGGCGTCGACGGACGAGGATGCCGTGTCCAGGAAGGACGTGAAGCGCGTTGACATTCTCAAGATGCACGCTTACCGAGACGCGATCAAGCGCACGGGCGGAGCGTATGTACTTTATCCGGGGACGGAACAGAGCATCAAGCGGGAGGAGGAGGAAATTCTGCCGGGGCTTGGCGCGTTCCAACTGTCGCCGTCGCATGATTCGTCCGAGAAGATCAAGGGGTTTCTGTCAGGCGTGGCCAAGCATCTGTGCGACCGCGTGACGCGGTGGGAGAACTACACGTACAGGGCGTATCAGATTTACAAACAGAGTCGGGCGGAGTTCCTTGCGGAGCGGGATCGCGTGGAGGGACTGACAATCCCCGACTATGACGAGAAGGAGACGCGCGACGACAGGCGCGTGAACCTTGACGCTGCCACGGCAGAGCGGTATCTGGATCCCGACCGGTACATCAGCGTCGAGTTGAAAGAAGCCGAAAAGGCGCTCAAGTGGGCGTATGAGCACAATGTGTTCATCCTTGAGAAAAAGAAATGGGACGAGCTTGGCAAGCCCGGCCCTGCGAAGGTGACGTTGATATCCGTTGCATGGCATCCGCCGATCAACCTGATTGTCCAGCGTTTTGTCTATACGATGCAGGGGTGGATGGTGCAGGGCAAGTATCCGAGCTGTCCGTATGCCTTCCCGACGCAAAAGGATCGTGACAGAGAGTATCTTGTCTGGGAAGTCCGTGCCATCGACACCAAGACCCTCGAAACGCGCCTTCAAAAATCAGCATTGGCACATTAGGACTTGAAAGGTGTATTATGGTGCGCCAAGTAAAGCTTGATAGCAACTTGCGAAATGAAAGGAGTTCGCACTGACAAGAAATCGACAGTCAGTTAGGAAGACAGGCGGCACGAGGGGCGACCCGAATGGCGAAGCCCTGTCCTACAAACAGGTGAGCCGCAGCGCAAGCGAGCCCTTGCTGTTAAGTCTCGTTAACCTTAAAACTCCATGCGGCCAGCGTGTCATAATGCGTGAAGCCGAAAAGAAGCGTCGGATTCGATTTGCGGCGCGGAAAGCATGGCGGGGCATAGAGGGGCGGCACGTCTGAAGTCGTCTGCCTGGGGTTCTAAGACAGTAGAGCAACTTTCGGATTATCTTAAAACGCATAATCCGAAACGGCGTGGATTCGGCAAGCGGCAGATATACAACATGGTGGCGTTCTACGAAACATATACTTCGGTGGACTTCCACAAGATATCCGACCGTTTGCGGCTTCACGAATTTGTGCAGTTGCCAACTGCACAAATTGGAAACGAAGCAATTTCGCAATCGGCAAAGGAGCAAACCGCGAACGGGGAAATCGTGCAGTTGTCAACTGCACAATTATCAGATAGCTATTGCAATTGCATGAATTTCCCGTTGTTTTTATCGCTTACAACATTCACGAATCATGTTGAGATACTGAATCATGCGGATTCGATTGAAGAGCGGGTGTTCTATGTTCTTTATGCGGCAAGAGAGCGGTTGAATCAGATGGAATTACGCAGGGCCTTTGTTGCGCAGACGTATGACATGATTATGAGCAAGGAGAAGAAGATGTCCGCCAGATTGCGTGCGGCATATCCCAAGGCTGATTTTGTGCTCAAAGACAAAGCCTTTCTTGATTTCTTGAATCTGCCGAAAAAACATACGGAGCATGTGCTGCATAAAAGGCTTGTGGATCACATGAGGGATTTCGTCTTGGAGATGGGGAAGGATTTTCTTTACATGGGCGACGAGTATTTCATACATGTCGGCGGTGAAACCCGTCGCCTTGATTTGCTTTTCTATCACAGAGGCTTGCGGTGTCTTGTCGATGTTGAGCTCAAGGCGGTTGGGTTCCGACGAAACGGCCGAAAGCGTACTGGGCGCTGCTTTGGTGTCTTGTCGATGTTGAGCTCAAGGCGGTTGGGTTCCAGCCAGAGTTTGTCAGCAAGCTTGACATGTATCTCGAAGCCATTGATAGGGAGATTCGTCGCGAAGGTGAGAATCCGTCTGTAGGCATTATTCTTTGCCCGGATGCGGATAGATGTCGGGTCGAGTACACGCTTTGCCGTACTATGAGTCCTGTGATGGTTGCCGAATACAGGAGGTTGCTCGTCCCGGAAAATGTGATGAGAAAATCGCTTGAAGAATATTGTGCGTTTATTAAGCAGGAGGAAATATCAAGGACAAGGAAAAGGGTGTGAGATGCTCGCCAACGCCTTCACATGCACCGGTTCGTATGCGATCTTGATTCTGTGCGGAATCAAGCGGACGGAGAACCGCAGTGCGTGGCCGGAGCCGCGCGAGGGGCGGTTGGCGATTTTGTGCTCCAAGTCGTTCTGCAAGGAAGAGTACGGACGGTTCATCGCGTGGGCGTCGGTGAATCTGCCGCCGGAGGATTTCGAGAAACTTCCCGCATGGCGCGAGGTGAAGGACTGGCCCGGCAAGGTCGTCGGCGTGTGCGACTACAAGGCGTGTGAGCGCATCGGGCTCGAATCGTGGGACGAGGGTTATCCGTATTGGTGGGACTTGTCGAACGTCGTGCGTTTGCCCGAACCGATTCCCTGCCGCGGCAACGTCGGCATGTGGCAGATGCCGCCTGATCTTGCGGCAAAAGTGTCTGCGGCTGAATGTGTTTTGAACTCGCGCATTGAGACGGCGGATGACGCCTATCCGCTGTTTCGTGCGGCAGTTCCGATTGCGGGCGAGCAGGAAGGTTTCTTTGTGTTGCCGATTGA
>DGHT01000002.1 GCA_002392765.1 Verrucomicrobia bacterium UBA3841 | reverse complement strand
CAACATCGCGGAAACAAATTTTTATGCTCAAGTTCCAAGGCAGAGTGCGGTTTCCTTTATTGGTCGATATGGTTGCACAAACGACCTGCCGTTTATTGTTGCGATACTTACCAACAGTACGGATTATGCAGCGGATGTCGCATTGGGTGCAACCATGAATATTACGAGACGGACGGGCTGTTTGACGAATTTCGTGAATTGGGTTGTTTCTGACACAAATACATTTAATTCAACCATGCGGCGGGCCGCATATATACGGCTTTACGATCTGGGGGTAGAGTCGTTGCAGACGGGATGCCACGACTTGGTTGATTCTGTGGCGGGGGTCTTTCTGTATCGAGCAGGGGTCGAACACACCGATAGCGTCATGTTCGTGGATAGAGCTGCATGCGAATTCAACCCCTGGTACCGCCACAGCCGGCAGAGGCGGGACAACCTTGCCGCGTTGCGTCCTCCGGGTCTGACAGGCAAACCGGCGGAGTTGTACGACGCGGCGCAGGCCGATGCCGCGCAAGAGGACTGAATTATTATGGAATTATGGAATTGTGGAATTGGGAACGGGGAACGGTAGGGGCTGACCACCGGACGGCCCGCCAAGGAGATGCGACATCCTGCACCCCGCATCTTGGCGGCTGGGAGAGGCAATCAGAAATTACAAAACCCTGATTTGTCGAGATAGCTGGCGGACGGGTATGCGGCGTTGGCATCGGGGCGGCAGGGCGGCAGACGCCCCAGCCTCCAAAAATTTTTTCGGATTTTTTTTTGTAATTTCTGCCAGGACTTGCTGATATTTTCAAAATCGCGTTTTTTTGATATAATACTTCCTATGAACATAGTAATTCTTCTAGGAGCCCCGGGATCGGGGAAAGGTACCGTTGCCGGCTTTCTTGCCGCCGGCGACGGAAGTCTCAAACACGTATCTTCCGGCGACCTTCTCAGGGGGGCGGTCGCGCAGGGTACCGATGCGGGCCGCGAAGCGAAGGCCTACATGGAGTCGGGCCGTCTCGTCCCCGACGCGCTGATCGCGACGATGATAAAGGATGTCGTGGCCGCGACGACAGGCGACGAGACGATGCTTCTCGACGGTTTCCCGCGCAATCTCGCGCAGGCGAAGATTCTCGACGGCATGGGCGCTCCCCTCAAGAAGGCGGTGCTGATCGACGTGCCCGACTCCATCATCCAGGATCGCATAGCGGGCCGCAGGACGTGTCCGCAGTGCAAGGCCGGCTACCATGTCAAGAACCTCCCTCCGAAGCGCGAAGGCGTGTGCGACAAGTGCGGCGCGCAGCTTGTCGTGCGCAAGGACGACAATCCGGAGACCGTGGCCGACAGACTGAAGATATACCATGCGGAAACGGAGCCGCTGATCGAATACTACCGTTCCAGGGGGCTTCTCGCGACGGTGGACGGGACGACGGGCGTCGAGAACGTCGCGGTCGCTTTCAAGTCCGCCATAGCCTGATCCGCTCGCAAGATGAAAGTAGACATAAAGTCGAAGGCGGAAATAGACCGGATGCGCGAGGCCTGCCGGATGAGCGCGGAAATCCGCGACATCTGCGCAAGCCACGTGTCGCCCGGCGTCACGACGGGCGAGATAGACGATCTCGTTGCGGAGTACTGCGGCAGATACAAGGTGAAAGCGAGCTTCTACCGCTACAACGGATACCCCGGACACATCTGCGTCTCCATAAACGACGAGGTGATCCACGGCATCCCCAGCAGGCACAGGGTTATCATGCCCGGCGATCTCGTTTCCACGGACGTCGGAATATTCAAGGGCGGGTTCAACGGCGACACGTCGCGCACGGTCTGCGCCGGCAAGCCTTCTCCCGAGGCGGCGCGACTGATGGAAGTGACGCGCCGCTGCCTCAAGGCCGGCATCGAAGCGGCGGGGCCGGGCGTACACCTCGGAGACGTGGGGTACGCGATCCAGAAAGTCGCGGAGGAGGCAGGGTTCGGAATCGTGCGCGACTGGATAGGGCACGGCGTCGGCAGGACGGTCCACGAGGATCCCCAGGTTCCGAACTACGGAATCCCCGGCACGAAACTCGTCCTGCGGCCCGGCATGACGATCGCCATCGAGCCGATGATAACCATGACGAAAGCGGGAGAAAGGACGGACGTCCTCTCGGACGGCTGGACGGTCGTCACGCGCGACAGGTGTCTTTCGGCGCACTACGAGCACACGGTCGCGATAACCGACGACGGATGCGAGGTATTGACTTTGCCGGCGGACTATCCCTGAAGTCTCCGGGCCCGAAGGCGCACAGGTCGAATTGCGGCTGATTGCCCGGAGGCGGATGGTCCGCCGGTTTACACGAAAACGAAAACGACAGAAACAGACATACGGAGAGACGCGAAATGATTCTTCTGACAGGAACCGAGGCCTATTCACCATTCAGACTGGAGGCTCTCAAAGCCGCCATGCGCAAGGTCGCGCCGGATGTCGCCGGCGTGGAAATCGACGCAAGGTGGGTTTACGCGCTCGACACGGACGATTCTTCCGCCGTGGAAAAGGCCAAAGTGCTCCTGAACGCCGAAGAAGGTCTCGACGGGGCGGACTTTTTCGTCTTTCCGCGCAAGGGGACAATATCCCCCTGGAGTTCCAAAGCCACCGATATTTTCCGCAATTGCGGCCTTAAGTCCGTACGGCGCGTGGAACGTGGAATACGCTACCGCACTTCGCGCCCGCTCTCCCCGTCGTCCCTCTCGCCTGTTTACGACAAGATGACCGAGGGCGTGTACGGCGACATAAGCGATCTCTTCGCCGCGGCCGTTCCGGCGCCCGGCAGGACGTTCGACGTTCTCGGCAGGGGCGTAGACGCAATCCGCCAGGCCAACGAGGAGATCGGTCTCGCGATATCCGAGGCGGAGATGGAGTACCTCGCCAAGTCGTTCAAGGCGGCGGGACGCAATCCGACGGACACCGAACTTGTCATGTTCGGCCAGGTGAACTCCGAACACTGTCGCCACAAGATATTCGGCGCAAAGTTCATCATCGACGGCAAGGAGCAGAAGGAATCCCTGTTCGGAATGATCAAGAACACGCACCAGAAGAGGCCGAAAGACACGTTGTCCGCCTACAAGGACAATTCGTCCGTGGTCAAGGGGTACGATACGGACGTGTTCTCGATAGACCCGGACACCGACGCGTACGGGTTCAGGAGGGAGCGTCTCGACCAGCTGATGAAGGTTGAGACGCACAACCATCCGACGGCGATTTCCCCGTATCCCGGCGCGGCGACGGGCGTCGGAGGCGAGATACGCGACGAGGCCGCGACGGGAAGCGGCTCCAGAACCGTGGCCGGCATCTGCGGGTTCATGGTCTCGAACCTTCGCATACCCGGATATCCCCAGCCGTGGGAGAGGATATTCGCCGATTTCCCGGCGCGTCTTGCAACACCTCTCCAAATCATGACCGAAGGGCCGATCGGAGGCGCGGCGTTCGGAAACGAGTTCGGACGTCCCCAGCTTTGCGGCTTCTTCCGCACTTACGAGGGGGAGATAGCGGGCGAACTGAGGGGGTACCACAAGCCTGTGATGCTCGCCGGCGGAATGGGCGTGATAAGGCACGGGCAGATTCTCAAGAAGGATGTCAAGCCCGGTTCGCTGATCGTCCAGATCGGAGGACCGGCGATGCGCATCGGACTCGGCGGCGGCGCGGCTTCCTCGATGATGACGGGGACGAACTCCGAAGCGCTCGATTTCAATTCCGTCCAGCGCGGGAACGCCGAGATGCAGCGGCGCTGCCAGGGCGTCATAGACGCGTGCACGTACCTCGGCGAGAAGAATCCAATCCTTTCCATACACGATATCGGCGCAGGCGGCCTTTCCAACGGGTGCCCCGAACTTGTCGAGGCCACCGGCGGAAAGTTCGAACTCCGCAAGGTCCACAACGAGGAGATTTCCATGAATCCGATGGAAATCTGGTGCTGCGAAGCGCAGGAGCGCTACGTACTCGCGCTCAAGCCGCAGGCGAAGGGGTTCTTCGAAAAACTGTGCGAGCGCGAACGGTGTCCTGTCGCATTCATAGGCGTGGCGACCGGCGACGGCAGGCTCGTCCTGAAGGATTCCCATTTCGGCGACAGACCGATCGACATGGACATAAAAGTCCTTCTCGGCAAGCCTCCGAGAATGGTGCGCGACGTCAAGCGTGTCGCGAAGAAGCACCCCGGCACGTATTTCGAAGGCGTAAAGCCGCAGGACGCGTTCATGCGGATTCTCCGTCTGCCCGCCGTGGCGGACAAGACGTTCCTCGTCACGATCGCCGACAGATCCGTCACCGGACGCGTGGCGCGCGACCAGATGGCGGGTCCCTACCAGCTGCCGGTCTGCGACTGCGCCGTAGCGACTATGGGATACGACACCTTCCGCGGCCAGACGATGTCAACGGGCGAACGTCCGCCCGTCGCGCTCCTGTCCGGCCCCGCCTCAGGCAGGATGGCCGTCGCCGAGGCGATCACCAACCTCGCCGCCGCGTACGTCGGCGACATCGGCAACATCAGGCTGTCGGCGAACTGGATGGCCCCGTGCGGAGACGAAGGCGAGGATGCCATACTTTACGATACGGTCAAGGAGGTCGGGCTGGAGTTCTGTCCGAAACTCGGCGTCTCCATCCCCGTCGGCAAGGATTCCTGTTCGATGCACACCGTGTGGACGGACGCGTCCGGCAGGCGGCAGAAGCAGGTGGCCCCTCTTTCGCTCGTCGTTTCCGCGTTCGCGCCGACGGACGACGTGCGTCTGACGCTCACGCCGGATCTCAAGCCGTCGCCTTCGGGCTCCAGGACGTTTCTCGTCATGGCAGATCTTTCGCGCGGCGAAAAGCCGCTGGGCGCGACCGCGCTCGCGCAGGTGTATTCGCAGCTCGGCTCCACTCACGCCGATTGCGATGCAGACGCGCTGAAGGCGTTCTTCAACGCCACGCAGAAGATAGTCAAAAAGTCTCTCGCCCTCGCGTACCACGACCGTTCCGACGGAGGCGTCGCCGTGACGCTCGCGGAGATGGCGGTTTCCGGCGGGCGCGGCGTCTGCGCCAGGCTCCCGGAGGGCGATGCCCTGCAGGAGCTTTTCAACGAACAGCCGGGCGCCGTTCTCCAGGTGGCGGAGGAGAATCTCGGCAAGGTTCTCGCAATCTACGCCGCCGCCGGAACGGACGCGTACGTCATCGGCGAAGTCCTCGACGGCGAGCGCCGCTTCGAACTTGCCGTCGGGTCGCGCACCGCCGTGAAAACGGACATCGTACAGGTGCGCCGCGCATGGAGCGAGACCACATACAGGATGCAGGCGCTGCGCGACAATCCCGCGACCGCGAAGGAGGAATACGACAACGCCCTCGACACGTCCGATCCGGGAATGACGTTCTCGCTTACGTACGATCCGGACGAGATCGAGGTCAAGGCGGGAGCCCCGGCGCGGAACGCGCCCAAGGTGGCCATCCTCCGCGAGCAGGGCGTCAACGGGCACATCGAGATGGCGGCGGCGTTCGCGCTCGCGGGCTTCAAAGCGGTCGACGTCCACATGAGCGATCTCGTTTCCGGACGCAAAGACCTGTCTGGATTCAAGGGGCTCGTCGCGTGCGGCGGCTTCAGCTACGGCGACGTTCTCGGGGCGGGGTCCGGATGGGCGCGATCCATACTTTTCAACGACGGGCTCAAGGAGATGTTCAGGGAGTTCTTCGAGCGTCCCGACACCTTCTCGCTCGGCGTGTGCAACGGCTGCCAGATGCTCTCCCAGCTCAAGGACCTGATCCCCGGCGCATCGGCCTGGCCGCGTTTCGTGAAGAACGTCTCCGAACAGTTCGAGGCGCGCTATTCCACGATAGAGATACTCGACAGCCCCTCCATATTCTTCAGGGGAATGGCGGGATCGCGTCTGCCGATAGCCGTGGCGCACGGCGAAGGGCGCGTCCTCGCAGAAGGATTTGCGCCGTCGGTCGCATCGGCGAGATACGTCGACGGACTCGGCCGCGCGACGGAGCGCTATCCGTGGAACCCCAACGGCTCGGCGCAGGGGCTCACCGCGTTCACGTCGGAGGACGGGCGCGCCACAATCATGATGCCCCATCCGGAGCGCGGCTTCCGCGCGTGCCAGCTCAGTTACAATCCCGGCGTGTTCAAGGTCAACGGGCCTTGGATGCGCATGTTCCAGAATGCGTACGCTTTCGCTGCCGCAAGGCGGCCCAAGAGCGGAGGCGGCAGATGAAATCGCCCGAAAGCAGATCGGTCGTGCTGACGTTCGCGTCGAATCCCATGAAGGAAAAGGAGAAGCGCTGGGCGGCCAATCTGACATTCCCCCCGGGGGCGGGGCCGGACGACATGCTCGAACTGGCGTTCGAAGACGCCAGCGGCAATCCGATAGCCAAAGGCGTATTCGAATTCGCGGGGATGTTCCTGGATGTAAGGGACGGGCGTTCCGGCATAAAATACTCCGATTTCATCAAAGGCAAGCACGCTACCGGCATCTGGCTCAGACGGCCCGGCGTGGAGCCGGTGCCGGGGGCGCTCACCTTTGCCTGAAGCGGGAAAACACGGAGGAACGGCGATGACGGACGGCGAATGGTTCGAACTTGTGAAGGAAGGCGGCGACGCCGGATGGAAGCTCGTCTGGGAGCGCGCCATAGTCCCCGAGACGCGCAATTTGAAGAACGCCGAGATGATGCGCCGGTTTTCGATCAGCGACGGCGACCTGATGGGCATGCTCTACAACGACATGATCGGCCGCGGAAAAATCGATCTCTACCGCAACGACGGCGGCAGTTTCCAGGGATGGCTCAGGAAGTACGTGCGCGGCTACATACTCAACGCCGATCCGAACCGCCACGGCGAGATTTCCATCGACGGCGCGTACGAGGGCGAAGACGGGCGGTCGGATTCCATGGAGCTTCCCGTGTGCGACCACAGAGTCGCGCGCAACGAAGCCTGGAACATGGCGCACCTCTGTTTGAGGGATTTGTGGAATTCCGATCCCGAAAGGGCGTACGTGCATCTTCTCAAGACGCGCTTCATGCTGACGAGCGAAGAGATACGCGACATGCTGGAGATATCCTCCACGGCCAACGTCGACCAGATTTTTTCGAGGGCCGTGAAATTCATGCGTCACGCCTGGGGCTACTGGGACAGAAACAGGAAGAAACTTTAGCGGATCGGGTGATGTCCAGGCGCGGTCTGATAAGAAATACGTTTACCGTGGGCGCCTTTACGGCGCTTTCCCGGGTTTTGGGTCTTGTGCGCGAGATGATGCAGTCCCGGCTTGTCGGCGCGGGGGTGCAGCAAAGCGCTTTCGCCCTCGCCTTCGCGATTCCGAACATGGCAAGGAAGATGTTCGGCGAAGGGGCGCTCACCGCCGCGTTCGTGCCTGTGTTCAAGGGGGAGCTCGAGAACGGCACGAACGAAAGCGCGGCGCGCCTGGCGAGATCCGTCATGACGATGGTTCTGCTGATGCTCTCGGCAATCGCGCTTCTCGCGATGGGGGGGCTCGGACTTTTCGCCTGGGTGCATGAAAGCTCCGGAGCGGCATCAGGGCGATTCGTTCTCACCGCGAGCCTCGTGATGACGCTTCTGCCGTACATGGTATTCATCTGCGCGGCGGCGTTCGGCATGGGGGTGCTGAACGCGATGGGGCGGTTCAAGGCGTCGAGCTTCATGCCGTGTCTGCTGAACATCTGCTGGATATGCGCGCTCGCGTGGCTGTGGTTCTCCGGCGACCGGAGCGCCGACGTCCGCGTGAAAAAGATTTCCGTCGCCATACTTGGCGCCGGCGTGCTGCAGGCGGCGTTCATGTTCTGGATGATGGCAAGGAGGGGCGTCGTTCCGTATCCGTCTTTTTCGGGATGGCGCAGCGAGAAGGTCAAGACGGTATGGCGGAACGTGGCGATAGGAGCGCTCGGCGCGGGGGCGATCCAGATAAACTACATGCTCGACCAGCTCCTCGCGCAGCTCGCCGCGCCGTGGGCGGCGGGAGTAGTCGGATACGCCGAAAGACTGATGGATCTGCCGCTTGGGGTGATAGGCGTCGCTTTCGGAACAGTCCTTCTTCCGGCGTTCGCAGGGTATTTCGCGAGGGACGACGTCCCGGGCGCGAAGGCGGCGTTCTCGTCGTCGCTTTCGTCGATGCTGTACGTCATGATACCGGCCGGGTTCGGTCTCGCGGTCCTGGCGCCGGAGGCGGTTTCGGCGATCTACCAGGGCGGGGAGTTCGACGCAACGGCGACATTGCGCGTTTCGCGAGCCGTCGCGGTGTACGCCGCCGGCATGGGGTTCTTCGGCGTGCAGAAGGTCCTCGTGCCCTGGTTCCACGCGCAGAAGGACATGAAAACGCCGCTCAAGATTTCCGTGCAGATGGTCATCGTGAACGCTGCGCTCAACATCGCCGCCGTCGCGTTTCTGCCCGTGGAGTTCCGCCATGTCGGGCTGGCGGCGTCGACCGTCGTTTGCGCGGCCGCCGGATCCGCCATCCTCTATTGCGCCGCGAAGAAGAAAAACGGCGACATGGGGATTTTGGCGGCGCTGCGTCCGATAGCGCGGTACGCCGCCGCGTCTGCGGCGATGGCCGCTTTGATTTTCTGGCTGCGCCCGCACGTCATGCACGCCGTGTCCGGCGGGAAGGGCGCAGTATTCGCGTTCGCCGCGCTCGGACTGCTGTCCGCCGCCGGCGCGTGTTTCTACGTGCTCGCGACGAAGCCGCGGGAGGCAATCGCTTTTTTGTGCAAAAGAAAAAGGAGACAACAATGATGAAAATGGCAATTATGGCCGCAGTTTCGGCCGTTTCGATCGCCGCCGCAGCCGGCGGAGTCATACCGGAACCCGTCAAGACGGTTCCCGGGGAAGGAGTCTATGCGACCGATGGCGGTTTCATGGAAAGAATTCTGTACTCGTTCGACGGGGCGATTCCGAAAGAGGGGTACAGGCTCAAGATCACCCCCTCCGGCATTACCATCGCGTTTTCCAGCCAGTCGGGCAAGTTCTACGCATTGCAGACTCTCCGCCAGCTGGCGGAAAAGGAAGGCGGCGGCGTTAAGTTCGCCTGCGTCGAAATCGAGGACGCCCCGCGTTTCAAATGGCGCGGCCTGCTTTTCGACGACGGCAGGCATTTCTTCGGCAAGGAAACGCTGATGAAGACGCTTGACGCGATGGCGCTCCACAAATTGAACGTCCTGCACTGGGTGCTGACGCAGGATCAGGGATGGAGGATCGAAATCAAGAAGTATCCCGAGCTCGTCCGCAAGGGATCGGTGCGCGCGGGCAGTCCCAAGCCCGTCGTTCTGAAAACCCCGCAGGACGTCCCGGAACCCGGAACCGGATGGGTCAACAACCGCATACCGTACGGTCCGTATTTCTACACCCAGGACGATATCCGCGAGATCGTCGCCTACGCCGCCGCGCGCCATATAACGATCGTCCCCGAAATCGAACTTCCCGGACACTCCGTCGCGGCGCTCGCCGCGTATCCGGAGCTCGGCTGCACGGGCGAGCAGTTCGAGCCGTGGTGCCGCTGGGGCATAAGCGAGAACATCTACTGCGGCGGCAACGACGCGACCATCAAGTTCCTCGAGGACGTGCTGGACGAGGTGTGCGGGCTCTTCCCCGGACCCTACATCCACATCGGCGGCGACGAAGCCCCCAAAACAGTTTGGAAGAAATGCCCCAAGTGCCAGAAGCGCATCGCCGAGCTCGGTCTCGCGGGCGAAGAAGGGCTCCAGGGCTGGATGACGGACCACTTCACCAAGTATCTCGCCGCGAGGGGCAAGCGCGCCGTGGGCTGGGACGAAGTTCTCGACGGCGCTCCCGGAAAGGATACGATCATCATGAGCTGGCGCGGACCCCAGGGCGGCATCAAGGCCGCAGAACGCGGCAACGACGCGGTGATGTGTCCCATCGACCCCTGCTACATCGACAATCCCCAGGGACTTGCCGACGATCCGTACGAGTACATCAACTACGGATTCCAGGCTACGCTCGAGCGCTGCTACGGCTTCGACCCGGCGGCCGGCGTAGGCGAAGGGCGGAAACAGCACATTCTCGGCGGCCAGGCCAACAACTGGAGCGAGTACACCTGGAACGGCACGGAACTCGAATGGAAGATGTGGCCGCGCATGAGCGCGATCGCAGAGTGCCTCTGGACGCCCCCGGAGAAGAAGTCCTGGGAATCCTTCCGCGAGCGCGTGAAGACCATGCGTACGCGTCTCATCCGCGAGATGCACGTCAATTGCGCCCCGCTGCAATGAGCGGCGCGGCGGATATGCCGGACGGCCGCCTTTACTCGGTCAAAATGCGCGCCTCGCAAGGGGCGCGCCACATATCCGGCGCGGAGAGAATCGTCCCGGAGAAGGCGGCGGCCAAGACGGTCGCCGCTCTTGCGGCGCGCGCGCTGTCGCATTCGAACGGGCGCCCCGATTTCGTGAACGTGAAACTCGAAGCCGTCGGGGATGTGGAGAGGCTCGAGTCCCTGCCGGTAGCCACGGAAGAAGTCGGAACCGTCGCGGAAGGCTGGGAAAAGGTTTGCGGACTGCTGGGAGGCTTCCCCAGAATCCGCGAAATAGTATCTCTGTTCAAGGAGACGTACGGCATGAGAGGGGCGATGCTGCTCGACGCCGACACCCTTGAGCGGCTTGATCCCGATCCAGTGCGCGGCGTCCGCGCCACGTACATGGACGCCGCTTCCGGCGCGCCGGCCGTATCGCCCGCGAAGGATCACTATTCAGAGGCCGTGGTGCTCGCGACGAAAGTCCAGAACGCCCCGGGGATCGTCGCGGAGATATGCGTGTCGGACGATCCCGGATATGTGACGGGCTATGTCGCGGCGAAGAATATCGGCTACCGGCGCATAACGAAACTCAAGGATCCTGACGACCCGTGCGGAGGACGGATATTCCTGTACCGCGGGAGGAGAGAGGATGTGCCCGCGACGATCGAATATCTCGAAAAGAGGTGCGTAGTCGTCGAACACGTTCCGCCGAATCCGTCGCCGTTCCCGCAGCTCCGCCGCGAAACCGTGCGCAAGGAGCTCGAAGCCGTGCGCCAGGCCGGCCTGTACAGGACGGACGGAGGCCGCGCGGACGGATTTCTGGATTTTTCGTCGAACGATTACCTCGGGCTTGCGCGCCATCCTGCCGTGGCTGCGGCCGCGGCGCGCGCGGCCGGGGAATGGGGCGCGGGTTCCAGGGCGTCGCGTCTGGTGACGGGGACTCTTCCTCCACATGAAATCTTCGAACGGCACATCGCGGCGTTCAAAGGTTTCGCAAGCGCGATATCGTATCCGGCGGGGTACATGGCGAATGTCGGAGTGCTCACGGCTTTGGCGGGGAAAGGCGATATCGTTTTTTCGGACGAGCTGAACCATGCTTCCATCATCGACGGGGCGAGGCTGTCCGGCGCCGACGTCGCGGTGTACCCGCATCTGGACATGGACGCGCTGGAGAAGATGCTTGCCGCGTCGCGGACGTACCGCAGGAGGATTGTAGTGTCCGACGGAGTCTTTTCGATGGACGGCGACATGCTCGACCTCGGCCGATTCGTTCGCCTCTGTTCGCGCTGCGACGCGTTTTCGGTGGTCGACGAAGCCCATGCGCTCGGAACGGTGGGGAAATCCGGTAAGGGATTGACCGAGGTGTTCGGAGTCCGTCCGGACGTGTCCGTGGGCACGATGTCGAAAGCGCTGGGATCTCAGGGCGGCTATGCGTGCGCAGACGCCTGCATAACTGATCTTCTCAGACAGAAATCCCGTCCTTTCATCTTTTCTACGGCGGCGTGTCCGGCATCGGTCGCGGCGGCCGATGCGGCGCTTTCCATTCTCGAAAGCGACCCCTCGGGCGTCCGGAGACTGTCGGCAAACGTGTCCGCCGCCCTGTCCGCGCTGTCGGACGCGGGGTTCCGCGTAAAGACGCAGTCCGCCATAATCCCCGTCGCGATCGGCGACGAAAGAGAGGCCGCGGCGGTTTCGCGGGAGATGGAGTCGGACGGCGTGATTGCAAAGGCGATTCGCTACCCGACTGTCGCGAGAGGGCGGGCCGTGATACGAGTGGCGGTATCCGCAACCCATTCCCGGGAGGATGTCGCGAGGCTGGCCGCGTCGCTGGCGCGGGCGGTGCGCAAAGTCCGCAAAGAAAGCAAGGAGGCGTGACAATGGATTCCCGTCAGGATGTTTTTCTCCACGTGGTCGCGACGCCGATAGGCAACCTCGGCGATCTTTCGCCGCGCGCGCGCGAGGCTTTCGCTTCGGCGTCCGTGATAGCCTGCGAAGATACCAGGCGCACGTGGCAGCTTCTTTCGCATTTCGGCATACCGCGTCCCGCGACGATGTTTTCGTACAGACAGGGAAACGAGGAACGCACCGCCGATGTCGCCATAACCGCCGCGAAAGAGGGCCGTCACGTTGTTCTGTGTTCCGACGGCGGATACCCCGGCATCTCCGATCCCGGATACAGGCTTATGCGCAAGTGCGCCATGGAGGGCGTCCCGTACGAGATCGTCCCGGGGGCGGGCGCGGTGGAAGTGGCGCTGTTGTTGAGCGGTCTTCCGACAAGCTCCTTCACGTTCCGCGGATTTCCGCCGCGGGGCCCTGGCGCATGCAGGAACTTTTTCGCCGAAGACGCCGACAAGGAGCATACGACTATCGTATTCGAGTCTCCGTTCCGGATCGCCGCCACCCTCGGGGCCGCGCTCGACGCGCTTGGCGACAGGGAGGCCGCGGTGTGTCTGGAACTCACCAAAATGCACGAGCGCGTATCGCGAGGATACCTTTCGGATCTTGCCGCCGAATTCTCCGCGGCCAGAACGAAAGGGGAGGCGGTGATAGTGATCGCAGGCTCGAATCCGAAATTCCGCAAAAATAATTCTTGAAATCGCGCCGACTGTTTGATATACTATTGTCATTCTTTGATTGGGGAAGTAGCTCAGTTGGTAGAGCATCACGTTCGCAACGTGGGGGTCGAGAGTTCGAATCTCTTCTTCTCCACCATTCACATACAGCATTCCCGTTTCTCTCTTTTGTGCAGAAATTACAAAACCCTGATTTGACGAGATAGCTAGCGGACGGGTATGCGGCGTTGGCATCGGGGCGGCAGACGCCCCAGTCTCCAAAAATTTTTTTGCCTGTAAACGACATCTCCGCGCCTCTCGGCTCTCGCTTCGCTCGGCTTGGTCGCTTCCCCATGGGTCGCGCCCACCCTCAAGGGGCGGTTACGCGCCTCTGCGCGAGACAAAAACCTGCGCGGCGGACGCACAGGGTATCCCCCTAGCACGGCGAGTCCGCGAAGCGGATGCTCTGGCAGGGGTGCGCGTCCCTCCCCGGGTTTTGTAATTTCTGCTTCTGACCGTGGGTCATTGACTTGCGGTCAGTAATGTGATATAATATTCGCCGTCTTTTATCCACACAGGAGTCTGCGAGTGACAAAGCGGCAGGAAATAGCGCAGGAAACGCGCCGGAAGATATACGGTACGGCATGCTCGCTCATCGAGAAGAAGGGCTTCGCCAACGTGTCCGTCGAGGACATCACGCGCGCCTGCGGCGTCGCGAAGGGGACGTTCTACGTCTATTTCAAGCGCAAGGAGGAGATTGTCTTCGAGTGTTGCAAGGAGTGGTTCGGCGACGTGGACCGCAAGGCGCGCGAGCATAGGGGGACAATCGTCGAGAAGCTGGCGTTCTATTTCAAGGGTTTCATGGAAGGCGTGACGTGCGGCGGCGTTGAACTGTGCCGCCAGTGGGTACGCGAGGTGATCAACCCGGCGGACTCTCCCGGGGAGATGTGCGGGGGCAAGTACGCATACGACCGCAGGCACCTGACGGATTTCCTCAACGACGCGGTGAAGGACGGCTTGTTGAAGAAGTCGACGCCCGTCGAGACTCTCGTTCATCTTTTCATGAGCGAGCTCTACGGCATGACGACGTGCTGGTGCATGAGCGACGCGAAGTTCGATCCGGGGAGGTGGGTCGGGCGCTTCGCCAAGCTCCAGCTGCCAAACCTCCTCGCACCGTACATTATGACTCACGCAGAGACGCAGAGAGGCTGAGAGCGCAGAGAGGAGTTTTCGATTATGAATGAGAATGAGGTTACAGGTGATATCCTTGATGCGGCGATAAAGGTCCATCGAAAGTTTGGGCCAGGGATGCTGGAGTCTGTTTACGAGAGATTGCTTGAAGCGGAGCTCATAAAGCGCGGACATACGGTCGAGCGGCAGAAATCCGTGTCATTTGAATATGAGGGAATGACTCTTGAGGATGCTTTCAGGGTAGACCTGTTTGTGGATGGTCGGATTGTCGTGGAGCTCAAAGCCGTCGAGAAAATGAACCCTCTGTTTCTCAAGCAGGTCAAAACTTATCTCATAGCCATGAATCTCCCACTTGGCCTATTGATAAACTTTGGCATGGAGAAGCTGGTTGATGGCTATGTCAGAGTTGTCAACGGATTCAACGAACCCACCGACCCATCAACTTAAACAATCTCAGTGTTCTCAGCCTCTCAGCACCTCTGCGTGAGATAACATCTAAAACAAACCAAAAGGAAAACGAAAATGAACAGAAAAGCATTCATCAAGAACATGGGCTTGGCCGCGGGCGTTGTCGCGCTCGGACTGGGCTGCTCGAAAGCGGCGGAGGCAAGTGGAACGGACACTTCGGAGAAAACAGCCGTGTCTACTGGAAAGGTTGCCGTCGTGTACTTCTCGTGGAGCCCCGACGGGAACACGCGCTTCGCAGCCGAGACGATTTCGAAGAAGGCCAGCGCCGACCTCTTCGAGATCAAGGCCGAGAAGCAGTACAACGGCGACTTCCAGAAGTGCTGCGACGAGGCGAAGCCTGAGTGCTACGGTAAGAAGCTGCGTCCGATCAAGCCGATCGAGGGACTCGACCTCGCGAAGTACGACCTCGTCTTCGTCGGCTCGCCGAACTGGTGGGGCACGATGGCTCCGCCTGTGCGCACGTGGGTGACGCAGAGCAAGGAAGCGCTCAAGGGCAAGAAGGTCTGCCTCTTCCAGACGCACGGCGGCGGCGGAATGCAGCGCGTGGGTCGTGAGTTTGCGGAGATCTTCGGCGACACGGCCAAGATCCTCCCGCCCAAGGCCTTCAGCGGCTCGTCGATCAAGTCCAGCGTCGCCGCGCTGGAGGAGTTCGCCAGCGAGAGGATTGCAGGCAAGTAAAACTCATCATCCTGAAAGACCTCTGCGCTCTCGGCCTCTCAGCGCCTCTGCGTGAGTCATCACACCAAGAAATAAACAATATGAAAGTACTGCTTATCAACGGAAGTCCGCGCGCGAACGGCAACACGGCGCGCTCGCTTAAGGAAGTCGCCGGCACGCTTGCGGCGGAAGGTGTCGACACCGAAATCGTCTGGATCGGCAACAAGCCCGTCCGCGGATGCATCGCCTGCGGCCAGTGCAGGGCGAAAAATCTCGGCAAGTGTGCGTTCGGCGACGATGCGGCCAACGGCATCATCGAGAAGCTGAAGGAGGCGGACGGAATCGTCGTCGGTTCGCCGGTCTACTACGGGCAGCCGGCCGGCGCATTCCTCGCGCTCTGGCAGCGCATCTGCTTCGCGGGCACGGAGTTCGTCAAGGCGAAGCCCGCCGCGTCCGTCGCGGTATGCCGCCGCGGAGGATCGACGGCGGCCTACCAGTGCATGAACATGCCGTTCGAGATGCTGAGCTGCCCCGTCGTCACGTCGCAGTACTGGAACGTGACGTTCGGACGCGAAGAGGGCGAGTGCGAACGCGACGCCGAGGGCATGCAGACGATGCGTACGCTCGGTCGCAACATGGCGTGGCTTCTCAAGAACCTAAAGCGCGGTGATGCGATCCCCCGCACTGCCGACGAACCTTGGCAGCCGATGCACTTCATACGCTGATTGAAAGGCGGAGGCGAGCTTCCATAGAACGTGACAAAGGAGAACGCATGAACACGGCAATCAATGCGGGAAACGCCGAAAAGGGCAACAGAGTGGTCTTTCTCGACTGGCTCAGGATAATCGCCTGTTTCATGGTGATGGCCATCCATGCGGCGGAGCCGTTCTATCTTGGCGGCGAGACGCCGAACATCACGTTCATCGCGAACAAGTGGGACGCCATCTGGATCTCGCTCGTCGAAAGCGTCTGCCGCGTGTGCGTGCCGCTGTTCGTGATGGCGTCCAGCTATCTTCTCTTTCCGCTTAAGAAATCGACCGGCGAGTTCTTCCGGCGCCGACTTTCGCGCATCGTCATTCCGTTTGTCGTATGGGCCTGCGCCTACATCTGGTGGTTCGGCGACAGCTGGGGCAAGGCATGCTTCAATTTCCCGGACGCCGGCGGGCACCTCTGGTTCGTGCCGATGCTGCTTGGACTGTATCTCCTGATGCCGCTGCTCTCGCCGTGGGCGGAGAAGGTCTCCGAACGCGAGCTGCGCGGCTGGCTGATTCTCTGGCTCGTCACGACGACGTTCCCGTATCTGCGCCGCGTGTGGACTGCTCTTTACGGCGATCCGTCGTTCGGCGCCGTGCCGTATCTCTACGGAGAGTGTCCCTGGAACATGTTCGGCATGTTCCACTACGTGAGCGGCTTCATCGGCTACATGCTGCTCGGCTTCTGGTTTAGGCGGTTCGCCACTGAGTTCTCCTGGCGGCGGACGCTCGCCGCGGCGGTTCCGCTCGGACTGGTGGGCGCGGCCATCGTGGGCGGCGGATTCTATTTTAGGATACCCGGATTCCCGTGCGCGAAGCCGTATGCGTTTGCGGTCGATCTGGAGATGAGCATCGAATACTGTTCCACGGGTGTGGCGGTCGCGGTGATCGCGGCGTTCATGCTCATACGGAAGATCAAGGCGGACGGCGCGTTCTACCGGTTGATCGTGCGTCCGCTTTCCGAGGCGAGCTACGGCACCTACCTTCTGCACATGTTCGTGCTGCTCGCCGTGTTCGACGCGGTGCGCCCGCATTGCAACACGCCGGCGACGATCTTTGCGACGGCGGGAGCGTCATACGTCGCCGCCTCTGCGGCGAGCGTCCTCGTCCGCCGCATCCCGTTCGTCGGCCGATTCATCGTAGGGTAGAGGGAGGTACAGGAACGTGACGTTTAGACGCGAAGATGGCGAGTCAGAACGCGACGCAGAGGAGATGCGGATGATGCACTTAACAAGCTAACTAAGCAACAAGGAGCAATAATGAACAAATCAGTAATAGGAGGATTGGCAATGGCAATCGCGGTAGCGGCGGACGGTGTTGAACTCGTCCAGACATGGGACAAGACGTTCCCGAAGTCAGATAAGGTGGAACACGCCAAGGCGACGTTCAAGAACCGCTTCGGCATTACGCTTGCGGCGGACGTGTACAAGCCGAAGGCGGGGAGCGGAAAGTTTGCGGCAATCGCGGTTTCCGGTCCGTTCGGCGCGGTGAAGGAGCAGTCGAGCGGCCTCTACGCGCAGACGCTCGCGGAGCGCGGGTTCCTGACCGTCGCGTTTGATCCGTCCTTCACTGGCGAATCTGGCGGCGAACCGCGCTACGTGGCTTCGCCGGATATCAACACGGAAGACTTCCAGGCGGCTGTGGACTACCTGATCTCGCGCGATGACGTAGACGCCGACAAGATCGGCATCCTCG
>DGHT01000038.1:6061-32059 GCA_002392765.1 Verrucomicrobia bacterium UBA3841 | reverse complement strand
AAATGAAGTGGCAAAGTCGGGATGTCCGCACGGACATTGTACCACGCCGTCGGCATATCCTCCTGCGCAAGGTAGTATTTGTAGGGAATTGAATTCTTTTGCATGATATATAGTATATCATATTTTTTCGGTTTCAAAAAATCAAAATTTTCGCTTGCTTTTTCAAACGCGTCATGATATAATATTCATCACAAATCAGTAAAGCGCCTGTAGCTCAACTGGATAGAGCATCAGACTACGAATCTGAGGGTTGTAGGTTCGACTCCTGTCAGGCGCGCCATTTTGATTTAAGATTGCGGGGTGGAGTAGCCCGGTAGCTCGTCAGGCTCATAACCTGAAGGTCGTTGGTTCAAATCCAACCCCCGCTACCAATTTCCGGACTTTTATAAACCTTTCGTTCCGGCGACAATCCAATGCGGCATCGGCGGCGGGACTTTCAATGTCTGCCCTGGAATAAAACCGGCCTCGCGCATCCATTTTTTGAGGTCGGTATCCGCGAAGACCCAGCCGTTCTCGGTGGTCAAAGCCATGTTCAATGCGAAAAGCGCGGAAAAACGCGGCGCCGTTCTTGTCGAATCGGTCATCATATCCATCACGAAAACGCGTCCGCCAGGTTTCAGTGCCCTGTTCGCGCGCGACAGAATCGAGACTATGTCCTCGGGAGATTCCTGGTGGAGCGCGCCGAAGATCGTTACCGCGTCGAATGCGCCGCTCTCGTACTCGTCCTTGCGGTAGTCTCCCTTGCGGCACTCGATTCTGTCCGAAAGCCCGAACCGCTCGACATACCCTTTCGCTTCATCGCTTATCGCAGGCAGATCGACAGTCGTGCACTTCAGAGCCGGATTGGCCTTGCACATCAGTATCGCGTACGCGCCCGGCCCGCCGGCGAGATCGAGGAGCCTTCCGGACAACTCTCCCAGAAGCGGCACGATTCCCCTGCCTATGCCCATTGCGCGTCCGAACATCGCCGCGGCGAACGTTTTCGTCCGTTCCGCGTTTTCGCCGAGATGGAGGGACGGACGTTCGACGGGTTTGCCGGTCTCCGCGAATTTCGCGAGGTGCCCCCATGCAGGATAGACGTCGCGGTTGTAGCGTATGGCGGTAGTCAAGTCGGCGGGCGCGCCCGGAACCAGCGCCATTTTTCCGGCCGGCGTGTTGAAATACGCGCCGTCATGCTTCTCGAGAAGCCCAAGCGCGACGCACGCGTCCGCCAGGAGCCTCGTGCCCCTGCTGGAGATGTCGAGTCCGCCCTTTTCGACTTCCGCGAAAAGGCCGATGTCTATCGCTGCGAACAGCGCCGCGCTTCCGTAGAACGCGCTGGCAAGATCGACGATCCCTGCTATGTCAAGCTGTTTACCTTCCATGCATCCTCCATGTTTTTCCTGAAATACTCTTTGGCTCCTTCGAGATCCGAAAACTCTCCGTCGAGCTGCGCCTCGAAACATTTGCCGAGCCATTCTCCGAACAGCGCCGACGGTTTGTACCCCATCTCGATGAGATGGCGTCCCATGAGAATCGGCTGCGGCCGGTTCTTTTCTATCTCCAGTCTGGCGGCCGCATCGAGGAGCCACGCGAATTCTTCGCCCCCGCCCTTTCCAGAACACAGGCTTCCGTCCGAATCGGCCTTTGCGACGCGCACGAGCCTGTCGATTCTCCCGACCCTGAGCGCCAGGCGGCGGATCGCCGAATCGGACGCCCCGGACTTCCAAAGGGCGAACGGCTGCATGTGGGCGGCCACGAGAGGGGGGACTTCTTTCAAGATGCGTTCCTCGTTCGTAAGCCGCTTGAGAAACGAAAGCGCCGGCTCCACGCCCGCGGCGTCGTGTCCCGGCGAACGGTAGCGCCCCCTCGTGAATGCCGTCGTCGAGACTTTTCCGAAATCATGGCAGAGTACGGCCAGACCGACAATCAAATCCTCGGCGGAGTCTCCGGTCCTGTCGCGCGCGAAAGCGTCCATGCAAAGAAGCGTATGGTTCCAGACGTCGCCCTCGGGATGCCATTCTGGATCCTGCGCCACCCCAACCGTCGCGGCCAGTTCGGGGAAATACTTCAGCCATCCTGTCGCCTTCAGAAATTCGAGACCCTTGGACATGTTCCGCCCTTTGAGGATGAACTTTTCCATTTCTCCGAAAATGCGCTCGGGCGCGAGCCCCTCCATCCCCATCGACGCGCAAAGCGCTACCGTTTCCGGAGCCGGGTCAAGATCGAAGCGCGCGACGAACTGCACGCCCCTCAAAACCCTCAGCGGATCTTCCGCGAATTTTGGCGAAACGTGTCTCAAAATCTTCTTTTCGAGATCCTCCAGTCCGCCGTACGGATCTGAGATTTCGCCGTTTTCCGGATCGAAATACACGGCATTGACGGTGAAATCGCGCCTAGACGCGGCCTCCGCGACCGTCAGTCCGGGATCTGCGGCTATGTCGAACGCGCGGTGTCCGGCACCGCATTTGGTCTCGCGTCTCGGCAGCGAGACGTCTATATCGAGATGCTTGACTTTCAGCACGCCGTACGACACGCCGCATTCATCGAACGCATACCTGGGAGAAAGGATTCCGCGCACCGCGGACGGCTCCAGGCCGAACACCTCCACGTCGAAATCCTTGCATTCGCGTCCCGACAAAAGATCGCGAACGGAGCCGCCCACAAGCCAGGCGCGGCCGCCGTTCGCCTTTACCGTCCGCGCGATATCGAGGACGGCGCGTCCGGCCGCCGTCCCCGCTATCGATGTCGCGTCCAGCGTCACTGTTCCTGGAACTGATCCTTGCCGACCCCGCAGACGGGGCAGGTCCAGTCGTCCGGAAGATCCTCGAACGCAACATTGCCGTTTTCGGCGGGATCGTAGACGTGTCCGCACACTGCGCATACGTATTTCTTCATATCTCTTCCTCCTTGTTATTTTTTGGTTTTGGCCTTGGCGCCTTTCGCCGCGGCCGCTTTTTTGCAGCAGCACGCGCACTCGCACGCGCCGGCGAGCACCGTCGAACTGCGCCATGCATAGTAATCCTTGAGCTTCAGCTTGGATGCGGCCTCTTCGTCGCAGAACACCCAGGCGTCTTTGTGCATCTGGAGCGCCGAAGCGGTGCAGAACTGGCTCATGCCGCCTTCGACCATGCCCTTGACGGCGTCGGCCTTGTTCTTGCCGAATGCGAGAAGTACGATCTTTTTGGCTTCACAGATTGTTCCCACTCCCATGGAGAGAGCGCGCGTCGGGACCTCGTTCTCCTTGCCCTTGAAGAAGAGGCGGGCGTTGTCCTTGATCGTCGAAGGCGTGAGGTACACGATCGACGTGCGGCTCGAGAGCGACGTTCCCGGCTCGTTGAACGCGATATGTCCGTCGGAACCGATTCCGAGAACCTGCAGGTCGATGCCGCCGGCCTTCTTGATCTGCGCCTCGTACGCCTTGCATTCCTTGTCGGGATCCTTCGCCAGACCGTTGAGGACGTGCGTATTGGAGAGCTTGATGTCGATCTTCTTGAACAGGTTTTCGTTCATGAAATACCTGTAGCTCTGGTCGTGCGTCGGAGGAAGCCCGTAGTATTCGTCGAGGTTCCAGCTCTTGACGTTCTTGAAAGATATCTTCTTGGCCTTGACATCCTTGGCGAGTTCATCGTACATCGCCACTGGAGTGGAGCCGGTGGCAAGACCCAGAACGCACTTTGGGTTTTTCTTGACGAGCGCGGCGATCATATCGGCCGCCTTGCGGCTCGCTTCGTTTTTGTCTTTGCATACGACAATTTCCATTTTTTGTCCTCTCTGGTTTTTTGTTGTTGTGTTTGCGAAAAAAACTACTGTCTGGCCGACGCCGGAACCTTAAGCCGCTCGCCGATGGCGAGGGGTTTGTTGACGTCGAATCCGTTGAGCGCGGCGAGATTCTCGGCCGTGCATCCATGGTGCTTTGCGATCTTGGTCAGATTGTCGCCGGACTTGACCGTGTACGTATCCGGGACGGCCGGGGCGGCCGTAGTCGATTCCTCGCCGCCGGCGTCCGGCGATCCGGACCGGACGTCGGCGTCCGCCGTCGCGTCATCCCCGCCGCCGGCGCCGTCCGCGGCGGCGGTCTGGCGCGCCTGCGCAGACGCAGTCCGCGCGCCGTCAGCCGGACCGGACGAACCGAGCATGAACACTCCAAGCACTCCGGCGTGCAAAAGCACACTGATCGCAATCGCCAAAGGCCAATTGACGTTCGATCCGGAAACAGGCTTGCCGTCGACCATCGCCTTAAGCATTCCTTTCGGGCATCTTGCCGGTCTTGAAATACTGTTCGATCTCCTCCAGCGTCCGCCCCTTCGTTTCTGGCATGAAGAACGCGGCCGTTATGAGGTAGACAACCGTGAAGGCCGCGAGCGTGAAGAACACGCTCTCGTAGCCGAACTTGTCGGCCCAGGGCAGGAAGGTGGACGCGATCGTCGTCGACACGCCCTGGTTGATCAGAAGCGCGATCGACATGCCGTTGGCGCGGATGCGGTTCGGCATCAGTTCGGAAAGCGCAAGCCAGACGCATACGCCGGGCCCGACTGCGTAGAACGCCATGAACACGACGAAACCGGCCATGACGACGAGACCGGACGTGAGCGAAGGGGCGATCCATCCGCGATGCAGGGCGAGGAACGTCGTGCCGACGATGGACAGGCCGCAGATGATTCCCGACGTTCCGACCTTCAGCAGGAACGTGCGCCCCTTCTTGTCGACGAGCGCGACCGCCACGAGCGTCATCACGACGTTGACGATTTTGAAGCCGAGATCCGCCCAGTTCGCGAACGCGCCCTGGAAGCCCGCCTGCTGGAAAATCTTGACGGAATAGTTGAGCGCGGAGTTGACGCCCGTCGCCTGCGTGCAGGCGAGAACGACAACCGCCAGAAGGAACGGAATCACGTACTTGCGCTGGAGGAGCGAATCCGTCGCCGCCGCGTTCTTGGCTTTCTCGGCCGCGGCGGCCTCGTCCGCCGCAATCATCTCCGCGAGAATCTCCTTCGCCTTCTCCTCGCCGTTGTTCGCGGCGAGCGAGGCGAGCGCCTCCTCCCTGCGTCCGCGGCGGTAGAGCCAGCGCGAGGATTCCTTGAGCTTGAAAGCGCCGAAGAAGAGGATTATGCCCGGCACGGAGGAGCACCAGAATATCGTCTGCCACGCCGCGGTCTTCGAGCCGGCGCTGACGCTCATGTCGTCGGACGCGCCCACGAGATACGTCACCGCCAGACCGACGAGCGCCGCGAACACGAGACCGACCGTGAGAAGCAGCTGGAACATGCCCGTTCCCTTGCCGCGGGAATCCGCATCGAGGCACTCGGCGAGATACATGGGCACGACGACGCCGACCAGACCCGCGCTGGCGCCCTGGAGGATGCGGCCGAGAGTAAGGCACAGAAAACCGTTCTGGAACAAAACGCTCGCGCAAATGACCGGGATCGACAGCGTGAAGCAGAAGGCGGAGACGAGAATCACCTTCTTGCGTCCCAGCCATTCGGCCATCGCGCCGGCGAAGAGGGACGAAAGGACGCTGCCGAAAAGCACGGCGCTGACCACGAACGACAGCTGCTGGCTCGAATAGTTCGACGTCTTTTCTATATACGGAAGCGCGGCGGCGATGACGCCCACGTCGATGCCGTAAAGGAGTCCGCCCAGTCCCGCCATCGCCAAAAGGAATCTGGCGTAGCGTTTAACGTTCGCCGGTAGGTTTTCTTTCATTTTCGTCCTCTCGATGTGTTTTGTTTTTACAATTGGATATTATAGCAAAAAACGCGCGGGAATGCCAACATGCGTCAATCGAACCTGTAGGTCTGCCCCGGGGACGGCGCGACGGCGTTCGGTATGCCCTTGTCCTTCAGAAGCTGCACCATCGCTTCGACCTTCTCCTCTTCGCCGTGAATCGCGAAAGCGGTGCGCACGTTGTCCTTCACTTCGTCGATCCAGTCTTCCAGCCCAGCCCTGTCGGCGTGCGCGGAGAGCGCGTTTATAACCTCGACCTGCGCCATCAGAGGGACCTCTTCGCCGAGGACGCGCAGAGGAGACTTCATCTCGACGACGCGCCGCCCCAGCGTATTCTCCGCCTGGAACCCGACGATAAGAATGATGTTGTCCGGATCCTGCGCTATGTGCTTGAGATGGTGGAGAACGCGTCCGCCTTCGCACATGCCGCTCGCTGCGATCACTATCATCGGACCGGGCATGTCGTTCAAAGCCATCGACTCGGCGGGCGATCCGACGAATTCCATGCCGGGAAATTCAAGCGGGTTGCGTCCGGCCTGGATCATGGCCTTGGCTTCATCGTTGTACACTTCTCTGTGCGCCGCGTATATCTCCGTCGCTTTGCGCGAAAGCGGCGAATCGATGAACAGCTTCACTTCGCGCGGCACTTTGCCCTTCTCGCGCAGCTTGTTCAAAAACCAGATGATCTGCTGCGTGCGCCCCACGGAAAAGGCGGGGATCAGCAGCTTTGAGTTGTGCCTGTCGATGTGCTTGAGATATCTTTCAAGCCTGAGTTCCACGTCGTCGGCCGAGGGGTGGTACCTGTCGGCATAGGTGGATTCGATCAGCAGAATGTCGGCGCCTGCGGGATACTCGTAGTGGCGGATGATCGGCTGGTCCGGCTGTCCGAGGTCTCCGGAGAAGAGAAGCCTGTGGCTCTTGCCCCTGTCCTGCCTGATGTCGAGCTGCACCAGGGCCGAACCGAGAATATGCCCGGCGTTGAAAAACTCGAGCGTTATCCCTTTTGCGATCTCCCTGGGCTCGTGCATGTGCAGAGGCGTGAAAAGCTGCATCAGCACATCGACATCGCTTTCCTCGTACAGCGGCTCGAACAGGACCTTGCCCTCCTTCGCGCGCCGCTTGTTGACGTATTCGAGGTCGCGCTTCTGCAGGAAACAGGAGTCTCGCAGCATCACGTTGCAGAGATCCGCCGTGGAATGGCGCGCGAACACGCGACCGCGGAATCCCTGCCTGACGAGCTGCGGAAGGTTGCCCGAATGGTCGATATGGGCGTGGGAAAGGATCACGTAGTCGATGGTCTTCGGATCGACGGGAAGCCGTCTGTTCTTCTCGAAAGCCTCTTTGCGGTGCCCCTGGTAGAGGCCGCACTCGAGGAGTATGCGCTTGCCGTTCGCCTCGACGAGGTGCATCGAGCCGGTCGTAGTGCGTGCAGCTCCGTAGAATGTGATTTTCATGTCACTTCGCTCCGAACGGTTTCGGCTGCGTCCAGCGGTTGATAAGCGGCGCGAGCGCGTTCATGATGAGAATTGCGAAAGAGCACCCTTCCGGGTACGATCCGAACTGCCTTATCAGCATGCAGAGGAGTCCGCAGCCGAATCCGAATATCAGCTTGCCCGTGGCGGTTATGGGCGAAGTGACGTAGTCCGTCGCCATGAATATCGCGCCTATCATTATGCCGCCCGTCAGTATCTGCGCATACGCGGGCGCACCGCCGGCGATGAGCGAATACACGAACGCCGTTGCAATGAACGCGGCGGGGATGTGCCAGGTTATGACCTTTCTCCACAGCAGATACGCTCCTCCTGTCGCGAGTGCGATCGCGGACACTTCGCCGATGCATCCGGGCATGTTGCCGATCAGCATGTTCCACACGGACGGGATCTGTCCGAGAGCTTCCGCCGCGTGTGGCGTCGGCGAGGAAACGGACGAAGCATGGAAGAGCGGTTTCATCGCCGCGAGCGGCGTGGGCGTCGTGACCGCGTCCGCGCACGGCTTGTACCACGTCGTCATCGGTCCCGTGAAAGATATGAGCATGAACGCGCGTCCGGCGAGCGCCGGGTTGAACGGATTCATTCCGAGACCGCCGAACACCTGCTTGGCGACCGCGATCGCGAACACCGAGCCTATGGCCGCCAGGTGCAGCGGGATGGAACTTGGGAGGTTCAGGGCGAGCAGCAGGCCGGTCAGCACGGCGGAGAGGTCGCCCACCGTGGATTCGCGCTTCATCGCCATCCTGCACAGCGCCTCCGTGACGAGCGCGGCGGACACGCACGTCGCTATCACGAATACGGCGCGCATCCCGAAAAACCATATTCCGGCTGCGGTCGTCGGCAAAAGCGCGATTATGACATCGAGCATTATGCGCGAAACGCTCGCGTTCGCATGAGTGTGCGGCGAAGAGCTGAGAATGTAGTGTTCTGCTGTTTCCTTCGGTTTCATGTCGGCTCCTTCGAATTACTGCTTTGCCTGCGCGGCCGCGGCCTTGGCCTTTTCGGCGGCGATGCGCGCGCGGATAGAGTTTTTTGCGCGGCGGCAGCTCTGGGTTATCGTGCGGTACGCGGGGCACCCGAAACTGCACGCCCCGCACTCTATGCAGTCCATCACGTGCGCATCTTCCGCGGCTTTTATGTCGTTTGCGTCGACCGCCTTGGAAATAAGCGCCGGGTTGAGGTTCATCGGACACGCCCTCAGGCATCGTCCGCAGTTTATGCACGGGTGCGACGAATACTGGAACACTTTCTTCCTGGAAAGGAGAAGAAGCCCGGACGTGGTCTTCGTGGTCCCTATCTCCAGCGTCGACACTGCAAAGCCCATCATCGTTCCGCCGGATATAACCTTCGCGGGCGGGACCTTCTCGCCGCCGCAGAACTTGACGAGATCCGCATATTTCGTGCCTGACGGCGCCTGGATGTTCTTCGGGTTCGCCACGGCGTCGCCGGAAACGGTCGTGACGCGCGAAAGAAGCGGCTCGCCGAGCTCCACCGCGTCCGCGATCGCGGCGGCGGTGCCGACATTCTCCACCACGCACCCGACGTCTATCGGCAGCGCGGGCGGTTCGGGGACGATCCTCTTGACGGTCGCGTAGATCTGGTGCTTTTCCGAACCTTGCGGATACAGAACCGGCAGGACGACGATTTGCACGTTGCCTTCGATGTCTGCGAAAGCCTTCTCCATCGCCAGGATCGCCTCGGGCTTGTTGGCCTCTATGGCGATTCTCACCGCCGGGCCGCCGAGCATCTTGCGCATTATCTCTACGCCGAGGCGGATTCTCGGCGCGCGCTCGAGCATGACCCTGTAATCGGCCGTGAGGTACGGCTCGCACTCGGCCCCGTTCAAAATCAGATATTCGCAGCGTTTCGCGGGCGGCGGATTGAGCTTGACGGCGGTCGGGAACCCCGCGCCTCCCATGCCGCATATTCCGGCCTCTTCGACGCGCTTGAGCAAATCCTCCTTCGAAGCGGTCCTCCAGTCGAGAGGCGCGAGCACCGGTCCTGCGGAAGGCGCGGGAACGTCCGCCGGACGCTCCGCCGCAGTGTCTAGAATGACGCAGTCGGCCTTGCCGCCCGCAGGCCCCAGCCGCTTCTCCACGGCCTTCACCCTGCCTGACGCGCTGGCGCGTACGAGCACCGATATGAACCCGGCCTTCTCGCCGATGACCTGTCCGCGCTCGACCCAGTCCCCGGCCTTGACGATGCACTTCGCCGGCGCGCCGAGATGCTGGCTCATCGATATGGCAAGCTCTTCCGGAACGGGCAGGTTTTCTATCGCCTGGTCGCGGGCAAGCTCTTTGTTGTAGTCCGGATGGACTCCGCCCTTGAATTCGAATTGGCTCTTTATGACTTTCATACGAGGTGCCCCCTGTCAGTGTCCGCTCTCGAAATGCGGATCCTCCGCCATGCATTTGGCCGGACATTTCGCGACGATCTGTCCGTCGACCGGCGGATTTTCGTAGTTGACCTTCGCAAGGAATCCCTGGAACGTGAAATGCCCCGCTTCCTTGCCGCCGGAATTCTTTTCGCAGAGATGGCAGCCCATGCAACCGACGCCGCAGACCTTGCGCACCGCCGGACCTTTGTCGGGGTTGTTGCAAAGGACGTGTATCGTGGCCGACGCGGGCACGAGCTCGATGAGTTTCTTGGGACAGACCGCCACGCACTTGCCGCAGCCGATGCACAGGCGCTTGTCGACCTTGGCCAGACCGTCGCGGATCGAAATCGCGCCTTTGGGACAGACGTTCGCGCACGCCCCGTATCCGAGGCATCCGTATGTGCAGCCCTTGTCGCCGCCCGCAGTCGAGGCGGCGACGTTGCAGTCGCAGATTCCGTTGTAATCGCCCACCCGGATCGCCTCGGAGCGCGTTCCGCAGCACTTTACGAGCGCCACGCGCTTTTCTGTCGCCGCAGCCTCCACGCCGAGTATCTTGGCAATCGCCTTCGCGCACGCTTCGCCGCCCGCGGCGCACGCTCCGTTCGGCGCGGTCCCCGCGACGAGCGCGCGCGCATAGCCGTCGCAGCCCGGAAAACCGCATCCGCCGCAGTTCGCGCCCGGAAGAGCGGCCGTCACCATTCCGATGCGCGGATCCTCCTTCACACTGAGATACCTGTCGGCTGCGGCGAGCACCGCCGCGGCCACAAGCCCGATTCCCGCAATGACTGAAATTGCTATCATCATAATCGTAAACTCCGCGATTTTAAACTTAACACTTTACAACTTGCACTTTACATTTTAACACTTTACATTTTACACTCTTTCAGTACGGCAGTTTCACCAGCCCGCTGAATCCCATGAACGCCAGACTCAAAAGCCCGCCGGTCACGAGCGCCAGGGCTATGCCGCGGAAGCAGCGCGGCGGATCGGCGTGTTCGAGCTTTTCGCGGATTCCGGAAAAGATGACCAGCGCGAAGCCGAAGCCGACCGCGGCGGAGAACGAGAAAAACACGCTCTCGAAAAAGCCGCTGCCCTGTTTGCAGTTTATCTCAGCCGCGCCGAGAACGGCGCAGTTCGTCGTGATGAGCGGCAGGAATATGCCGAGCGCCGCGTGCAGCGGCGGGAGGAATCGTTTCATCGCGATGTCGATGAACTGCACGAGAGAGGCGATCACAAGGATGAACGCCAGCGTGTGGATGTAGCCGAGACCGTGCGGTGCAAGAAGCCAATGGTCGAGACACCATGTCACCGCGGAGGCGACGGTCATCACGAATACGACCGCCCCCGACATGCCCAGCGCCGTATCGAGTTTTTTCGATACGCCCAGAAACGGACAGCAACCCAGAAAGCGGCTCAGGACGAAGTTGTTGACCAGAACCGCGCCGACGAAAATCATTAGATAGTAGCTCATAAAAGAAATTATATCAATTGCAGGCCGCAAAGTCCAATAAAAAAAAGGTGATGCAGAAATTACAAAACCCGGGGAGGGACGCGCTCCTGTGCGTCCGCCGCGCAGGTTTTTGTCTCACGCGGGAATTGCAGTGGAAGCTTATTCGCCGAGACACTCTGTTTTGTCCGTTCCGGCGCTTGGCGCATCCGCTCCGGGGAAGCCGCCGCAGAGAAGATCGAGAAAGTGCCCTTCCCCGCGCGCGGCGTCGAACGCCTGCCGCGTGATGTTGCCGCACCGGTTGCCGCCGATCTGCCAGCAGCGCCACGCCATAGAGCCGCGGTTTTCGTCCGCCGCCAGCAGCTCCATGTAGCGCTCCGCGATTCCGACGTCGGCTACGTCCCTGGCCCAAAGTTCTATCCTGCCGCCGTATCCCGGCATGTCCGCAAGCACCGTACGCGCCGTTTCCAGATCGCCGGCCGCTTTGCAAGACCGCCTCTGCGGGAATGTTTTCAGCGTGACCAGACCGTACGACGGGCCGTCACCCGTGTACCCGATAGCGCCGCTTGGAACGCCGTCGGACGATCCGACGAACCATCCGTAATCGTATTGCTTGAGCGTCCCGGAGGCATCGCACGTAAGGAGCGATGCGTGTCCGACATTCGGATGCCAGCCGAAAACGGAAACAGCCAGCTTGTTTTCCGGGAAACTTGCGAAAAATATCCGGCCCGGTCTTGGCGCGACGCCTTCCGGCAGCGCCCGCGCCGCTTCCGCGCGTTTCGAGTATGCGAAATGAGCGCGCGAAAGACACCCCTGTACGGCGGCTGCCGCGATACAGGCGGCCATAACCGGTATATGCCGACCGGGAATCATTTTCTGGCCGTTGCCGGCGGATTTGCGGCTATTTGGCTTCGAAAGGGCCGAGCGGAAGCGATACCTCGTTGTAGAGAGTGCCTGAAGTTCTAGCCTTGCCCATGTACCTTACCTTCACCGGCGCGGCCACGGCCTCGCTCGAAAGGACGATGTCGGCGCCGTCGATGAAGTACGAATCGACCTCTTTGCCGGACTTGTCCTTCGTCTTTCTCCAGTTTTCTATCTTCGCATCATGCCATGCGCCGTCCTCGCCGGCCAGTTCGAAAGCCGGGTCGTGCGAGCGGTCCGGGGCGTAGACGTACCAGTCCTTCGCGTGATCGAAAGAAACCGTCGCCTTGCCGTCCTTGAACGACACGGATTTCACGACCGGCGAATCGTCCTCCGGAATCGCAAAGCCGTAGTCGCGCCTGAGCGCGTGGACGGCGAGACGCTTGGAGACGATTTCCTTGTCGTTGGGATGGATGTCGTGGAAGTTTCCGACATCGGACGTGACGGCGAGGGCCGCATTCTTCTCTTCGGCGCAGAATTGCGTCTGCGCCATGCAGATGCCGAGCCAGTTATGCGTGTAGGGAGCGAGCTGCACAAGGTAGAATTTGAGGTCCGGGTTGGCAAATTCGCGGCGCCATCCTTCGTAGAGGGCGTGCAGCTTCGCGCAATAGAGATGCGCCTCCCCGTTGTTGTGGCATCCCTGGTACCAGATGAAACCGCGCATCGCCATCGGCGCGAACGCGGCGACCATTCCGTTGTAGAGGACGGTAGGCTGCTGGTGGGCACCTCCGATCGGGCCCTTCTTGTCGGTCTCGGCCTTCCAGTCGACCTTGACCGGGTATTCGGCCGTGGCAATTATGGATTCATCGCATCCGTCGTAGCCGGACCTGGGCGTCCAAGCGTCGATGTTGGTCCCGCCCCAGCTGGCGTCGACGATCCCGATCGGGACGTCGAGCGCAAGGTAGAGTTCTCGCGCATAGTAGAACGCGACGGCCGAAAGGGATACCCCGGTATTCGAACCGCCGAGATTTGTTTTGATCCGGTGGAATAGCTGGAGATCGGCGGGAACGAACTTGCACCATCTCGCGGAGAAGTTCCTGGGTTCTACAGACCACATGCGGCTGCTCTTGACGTAGCGGATGTACGGCAGGTGCGTCATCGTGGTCATCAAACCGCCTTTCATGTCGCGGTATCGGGTGTTGTCGCCCCAGATGGGACACTCCATGTTGCTCTGCCCCGATGCGAACCACACTTCTCCGACGAGGATGTCGTTGATTTCGGCCTTGTCGGATCCGGAGACGACCGTCATCGTGCGACTCTCCTTCGAAGCGTCCATCGGGTCGAGTTCGACCTTCCAGACGCCGTCGGCGCCGATGCCGGCGGCTTTTTCCTGCCCGGCGAACTTGACATAAACCTTGCCGGACTCGTCCGCAGACGGCTGCGATCCACCATCCTCCGGCAACACCCTGCCCCATACCGGCACCTTCATGCCGCGCTGCAAAACCGCGCCGTCCGTGAAAGGCGCCCCCATTTCAATCCTGGCCGCCGCCGGTATCGCGGCGAACGCCGCGGCAAATACGCATAATGAGAGATGTTTCATAGTAGTTCCTTTGTCTTGCAAATTTGATGTTGTGAAAAATTATACCATTTTTACATACACGAAACAAGACGATTTCACAAATTTTCAGCGCGGGATAGGTCCGGAAAGACCAGCAGCCGCAGAGTTGTTTCCCCGTAAGGGACAAGAGTGACGGTTTCCTCCGCGTCCGAAACGGGAACGGGCCTTTCAGGGACGTCCGGCGTAAAGCGCCCGTCGACAAGATTCCATTCGATGCGCCTCGCGGGTACTTTGATGCGTACCGTATCGCCGTCGGCTACGGTTTCCGCCTCGTGCGCAGCAAGCGCGTAGTTGAAAGGCCCCGCCGGTCTCAGGTTCCAGCATTTGAAATCCGGGTTCGCGCTCTTCTTGCCGTTCATATTCGCGTGTATTGCCGTATCCTCCGTGCGTTCTTCGGGAATCGGATAGGCGAAGACGAGCGGACCTCTTCTGACGACCGTCCCCTGGCTTACGCTGCGCCCTTCTATCTTGCCGACCCACTTGCTGACTGCGTCCTTTATGACGTAGTGCCTGCGCGGCAGCACCTCGAATACCGTTTCCATCGGGAAGTCCAGCTCGATGGCGTCGCCGTCGCGGAATGTGCGCCTTATCGAGGCGAAGGAGCCAGGCTCGCCGGCGGCGAACGCTTCGCCGTTTACTTTCACCGAGGCGCCCTTTGCGCACCATCCGGGGACCCTGTAGGTGAATGCGGATTCGCGTGGTTCCTTTACGGAGAAGCGGAACACGATTTTCCCGTCGAAAGGATAGCGCGTCTCCTCCTTGATCTTCGCCCATCCGAAATCGACCTCGCACGGACCGTACAGGGCGGCCACCGGTGCGCCGTCCGCGTCCTTGAGCCACATTCGCGAGACGTAGTTCGGCAAAAAGCGGTGGACGTTCCCGGCGCAGCATTCCGTCTGGTGCGTCGGACGGTACTGCGACCACGTAGAGCCGTAGAAGTACGGATTGTGGTTCGAGCCGGACGTGGCGATGAACTGGTTCAGGTTGGAGAAGTACTGGAGCGCCTTGAAGTCTTCCGTCACCGCGCCGAACCCCGCGTTGAGCACGCATTTCTCCAGCCTGTCGGCATACTGAGCGTCGCCCGTCACCTCCAGGAAATATCCAAGCGACCACGTATAGTCGGAGACGACGCACGTCTCGTGCCCCCAGTGGATCGAATTGCCGCGCGTCTGCTCGGTCGAGCTCGGACATCCGTCCGGCAGCATGTGGTCGCGGACGAGTTTGCGCTCCGCGTTGACAGCCTGATGCAGATACTCTTTCCTGCCCGTGTAGGCGTAGAGCAGGAGAGGTATTTTCAATTCTTCGCAATAGCTTACGCCGTGCATGTATATAGGATCGTCGTCCGCGCAGTTCACCGGCGCGAGATCGCCCGACCAGTCGTTCTTCTTGACAACCTTGCCCAGCCACGACCGCTCGGCGAGATCGAGCAGTCTTCCGTCCCCTGTGCGGCCGTACGTCCACACCATGCCTTCCGCGGCGACGGTGTTGCGCCCCTGTGCGACATCGTTCGTGCCGTACAGCAGATAGTATTTTGCAAGCGCGGCGGGAATGCGTTCGTCGTGCGTTGCGTCGTATTTCGCCTTCATCACCCTGAAGAAAACGGCCATAGGCCACATCTCGTAGCCGTTGGCCAGTTTGTGGTTTTTCGCATCCCAAAGGCAAGGATCCCCCAGATAACCTTCCGGCGAGGCGTTGTCGAGCGTGTAGTCGACGCCCGATTCGCCCTTCTCGATGAAATCCCGGCGTCCAAGGGCGTAGCCGAGACGAAGGAGCCCGTCCGTATAGTATGCAGTCTGCTCGTAGCGCCACCATCCGTCGCCGTGCCCTTCGGCCTCGCGCTTTATGCGCCCGGCCCACAGACACGAGTCGTACGGATAGCTCAACGCCTCGGGATGCCCGGTAAGCCCATCCGCCTGCGCGAGGCAGGCCTTTTGCAGCCATCCCGCGGGACGTGTCGCCGAGAGCATCCCGGCCTCGAAACGCGCAAACGGCGCCGTTTCGGCAAACAAGGTTCCAACCGCCGCTACTGCGGCCATCATAATTCCATGAACGTTCTTTTTCATTGTTTTGTCCTTTGTATGCGAGAGCATCGCGGGCGCCACTCGGACAGTTCCGGCATGGGGACGAGGCGCATGCCCATGTTTCTGCTTTGCCTCCATCTTTATGTTTACGACAGATAGTATATCAAAATCTCGGCGGAGAGTAAATTGGAGATACGGGGAAAGTTATACACTTAGGCTAAACCATTATCGCATCGGAACAGATCGCCTCGCCCGCCTTGCCGAACGATTCGGCAGCGCGGACGCGGAACCACGCTGTCGGGTTCAGGTACGACGCCTTGCGCGTACCGAGTTCCGAGAGCGCGAAGACGCACTTCACGGTCTTGGATTCGCACTCCGGCATGTTGAAGAAGCCCGGCGAATAGACGCGCTTCGTCACGGCGATGCGCCGCGTTCCGCATTCCTCGACCTCTGCGGCGACCTCATAGTCGTAGGCCCGCGTCAGGCCTTCGCCAACCATGGCGGAAGGGAACGTCACAACCAGCTGGCGCGTCGGACGCCCCCTGCGGTCTTTTCCGTCGAGCGGACCTGCAACGGAAACCTTCGCGTCCGCCGGAAACTGCGGAGGTTTCGCAGCCGCCGCGCGGACATCGAAGCGCAGCGGGGAGTCGCCACGTGCAGGTACAGGGACAACCCAATCCTCGCCAAGTTTTCCGTCGTTTGCGAAATCCCGTCTCTCAATCACCATACGGTCGTCGTAGACGGAGATCAGCATCCCCTGCTTTTCGCTGAACATGTCGATCGGCGGCATCTGCTTGAGGTCGGCGTTGGCGGACGGGCCTGAGTTTTCTCGTCCAAACACCGGTTCTATATATCGCAGAGACGATGCGCCGACGGACGTGAACTCGCCCTGCCATATGCACCGTTCATCGACAAGCGGATGGTGCGAATGCCCCGAAATCGCCACGGCGTTCGGGAAGCGCGAAAGCGCCCGCGTCGCAAACCCTTCGTCGTGTCCCCACGCCCACGGGCCGTGGCACGTGTTCGCCGGGTGCGGATGCTGTATGTAGAAGAACGGCTTGTCGCCCCGGAGTTCATCCGCGTGTTCCGCCATGTACCGCTCGATATCCGGCACCCCCTTCCAGGCGACCCAGTGCGCGCCGATGAAGGTATAGCCCTTTACGGACTTGCTCCATATCGGTTCATACGGTTCGCCGAAGACCTTCTCCCACGCCGCCGCACGGTCCGTGGCGATGACGTCGTCCGGCGCAGGCTTGAGCTTCGAATTGTAGGAAAGTCCCTCGATGTCGTGGTTGCCGTAGACGAACAGCTTCTCCACGCCGGACTCCTTCGGGAACACGGCGTTCCATGCATCGGCGACATGCTGGAGCTGCGAGACAAGCCCGTCGTCCGCCATGTCGCCGGCGATGACTACACCGTCGACGCCGCGGTCGCGGAACCACGTCAGCGCCTTGACGAGATGCTCCGTGCCGAACTGTCCGGTTCGGGCACGGACATGAATGTCGCTGATGACGCCAATGCGGAGATTCGCGTCTCGCGCGCTTGGAGCGAGCGCACCAAACACTGTCTGCGGACGCATCGCCGCCAGTGCCGCAGCGCCGGCCAGAAATTCTGTTCGGGTCATTGCCGTCATGACTTCACCGGAGTATGAGTTATAGCAAATCCCTTTCCCTAGTGAACTCAGCGCACGATTACCATCGAGCCCGGACGAATCTTCTCGCCGTCAGATCCGACGACCGGGAATGTCGTGTAGTTGTAGGGCGCGGTTGTCGATTGCGGCACATAGGCCTTCTTTTCCACGAAGTCCCACAGCACTACAAGGCCGTTCGAGAGCTTCACCGGCTTGTAGTTGCGCACAAGCCGCATGTTCGAGCCGTCCGCGTCGCCCTGCCAGAGTTTCAGCCAGTAGATTCGTCCCTTGCCTGAATATTGTGGTGTGCCGTCCATATGGCACGTGAAGAGATACAGGTTGTACCCGGTGTCGATAGTCTCCGAGGCGGAACCGGTCAGCATCTGCGTTCTGTTGATTTTAACGGACTGAGTCCCCGCCGCCATCAAGGATTCGACATGGTACTTCTGCCCGTTCGTCATCGCGAACCCGGCGTTTGAATCCTGCGTCCCGGCGCCGCCGGCCGCAGGCACGTAATACCAGTTGCCGTATCCGTACATCGCCTTTGATTTGCCGTTATGGAAGAGGTAGTAGCGCGAATTGCCGTTTCTCGACTCGAGGAATCCCTTGTCGCCGTTCTCCAGGAACGACATCTCCATCTCCGCCTTCGTGCCGGATTTGCCGACGACGCCGGTGTCTACGAAGACCGTGCCGTCGGATTCGACGTAATCGACGTACTGCACGGGCTTTTCGTCGCCCGTGAAGACGACCGGGCCCGTCCGTTCGGCGGGGATGTCGGGCGAGGGACGGTAGAGCGTTTCCGTCACCTTGTCGTAGAGCATGCCCTTTCCGTCCACGCGGCACGGGAGGAAGTCGCGCACGAGCGCGCCGTCCTGCCAGATCTTGAGACCGTAGCAGCGCGCGGCGGAGCGATAGCGCCACTGGCTCGACGAGAAGAGGTGCAGCGTGTCGCCCGTGTCCACGGCGGCGGAATCGGTGCCGGCGAACGTCTCGGTTCCGTCCAGCGCGACCGACTGCGCTCCGGCGGCGAACGAAACGTCGAAAGAAAACTTGCGCCCGGCGTAGAGAGTCTTGGCGGAGCTCTCGACTCCGTCCGCAAGCGCCGGCGCGTCGCTGCCGTAGACCGGGGCGAGGGCGGAATCAAACTCGTGAACCATAAGAAACCGGGTGTCGCTCTTCAGGTTCGCAGCGCCGAGATACGTGCGATGCTGCCGGTACCACACACCGGGCGCGACCGTGTTTTCGAGATAGCGGTGCGTCTCGTGATTCCAGACGCGCAGTTTGCCGTCGCCGAAGTCGCCTGCGGCGGTCCACGCCATGTCGCCTGCGGCGCGGATGCCGCTGCGGGCGGGGACGCCGGTGTCGAGCGTGCTCGTGCCGTCCGATTCGATGTATTCGACGAAAACGACGCTCTTCGCCTTGTCCTTCTTGCGGGTATCGGCCGCAAGCGGCGTGCCGGAGGAGTAGAAGATGCGCTTTGTCACGTCGTCGTAGAGGCCCGCCACGCCGTTTTTGAGGCAGGGACGGAAATCGCGCACGAGCGCGCCGTCCTGCCAGATCTTGAGACCGTAGCAGCGGGCCTTGGAAAACCACGTCGGCGTACCGCCTACGTTGCAGGCAAAGAGGTGCAGCGAATGGCCGGTGTCGATGGACGCCGCGTCCGTTCCGGAATAGACCGTTTCCGAGGCTTCCGTCTCGCCGAGGCGCTGCGTCTGCGCCCCTGCCGCGAGCTCCGTGCGGACCTTGTATGTCCGGCCGAGTTCGAGCGCGCGGTCGTTCGCCTTGTGCCCGCCGTACCCGCAGGTGATCTTTCCGTTGTAGCTTTGGAGCAGGTAGAATCGGTTGTCGCCGTTGCGCGAACCGAGAAGGCCCTTGTCCTCGCTCGCCAGAAGGGCGAACTCGCCCTCGGCGGTCGTGCCGGAGCGGCCGATGACGCCGGTGTCCACGTAGGCCGGGAGTTGGCCGCCGGCCTCCGCCGCATCGCCCTGCGACTCGACGTATTCGACAAACTCGTCGGGCACCTCGCTGTTCTCGTCGCAGACGAGGTCCGTGGCGCTGCCGGAGTAAAAGATCGTCTGCGAAACGGCGTCGTAAAGGCCGGCACGGCCATCCTTCATGCACGGCTGGAAGTCGCGCACGAGCGCGCCGTCCTGCCAGATCTTGAGACCGTAGCAGCGCGTCTTGGAGAACGAGTTGGCGCTGCCGCGCTGGTTGTTCGCGAAGACGAAGAGCGGGTACCCCGTGTCCAGCGCGGCGGACGTCTTGCTCCACACCTTGAGTCCGTCCACGACGATCGAATTGACGGCGTTTCCGTCGTCGTCCTTCGCGGAAAACTCGGCGGTGTAGGAATAAACGCGGTTCTTTTCCCAGCGGCAGTTCCAGCCGTTGTTCCACGACACGGTCGAACCGGTGTCCGAGGCCGTGAACATTTCCCCTGTGTCGTTCTGGCAGTAGCAAAAATAGAGGCGGCCGTTGCCGGGCCAGTCCTCCTTGCGCGAGGAGACGAACGACGCGTCGGCCAGCTCCATCCATTCCACCCTCGCCTCGATCTTGGTGCCGTGGCGGCCAGTGATGCCGGTGTTCACATATTGCGAGCCCGTCGCTTCGACGTAGCTGACCCACTTATCGGGCGTGTTTTCAGGAGTCGGCGCGGCGAAAAGCGTTGTGCCGACGCATGCGGCTCCACCGATGAGCGCAAGCAATGTTTGTGCTTTCATTGTTCTCCCTTTCTTCTGTTGTCGTTGACGTTAAATGCTGCGGACGACCGGCGACGGTACATCGTGCGCGCGACGTCGCGCGCAGCCTCTACAAGCTCCGGGTATGGCGTGTCCGTGACGGTGAGGAATCCGATCTGGTAGTTCTCGCCGTCGGCGCGTCCGGTGAGCGGCTGGTCGCGCCACTGGAACCAGTGAGCGCCGACGAAGCGCGGATGGTCCAGACAGTCGTTGACGAAGACGCGGTAGCACGCGGCCCGCTCCGCCTGGTCGCGCGTCGCGACGAGGCCGGTGTGGAAGAGGCCCCGGTCGAGCGCGCCGAAGTGGAACTCGCCCACGATCATCGGTTTGTCCTCCGCGGCGGGAGGGAGATCGCGCGAAGGCACGGGGCTGTAGATGTTCACGCTCACGACGTCGCAGTGCCTTGCGCATGCCTCGTAGATCGCATCTCCTCCCCAGGCGATGCGGCAGCCGAGATAGAGGTGGTTGGGCAATTCCTCCCGGAGCACCCTCCGCACGGTGCTGAAGTACCGTTCCGCCACGTCTTTCATTCGCGGCTCATCGTTCCACGAGAGTTCATTGTCCACAAAGACCCCTACGCACCACGGATCGTCCCGCATGGTCTTTGCCGCGGCCTTCGCCCGCCTGCGGAGCGTCGCTTCGAATTCCGGGTTGAACGGGTCCGGCAGAGCGCCCCACCAGCCCTTCGACCCTTCGAGGCGCGGCGTTCCGTAAGTTCCGATCTGCATGGTGTACGGTGTCCTGCGGAGGCCGTAGATTTCCGGGTTGCTCCAGTTCGCGATCGTGTTGAGCCCCCATGCACGCATCCTCGCGTGCGTCCGATCCGCGCCGATGCGCGCCCAGTCAACGCCGTACTTGCGCCGCGCGTTCGCGAGGTTGAAGTCGAACGTGTCGTACGGAAGGCGCGACTTCTCCTTGTAGAACCCGTGTGCAGCCGGCGTTGTCGCCCGCCCCCAGAACTTCCCGAAGTCGGGATCGTCCTTTTCCGGGAGCCACGAAAAATACCTCTCGCGAAGTCCTACGCCCGTAGAGCCGCCGAATCCGACGCAGTTTACGCCGTGCGAAAAGAAGAGGTGTCCGTCGGGATCGACAAGCCACCACTTGCCGTCCACCTTCTCGGTCCGGAAGAAGCCCGTCGCCTTCAGCTGCGGTCCGCCCGTCCAGCCGCCGAACCTGTCGGCGTCGGGAATCGGACACGAATGTCCATTCAGCCATGCGTCCTCTGCCTTGCGGGACGCCTCCAGCTCTGCGTCGTCGTGTATCTTCCCCGGCCAGTCGTCGTGCATGAACTGCCCGTACCTGTCGACGAACGGAAGGAACCCGACGGCTGGCAGCGTCTTCTGCTTCACGCACGAATGCGTCGCCTCGACGCGCTTCACGCTGAAGCCCTCCCTTGCGCCTCTCTGGATCACGAAGATATGGAACGACCGTACCCGGCGGAGGTCGAAAGTCGAGCCTTCGCCAGGCGCCGTTGGGAACCCCCTCATGCCGTCAAGGGCAAGAGGTTCATCGAGCGCCCACGGCATGTTGCGGGCATCCACGCAAATCTCGCCGGCGGCGCGCGGCTGCAGCGCCACCATTCCTCCAGGCGTCTGCCCCTGCACGGTGACGCCTTTCACGCTAAGGTTCACGACAACGACCTTATCGGTGGTGTTGCTTACCGCAACGGAGACTCGCCCATATTTTGAAAGGTCGCATTCGCCGCCGGCAAAGTCCATGCGAACCCCAGGCCAGCGGTATTCCGTGCCGGTTCTGACACCCATCGATCCGTCGCTCAACGGCTCGATGACGGAATCAGGCTGCGCGTTGAGCGCGGTCGCTTCCGAGGGCCAAAGCATGACAGCATCCGCCGTCGCACGCGCAGCGGCAAGCGCGAACGCCAACATGCAGACCAGAATATGGAATAAGCCCGTCATTTGCTGTAATTATAACAAATCCACTATTAAAAGACAATTAAAAGACAATTTAAAACGAACAATTCAAGAAGAAAAAAACATACCATTCAGGAAGTGATTTATGATATACTATACGCCATGAAAAACATACTGCTTTTCCGTTCGTCGTTCTGCCGCTCCAACCGGCTGGAATATGAGGGTGTATTCCGGTATGCCCGCGAGCACGACTGGAGAGTCCAGACCATAGAATACATGAACGCGGCCATATACAGATTCCGGACGCAGAAGGACGATCCGGCGTCCGACGTCGCGTCTCTCCTGAAGCTATGGAAGCCCGACGGATGCATAGTGGAATGCGGGATTGCGCCGGACACGTTCCACAAGCGGGACTTCGGCAGGACGCCTGCCGTCTTTCTCGACAGAGACCCCGACACAATCGAACATGGCGCGGTATGCGTCTACAGCGACTCGGATGACATTGCCTCTACCGCCGCAAAAGAGCTTCTGCAGCTCGGCATTGAAGATTTCGCGTACATCGCCTGGCCGGACGCTTTGAGCTGGAGCGTCGGGCGGGGCAGGATATTCGCGTCCATCATACGCAGGCACGGCAAAAACGTGAAGCTGTTCAACATGCCGAAGACAGACAAACCCGAATCGGATCTGGAGCATCTGTCGGGGTTTCTCTCGTCGCTCAAGAAACCGTGCGGACTGTTCACGGCGAACGACGTTCTCGCGAAGCAGGTGTCCACGGCATGTGAAATGACCGGTATTTCCATTCCTGACGAGATGCCCATCGTCAGCGTGGACAACGACGAAGACATATGCGAGCACCTGCCTGTGACGCTGACAAGCATAGAACTAGACTGCATGGGCGCGGGCATGAAGGCGGCGGAACAGATTGATCTCATGATGTCCGGCAAGGCCAGCGTGGCGGCTTCCGCCATGTTCGGCGTAAACCGCATCGTGCGACGCAAGTCCGCGACAGGGTTCCGCAATCTTGACAAGCGCATGTGCGACGCGCTCGAGTTCATCCGCCTCCATTCGTGCGAGCGCATCTCGTCTTCGGATGTGGCAAAGGCGATGCGCTGCTCGCGACGATACGCAGACATGCGCTTCAGGGAAGCCCTCGGCAGCACGATACTTGACGAAATCCACGGCCGGCGCATCAGCACGGCAAAGGAACGGCTGCGCATGGGGGAGACGATCGATGACGTGTCGAAGCGCTGCGGATACACCTCCATAGCAGACTTCCGGCGGGTCTTCAAGCGCTATACCGGGATTTCTCCGCTGAAATGGCTGAAGCGCGAATTCGCCTAATCGGCGCACACACGCCGTAGTAGTCGGGGTCTTGCGCAGACGAACCGGATTGCTTTATGGACGACACGCCGTCCGAGATTCTTATCTCGTAGTCGCCGCCGTGCGGGTATTCGTGCGTGATGTGGTCTGCATCTTCCTCGCCCGCCTAATCACACCAGCTGGCTAAGAAAAGTTCGGGCTGGGACAACAGCAGGAGAGGTTTTCAGGAAACAGTCTTCGCCGTCGTATACTGCATGTCCGCTCATAAGGAGCGATATTGTCACTCGGCGGTTTCTGGCATCTGGATAAGTTTGATGCCCATGCGCCTTAAATCCTCGTTGCGGCGGTCTACAAGTTCGGCTATCTCCGTTTTACTGAGGTTGCTCTTTGCCGCCTGCTCGATCTCGTTGCTTGTTCTGGTATAGATTGCAATCTCCTCGTCTTGCCGGGCTACAAGCCTGCGTCCGTACTGCTCAATGGTTCCGCCGGATGCGACATATCGGCGTAGCTCGTCCTTCATGCCCTCTACCATTGCCTTAATCTGACGCGCCTCCATGCCGTCTTTTTCGCTCGGCTCGACCTTGCGTTTCAGGGCTTCTTCAAGTGCTGCGACGTTTGTCGTGCGAACAGTCGCTGGCACACCAGGGATAGCAAAGGAAGCGAGGAACCTCTCACCTTCGTGGTCAAACACGTCCAACCATCCAGTACGTATCCCTTTATCGATGAACCCTTGGTCCCCTATGAGCTGCCTTCTTACCTTGGATGTTATCGCGCCAGATACGATTTCACGTACATCATCATCCTGCTCAAGTTTCACTATGTCCTTGTGCTGATTAAGGGAAATGGCAATTGAAATTCCTAGAATGGCAACCAGAAAGATGATTGCGAATCCTCGCCATCCGATTGCAAGCAACTTATTCCAAAGCCCCGGCGCAGGGTAAAGCTTATACGGACGGATTCCCCGCTTGTTCAGTTCCGAAAAGGCTGCATCGCGATTAGACGCGGAGATCACAAGACCCTCGCGTCGCTCATTCTGCTTCGTGTTATATGAATAAATGAATTTCACAGGCTGCCTTCTCGCTTGTATGGATTAATATTTTACCATTTTTCCGTCTCAAGGTGAAGTAGGCAACCCACGGCCGTTTGCCCGCGACAATTGTTTCGCCCCCTATTTTCGGGCGAATTTCGATTCGAGCAACTTCGCGGTTTCGTGAAGTCACAGACTCAAGGCTCACGTGTCGAGCCATTCCATTCCCTTGCGCCAATATTGCAGTGACGGTTGAAAGTCTGGCGGACGACACACTTGTCGCCCGCCAGAAGTGTTGCTGACACATTACCTGCGCCTCCCTCGCGGGTATTCGCGAAGGAGGTTTGCGTTCTGAGGTGTCGGTCTCCTCGCAACTCTTCTGTTCATGAATCTTAAAAGGCTCTCCCTGGAAACGCCAAGCGCGCGGCACCCACATCCGGACACTCTGTCTATGTAGCCGTGGTCGACGTAGTACGAGAGCGTTCTTCGGCTGACCTTGAGGAGATCAAGCGCACCGACCTTCTGCTTGAATGGGCGGTTCAGCATATTCGCCCGCGCCGAAGGCGTCGGGTTGCCCGAAGGAGCGCAGCGACTGAGCCGCGAAGCGGTCACAAGAGGCCCAGCGACGAGACGGAAGCCGAGCGCCTTCGTGAGGAATTGCGCAAATTGACGGAGATGTAGCGGCGCATAGCGCGCGACGTTGGCCCGTGCGGGGCTTCTCTGGCCAGAAGGCGCGGTTGGCCGCTCAAGCGGGGAAAGCCCGACACGCGGCAACGTGGCGGGCTTTGTGCGCAAAGCGCAGACTCTGGCCGTCAGACGGCGCGGCGGAGGCGGTAGTCGTTGTCGCTTGCCGCGACGAACGAGCGGAGGATGTTCAGCACCGCAGAGGCGCTTGCCGAGAACCTAAAATCAGATTTCGCGTGGTTAACTCCTTTCGTTAGTTTCAGCAAGTTGTATTATACCAAACATCGACTTGCCATTAATGGCGAAACTACCAAATCACTCAGATTCGGGATGTCTCTATTTGACTTCTTGCATTATCAACAAGGCGGCATAGCCCACGAACACCAGCAACCAGGCAGCACCTTCAAGGCGTGCAATCCGCCCAGCGCCAGATGGTTTCCGGTAGTTGATCCCGAAAAAGCCAATGGACAGCGACAAGAGAACCATAACCGGCAAATCTCGCGAGAGAACGTGGGGTGACACGTCCTTGAACGGGCATATCGTGCCGCTCAAACCGACCACGGCAAGCATATTGAAGAAATTCGATCCGATGATGTTGCCAAGCACGAAGTCGTTTTGGCCCTTCCGCGCCGAGGCTATGGCCGACGCCAGTTCCGGAAGCGATGTACCCGCCGCAACGATAGTGAGACCGATCAATAGCTCCGAAACGCCAAGCGACCGTGCCGCCGAAACTGCTCCCCACACCAGCAGATGCGACGATGCCACGAGCAGGGCAAGCCCGCCAGACAGGGCAACCCAATAATGTTGTCTTGTTGCCGCAGGCACACAGTCCGCAGACACATTCGCGCTCTTCGATTTCTTGTCGAGCCAACAGTAGAGAGGCAGAAGGACTGCGAAAGTCGCCAACTGGATGATGCCGTCCAAACGGGAGAATCCGCCACCTGCGCAGACAAGCAGACAGGACAGGAGCGCTATCCCAGCCAACAGCGGTGACGCCATGAACGCCGCCAGCGGCTTGACCGACAGGGGATGGATCATCGCCGCAATTCCGAGTATGGCGGCGATGTTGAAGATGTTTGAGCCGTAGGCGTTTCCAAGCGACAGATTGGAATGCCCCATGCCGCCGGAAATCGCAGACACGGCCAGTTCCGGGGCGGACGTGCCGAACCCAATCACAACCATGCCGATGATGAACGGTGAAACGCCGAACGACC
>DGHT01000038.1:0-5853 GCA_002392765.1 Verrucomicrobia bacterium UBA3841 | reverse complement strand
CTGCTCAACTCTTCTGCTCGGTGTCTTTTTTCTCCGTGTCGTCCGATTTGCCGTCGGCCATTCTGCCGAGAACAAACATAAGCGCGACCGTGGCGATGGAAGCGCCGACGATGACGATGATTTTAGTAGTCATGTTGTCTTCTCCTTCTGTTTTGAACTGAAAAAGTCCTTCATTGATTCTGCCGATGTACACATCAAAAGCCGGCGATATGCCGATGACGCATGAAGTATTCGGCTCAACGACGCCATCAGCTGGAGATATGGCGCATTGTGATTCTTCGGAGCGACCGTCAGCACGATGATTCGGACCGGCGTATGGTCGAACGTCTCGTAGTCGGCGATTGCCGGAACGCCGTCTTCGCGCTCGGCGACAATTGCCACGGCACCGACGATGCGAGTAACCGCGTCCGTTTTGCAGTGGGGGACGGCTATGCCGTGGTCAAGGCCGCTACTCATGGCCCGTTCACGGGCGAGGATCGTCCTCTTGACCTCCCCTGCGTCGCTTATCGCGTCGGGACTCTCTGCCGCAATCGCATCCACCATCTTTTCAATGGCCTCTTGCTTTGTCGACGCAGTCAACGCGGGAAGCATCAAGTAATCGCGCAGCCGTTTCTTCGGCATGCGCGGCGATCCGTCGTCGCGCATGGCCTCGTTTCTAATGAACGCGCCGACTTCGTCCTGTCGGACTGGGTGCGACAGCTCCTCGGCGACAGAGCGCATCTGCCCTACAACGTCAAGCCACACGCCCATCACAAGCGCCTCTTCATCAGGGGTGCTTTCAAAGCAGATTTTCCGCCCCTCGCGCCTAACGGAGATTTCCGCGTCATTCAACATCACCGACCATATGTTTTCGTCGGCATTGAGCAGAAAAGTGAAGAAACCCTCGTCGCGGAATGTGGAGATGAGCCGTTCCAGCATCATCTGCGCGACATTATCGGACGTGAGGACAAAGCTGAAAGGCCGCGAGGTCTCATTTGACGGCGAGCGTCTGCCGCGCACGCCCGGACGGTTCGTGGAGAACAAAGCCACAAGGCACGGCGGGGCGACTACAGTCGTCACAAGCGTCATCAGGATGCCGATGCCGAACACCTCCTGCGACAGGATCGGCTTGCCGTCCACGACTGTCGAGACGCCGATGCCGGCTACAATCAAAGCGACCTCTCCACGTGGTATCATCCCTGCGCCGACACGAAGCGCGCCAAGTGTGTTGAATCCGCAGAACAGCGAAGGGATTGCGCATCCAACCACTTTTGCCGCCACGGCAAGAAACGTATATATTGCGCCAAATATCAGCACTGGCTTCGAGCAAAGCGCCGAAACGTCAACCATCATGCCCATTACGCAGAAGAACACAGGGACAAGGAAGGTATAGACGCTCTGAAGGTTCTCCTGGATAAGATGCTTGAGGTCTGTGCGGGAAAGCGCAAGCCCCATCACGTATGCGCCGATGATGAGCGTCAGCCCCATCGACTCGAACAGCCCTGCAATCACCAGCGAAAGACCGAAGGCGAGGGTCGCTATTGCAACCGGACTGCGAAAGAGCTTCAAAAGCCATGAAATCCTCCGCGCAAGCAGAATGCCGATGACAGTCCCGCCCAGCCAGACTCCAAAGGCGTTTGCCGCGACCTTGCCTATGCCGAGCCAGTTGACGGAACTTCCGGCCTCCGCCTTCCCGCTGGCCGCGATGATGCCCATGCCGATGGCGAGGACAATTATGCCGAGGACGTCGTCGATGACCGCGCCCGCCATGATCGTGACGCCTTCCTCGGTGTCCATCTTCCGCCGTTCGGAAAGGATGCGGGCCGTGATGCCCACGGATGTCGCGGTGGACATGATTCCCATGAACATCGCGGCTGGCGAGAGGATCGCCTGAAGGGTCGGAAGATCGGCCAGATGGCCGAACGTCGCAGGGAGAAACTTCGGCAGCAGATAGACTGCGCAAAGGTCGCCGAACAGGAAACTCGCCACCACTCCGCCGATGCCGACGAGCGATCCGGTGAATGCGAATCGCAGAAACATCTTGAGGTTCGTCTCGATGCCCGACAGGAACAGAAGCACGACCGATGCGATGGTGCATAGCCCGTACAGTTCCGGCGTCACGGCGAAAGGCGGACTGCCGGTCGCCGCCGCCACAGCCCGAAGTTCAGCGCCGCGGAACAGTCCGTTCTGGAAAAGCCCAGACCCGAACCCAATGCCGCCCAACGCCCACGGGCCAATCACAATGCCGGCCGCAAGTTCGCCAAGAACACTCGGCAGCTTCACGCGAACCGCAAGCATTCCGCCGAGTTTTGCCGCAAAGAGGATGAGCCCTACCTGAAGCGCGAGAAGCGTCATCTTCTCGGTCAATGGAAGTTCGGCGACAGCCGTTGAAGCCAAAATCAGATTCGACATGGAATTATCTGCAAAGCGTGTAGAGCACACCGGCGACGACAGCCGAGCCGATCACGCCGGATACGTTCGGCCCCATAGCCTGCATGAGGACGTAGTTAGTCGGGTCTTCCGCAAGCGCGACCTTGTTTGAGACGCGCGCCGCCATCGGGACGGCGGACACGCCCGCGATCATCAACACGAGCCCCTGCCCCGTCAACTCCATTATTCATCCTCCTTCTTCTTGCCGGACCTGCCACGACGGAAGCACTCGCGGAACATGCTCAGCAAAGCCCAGCCCGTGACGCATTCTTCCTTTGCGGCACCATTTGCATTTGCCGCAATGAGAGCCGCATTTTTGTCCGACGGTGGCGTTGTGCGTCCAGTCATGCCGATGGCGAGCGTGACGGTTGCGGCTATCAGAGCAATGAGTATCGCAAGCCTTACCTTGAACGCCCGCCGCGAACGGCGAACCGAGAGCCGCAGTCTCTCGGAAAAACATTCCGGCAGGGATTTCCCCGCTACATAGTCCCTGGCCCATGCAGTCAGGACGCGGTCAACTTTCTCTTCTGTCATGATTTCTCCTTTCCATGTCCGGGCAATAGTCCAACAAGCATTTCTCGTGCATTGTGCAGACGCGACTTGACGGTTCCAACCGGGACATCAAGCGCGGCGGCAATCTCCTCGACGGATTTGCCGGCGAAATAGCGCAGCACGACTACCTCCCGGAGCGGTTGCGAGAGCGCACGTATGGCGTTCGCAACCTCATCGTCGGCATTATGCGTTTCCGCCGCCGTGCCCGCGACCTGCTCCGGCAGGTCTTCCGCCGCCCCCATTGGGACTTCCTCTACGCGGCGGCGGCGATGGTTCATGCGGTGGAAGTTGAGCATGATCGCGTACAGCCAAGTGAAGAAGTTCCGGCTGGGGTCAAAGAGACGTATCTTCTTTACCGCCTGGTCGAATGTGCGGAAGACAAGCTCCTCGGCGTCTTGGTCGTTGGCGCAAAGCAAGACGGCGGCCGCATAAAGGCAGTTGCCGTATTCGGCAACCAGCCTTTCCGCTCCGCGTTCCTTGTCTTTTCGTATCTCTTGCCAGACTTCCATCTTTGTTTGTGCCTTCGCGTTCACCATTCGCGCAGACACCTTCTCTATACAGTAATATGCACTTCTTCCCTCAAAAGGTTCACTCGAATCTTCTTTTATTGATTCTACCATTTCTCGCTTGTCCCGTTTTATGATAGGTTGACACTTTCTTTTTGAAGTCAAATAACACGCTTATCCCGGTTTTTTTTATAAGTGCAAATAATGGGCACTTTTCGCGATTTTCTATTCGTTTCGGCCCTGCGTGGCGAGGCGTTTCGGGCGAACGCGCGCGCCGTAGGCGCTTTTTCATGTTGCAGAACCTCCGCACGCGCTCGGTGAAGCCTCGCCAGAGTGTGCGCGTCTCCGTTTTCCGGTATGCATGGCTCGGCTTCAACGTCGCCGAAACGCCCCGCCTCTCCGGGCCGCGCGCGCCGCTCGGGCTGGTTGAACAACTATGATTTCGTCTCGGACAATCTCGAGACTGTATCGACTGTTGCGGCAAAACCGGTTTTATGGACGCGCATGAGACGCATGCGCGGCGGGAAACCGTTGTCAGAGCCAGCCTGTGAAATTGCGGTCGGGAGGGGAATGGCGCGAAATCGGCATTTTTTGCTACATAACGCATTTAGAAAATAAAGTCTAACGCGTTTTTGGAGTGTCCTGAAAATATTTATCACCCGCTGTTTAAGCCCCTTTCAAGAAAAAAAGGGATAATTTATCCCGAAAAAAACGGGATAAGCGTGAACGAAAATGCCCTGTTGACCATGATTCAAGCAATATGATAAAATACGCGGCGTCTTGGCAATCGTCAGGATGCCTGTTCTTTGAAAATCGTGTGCTGGAAATAGGTGGAGCTTGTTTTTTGCACTCTACAAGATTAACTACTACCCAATGGGCTGATGATGAGTTTCTTCGCGGCTAGAGGAAGCCTTGATTCAGCGGCAACAAAAAAAGAAACAAACCCGAGATGCGGTGACACGGGCACCGAACCGAAGTCGCACGGACTGCGATGGCGGCACCTAATATATTTTCTACATACATAACCACGGGTGACCGTACATAAATGGCTCGTATTGAAGAAGAAGTTGTACTGCCCACGAGTGGCAGACACCAATAACGAGCAAGTGGACAAGAAACTGAATGGTGAGACAAGCCGGTCTACCAGTAGGCAGGGCCTTCAAAACATGCAAGGCTTGGCATCTACTTATGAACTGTGCCAAACTGCCGATCCCCGAGAAACTATTGACACACAACAAGTTCCAGAAACCATTTTCAGCATCACATACATGGAGCAGACTTAACGTTCAGATCGTGCAGTGGCACAGGAGGACATTATGTCTAATCACAACGTGCGCCCTAATGCGCACACCAGTAATTCCGGCGTCATAAGGGCGTTTCGGAAGATTGAACCGTCGACGGGAGAAACCCGCAAGGGACGTTTCCTGTTCGGCGGATTAAACGAACATCAACTCAACAAGGGGGCAGAATATGCTAGAAGATAAACAAGGCAATCCCATTGAAACGCATCGCGGAGGATCGATTCGCGGCGTTGAGCCAGAACAAATCCAGCGGATGTTGGACTTCCTGCTCGGAGCTGTCCGCGCACGATGTGCGGACTGCGAAGGATTGCAGTTCGCGGCCCGCGATTTGCTAAGCGGCGCAAACTACTTCTGGGAAGGCACGCCTATGGATGTCTTTTACGAAAAATATATCCGCGAGGGGTACTCTTCGGACGATGCCGTCAAGATGGCAGGGAAGTCCGCAGGGCATCTTCTCAAGCGCGTATTGATTGAAGACAGAAACAGGACTTATGTTCTTGGCGACGCAGGACTCGCTAACGAATACACGCGGAAAGGCGACAGACCCCGCCGTTAATTCAAAGGAGAAATCAACATGAAAGAACTATACGTAAATCCCGGCGAGGATAATTCGCTGGACGCCGCATTGGACGAACAGAACGCTCTCGAAACGGAAGCACTCCCCTACGACGAAAGGCTCGAAGATGACGATGACAGCGATGAGGACGACGATGAGTCCGATCCCGAAGAAGAGGGAGAACTCCCCGAATACTACGACCCAGATGCCGACGATCAAGAGCAACCTGGAGATTGACCCCCAATGCGGCTAATAATCTTGCCGCAACTACTCAGCCGCCGATTCCAGCGATGGAGTCGGCGGCTTTTCTGTTTTTCGCACAGAGCCGCCACTCGCCGCCTGTGGCGCGGCTTACGCCTCCGGGCGAACACCCAGCCGTCTTGACCCGCCAAAGCCCACACAGCCGAGATTTGGCGGCTTCTGGCGCAATCTGCCAACTCTGCACTTTACTGCCCTGTATCTGCCGCTACTAGACGCCAGAATCACAATCCCACCAGCACTTCCCCGCCTACAATCAATCGTGGGGTAT
>DGHT01000055.1:15205-51637 GCA_002392765.1 Verrucomicrobia bacterium UBA3841 | reverse complement strand
CGCCGTTCGTGTTCCAATCGGTTCCAAAGGCCAACTCAAGGCTGTTCGTCGGCGTCCCGTCAAAGGCGAAATGCAAATCGGCATAACTGATATCGGCCCTGTTTATCGCCATGTTGGTGGAGACTTCGGTGTCGCCGAACGGCGATATCGGCATCGTATTTACCGTAAACTCGACAGCTTGGAGGGACAAAGTTCCTGCAACAGTCAAAAGGAAGGCTGATGACTTGATATTCATGATGCGACATTCATTGTATGGACATGTTTGGGTGTAATGGTGAATACGGCATTTCAACAACCGCTTCGGTATTTGATTCCACGGAAACGCGCACAAACCCAGCCGCATCGTCGGCGAGAAGCAAGCCTGACAGAGAAAAACTGAAAATCAGCAACAGTGTCAGGGATATGTTATTTGAGTATTTCATCTTTCAAGGAAATATTATATCAAAATGGTTCGATAATTGCGACGATATTTCCGAATTGCGGGGAACAGGGAACAGGGAACGGGGAACAGGGAACTGGGGATTTCGCAATTGAGCAACTGCTTTTCAACCTTGCTGCGAGGTTTGGCCCCATAGCAGCACATCATCGTCGAATTGAGGCGTGAAATCTGAAGTCCGAAGTCCGAAGTCGAAATAGAAGTGTACTGGTTCAAACTGTTGGCGGTGTAAGCGGTCGCAACAAGCTGCGACCCTCCCGGCGGCGCGATGGGGTCATCGCGCCCTACCGATTTGGAGACGGGAACGACCTCGCTGCGGTCGTTGTAGCCGAAAGCATCTTGAACGGACGGGACGCCACCCTCTCCTTGGAAAAAATTCCAGAATTCCACCATGTTATTCGAACATGGCTTCAAATCGGCTCTTCGAGGATTTGCGCACAGCCTCGAAAAGGCTGCGTCCTTTTGCGTCCATCGCCACAACTCCGGGAAATCTCTCGACCTCGAGATGCCAAAGAGCCTCCGCCGCGCCGAATTCTTCGAGATGCGCAACGCGAACGACGCGTTTGACGCATCTTGCGGCGACCGCCGCGGCGCCGCCGACGGCCTGGATGTAGACGCACCCGTGCTTTTGCATTGCTTCCAGGGTCGCTGCATCCATGCCGCCTTTGCCTATCACGATCCGGACGCCGGATTTTTCGATGAACGCAGGCTCGTAGGGGTTTTCCCTCACAGACGTGGTCGGGCCCGCGGCGACGATTTTCCAGCCGTCCGGGGTTTCCACGGACACCGGCCCGCAATGGTAGAGCGCCCCGTCCCTGAAATCGGCGTCGATATGCTTCCCGTCGGCGAAATGCTTGTGGAGTCTGTCGCGTCCCGTTATCAGAACACCGTCGATTTCGACGACGTCTCCAGCGTCGAGACTCCTGACCGTATTCTCGTCGAAAGGATATCGAATGCGTTTCATATCTCGACAGACCTCCTTCTCAACGCCCAGCACATGTAGGCGACAGTCACGAAATAGCTGGCCGGAACGCGGGAGAGCGCGGCCGCTTTGACGGCGAGCGCCGTAGTGCGCCCGCCAAGCCCCATCGGACCGATTCCGAGCGAATTGATTTTGGAGAGCGCGGAGCGTTCGAGGGCCGCAAGGCGCGGATCTGACGCTTCGTCGCCGAGATCGCGCAGAAGCTGCTCTTTCGCTTTCGCGTACCCCTCGGATCTGTCGCCGCCGATCGCGACGCCCAGCACCCCGGGCGCGCATCCGTATCCCTGCGCTTCAAGAGCGGCGTCGACTATGCATTTTTCAACTCCATCGAGATCGCGCCCGGCTCCGAGCGAGGCGTCGGGCAGAGAATACTGCCGCGACATGTTTTCCGAGCCGCCGCCCTTCATGAGCAGAATTATTTTGCGGCCACCGAGATCGGTGTATTTGACCACGGGGAGCGTGGTGCTGACATTGTCGTCGTACGACTTGCCGTCCAGAGGGTCGATGCAGTTTTTCCTGAGCCAGCCTTTGGATGTTGCATGGCGGACGGCTTCGGCGACGAGATCGCGGTCGACTATCCCGGCAAGCGAACGATCTACGAAAAACGTAAGTATGCCGGTATCCTGGCATAGCGGCGTCCGGGCGTTCGCCGCAACCTCGCAATTTTCGAGAATAGTATCTAGGATTGCGCGGGCCGTCGCTCCGTCCTCCACGTCCCGCGCGCGGGAAAGCGCCGCGCGGACGTCCTCGGGAATCGTCGACGACGTATCGCGGACAAGCGCCGCGATCTTTTCCTTCGCAAGAATTTTTTCGGCCTTGAGACAGACGGTGTCAATGGACGGGTCCGCCGTGAGCTGGTGCATGAAATCCCTTCTGAAGGCAAGATGCCCGCGCTGGGCGCAGATAAGGCGGGACGTCGGGTATTCCAGCCCGGAAATCATCCACCCAACCTGTATTAGCACGAAATCGGCAAGACACTTGATGTCCTGGTACGCCACGCTTTCCCCGCGCAGCACGTTCCCGACGACGACTGGATTCGGCGGCGCGTCCGTTTTCAGGTTCCAGAAAGCGCGCGAATCGTTGCGCCAGTCCGTGTTTGCGACCTGGTCTTCAAGGACGCGGAAAATATCGAGCTTGTCGGCGTCCCTCACGACTTTGCAGCACGCGAGCGTCAGCGCGTCCATCCCCTCCGAAGGTATTTCGCGCCGGTTGTGGTACAGCACGGCAACGAGAATGGAGTCCTTCGCTTTCCATCCTTCGAGCCATCCTTTCTCCGACACGATATCGTGCGAGAAAACGGCATGGTCCACTGAATCTGAATCGCGGAACGTATCGTAGAGTTTCAGCTGTTCGTACCGTCCCGTGTCGTGAAGGAGCGCCGCCGCGCGGCAGGCGAGACGCGTCTCTGGGTCGAACGACTCCCCTTCGCATATCTTCTCCGCCGCATCTAGCACCTTCATCGTGTGCTCAAGCTTGAGCTGCATCATCGGCGGGAGACGTCCGTCCCCGCCCCTGTACGTATCCACATATCTCAGATACGCGGATTTCAGTTTTCCGAAATCGTCCATGTCAGAACCTGAATTCCACCTGCCAGCGGAGAAACCACGACGGGCGGTCCGTGCGGAAATAGTCGCCGGGGTTGAAAAGTTCGGCGTAAACGTGTCCGACGATTTCGAAGCGTTCGCCTTTGTCTTTATCCGCGATAAGGAGCGGGAAATCGTAGCGTATCTGGTTCATCCAGCCTTTGAAACTGCCGTCTCCGCCGCCCATACCGTCGTCGCGCGCGGCGAACAGCGCGCCGGTCATTGCGGAAACGCGGTGGTTCCTGCCGAAATCGATTCCGGGATTCAGCTTCAAAAGAACCATGTTGCTCCACCATGCCGCGCCGTAGTGGGTTCCGTAAAGGAAGAGTTCCGAATCGTTCACGCCGCGCGACCACATCGGATCCCATGCGCGGTTGCCGCCATCCTCCTTGGCCGCGTTTTTGTCGCCGCTCATGACGTGTACGCCGAAGTTCGCGAACGGCGTCCACTTACCCGCATCGGTTTTCTTTTTCCAATTAAGTCCTGAATAGGTGCTCCAGCCGCTTAACCAGTTCCCTTCTCCGTCGCGCCCGACCTGTCCCATCGCCTCCAGCTGCAGGGTAAGTTCGTCGGTTAGGCGCGGCATCAGCTTCACGCCCAGCAGTTCGCGCCTCTTGCGCGGATGCTTGACACCCTGGCGGTGGAAAGATGCGGTGTGTTTCTGCATGGCGAAAATCTGGTAAGGCAGAGATTTGGCCATTTCGCCTGAATATACCGCGCCCCATCCCCAATCGTCCATTTCTGGTTCCGCGCCGCCGCCGAACCCTGCAAGCGGCTTGTGCTTGGATCTGCGCGTTCCGACGCGCGCGGGGTTGTCGTCCTTGTTGTACAGCATGAAGAAATCGAGCTTTTCCGTCTCGTCGAACTTGAGCGTTCCCCTTGCGACATCGGAATACACGGATCTCGAACCGTCGCCGGGCGTTCCGTCGACGAACAAGTGATCGAGGCCGTAAAGTCCGTAGATGTCCTGACGGCCGATTTTGAAATCGAGGAAATCGTCGAAAAGGTCGGTCGCCTCCAGGTAAAGATTGTCGATGATCAGCTCGCCCGGAAACGCGTCCGCATGGTTTTTCGGACGGACGTTCCACCTGAATTCGTCCGCAAGGCGGACGTAAAGTTTCCAGTGCGAATCTGGAGCGAACGCGCCCCAAACGCGCGGACGGTACCGGAGATGGTTCCTGAACTTTCCGCGCTCGAGAGGCATGGCCACGCCGCCTCCGGGCAGACCGGGGGTGTTGTTTATCATCTCCTGGCGGATGCGCAGATCGCCGCCGAAGGAAAGCGCATCGTCAAGCCAGCCGTAGACTCCCTCGGGCTCCTGCGCGAAGCAGGCCGCGGAAGCCAAAGCGGATATCGCAAATATCTTGTTTTTCATGGTGTAGAATTATATCAAAAGAATCGTATCCAGTGAATAGGAATCTGGAGAATCGGCGGAACTCAGTAGAACTTTTTGCCGTAGACGAGGATCTTGGAAAGGTGGTAGACTTCCTCCTTGGCGTTTTCTACGCGTCCCACGCGGACGTACTGGGCGAGCGGCGCACTGGCGCGGAGATCGATCCTGTATGTGTCGCGGACGTTTTCGTCCGTATGGACGCGCGTCCATGTCGTGCCGTCGCGCGAGACGTCCACGAAAAGCGGCGCCTGCCTTGTCGCATTGTATCCGCCGGAATTGTTTACCACGACCACGCCGGATATGGACGACGGCCCCGGCAGTTTCACCGTCGCCCAAGGCGCCTTCTCCTTCGCTGTGTGGAAACCGTTCCCGTCGGGGGCGGACGCGTCGATCACATACTGGTAGCGGGACGGATCGTCCCAGCTGCTCGTCGTCGAGGTCATAAGCAGGCCGTCGCCGCTCAAAAGAGGGTTGCCGAAATCGGAAGACGGGAAATCCGCCCCCTTCTTGAACCTCGGCGACAGTTTGTTCTGCAGATTGGCCATGATTCTGAACGCCTCGAGATTTCCGTTCTTGCTGGCGGAAAGCATAAGAGGTTTGAAGTCGATTCCGGACTGGATTTCCTTCCCCTTCCCGCCGGACTTTTTCGAGCCTAACGCGAAAACCTCCGAGAGACACTTGACGAATTTCTCCATGCCTCCCGGGATTTTCGTGTAATAGTCGGATCCCCAGCCGAGAGTCTGGGAAAAGTATTCGCGCGTACCGAACTGCGCGACAAGCATTGCCTTCAAAACGTCGTATCGCGTCAGCTCGTCCGACCCGAGCAATTCGCCCCACTTTTGCAGAACGGTGCTGAAATCGGCCTCCTCCTGGAGCTTCCCCTGGCCCTGCTTGAGGAGCGGCGCGAATTCGAGGAGGTCCGCCTTGAGCGCAGCGACGCCCTTCTCTTTGGCGACGCGTTCGAAATACGGGGTGAGTATGTTCCACAGCGGCTGGCGTCCTGTCTTCATGCCGCGCGCGCATCCGCGCACCCACACCCTGAGTTCGTCGAGCGGAGTATTCGTGCGCATGAGCCAGTCGCCGTACAGCTTCCACGCGCCGTAGTGCTCTGGATACGCGGCGCACGCGTGGCGGTAGAAGTTTTCCACCGTCTTGCGGTCGCGTCCGCGATCCTCGGCGAGACACGCGAGGGCGATCATCCGCTCGGCGCCCAGGCGCAGTTCGCGGTCGACATTGTACGTCTTCTCGATCGCCGCGCAGTACTGCCATTCGTGCTTGCCCCAGAAGCACATGTGCATCTGCGAGTGTCCGGTCACGTTGTAGTCGAGAATCCAGTCCCCGTCCGGAAGACGGCGCGAATACGCGCAGTGTCCCGGCTGTCCGACGGTCGTGGAGGGAAGTCCGTGCGAATTGGAAATGGCGCTTCCGAACTTCGAAAGCTCGCCGCACACGCCCCCGACTATCTGGGAATATTTGCGCTTGGGCCATTCGCCGGCCGTGGCCCACGGTTTGTAGTAGAGTGGACCGTGCACCGAATCGCCGAAACAGTTTTTGAGCCTGTATTCAATCATCCACGGCGTGCCCGAGTATTCGCGCAGGGGAAGGTTGACGAACTTGTCGAGGTGCCTCTGCTGCGCGGCCATGTTGTCGACGCCTGCGGTTGGATGTCCCTGGTGGACCGCGAAGCGCCACTGCCACACCGGCTGCGAGTAGGCGGCCTTGTGGAGTCTTCCCGCGAGAGCGGTCGCGCGGTAGGCGTCGAGGACGTCGGCGAGCCACGCCGAGTCGGCCGACGGATACACGAGCGCGAGGGCGGTCATGAACTTCCTGCCCTCGTTGTTCTCGTACTTGCCGTCGGCGAACTCCGTCCATCTGCCATTGTCCTGGAAAACCAGCTCCTCAAGCGAATCGATGGCGCCGGCCGCAGCGCCGGGAGTCGTGACGTCGTTCATGTTCCAGGGGTCGCCGGGGACCGGGAACGATCCGCTCCACGCGAAATCCTCCAGCCACTCGCGGTCGTTCATGAACGTTGCCATGAACTGCTGTCCGCCGGGCCTGTCATGGACTTTGTTCCACCCCTCGACGCCTATCAGCCTGAGAACAGTGTAGCGTGCCACGGCCATCTTCTGCTGGTCGGTGAGTTTCGCTCCGGGCTTGATACTGGCAATCGCCGACTTCGCCTGCTCAAGGGGGAATGGCTTTCGCGTTCCGGACGCGTTCTTCGGTCTTTCGCGGACTTTTGCCGCAGGGAGTCCCTTCGATTCGATTTTCGCGCCGTCCATCATGAGCCTGCCCATTGCGAACTGGCCCCAGAACGTATCGCGTCCGAGAGCGAACGCCTCCTCCATCAGTTTGCGTTCCCCCTGCGAAAGCGCCTTGCCGGTCGAACCCGTGGCGGCGTATTCGACGACCTTGACGGCCTGCTTCTGGTTGGGCGTAAAATGCTTCTGCGGGATCGATTTGACCGATTTGACGTACTGGTCGATGCTTCCCGACGGAGATTCGCGCATTCCCGTCACCTTCTCGACCATCTTGACGGTCTTGTACTCGTCCATGTCGAAGTGCGCCAGCCAGCCGAACCTGTCGCCGGCGTCCAGTTCGCAAAGCGCGCCCCATTCCTTTTTCCACGCGAATTTACCGGTCGTCAGCTCTTTGAAATGGAACGGACCCATTCTCGTCGCGAGAAGATCGAACCCCTCGCCGTACAGATCTGCCGCCGCCTCGCCTTTGGCCTGGGCCGCCTTCTTGAAAAGAGCCTCCGCCTTGTCTTTGGTGGCGACGGTCTTCGCTATCGCGCCGGCGAGCTTCTCGGCGGTGACGCTCGAAGGGATGTTTTCAATCTGCGCGAAAACCTTGAATTCCGGTCCGGGCGTGAAACACGTAATCGCGGGGAAACGTTTCGTCCTTATCAGCATGGACTTGACCAAGTCGTTCTTTGCCCTGACGTCGTCGGTCGGGCTGTCCATCTCGTCATACACGGCCGTGACAAACTGCGCTACATGTCTGTTCTTTTTGAAGGCGGCGGAATTGAAAACCGACCGGACGTCTTCGCCGCTCACGCACCAGTCGCTGCCGCACTGGAGCACCAGTACGCCTTTGGACGCCCGGAGCGCTTCGTTCTCGACTGTCGGCGCGGCGGACGCGCAGGCGGCTGCCAGGGCCGCGACGGCGAACAACACGGTTCTTTGCATATGCCATTCTCCCTTGCTGAACGTTTCAGAAATTCCGTTTGCGGCTCTCGCACATCCCTGCGATGCGCGCGGCCGCGGTCTTCAGTTTTTCCATCGACGTGGCGTAGCTCATTCTGACGAACCGCGACGCCTCGCTCCCGAAAGCCGATCCGGGCACGCATGCGACCTTATGCCCTTCGAGAAGCTCCATGGCGAAATCGTCCCCGGAAAGGCCGGTGGAGGATACGTCCGGGAAAAGATAGAACGCGCCGCCCGGTTCGGGGGTTTCAAGCCCCGCTGCGTTCAGAGCGGCAACCATGAAATCGCGCCTGCGCCTGTACTCGCGCCGCATTTTCGCAACATCCGCGTCGCCGAAATCCATCGCCTCCACCCCGGCCGCCTGCGCCAGGGTCGGCGCCGACATTATCCCGTACTGGTGGATTTTCATCATCGCGTCGATCACGTCTGCCGGGCCCGCAGCGTAGCCGAGCCTGTAGCCTGTCATCGCCCAGCTTTTCGAAAAACCGTTCAGCAGTATCACAAGATCGCGGCGCTTCCCGCCCGCCGCGAACGACGGCAGCACGGTTTTCGGATTGTCGATGCCGTCAACGCGGTAGTTGAGTTCGCTGTACACTTCGTCGGCCAGCAGAAAGATGTCGTGTCTCGAGCAGAAATCGAGAATCGCATCCATCTCTGCGCGCGAAACCGTCGCTCCTGTCGGGTTGCAGGGGAAGTTCACCAGAAGCGCCTTCGTCTTGGGCGTGACCTTTTTCTCCAGCGCGTCGACGGTCAGTGCGAAAGAGTCCTCCTTGCGCGTTTGGACCGCTACGGGCGTCGCGTGCGCAAGACGCACCGTCGCCGAATAGCTGACGAAGCACGGCTCGTGGTACAGCACCTCGTCTCCGGGCGAGCATATCGCGCGGACGGCGAGATCGATCGCCTCGGACACTCCGACCGTTGCGAGTATTTCGTTGTCCGGCGAATACGATGCGGCGAAACGCCTTTGCAGATAGTCCGAAATCGCGCGCCGCAGACGCGGCGTACCGAGATTGGACGTGTAGTGCGTTCCGCCGTTTTCTAGGCATGTCACTGCCGCCCTGGAAATGTGCCACGGGGTGTCGAAATCCGGTTCGCCGACTCCGAGAGACACTACGTCTTTCGACTGGGCTACGATGTCGAAGAAGCGGCGAATGCCGCTCTTCGGTATCTCGGCCACATGTCTGGCAATGCGCTCTTTCAACGTCCGAGCCGTCCTTTGCCGCGGTCAATCGGCGAGAATCTCGTCGGCAAGACGTTCGAGCATCGCCTCGCTGCCGGAATCGAGCGCGCTTTTGACTGTCACGACCGTGTCGCAGAACTTCAAGCCCTTCGACTTTTCGAACATGGCCTTCATCGTCTTGGCCGCGACAGGCGCCCACGAGCCGTTCTCGATGAATCCGACCTTGCGGTTTTGGTAGTTCCTTTCGGTCAGATGCCAGATGAAATGGCGCATCCAGGGGAATATGTCCATGTTGTACGTCGTCGTCGCAAGAACCATCTTCCCGTAGCGGAACGCATCCTCGACCGCTTCGGGCTGGTCGTCGCGCGCAAGGTCGGCGACGGCCACCTTGGGGCAGCCTTTGGCCTTGAGCATTTCGACAAGCTTCAGCGCCGCCGCTTTAGTGTGGCCGTAGACGGAAGTGTACGCAACGAGAACGCCGTCCGTCTCGACCGAGTAGGAAGACCACGTTGAATACTGCGAAACGGCGTGGGAAATCTCTTCGGGCGTCGAAAGGACGGGCCCGTGGAGCGGGCAGATCGTCGCGATGTCGAGACCCGCGGCCTTCTTGAGAAGCGCCTGGACCTGCGGTCCGTATTTCCCGACGATTCCGATGTAGTACCTTCTGGCCTCGCAGTCCCAGCCCTCTGGATCGACGGCGTCGTTCGCGCCGAACTTGCCGAAACCGTCGGCGGAGAACAGAACTTTGTCCGCCGAATCGTACGTGACGATCACCTCGGGCCAGTGGACCATCGGCGCGGCGACGAACGTGAACGTGTGCCGTCCGGTCGAAAGGGTGTCGCCTTCTTTCACGACGATGCGCCTGTCGGCGAAATCGGTTCCGAAGAAGTTCTTCATCATCGCGAACGCCTGCTGGCTCGCTACGATTTTCGCGCCGGGGTACGCCTTGGCGAAAAGCGCGACGTTGGACGAATGGTCGGGCTCCATGTGCTGGACGACGAGATAGTCGATCGCCGCTCCGCCGGCTTCGCGGCGGACGTTGGCGAGCCACTCTTCGCCGAAACGCGCGTCGACCGTGTCGAACACGGTCAGCTTCCCGTCTTTCACAAGATATGAATTGTACGCCATCCCGAGAGGGACTACATACTGGCCTTCGAACAGGTCGATGTCATGGTCGTTTACGCCGACGTATTTTATGTCTTCGCTGATTTTCATTTTTCGTTTTGTCTGTTTTTTTGTTGTTCCCTAAAATTCTTCCTGTACGCCTCAAGACGCTTCTGCACCGCTTCGGTGACGAACGGAGCGGTGTCGCCGCCGTAGCTGGATATCTCGCGAACCGTGGACGCCGTGACGTACGCGAGGCTTTCGCTCGGCATCATGAACAGCGTCTCGATCGACGGTTCGAGCCGCCTGTTCGTGAGGGCCATCTGGAATTCGTATTCGAAATCGCTGTAAACCCTCACGCCCCGGATGATCACCTTCGCGCCTTCGCGCTTGCAGAAATCGACAAGGAGCGTGTCGAGGACCTTAACCTCGACGTTGGCGAGACCGGCGGCGGCGCAATCCTCGCGTATCATGGACACCCTCTCTTCGCAGCTGAACATGGCGCGCTCTTTAGAACTCGAGGAGGCCACGGCGACTATAAGCCTGTCGTAGAGGGGCGACGACCTCGCGATAAGGTCGAAATGCCCTTTCGTCATGGGATCGAAGGTCCCGGGATATACTGCGGTTTTATCAATCATGATGCATATTATTATACCAAAATCGGCGAGGAAAATCAGCAAAATCCGTTTTGCGGCGATTCTGCGGTAAATCGCGCGGTTTGCGCGATTTCTACTCCGCCGCGCCGGTCTCGCGGACCGCATCGGTGCCGTACCGGGATCCGCAGGCATTGCATCGCGGCAGTGCAGCGGCAAAATACGTGGCAATGCAGGCGGCCGCCAGCATAACGGCGAAATACCGGAGCACTCTTCCCATCGTCTCGGATTCGCGTCCGGCGATGCCCGCCGCCGCGCAGCCGAGCACGATCGACTGCGGACAGATCATCTTGCCTATGCCCGCTCCCATTATATTCGCCGCGGCGAAGAGATGGCTTTCGAACTCCGTGGATCCTACGGACGCCTGGAGCGCGCCGAAAAGGACGCACGAACTCGTGCCGGAGCCGGTCACGAATCCCGCCAGCGCACCTACGACGCTCGACACCGCGGGGTAGAAGGAACCTGTCGACGCGATCAGCGCGTCAGCGAGCGTGCGTGTCATGCCGGACGCGCCCATAACCTTGCCGAGCGCAAGGACGGTGCATATCATGAGTATCGCCTTGGAATAGCGCAGAACGGTCGATACGGCCAGACGTAGAAGCTTTGCAATGCCCAACCCCTGTCCCAATCCGCCCGCAGCGGCGGCGGCGAAGATTATGATTCCAGGAGAAATCTTTCGCTCTGGCGGAAGAAACGCCGCGCAACCCAGCGCCAGGACTACGTAAGCGAACGGCTGCCAGGCCCAAAGCTGCCGCTTTACATCTATCGATCCGCGGCGCCCGCCGACCGCCGCGAGCGCCGCCATGGCGAGGAGACCTCCCGCAATATCCGGAAGTTCGCATCCCATGAACGGCGCAATGAGAAGCCACGTTCCGATGAATACGGCGTCGGCGACAAGGGCGAGACGCCAGCATTCCCGGATCCCGCGCCATCCGTCGACGATAATCAGAATCAGGAAAGGCGTCAGCGCGGTGGCGAAAATCTGCAAAAGCGCAATTACAGTCGTCAGCCTGCCGGCGTCCAGCCCCGTCTCCCCGGCAAGCACGAGCGTCGGCACGCCGATCGAAGCGAACGCCGTCGGAGTTGTGTTTGCGACGAGACAGCTTAGAACGGCTTTCATCGGATCGAATTTCACGCCGACGAGAATCGCGCACGGAATCGCCACGGCCGTCCCGAATCCAGCCATGCCTTCGATGAAATTGCCGAAGCCGAACGCGATCAGCAGCGCGAGAAAGCGGCTGTCCGACGAAAGCCCGGCCAGCGCCCTTTTGATCTCCTCTATGGCGCCCGACTCGACCGTCACGCCGTACGTGAAGAGCGCGGAAACGATCACGAGTCCGATAGGGTAGAGTCCGGTCGACACGCCCGCCGCGGCGGACGCGGCTATGCCCGACGGAGAAAGAGAGAACGCGAAGAAAGCGTCCGCGACGCACGACGCGAACGCAATCAACGCCGCGCACCACGCGGGTAGACGCAGCAATGTCAGCGCGGCAACCAGTACCGCAACGGGGAGAACGGAGAAAATGACTGTCATAAAGAACCGTTTGGCCGTTGGAAATCGAAAACCTTTTCAAAGCCTTCGCAATAAATATCGTCGATAGCTACTTACATAGAAGATTATAGCAAAAAATATCGGAAACTTAAAGACATTTCCTCTTTCGTTTAGTATAATATTCCTGTTAAGAAAGTGGAGACAAGATGAAAACAGCAAAAGTCAATGGAGTAAAGATACCCTCTGAGGCGATAAAATTCGAACTCGAAAGGCTCGTAAGATTCTATGCGTCGCACGGGTTCGGAACGGACGAGATACGCAAGTGTCTTCCCGATCTTGAGGAAAAGGCGCTTGAACAGGCTATCGGAGCGAAACTGCTTCTTGACCAGGCAGCCCTTCTCGACATGCCTGTGAGCGAAGCCGAAATCGACGCGGAAGTCGAGAAAGTCGTCTCTCAGGTCGGTGGCCGCGAAAATTACGCCAAAGCGCTGGAAGCGCAGCGGCTGGACGAGATGTCGTTCCGAAGGGAACTGGCCAAAGGCGTCCGCGTGAACAAGCTCGTCGAAAAAGCCTGTTCGCATCTGGACGATCCGTCCGAGGAGGATGTGGCGGGCTTTTTCACGAACAATCCGGGCTCGTATCCCGGCAAGACGCTAGTGGACGTGCACGACCAGATAAAGGAGCTTCTCCGACACGACGCCCGCGGCCGCGCTCTCGAGACGTACGTCGCCGAACTTCGCGCAAAAGCGGAGATAGAGTATTTGTGATTGCGGGATTGGGGAATTAATCAAGGAGACGGGCATCTTGTTTCGTTTTGACGCGGCAGGATGCACCCCGCATTGAGCCGCCCTCGGCGCTCGCTTCGCTCGGGGGATACGCATCTCCTTGTTTCCTTCTATCTCCGCGCATTCACGTCATGATACACAATGGCATCGCGATTGTCAGTCGTTTCTGTAGCAAGAGTAAACCCGACATTGTCGAGCAGAATATCATCGACATGGCGGACATAAAGTCCGTAGGCCGGCAGAATCGAACCGAACATGTGCGCATCGGGATATCTGCAGGCGGCTTCCGGGACTGGACGATTCCTTTCCGCAGCGGTATCGCCGCCGCCGCGGCATGCGATTTTCACATTCCGCAGCGTGACGCCCTTCACACGGCATCCTTCGACGCCGGTGATTGAACTTGCCACATGCGAAAGCGAGGCACCTTCTATGTCTTCAAGAAGGATATTGCGGAAAATTCTCTTGCCTGACGGCGGTGTTCCGCATGGGCGTCCAGTTCTTGTCCCGGCTCTTATGAATATTGGTGCGCAGGCCCCATTCACTGCAATCCGCCTGAAAACGATATTTTCCACAACTCCGCCGTCTACGTTCTCGACGACAATGGACGAATGCCCCGATGGCTCGTCCGCGCCGACGCCAGGATAGGCCTTGGCCCTGCATTCGTTCACATACCATGGGCGGTTGCGCCCGAAGCGCCGGTCGGCGAAGTCGCGCCGCGGCGCCTCCGTGCGGCAATCGACGAAGAGGACGTTGCGCATCGTGCCGTGGCTCGCCGTGCCGAGCTTCAGGGCGTTGCAGTGCGAACGGGCCGTTACGTTCGTGACAAGCACGTTCTCGACGACGAAGTCCGGGTTGTTCGACTTGATGCACACCCCGTCGTCGCCGGCGTCTATGTCGCAGTCGGCGATCACCGCGTTCCGCGCCTCGATGTCGATCCCGTCGTTGTTGGCGTTCGCGTGGTTGTCGATCCTGAGCCTTCGCACATCGACATTCTCGCAGCACTTGAAGACAACGCCCCAGCATGCGGAATCGCGCAAGGTGAAATCGGAAAGCCGTATGTCGCGGCAGTCCGCGAAGAATACGCCGCGGGGCCTGAGGCCCTCCTGGTTCCCGCCGTAGTCCTCCGGCTGCGGCCAGGCGGTGCCGTTCCCGAATATCTCGCCCTCGCCGGTTATCGCGACGTTCGTGACGCCGATGGCCGAGACGACCGCGCTCCACGTTCCCTCGGAATACGGAAGCGTCGTCACCCTATAGTTCTCAAGGCCCACCTTGCCCTCTAAAACCGCGCCCTTCTCAAGATGAAGCTCGACGTTGCTCCTGAGGTCGATCTGTCCGACGAGATGCCGCCCCGCAGGCACGACCACCTTTCCGCCGCCGTTCGCGGAGGCCTCGTCGATCAGGCCCTGGATGTCCAGGCAATCCCCGCCTCCGCCGATGCAGGCGTCCGGCGACCCCTTCGCCTCGCAGGACATCGCCGCAAAACCGCCATACGCCGCCACAAACGCGGCGGACAAGAGCAATGCATTCATCAACCGTTTCACCGATTTGTTCCTCCGCTGTGCCGCAAGTGCAGACTGTGCGTTCATGCCTTGACCTCTGCCGATATCGGCTTGCCGCGCGCGCCGAAGCAGTTCATGGGCGTGACCGTGAAGCACACGCCGCCAACGCCAAGCTCGTCCTTGCGGAAGTAGCACACCTGCCGCGACTGCGCCTTGCCATGCTTCAGCGAATGGCTGAAGCCCTCCGGCAGCACGAACTTAATCTGGCTTTTGCCGTCCGCAGTCTTGGCGACAAATTCAAGTGCGAAAAGCCGCGCCCTGTCGTCAGGCGTCACAGCAGGCACCGTCACCTTGAACGCCGGCTTCTTCTCCGACGGGATGCTCTCCTTGCCGTCCTTCGACTTGCCGCCGCGGTTTTTCACGTTCAGTTCCGATACCGACGGTTTCGCACCCTTCGGGAACTCCGGCGCACGGAGGCGTTTCGCATGCTCCGCAAACGCGAAAGGGCGCGACTCCGCCGCCGGAAGCGGCATCACCCAGTCCTCGCCGATGTCGAGGTCGGAAAGAAACTCGCGGCGCCTCACCGTTATGCAGTCGTCATACACGCTCCACAGCATTCCCTGACGGCAGTCTTTTATGTCGATTTTCTTCATCAGCTTACGGGCATTCATCGTCCAGTCCGACGAGCCTGTGTTCTCGAACCCCATGGGATATCGTTCCGCGCTTGGAGTTCCTATGTAGTGCAAAGTTCCCGTGCCAACCGATGTGAACGCGCCCTGCCATATAGACCTCTCGTCGGTCAGAGAATAGTGCGAATGGCCGGAGAACGCGATGGCGTTTTGGTATGCCGAAAGCGTCTTTGTCACGATTCCCGCGTCGTGCCCCCACGCCCACGGGCCATAGCACGTATCTTTCGGATGCGGATGCTGCACGTAGAAAAACGGCAATGCCGGGTCTATCGACTTTCCGTTTTTCGCCATATAGCCTTCAATAAGTCCGAACGGCTGGTCATTGCTGCCGTTGCCCGCGTGAACGCCGTCCCAATGCGCTCCGATGAAGGCATAGCCCTTGATCTTCTTGGCGTAGATGGGCGTGTAGGCCTCGTGAAACGCCTTGTCCCACCATCCCGCCATGTCCGCCTGAAGAATGTGCTTGATGCGCTCGGCCTCGTCGGGATACTGCTTGGCGGCAAAGCCGCCCCACTTGTGAGCTACCCAATCATGGTTGCCGGTGACGAACACCTTCTCCACTCGCCTGCCGTCGGGATGCTTGTCGTCGGGAAAGACAGAATACCACGCATCGGCAACGGCCATCAGGTTTTCGTCCATGCCCTTGTCGGCCATGTCGCCAGCTATGACAACCGCATCAATGCCCTGGCTCCTGAACCATTCAAGCGCGTGCTTGAAAGTAAGGTTGTTCCCGCTGCCCGACATCTTCTCGTCCGCGCCGATGCGCAGTATGTGGATGTCGGAGAGAACGCCGAAGCGGAGGCGCGGCCTTCCGCCGGCCTTGAAACCCGCCGCCGCGCGTTTGAAGCGATTGCCGCCAAACGCGCCCAGCGACGCAAACGCCGCTCCTCCTATCAGGAAATTCCGTCTGGAGATGTTCATTGCATTCCTTCCCTACCGCTGTTCCTTGGCAAAAGCTCGGAACACTGCTTCGGCCTTTTTCCCCTTGAAGGTAAAGTCACGGGCAAGCCCGGCGGGGCCTTCCCACCCCTTGCCAGGACAGTGCTGGTCCCACTTCCACCAGTGGAAGCCCAGGCACCACGGCTCGTCCTTGAACGTCCTAAACAGCGCCTCCATGTAGCGCGCCTGCTCTTCCTCGTCGGCCGGCGCGTCCTTGGAGGCATAGCCCGACGGCGACGCCGCTTCGGCCTCATCCGCAGGCAGCGACCGCAGATACTCCGTGAACATCGCGACATAATCCTCCACGCTCTTGAGCGAGACCCATTCGACAGCCGCGTGAGTTCCGCCGCCCGTCGCGCCGAAGATGACCGTCGGCAGATTCAGGTGCACGTACCGCGTCGCGTCCGTCGCGCACGACATGCGCGTCAGGCGGATGTCCTTCTCCGGCCACTTCGCGCGCATCGCCGCGAAGAGCGACTTCACGTATCCGTTCTCCGGGTCGGTGAGGACGGGCAGGCGGTAGCTCTCCGGAACGACGACTTCAAGTCCGGTCGCCTCCTCCACCTGGGCCTTGATCCTCGCCGCGCTGTCCGGACTGACGACGCGGCAGGAGAACGACATCTCCGCGACGTCCGGAATGATGTTGCCCGCCGGCGCGCCGACGAGCCTTGTCGGCGTCACGTGGTCGCGCCAGTGGTCTTCATCCGCCGCCGGCTCCGGATACAATTCCATTATCTTCGCCATGGCGCGCATCAGCTTCGGCACGGGATTGTCGGCCAGCCACGGCATCGACGAGTGTCCGCCCTTCCCGCGGGCGACGACCTTCATGACGAAATGGCCCTTTTCCGCGTACGAGAGCGAGTCGACGAACTCTCCGTTCGTATCGCCGACGATGACGAACTTCTTCGGCGTGAATCCGGCCTCCAGCAGCGCGACCGGCGTGGCCGTGCCAGGCGTACGGTATTCCTCGTCTGTCGCGAAAACCGCTCCGACCGAGCAGGTTCCGGCGAGATTGGCGAGAACCTGCGCGATGACCGCCACATTGCCCTTCGTGTCGCACGCGCCCCGGCCGTATATCCTGTCGCCCTCGATGCGCGGCTCGAACTGTCCTTCGGCGAGCGGCGGAACCACGTCGAGATGGGTTACGAACACGACGTCGTGCTCCCTGCCGGACGTCGTGGAGGCGTAGAGCGCGGTGCGTCCCGCTTCGTTTGTGACGACGGAGGTACAGACGCCGCGCGCGTCGAGCCAGCCTTTGACGTAACGCACCGCCTCGTTGTTCGCGTCCATGTCGGACGACACCGAGGGAATCGCCAGGAGCCCTTCGAGGAAATCCGCTCCGGTCTGCGGCCTGGCGCGTTTCGCGGGTTTCGAGGATTTAGAGGTCTTCGCAGATTTCGGGGATTTAGAGGATTTTGCCGCACCTCCGGCGAGCTTCGGCAAGTTGGCGAAAAGCCTCGTGCAGAGCTCGTCGTCCGCGTCCATTACGAGCCCCTCGGGGTGGAACTGCACGCCGACCACGGGAAGCGTTTCGTGTTCGATGGCCTCCACCACGCCGTCAGGTGCCAGCGCCGTCACCTTGAATCCTGGCGCAAGCCGGTCCACCGCCTGGTGGTGCCGGCTGTTGACGACTGCATTCGTGGCACCCATCACGGCGGCAAGGCGGGAATCTGGGTCTATGTAGATTGCGTGGCTGCGCGTGGCGCGATCCCTGTGGCGAATCGCGCTTTCCGGAAACGCGCTCGGCAGGTCCTGATACAGCGTACCGCCGAAATATGCGTTTATGACCTGCATGCCGCGGCAGATGCCCACTACGGGAAGCTTACGCGCAAGCGCCGCGTCAAGGAGGGCGAAGTCGAATTCGTCGCGGTCGGGCAGCGTCTTGCCGAGACCCGGCGCCGGCTCAGCGCCGAAGCGCCACGGCTCGATGTCCGCCCCGCCGGGCAGGATCAGCATGTCGAGCTGGGCTATCGCCCGGGCCAGCTGCCCCGTCTCGGACGTCCTGCATATGACTACTGGGATGTTTCCGCCGCGGCGGATCGCTTCGACGTAATCCTCGCGGACGCCGGCCTGCGGGCTCTTTTCTCGCCCGTCCTTGCCGCTCAGCCACTGCTCGGCGACGCCCACGACGAGCGGCTTCGCCTCTACTGCGACGCAGCAGACCGCAACCGCTGCTACGGCAACTGCCCTTAAGACTTTACATGTCACTACCATTTCACTGACCTTCCTTTCCAATAATTTTTTCAACCGCCATCGCGATGGTGCCGTGCCCGCCTGCCGCGCGAAGCTTCATACGTCGCTAGCGCCAAGAAAGCACCGCTGCAGCTCACAGTTGTCCATAATAGGCCGACGGGCCGTGCTTGCGGGAATAGTGCTTCTCTACCATGGCGGGGTTCATCCGCACATCGGGATTCAACGCCAACGAACGCTCCGCCATCTCGGCAACCGCCTCGAGCGTTACCGCGTTCTCAACGGCCTTCTCGACCGTTGGGCCCCATGTGAACGGCCCATGGTGGACGGCGAGCGCCGCGGGTGTCTCTTCCGGCGCAATACCGAGCCGGCTAAATGCCGCGACTATGGTATCGCCCGTCGCCTCCTCGTAGGCGTCGCGAATGCGGTCGTCGGCAATCTCGTCCGTCACCGGCACGTCGGTGTGGAACACGTCGGCATGCGTCGTGCCGAGGTTGGGTATCGGACGGGCCGCTTGCGCCCAGGCCGTCGCACACGTCGAATGCGTATGCACCACACCGCCTACAGCCGGAAAAGCCTTGTAGAGCGCGATGTGGGTAGGCGTGTCGCTCGACGGACGGAAACGCCCTTCCACGACTTTGCCGTCCATATCGACGATCACCATGTCGTCCGGCTTCATCGTGTCGTAAGAGACTCCGCTCGGCTTTATGACGACCAGCCCCTTGTCGCGGTCTATCGCCGATGCATTGCCCCACGTCAGCACAACGAGTCCGTGCCTCACAAGCGCGAGATTCGCCGTGCAGACCCTTTCTTTAAGCTCTTCCAACATCGTCACTCCTCCGTTTCCCGACGTTCTGCGGGCGCGTTCCACATCATAAGCACAACGACACCGCCGGCAACCGCAGCCGCAAGGATAGTCGCATAGACGGAGCTCCAGCCCCAGCGCTGCGCCATCAAGCCGAACCCGATGCCGCTGACAATCGTGCTAAGGTATCCGCAGATGCCGAGGACGCCGTTCGCGCTCGCCGCCGCCTTTGGGGTGGCCTGCTGTGTGGAGGCGATGCCGAGAAGCGCCTGCGGACCGTAGATGAAGAACCCTATCAGCGCAAACGGAAGGAGCTTCGCCGCGAACGGCGCGGACGCGGGCACTACCCAGAACGCCGCCGCCGCAAGCGCGACGCCGACGAAGCACACGACGCACGTCCTGTGCGTGCGGCTCGCGAAAAGCCGGTCGCTCGCCCACCCCGCCGCAATCATGCCGAGGTTTCCGCCGACGATCTCGAACGTGAAGCAGAGCGTCGTCGCCGCAGCAAGCGTCAGCCCCTTCGACTCCACGAGAAGCGTAGGCCCCCAGTCGAGCGCGGCGAACCGCACCATGTTCATGAAGAAGTTTGAGATGGCGAGTATCCAGATGCACGGGTTGCGCAGAACGTGGTCGCGGATGAACTTCTTGTATGCCGCGCTCTCCTCCTTCGTGCGAACTACCTGCGCCTTGCGTCCCGAGACCGCCGGAAGCCCCACGTCCTCCGGCGAGTCCTTCATGGCGAAGAAGAGCCCGACCGCGCCCGCAATCGCGATTCCGGCGGGGACGAGGAAGCAGAGCCGCCACGACTGGTACTGCGGGATGATCCACCATCCGAGGAGCGCGAACACCCCGCCCGCGCCGATTGAATGCGAGAGGTTCCATATCGACTGCTTCGTGGCGAGCTGGTCCGCCGGGAACCAGAGCGGAAGCGTCTTAACGCACGGCCCCACGCCCATTCCCTGGAAGTAGCTGTTCAGTATCCAGACGATTCCCATCGTCCAGACGAGTCCGGCGGCTGCGGCGGTTCCCTTGGCGACGGCAGGCGCCGCGCCGCCAGTCGCAAGGATGTCGCTCAATCCGAACACGGCGTTTAGGACGCCGCAGACGAAAAGACCGAAAGACATCACCTTGCGCGCGCTGCTGCGGTCGGTCAGCACCCCGTTTGTGAAGCGCGCAAGTCCGTAGAGAAGACCTCCGGCCGTCAGGAACGCGCCAAGCTGAACCTTCGAGACGCCTATCTCGCCGAGAAGCGGCATTGCGAACGAGAGGTTCTTGCGGACGATGTAGTAGAGGGCGTAGCCGCCCATCGTCACAAGCAGCGTCTCCCACTGCCAGAAGCAAAGGGATCTTGAGGTCTTGGTCTTCATGGTTTGTATTCCAGTGTGGTCTGCGGCACTATGATGGATTCGCCGGACTTCCTGAGGCCCGGCAGCGTCTCGTCGCGCCCCTGTATGAGATAGCGTGCGTCGGCCTTGCCGGACCGCGCGTCGGCTATGAGTCGCCCGAGCGGCGAGTCGGCGTCTGGCCGCGTGTCGAAGACGAGCCCGGCCTCCATGTCGTCGAACGCCGTCAGCATGGCGTAGTCGCCGTTCGCGTCGCCCGCCACGAGCACCGGCCCCCTGCCGTGGTGTCGCGCCGCGATCTGGCTGCGGATCACGTCTGGCTTGCCTTCGGACCACGGCAGCGGGAAGCGGTCGTCGGACCACCCGACCAAGCGGTCTTCAGCGTCGCGCTTCATGTGTATGCCGAACACGTTCTCCTTCGGGAATGCGACGCCGTAGCGTCCGTCGGAACCGGCGAGCACGGCATCCTGGAACGAGCCGCTGACGATGTACACGGCGATGCCGCTCTCCTTAAGCACGTTGACGAGGTCCTTTACCTCCCGCGGCACGGAAAAGCCCAGGAACATCGGCACCTCGACGCAACCCGAGCGTCCCGCCCGGGATGTGGGCGTGCGCCACACGCACCGTCTGAAGTGTCCATCGGCGGATGCCGCGTCCAACGCCGCGCGAACCGTGTCGCGTATCCGATCCGACGTCATGCGACAGTAGAAGCGCTTGCTCCACTGGTAGCCAAAGCCACTCCCGAAAGTGCGCGAAATGCGCTTTCGCAGATAGCGCATCTTCGCCGCGAACGCGGCGAACGCGTCCGTCTTGCGCACTTCCTCCATGGAGCGACGCGACTTCATCTCCAACAGCTCTCGGTAGAGGTCGGCGCAGTCCGCAACCACGTTGCGGGCGGTCGCGCGCTCCTTCCCCGGCTCGAGCGGACGGTCGGGGTCGGGCATTCCCTCAAGAAACAGCACAGGCAGCTCGTCCGGCGAGAATGCAAACGCAAGGTTGTCTATCATGTAGCCGAGCGCGGCGTGTTCGCAGTCTCCGACTGCGCAAGTGTTGTCAAAGTCGAACACCGCGTAGGCGTCAGGGTCGTTCGCATGCCGGTCGATCATGCGCTGTAGCGCATCCCTGACCGGCTCGTGCCAGTTCCCCGGCTGCAGCGTCGCGCCGAAGGCCGACAGCGCCAGCGCCAGGAAGACGGACATGAGGGTGCTGCGGAAAGAGACCATCACTTCACCTCCCAAATGCCGCCAACGCCGAAGAGCCTGTCTATGAGCGCGGGCATGAGGCCGACGCGCTGCGCGAGGTCAGCGCCGAAGTAACGCGCCCGCATGTAGGGGACTCCCACGAACGTCTCGCGAAAGCGCGCCCTGGTTACGCCGATCTCTTCCGGCTCCGTCGGCGCGCCGACCTTCTTCAGGCATTCCTTCACCTCCGCGAACGGCATGAGCTGTCCGCGGATCTTCGCGGAGAGCTCCCCCCAGGAGTCGCGTATCGCGGACAGCTCGCGGCGGAGCGCGTCCTTGGTCGGGAACTTCTTGGCGTACTCGAGCTCGGCGCGCCTCACGTGCGCGGGACGGCCGGGGAAGACGGACGGGAACGTCGCCTTCACGTCCTCGAACGACGGACACCACGCCGCGACCTTCTCCTCGACGTCCATCTTCGAGAGGTCGTGCTCGAGCATGAACTCAAGCGCGGCGGTGGAGGCGAGGGTGCCGATGCCTACCTTGAAGCCATGCGACACGGGATGTCCGCCGACCGAGAGATCTTCCATGTCCCAGTAGTGGGAAATCTGGTGCTCAGTGCCGCTAGCCGGGCGGGACGAGTCCATCGCCTGCATCGCGAAACCGCTCATCACAAGCCCCTCACACAGCTTGCGCACCTCGCGCTCGTCGCCAGACGCGCAGCCGACCGGATTGGACAAAGTGTCGCGCAGCGGACCCTGCACGAGCTTCCAGGCGAGCGGGTGTATCGCCTCCGAGCCGATCGCATCGGCGAGCATCCAGTCTGCTCCAGCCGGGATCTTGGCTATGAGGTCGGCGTAGCCGCTAGCCGTCATGTCCTTCGGCGCGACGGCGGCAACGGCGCTGTCGACGATGCAGCCGAGCGGCGCCTTGCAGCTCATCGTCTGCTTCATGCCGTCCTTGGTGATCGCCGCGTTCGCCGCCGTGTAGCCGTCCATAGAGGCCGCCGTGCCCACGACCATGTAGCGTCGGCCCAGCTCGTCGGAGGCGCGTTTCGTCAAGTCGTTGAGCGTCCCGGAGCCGACGGCAACCGGAACCGCGCCCGCGACGGCCGCAATCGCCTCGCGCACCTCCTCTACCTTCGCATAGGTCGCGTGGAAGTCCGAGCCGTCGGGATTGACGACGTGCTCCGAAACGTCAAGCCCCGCCTTTCCCAGAAGTTCCATGACGCGCTCACCCGCCACGGCGCGCGTGCGAGGGTCGTCGATTACGACCGCCTTCCCTGCCTCCGGAAAAAGTTCGCGAAACATTTTCGCCGTCGCTTCCGCGGCTCCGGGCCCGATTTCGCATGCCTTCGTGTCAGTCGTCTGCGTCAGCGCCTCTTCTACCAATGTCATTCTTTTTCTCCTTTCTCGGTAATCTTTTCAACCGCCATGGCGATGGCGCCGTGCCCGCCCACCGAACAGGCGGAGCCGACGCCGTCCATGGCTAGATACACGGTCATGAGCATCGAGCTCTGCTCCGGAGTCAAGAGAAGAATCGTCCCGAGCGCGCCGAGAGAACTCGTGATCACCCCGCCGGGGACGCCCGGCGCGGCGATCGCCGTCGCCGTCATCACGAATATGAACACGCCCATCGCGCCGAAGTCGATGGTGCGTCCGGACATCAGGATCATTGCCGCCGCGCAGCAGACGAGCTTGATCATGGATCCGGCCAGGTGGATCGTCGCGCACAGCGGCACGACGAGCTCCGCCACCTTGGCGCGTACTCCCAGCCCCTTTACGTTCTCGAGCGACACCGGTATCGACGCCGCGGACGAGCAGGTGGCGAGGCCGGTCAGGTAGGCGCTGCGCATCCCCCACAGCGCCTTGAACGGGTTCTTGCGCGCATATGCGCCGGAAACGCAGTACATCGCCACAAGGTAGGCGAGAGAAACGAGCCAGCTGACGAGAATCATGCACAGGAACACAACGAGCAGGGAGACTATCCTCCCTCCAGCGGTCAGCCCCGCCATCATCGCCAGGATGTACCACGGCAGCAGGGGGATGATGATGCGCCCGATCATCCAGGCTACGCACTTCTTGCAGTCCAGGACGACCTGCGAAAGCGCGTGCGCCTTGGTGGAGACGACGGCTAGCCCGACGATCACCGCCAGCGCCAGCGCTGTCATGATGCCGACCGGCGGAGGAATGGCGATCTTGAAATACGGCTCGGCAGGCACGAGCGCCGCGAAGTCTCCGGCCAGGGAACCGGAGAGGACGAAGGGATAGACCGAAGCCGAAGCTCCCAGCGCGAAATATCCCGATGCAACAACGGAGGCGACGACAAGGGCGAAAGTCGCCGCGAGCATCCTGCCCGAACTGCGTCCCGACTCGACTATCGCCGCCGAGACAAGTCCGAAAATCACCATCGGCACCATGAACTTCAGGAGCGTCGTCACGAGATCCTCGAACGTCTTCAGCGTCCGGATGCCGCATTCGGGCAGAATAAATCCGGCTGCGATTCCGACGGCCATCGCCAGCAGAATGCGCGCAACAAGTCCAAGTTTTACCTTCTTCACCATTTCAGACCCCCTTTCCTCCGGCGACGGCCGCGACGAGCGGACGACCCCTGTTGCCGAACGAATCAAGCGGCGTCACTTCAACCGACGACGCGCCCACCGGCAGCGCGGCAAGCGGAACCGTTGCGGAAACGGGCCGCGCGAACATCTCGTGCCGCCTGGGGTAGAGCCCCCCGACGGCGCAGATCCGCGTGTCCCACCTCTCGCCCGCGGCATTCGAGGCCGCGATTTCGTATTCGACGACCACGCCCCCTTCAGTCGCCGCCGGGAAGGCCAGCTTGAGCGCGGGCTGCTCGACGGACGGGATCTCGTCGCGCCCAGACATCTTCAAACCTCGCGTCATCGCCGTCGAAACCTTCGCGGAAAGCGCCGCGCCGGACGGGAACTGCGCGGGACGCGCCTCCTTCGCACGGACGGCGAAACTCCGAGGCTTCGCCGGAAGTTCCACTATCCAGGGCTCGCCGATGTCGATGCCGCTCGCGAACTCGCGGCGGTAGAACTCGATGCGGTCTTCGTAGACGTTCACGAGCTGGCCGATGCGGACGTCGTACCGCCGCGCCTCGTCGGGCATCATCTTAGGCGCGTCGTACTTGGCGTAGTAGAACGGGCGATCCTCGCGTTTCAGCCCTGGAAGGTGGATGTTGCACTTGCCGTTCTCGTAGCCCGCCTGCCGCGCTAAGCTCCATACGTCGCTAGCGCCAAGATGCCGCAGCGTGCCCGTCGCGACCGATGTGAAGGCACCGCGCCAGATGGAAAGCTCGTTCGTAAGCGGCTCGTGCGAGTGTCCGGAGAAGGCGACCGCGTTGGGGAAGAGTGACAGCATCTCCGTCGCGCTGCCGTCGTCCGCGCCCCAGGCGCACTTCCCGTAAACGGTCTCTCGAGGATGGGGATGCTGCACGTAGAAGAACGGGCGCGACGGGTCGCACTTCGCCATCGGAGCGGCAAACGCGCCCTTGCATCCGGCGCATGCCGCTTCCGAATAGCCGTTGCACCAGACGCCGGGACTCCAGTGGGCGGCGAAGAAATCGAACCCCTTCACGTTTTTCGAGAAGAACGGCTTCCATTCCTCGTGGAAGCACTCGTCCCACGCGCGGCGCGGATCGGCCTCGATGGACTCGCGGCGCAGGTCGCTTTCGCTCTCGAACACGCTGCCGCCGCGCCAGCGTCCGTATGCGTCGTGGTTGCCGAAAACGAATATGCGCTCCACCCGTCGGCCGTCCGGCGCGCGGTCGCCGGGGAAGACGCGGTACCAAACGCCGGCGACAGCCTTGAGTTCGCCGACAAGACCCGAATCCGCCATGTCTCCGGCGATGACGACGGCGTCCGCACCCCTGTCGCGGAAGTATTCGAGCGCCTTCTGGAGCGTCTCCGTGCCATAGCCGTCTTCAAACGTCTCTCCGCCCCTCGCGAGGCGGATGTGCACGTCGCTCACGACGCCGATCCTTAGAAGCGGACGGACGCCACCCGCAAGCGAAAACGTACGGCAACCGGCGACCGCCCCGGTGGCGACAGCCGCACCAAGAAATCGCCGCCTCGTCAAAAGCGTTTCCTTCCCACTGCAAGTTTTCATATAGAATCCCTTTTATATAGTAAAGTCTACCACACGCACCCCGCGAAACGCAACATATGCATACATACTTTTTACGGCCTTACGCTCACATCACCGGTGGCGAAACACGGCGCCGCCACAGTCCTGCGAGGCCACGTCGTAGAGGACCTTGTCGCCCTGGCATGCGCTCGCGGTCCTTTATCATCCACACGCCAAGCCGCCCTATGCCGTCCTTGCACTCCAGCATCGGACGCAGCTGAACCTTAATGCCCTTTGAATGGATGTAGTCGATTGCGTCGATTTCCTCTTTCGCCTTGTCCGACCCCATGTAGCCGGTAGGTGCGTAAAAGCCGAACGTAACGCCCCACTGGATTTCCCGCTGCGGTTCGGCAGCCGCGACGCCACCTCCCGCCACAAGCGCGGCTGAAAAAAATGCTGATGCAACCACTCGTTTCATTTCACCGTTTCTCCTTTCATTTCGCTTCTCTCAATACAGGAAGCCGAAGAGCCAGAGAGGAATCTTGTTGCCGATGCCTACCTCGATGTCGTCCGCCGCGACATAGGAATCCGGCACGTCCTTTATCTGCGAGAACCCCTTGCCCGAACCGCCGACCTCAAACAGATGCTTTCCGTCAACGAGAAAATCCCCATTCTTTGGATAGGTCACGTCATGCCCAGACGCTCGCAGCTGATTAAGGAAAAATGTCTCGCGCCGGCAGCCTGTGTCAACTTCCCCTGAAAGGGCATACATGAGATTGGTGTTGTCGAGATATATCTTGTCGGGGCGCGACATGTCTTTGAGCGAGACCTTTTCCGTTGACAGGAGCCCAAGCAAACCGCTTCTCGCCAATGCCTTTAGAATTTTCAGACCCTGATTTCTGTCGGTTTCGAGTTCACGGTAGAGAACTGCCATCTTCGGCGTCTGCGGAACGGAATCGGCAAGTATTGCAAGCATCTTCTTGGCCTTGAACACCGTGGCGGGGGCAAACTCCTCAATCGTCGGGAGATCCACCTCAAGAACTTGGTTTACGACACTCTGCAGCCTCGCATGGAAGCTTTCGCGGTCTTCCCTGTAGAACGGATAGTACCCAGACGAGAGATAGTCACGAAAATGCTTCAGGATGCTGATGCCATGCGTGATCTCACGCGCCACCTCTCGATGGCTGCGCAATATTTCGTCAACTCCGAGCGTGGCGAAATTCTTGATTCCTTCAAAAGCAAGATATTCTCGAAACGAAAGACCGTTAAGGTCATAGACGATTTGACGCCGAGATATGTCCGCTCCGCCATAGTCTATCTTCAGCATGGACGAACCAGTATATCCTACGGACAGATCGGGGAAGAAATCCGCAAGGTTCTTTATGTAGGTCTGCCACGGCTTGAGGTAATGGACTTCGTCAATGAACAGATGCGTGCCCCCGCGCTTGCGATGCCAGTCCGCAAGGTCGATAAGCGAATTCCTCGAAAACCACAAATCGTCAAGCGAGACATACATCGCCTTTTCGCCGACACCTCCGAACGCCTCTCGGACATGTTGCCGCAAAAGCGTCGTCTTGCCTGTTCCACGACCGCCCTTGATGCCGACAAGCCGATTTTTCCATTTGATTTTTCCGAACAGATATCGGTGAAAATCAATGGAAACCCTGTTTACAAGGTAATCCATGCGCTCAATCAGCGGCTGTACCTCTTTATCTTCCATGATAACCTCCAATGTTTTCAAACATCGTTTTTACGTCAAAAACAATGTTTTCAAACATTGATATTATCTCATATTCCCTCGCAATTGTCAACGTGCGTCGCGGTCATTGATGGCTTTCCCATAACCTTTCCAAAGCGTTCTTCAATCATCTGGCCAAGCGTCAGCGCCTAGATCGCGAGCCAGCCGCAGTTCCATGCGGACAGCGCCGGCACGACCACTATCGCCTCGCCGCCGCCGAGCCGTTCGACGGGCAAGGTCACGGGCTTGCCGCGCAACTGCCACCATCTGGCCGTTTCGACCCCGTCCGGAACGCCGCGAAGCCGCAGCTTGACCGGCTTCTGCTCGTCGATGCGGGCGTTGACCAGCGCGACGCTGCGCAGGGCTCCGTCCTTCGCCACCTGCGGCACTACGAGCCCGACTGTAGGCGTCTCCACCAGAACCGGCATCCTGCCACCAGTCCGCGCGTCGACCTTGCGACGCAAGTCGAGTATCGCGGAAGACGACATTTGCATTATGGAGACGGACGTGTCGTCGGTCTCAATCTCGCCATACGACCTTCCAGGGCCGGGCAGCACGGGCACGCCGGTGAGCGCGAATCCGTAGAGAGTCTCTGGCGGCGTCTTCGCCGTGTCGGCAAGCCCGGCTGGTACTGCGCCCGCGTTGTGGCGGCGATACTCCTCGAAAAACGGCTTCTCGGATGCCAGCGGCGCAAGAAGAGTTTCGCCATACCATTCGTCAGTCTCGTAGCGCGTGTCCATTATGAGCAGGCTCAGCGAATTCATTCCCAACGCGAGGTTTATAAACGCCTCGTTGAGGATGCCCTGCGCCGTGCGGCTCGCAAACGCGCGCGGATACGTCTCGATCTCCGGACACCACGTCGCGATCCACTCGGGGTTGCCGAGGCACCGCCTCTGCTGCGCCGCGTAGAACGCCTTTACCATCTGGTCGTTGGGGTCGTAGTCGAAATACCAGCCTCCGCCGGGGCGCGACCCCACCGGCAGCCCGGTGGCCTCGTGCATCGCACGGAACACGGCGAGCTGGGAGTCGTTGCGATATCCGCCGTGCTGGTAGGCAAGCCGCGTGCCGGGCGACACCTTGTGCGTCTCCTCCGCTATCGCTCGCGCGACCGCCGCAATTCCCTCGAACGAGAACTTCTCCCAGCGGTCGAACAGCGCGGCGTCCTTCGCCATGGCGGCGTCGAGCGTTTCCCGCGTCCACGAGCCGCCCGTCTCGGCGTTGAACTCGGCAATGCACGTCGCGCACCAGCAGCCGATCCATCCGTCCGCCACCTTGTCCAACGGCGAACCGGGCGAATGGTTGGTGATGCGAAGGTCGTCGTCGATCCACACGCTGCCCGGACGGAACGAGGCGTAGAGACGCGCCGTCTCGCGGACGTAGCCGACGAAGCCCTTCTGCCTCGGGCAGTTGCAGTATTTGCATTCCACGCCGCCGCGCCCGGTGAACCCGCCCCACGTCTTCCCGTCGGCTCCCTCGCGCGCCGTGATGCCGTCGGAATGCCCAAGCGTCGCCTGGAACTGGAGGCTCGGCACGATGCCGACGGACCTCAGCTGTTCGGCGTAGCGCGAAAGCCGCCGCACATGCTCCTCGTGCCATGCGATCTTCGGGAATCCGATCCCCGTCGAGAACCACACCTCGTCGCACGCGGCACGGTTCTCGCTCAACGCCTTGAAGGTCTTGGCCCATTGCGCGTCGTCCGCCGTGTGCGGCCCGCGCAGCCTGACCATCATCAGCGGCGGTTCCGCCGCATGCGCCGCCGTCACCGCGACGAACGCGGCGCAAAGCAGGATAGTTCTCATTTTCATTTCACGATCTCCCATGCGACAACTCCTGTACCAGGGGCGAATTCGGTGTTCGCCATGAACATAAGACGATTGCCCTTCACCTCGGTATTCACCTTCCCGAGCCTAGCCCCCGACGTGTCGACGGCGTAGACCTCGTATGCCGATGGATTGTCCAGCCTTAGCATGACAGGCACCTTCATGCGGCGGATGACGGTCTTGCCGTTGTTCCCGCGCTTCAGCATTACCGTACGCGACTCGTTGGCAAACACCTCGCCCAGCCGCTGCACATCGCCGAGGACCATGAAGAGGATCCTGTCCGAGCGCTCGAGCCGCTTTCCGTCGACGGACGCCGCGACGACCGTCGCAGGATTGTCGCCGAGGATGCACCTGACGCGCGGCGTATCGAAGCGCCCTCCGGACAGAACGCCAACAACAGTTCGCGGAGTATCGACCTTCAGCACCCCCGACTCTTCGTCGAGCGTCAGCTCTTCGCAGGGCGCAGGGGCGAACGGAGGATCGACCTTGTCGAAGCCTTTCTGGTGGGGAATGGTTCGCATGCCACGGGCCGAATGCCCCGGCGCGACCAATCCGACGCGGCAACGCCACATGAAGTTAGTCCCCCACGCCGGCATCGACCCTGCCCCTACGCCGGACTTCGGATGGAGCGCCTCTTCGTCTAGGACGAGCGCGACGCCCTCCGGGGCGGGCTTGAGGTCGCGTCTTAGAAACAGCAGGAAGGGAATCTTGTCGGCAAGCGCCTTGACGGGATCCTGCTGGATGTCGAAGCGCGGCCCTCCGCCGAACTTGCCCTCGGGAAAGTTCTTGAGCCCGTGCGCGTAGGCGAAGTGGAATATAGACCCCCAGTCTTGGAACGCCGCAAGGGCGCCCAGCTTCGCGTACCCGCCGGCGCGGTGCGGATTGGGCTGCCCGTAGCTCGTCTCCGTTATCGAAAACGGTTTGTCCGCCAGTCGCCGCCACGACGATTCGGTCACCCTGTCGTGCGCCGGGAGAAATACGTTCCGGTTCGGAACACGGCACACCTTGTTGGGTCCCTCCTCGCGCCCCTGTCCCCCACCATACGCATGGACCTCCACGTAGTCGTAGGCATCCGACCGCGCCAAGGAGATGGCAACGTTGTCCGACGCGTTGTTCTCGTTCGAGAGCGGAGCCTTGAAGCCAAGTTCGCCGACAAGGAACGAGCGCGCACGCTTGAGGAACGCGCGCTGCATGTCGGCCGCGAAGTCGCAGCACACCTGCGGCAGCGTGCAGTTCTCCATGTCGGCATACGCCACCTTCGGGTACCGGTCCGAAACGGGGATGCCGGGATAGCACCCAGGATCTTCGGCGCGGCGGGCGGAAATCCAGTCCAGCCACGCCTTCTTGAACGGCGCCAGCTCCTTCGTCTGCTCAAACGGGAACACGTACCGCCCCTCGTTGACAAGCGACATGCCCGTCCAGCTTGGCTCCTCGGCGTATGTCCGACCCGTGTAGGGATTTTTATGCGTGAGCCACGAGCGGGCGAAGGCGCACCAGTTCGAGAAAGCCGGCGGATGGATCGTGAAGAGCGCCTTGACCTCGTAATTTATCCTCCACGGCTTCGACGGCTCGTCAACGCCAAGGTCTTTCCAGTCGAGCTTTCCACGGCTCACGAAGAGGTCGCTTTCGATGTAGATGCCGCGCTTTATGAGTTCGGCGACGAGGTAGTCCATTCGATCCGCAGCATCGGGGTCGATTTCAGGTCCCTTGCCTCCAGTCAGCATCATGTCGTGGTGGTGCAGCCTCACGCAGTTGTAGCCCATGCGAGAGAACCGCTCCGCCATTTCCTCCGCCGTTTTGTGGTCAGGGAAATTCGCGTCGTTGCAGAGATTCACGCCGTAGAAGCGCTGCGGCACGCCCGGCAGGTTCTCGAACTCGAAATGTCCGTTCCTTACGACAACTCTCCCGAACTTTCCAGCCGGTCTGTGCAGGTACGGCTGCGAGGAAAAGTCCAGAACTCCGCCAGCGGCGGGTGTCTTGATGTACTTGAGCGGAACCCAGTCGTCGCCCTCCACCACGAACCTCTCGCCTTTCTGATCTTCAGGACGCACTTCGCCGAGCGCCTCGGTTTCGTTCTCTACCTCCTGGGAAACGACAGGCAAACTCGCAATCGCCACGGCCATGGCCAGAAGCAGTTGTCTAATTGTGCAATGCATTTCTATTGCTCCATTTTCTCGAATCGCGGCACTCGCGAGAGCGGAACATCCTTCAACTCAAGCGTCTTCGGCCCCAAGTGCATCTCGCCAAGATCGTCGCGCCAACGGCCCGCAGGCAGACGGACAGTTACTGAACCATCTTCGCGGACGACATTCGCGACAAGCCATTTCGGACCGAGCATATACTGCGTCGATTCGCCCTCGAATCCCTGATGCGGAAACTCGTATTCCATCGGGCGCGCGATCGGCTCGCCGGTCTTCGCCGCGTGGCGCGCCAGTTCAAGGATGTACGGACCAAACTCCACATGCAGGTTAGCCAGCGCTTTCGCATCCTCGCAGCCCTTTGCCGAAAGGTATCGCCATGGAGCGGCCGAGAACTGCATCATCGGGTGAAGGGCCTGTTGTGCGCAAAGACGGAGGAAAAGCTTTTCCGAGAAGAACCCGCCGGGACGGTACGATCCGGCAAGTCCGCCGCCGACCATGTCCGCCACCACATACGGAGACCCGATCATGCTCTCGTTCAAGAGACATGCGTTGATGCAGGCAAGGGCCTTCCAGGTATGCCCCTGGTCGTGAAGCCGCTGAACGACCGGGAGTCCCCCAGTCTTGAAACCGCTTCGGAACTCGCAGTACTCGAAGTTCTCCGCGCCGAGTTTTACGTACTCGTGGGCAAAGTCGACAGGCTCCATTTCGGGATCGTGGAACCTCACGTCCATCAGCGGCTCGGGGTCGCCCGCGTCGAACTTGAATCCGTCTATTCCGTACTTCCGGGCGAAGGACTTCAGCTCGCGCAGGTAGTCGTCGCGCGCAGGAGCATACGTCAGGTCCCACGCCGTGCTCGTCCCGCTCCACCACCAGAAGACGCCGACCTTCTTCTCGGAAAGCGGAAGCTCCCTGCCTGCCATGCTGCGCCGGTAGACAAGCAGGTCGAGCCCGTCCTCGGACTTGTTGTACCCCGGCCCGTAGCGCAGCCGCTTGTGCTTGCGGCTGTCGGGCGAAAGGAAGTACGAGGTCCAGATCATGGACTTCCATCCGTGGCCGCGAACCTTCTCGAACATCGCCTTCATGTCCGGGAAGTATTCGGGATGCGGCTCGAAGCTGCCATGGTACTTCATCCACCCCCCGTCCATTATGTAGACGCCGCACGGGAAACCGCTTTCAGCAAGCTCGTCCGTATAACGGTCTACGACCTCCTGGCGCATGCCGTCGACGGCGATCTCTATCCAGTTGTTCCACATCGGCTTCGTGAAGAAAAGCCCGGCGGGGATCTTGCCGTTGAACGGAAAATGCTTCTGGCATGCGGCAAGATACGCCTCCTTGAGCGTCTTGCCCGCGACAACGGGCTCGATCCGTTCTTGGCCGGATTCGATATGCAAGACGCCGTCCTTGAACGAATAGGCGAAGGGTCTGTCGCTCCAGATGTAACGCCCGGCGGTCGAAACGAAGAACGGACTCGTCGTGCCGCCGTAGCTGCGGCCGAGATCGACCTTCCCCTCGGTCGTCGTGTAGGGCAAGGCCGACTCCTCGCCCGCAATCGGCGCCCCGCCCCACCACTTCTCGCCGGGCAAAGGCTCGATTACGGTCGTCGTCAAGGCCGCCAAAACAAGTGCGGCAACATTCATTATTTGCCAATCCTACTGAAAGATAATTACGAGACCTTTGGCCGGACGGCAGCGCGCTTGAAGAGTTGTGCCATCAACCAACCGCAAAACTCCAACAGCGTTTTGCGTCTTACTCTCGAACACGGCAGAGTCCAGCACCTCCTGCGTCGCTTCGATCTTCAAAGCTGTCGCGACCGTGGTCCAGTTCGACCAGTCATTGCCTCCGCAGTCAACTGCAAAGCCCTGCTCCAGCGAAAGCACGCCCGTCGTCGTCAATGGGCCTGCAAAGTTCAAAAGACCGCCATCCTTTACCGTGACGTCGGCGTCAAGGGCACTGTCGGCGGAAATTCTGCCGCCCGCACAGAGCACTACAGGCGCGGAAAGTGCTGCGCCCTGCGCCAGAGACAGCACGGCGTTGGTCACCTCCACGACAATGCCAGGGGCGACGTTGCCCGATATCTCAACATTCCCCCCGGCGATGCGGAGCGTCCCCTTGCCTGTCACGTCTGCATGGAGGGTTTCGGCACCGGACGGCGCAAGGACCAGCGTCGCGTCGTGGTCTAGGCGGATCGTGCCGGCGCCGGCCGGCACCGAGGTGAGCGTCTGGGTGGCTCCGTCGACTACGAGCTCCGCGCCGGAAGCGACGGACACGTCGGTCTCGGGCGCAATCACGTCGCCGGTGCGGGGCAGCTCGCTCCTGTAGTCGGCGGCGATCTGCGCGGCGGAAAGCGCCGCGGCGTAGATTTTCACCTCGTCGATCTTGCCGGCAAAGTATTGTGTGGTGGTGTTCGTCGATGTGGACGATTGCCCTATAAGCAGAACTGCATCGTCAGGAACCTCCTTCGTATAGCTTTTTGTCCCCTGAAGCCAACCATCGACATAGAAGCTATACTCTTTGCTGTCCCCGTCATAGGAAAAGGCAACATGATGCCACGCCGTCGCGCGCTCTTCCTTGGTCACATAGAGGTCTTGCCCCGAGACTTGAGTTGAGGCCTTGCCTTCAAATAGCTGCAATCTCCGCCAGCCTTCGTTGTATTGCATCCCGATTTGCCTGTTGCTTCCGATTCCGAACATCGCCCAACTGGCTCCCGAGGTGTCCCTGTACGTTGACCCGACTGCATTGGCCCAAAACGACACGGAAACAGAGCTCGTGCCTCGCGGAATCCGCGCCGGAAGGTTTGTAGTCACCCCAATGTCACCCCACTTCAGATACTTTTGCCTTCCACCCGAATACATTCCTCCGCTGATCGGCGAACCGTCCTCGACAAGCGAACTTCCCTTTGCCGTAAGGTCGTAGCCGTTGCCGCTTGAGTCCTTCCCGGGGTTCGACTTATCGTCGAAGCGATACCATGCGACGGGATCTGGCAGTGCCGCAGACTCTGTCGTTTCGGTCTCGTAGTACGGACGGAAAGCCGTATGGCATGCCGCCACCTCTTCTGAGGTCAAAGCTTTATTGTACATCGCGACTTCGTCCAGCCAGACATCATGTACCGTCCTGCTCCCACTGTCGCCGGCACCGCTGATGCCGAGGTCGAAATACGTCCAACCATCCAGCATGTTAAACGTCCTGTTTGTGCTGGCGACGAACGAACCGTCAACGTAGGCAACAAGAGTCTCCCCGTCGAACGTGGCCGCAAAGGAATGCCAGCGCCCGTCCTTGCAGCTCTTCTCCAAATTGGCGTTGATCGTCAGGTGATTGCTGGTTTGGTAGTACGAATCGTATATTGCAATGCCACCGTTGTCTTTGACGGAAATGCTGAACTGGGTGGCATCTGAAACTTTGCTGCCAAACCCCAGCAGCTGCACCCTTCCGGAAGTCGAAGGATCTATCCTGGCCCAGCACAAGAAAGAGAATGCGTCATTGTTCCGAGGCCAGATACCTAAGTTTCTGCCCATGAAAGTGGTGCCGTCAACATGTATACCGGCACCGTTGGCGCCATTCGACGAAATGTTTGATCCTCCGGCGACATGGCGATTGTCCCAGGTATATGCAACGAGATCGTTGTCGCTCACATCCGCCTTGCCAGGATTGGCAGGGTCGTCGAACGACCAGTACACAGTGGGCGAGAGCGATTTCGCGAATGTGCGTGCGGACTTCAAGATCACGTCGCCCTCGCTGACAGATAACGTCCCCGCGAATGGATGGTTTGTGGTGTGGTCGCCGTCGAACACAAGTGTGTAGTCCGCGCCTTTCTTGTCAAGCGTGCCGGCGCCGAAGAGATTCCCCGAAAAGACGTCCGTCTCGCCGGCGACACCATTTACCGTCAGCGTCCTTCCCTCGGCAATCTCGACGCGCCCGGCCTTGTGGCCGCCGCCGAACCTTGCGACAGTCTGGTCGACGGGCAGTTCGAGCGTGCCATTGCCGTCCACCCGAAGGGCGCTGCCGGAGGTCAGGGTGCCGTTCAGCTTCATGCGCCCGTTCCACGCGCCGATCGCCATGTCGTTCGTCTGGTTCGACTCAAGGTAGAACTTCGTCCCGTGCGCGTAGTTCGTCGTCGCACCGTATAGCTGCGAGGCGAGATGGAGCGTTCCGCCGGAGACGTATATCTTGTTCGCAATGGAAAACGAGCCGCCGCCAAAGTACCAGTCGCTAGTGTCGTCCGTAGTAGCACCGTATCCATCTGCTTGAACACCGTATTTCCCCGACCCGAACGTCATCTCCTTCCATGCGTAGTGCCCGTCGCCAAGCGTCACCGTGCTGCCACTCGTCACGTTGGTAAACATGAGAGAGGCCGAAGTGTCGGAGACAGGCGGAACTGAACCGCCCTTCCAGTTGGCGGACTCATCGAACGAACCTCCCGCCGTGTTCGTGAAATCATAAGTCGCCGCGTCGGTCGAGGCGATCAAAAGAATTGACGCCACGAGTGGCAGCGTATGCTTGCAATACATCATGTGTTTCATTGTTGTTTTCCCTTCATTTCACTAGCTGTATCGAGCTTTGCTTGGCGCACCATTGAATTCTCCTTGTGTTTGCTTTTGCGATTATTCTACCACAAAGATTCGACATGCGACAGTAGCCAAGTGGCTAGTTATGAAAAAACGCGTGTTTTTGATATAATCTTGACATGTGTTTTCTGTCTACACTTTTGGCGGCCGCAATGACGCAGCTCGGAGAGCTGGCCAGTATCGTCGAAACAGACCGGATCGGGGAATGCAGCGAATTCTGCGTCACCGGCATGGTGTCGTACGTAGTCGTATATCAGGATCGGCTGTGCCATATTCTAGTGGAGGACGGCGCCGCAGCCGTGGACGTAATCGGTTCTTTCGCCTCCCGTCAGTCCCCGTTTCCGGAACCAGGCGATATCTTGCGCCTTGACGGCCGATTCGCGGCAATCGGTCCCGGGCGCGTGCAGCCGAGGTTTTCAGACTTCGAAATAATCGGCCGCGCCGCACCTCCCGAAGCAGCGGAAGCTCCTGCGGATGAAATCATGGGCGGGAAATACGATTTCAGGCGTGCGAAACTCGTGGGCGAACTGCGCGATGTCGAGCCAAGCGGATCGGATCCATGCTGGAACTACCTTTCAATCATCAGCGGCGGCCGCCAGTACTACGCCCCGATTCCGACACAC
>DGHT01000055.1:1429-15145 GCA_002392765.1 Verrucomicrobia bacterium UBA3841 | reverse complement strand
GGGGGGGGGGGGGGGGGGGGGCGAACTACCTGAGCTGGAGGCTTTGATCGGTTCGACTGTCCGTCTAGACGGCTTCCCTGATCCGCACAACTGCTCGTTCCGCTTTTTGGACGAAAGGCGATTCATCGTCGCAAGCCTCGATAAGATAGAAATTCTCGCGCCGCCGCCAGACGATCCGTTTGAAAACGCCCCGTCAGTCGAAAGCCTCCACATGCTTCCGCCGGAGACGCTGCCGCGTCTTGGACGGCACCTTGCCAAGGGCATCATAACGACAATCTGGCAGTCGCGCAACGCCTTGCTCAAAATGCAGGACGGAAGAATCGCAGTCGTCGAATTTTCAGAGGCGCCCGGTCTCCGGCGCGGACAGGCTGTCGAAGTCATCGGATACCCCTCGACCGACGGATTCACCCTTTCCCTTTCGCGCTCCATCGGACGCCCGACCGGAGGAAAACAGTTTGAAGAACCGGCCGTCAAGGAACTTTCGGAGGCTGACATGTCAAACAGAATGTCCAACGACTACAACCTCAAAACCTCTATGCAAGGGCGGCGCATCAGCGTATGCGGAACGATTGCGGACTTCGGCGATCTGCAAAAGGAGCAGAAGGTTCTGCCTCTTTCCGTCGCGGGCCGCCTGCTTGACGTCGACTTTTCCCAAGCGGGCGACGCGCTCGACGGCATCGTTCCGGGCTGCAGGATGCGAATAGCGGGGACGTGCGTTCTTGCCACCGAAAACTGGCCTGCCATTTCCTCCGGAATCAAACTGAGGGGAATACGGCTCGTGGTGGACAGACCGGAGGACGTTGCGACACTATCCCGTCCGCCGTGGTGGACGCCTGCGCGGCTGACGGCGGCGATAGCGATCCTCGTCCTTGCAATCGCAGCGATCCTTGTCTGGAACCGCCAGCTCCGCCGCCTCTCCGAAAAGCGCGGCCGCGAGCTTTTCCAGGAACGCGCGGCAAGCGCGCTCGCCGAACAGAAGAAAGCCGAGCGCACCCGCCTCGCCGTGGAGATACACGATTCGATATCACAGATACTGACAGGCGCCGCCATGCAGCTCGACGCCGGGGAAACGGGCGCGGCGAAACGCATCCTCGCATCGTGCAGGCGGGAACTTCGCGCATGTCTGTGGGATCTGAGAAGTCGCGCTCTTGACGCAGACGGATTCGCTGACGCCGTCCGGGAGACGCTGGCGGCGCACCTTGGAGAATGCAATGCCGTAATCGACATGGACATTCCCTCGTCGCGGATGTCAGAGGGGCTGCGACATGCGGCTCTTTGCATCATACGCGAGGCGACCGTCAACGCAATACGCCACGGGAAAGCGCGCACTGTAGCCGTATCGGGGGAGCTTGACGGACGCCGCCTCGCTTTTTCAGTGGTGGACGACGGCAAAGGATTCGACCCATCGAACGTCCGGGACACGAAGGACGGACATTTCGGAATCACGGGAATGAAGGAGCGGGCTAAAGCGTTCGGCGGAACAGTGGAGATTTCAAGTTCGCCGGAGTCGGGGACCGAAGTGTCTGTCTTGCTCGAAGACAATAATGCCGACAAAGGGGGCTGTATATGAAAACAAAGCAGAAAACAACGCGAATCCTCTTCGCGGACGATCATCAGATAGTGCGCGAGGGGCTCAGCCGTCTTATCGACAAGGAGGATGGTCTTGAAATCGTCGCCGAAGCCGAAAACGGGCTCGAAGCCGTCCGCCTGGCGGCCGAACTCTCTCCCGACTTGACAATCCTCGATCTCCGGATGCCGGTAATGGACGGAGCGGCTGCCGCCATGAAGATACTTGAGTCGCGCCCGTCTGCAAAGGTCCTCCTGCTCACCTCGTTCGCAACAGCGGGGGAAGTGAAAACGGCGCTCGACGGAGGCGTGCTGGGCGCGGTCGTGAAAGACTCTTCGAGCGATACGATAATCAGAGCCATCCGTGCGACAGCGGGAGGAGAAAAGTTCATCTCTCCGGAAATAGCTGCGACGATTGCCGAACAGCGACTCGCCCCAAACCTGTCGGAAAGGCAGAAAGATATTCTCCGTCTCGTCGCGAAAGGATTCAACAACGACGAGATTGCGGCACGGATAGGAATTACACGACATGGCGTCAAAGCACACCTCGCGATAGCATTTGAACGCCTTGGCGCATCATCTCGCGCCGAGGCCGCGACACTGGCAATGTCGCTGGATATCATTTAGGAGAGATGGGGGATATTGTGGAATTGCGGGATTGGGGAATTAATCAAGGAGACGGGCATCTTGCTCCGTCTTGACGCGGCAGGATGCGGCACTAGGGCATCTGCTTCGCGTCCAGCTCGCCGCGCATCTCACGCGCCCGCGCCATGATGCGCGATGCCATATCCTTCTTTCCAAGCGAAAAAAGAGTCCTGGCGTATTCTTCGACAACTGGTATGTCGCCGGGATGTATCGTCACCATCGCCTCGTAGCATTGGGCCGCGGCGGCAAAATTGCCGACGTCCCTGAACGCCCTTGCATTGACCGCCATCACGTACAGTCTGTCCAGGAGCATCGTATCGTGCGGATTTTTCTTCATCGCATCCGCCCATTGCGCAACAGCGTCCTCGACAAGTCCTTCGCTTGTGAACTTCAAATCGGCGGCGATTATCGCCCTTCTGTTCAACTGCAATTCCATTACGAGATCCGCAATAGACGTTACTATGTCGGCGTCCATGTCGTCGGGCTCGATCCAGCCGATGTCCGGAGGATCTTTCGGCACGAAGAATTCCGGCCTGGCGGGGACGGAAAGATCGCCTTGTGAAAATGCCGGATAGACGTCGCTCCGCGATCCGGCGTAGTTCGCGAAAAGTTCCTGCATGGATCCGGCGCCGCACTTCTCGGCTTCGACGGTGAGAAACGGCGCGGAGGAGAACGAATCCATGACGGACGACATTTTCAGTTTCCGTCCTTTTGCGGCACCCGCAATCAGCCAGTTGCGGGAACTCGGCATCCAAAGGTGCGCGTCTTCAAACGGGAATGCGTCGAAAAGCTCCTTGAAAGCCGCGGCGGAAACTTTTTCCACGCTCACCGTCCACACGAGAACGCCCTTCGGAGAAAGCCTGCTCGCGTACTTTTCCCGGTCGGCGGCGGCGGCTCCGGATGCAACGAATACGATATCGTAGATCCCCTCTTCCGATCCGTCTGCAATGTCGCACGAAAGGCGGGCCGTTTTGAAGGCTCCAGAATAATCCTGCGCGTTTTCGCCGCAAAGCAGGACTTTCACGGCATCGGGTTTTTCCACAAGGGAAATGAACGCGGACACCATCTTGACGGAGTCAAGCATCGGCAGCTGCCTTTTAACCTCCGGCGCCGCGTCTTCCTGCGTGGCGTTCGGCTGCGGTGCGCGGCGGATGAATTTCCCCGCAGCCAGCGGCGCCAGTACCGCGGCGATTGCAAGCGGAATCGACATCAATGCCGTCTTCAGAAGATTTCCGCCGCCATGCCGGGATTCGGTATACGAACCGTCCGCTACCGCGTCCGCCATCTCCTTCGCGCATTTCGGAACGACGCCCTGGCGCCTCAGCACGGCCTCGCGCGCCCGGCGTCCAAGGCCGCCGTCGCCGTGCGTGGCGATTTCGATTATCGCCTTCTCGAGTCCGCCGGCGTCCTCTACCTGCAATATGCCTTTCCCTTCGAGCAGATCGCTCATGACGGGACGGAAATTCTCTGTATACGGGCCTACGACCGTCGGCTTTCCGCAGAGACACGGTTCGATCATGTTCTGGCTTCCGTGTTCACAGAGCGACTTGCCGACGAACACTATGTCCGCAAGCGCGTACAGGCCCATCAATTCGCCGGTGGTGTCCGCCAGCAGAACCTCGCCGCCGCGTCCGGACGGCATATCGCCGCGGGAACGCCTGACACACTTGTATCCGGCGGCGGCGATGTTTTTCTCGACATCGTCCGCCTTCTCGAAATGGCGCGGCGCGATTACAAGAAGCGCATCATCGAGTTTGCGCGCTATGGACAGAAGCACGGAATCCTCTCCGGGCCATGTCGAACCGCCGAGCAGGATCGTGCGGCGCGAGCCGTCGTCCCTTTTCGCAGCCGGTTCGAGCCAAGAGGAAAGTTCGCGTTCTTTGGCGGGGTTGCGTCGGGCGACGTCGAATTTGAAGCTTCCTTCGACGCTCGTCGCGACGGGGTCGGCTCCGGCCGCGACAAGCCTCGCCTTGTCGAGTTCGCTCTGGGAATATATTTTCGCAAAGCAGCGGAAAATGTCCGCAAAAAAGAATCTCGCTTTCGCGTAGCGCGGCGCGCTTCTGTCGCTCACCCTGGCGTTGACGAGAAAGACTGGAACGCCGCTCCTGCGGGCCGTCCTTATGAAATTCGGCCATATCTCGCTTTCAGCCAAAACGACGGCGCGCGGCTTCACCGCGGCGAAGGCGCTTTTCACGAAGTTCGGGAAATCGAGGGGATTGTATATCAGCCTGTCGCCCTCGGCGACCTCCCTTTCGGCCATCTTCCAGCCGGTCGAACTCGTCGTGGAAAAACAGAATCTGACGGATGGCTCGATCCTGCGCCATTCGCGCATAAGCTGTCCGGCGACCTGCACTTCGCCGACCGAAACGGCGTGAATCCACACGTACCTTCGATCGGTTCCGTCGAAAAGGCCGGGCGGATAGAGCGCGAAACGGTCAAGCATTCTCGCCCTGTAGCCGCCCCTCCTGGCCATCCTCAGAAGGAATCCCGGCAGGAGGAACGGGAAAGCGAGAGAAAACAGGACGTTATAGACCGCCCACTTCAAGAAACCTCTGCTCCGGCGGGGACTTCGCCGGAAACGCCGGCTCCGGCGAGGATCCTGGCTCCTTCGCCGATGACGGTGCGGGGCATCGTGGCGGAGTTCGCGTAGAACGAGACGCCCGCGCCGATCTTCGAGCCGCCGGCGATGACGGACCCCGGACCCATGTTGACGAAGTCGCCCAGAACGGCATCGTGCCCCACGACGGCGTTCGAGCCGATAACGTCGAACATTCCGAGTTCGCTGCCGACCTGTATCACCGCGCCGGCGCCGATGAACGTGCCCTGCAGAAATTCAGTGGTGGGCGATATCTGGGCCTTCGGATCGATGAGCGCCGGGAAGTCGTGTCCGCGCAGTTTCTTGTACATCTCGGATCTCTTCGCGTTGTTTCCAAGCGCGATGAACACGGACGCGCCGGGGTAGTCGCGCGAAGCGGTCTCGACGGTTCCGAGGATCGGGTAGCCTTCGAAATTCTGCCCTTTGCGCCACTTCGGATCGTCGTCGGCATAGCCCAGGATGTTCCATTCGGGACGCTGGGAAAGCGAATTGATGCGCTCTACCGTCCATATCGCCTCGCGGCCGAAACCGCCGGCGCCGACTATAAACAAGTCTCTCATCTTGATTTTCCTCTTGTGTTGGGTTAAACTCTCAATCGCCGGCGGATTTGACGACAAGCGGGCGGTCGAGCATCTTCTCGTAAAGCTGGATGTATTCGCGCGCGCACTGCTTGTGGCTGAAGCGCTGGAGCGATTCCGCCATGATTCTGCGCGTTTCGCGCTCGCGGATCTCCCTGGGCTGCCTGAAGAAATCCATCGCCCTGTCCATCGCCCACATAAGCCCGCCGGAATCGTAGGTGTCGAAAACGAAACCGTTGCCGCGCGAAGCGTTCCAGTCGAGAGGGTCGACCGTATCGTGCAATCCGCCGGTGTTGTGCGCAATGGCGAGCGATCCGTATATGGGAGCCTGCATCTGCGGCAGGCCGCACGGTTCGAAAAGGCTCGGCATGAGCGTGAAGTCCGAAGCGGCGAATCCGAGCTGCGAAAGGCGTCCGTCGAAATTGTGGACGGCGAGACGGTCGGATATGCCGTGGAACGACTGGATGTCCCAGAAAGGCTGCTGGTACGGTCCGTTGGCGATGATGGCGATCTGCGCGCCGAGATCGTGGTACTTCTCCAGGAAACGGTAGGTGATGTCGGTGAGCAGCTGCGGCCCCTTCTGCACCGGATCGAGACGGCTCGGCCAGAAGAAAAGCGGCGCGTCCGGGTTTTCCCTGAGCCCAAGGGCGTGCTGGAGCGCGACCTTGTTCTGGCGCTTCATGTCCCAGTGGCTGTCCGGATTGTACTTGAACGGAATCTTGTCGTCCGTTTCGGGATTGTCGGACGGGTCGGGCGCGTTGAGAATTCCGCTTGCGCACCCCGCGTTGAATTTGTTGCGGATTTCGCTGCGGATTGAATCCGGCACGAACGAATGCCACCCGTTGACAATCTCTTCGAGGAACGTCGGAGAGACGGTATTTATGAAGTGCGAGGCGAAACAGCCGGACGCCTGGAGGTCGATCGGGTTGCGGCTTCTCGATTCCTCGTAGCTGTACGGCGGATAGCTGTAGTAGAGGTTGTTCCAGAACTCGGCGGCGTCGATGCCCATGTCCTCGACCCAGTCGAGCGTCAGTTTCTGCGTATGGATGTTGTGGACGGTGAAAAGGCAGGGAATGCCCATGCGCCTGGCAGCCGCGGGGATGAGGCCAGTCATCCAGTCGTTGCAGTGGATCAGATCGGGCTGCACGAACGGGATGCAGTTGTTTATGACCTCGCGCTGGAAGGCGAGCGACAGCTTGATGTTGCCGTCGCCGCGGTCGTACACCGTGTCGCGGTAGTAGAAACAGCGGTCTTCGGCAAGATGGATGCGCTCGTCGGGAAGGTGGCGCTTGTACTTGCGCAGTTCGTCGGAGACGAGCTGCGCCGTCTCTTCGTGGAACATGCGTCTGTAGTGCGGAAGCGCGACATGCACGTCGGCGCCCAGCTCGTACAGGGCGGAAACAAGGGACGCCGAGACGTCGGCCATTCCGCCGGCCTTTGCCGACATCTTGCCGGCCAGGTTGCCCATACCCTCGGGAAGATACGTTATCTCCGGGGTAACTATCAGGATTCGCGGATTCCTGGATTTGTCTGCCATGCCAATGACCTCCTTGTCGTTTTTAGGAAATAGCCGCCACGGGCTGTCCTTTGGAGACGGCCGCGCCGTGTTCGACCAGAAATGTTATCTTTCCGGACGCCGTAGCCTTGATCGGGTTGAAAAGCTTCATCGCTTCTACGACGCACACTTCGTCGCCCTGCCTGACGGCGGCGCCGTCGGCCGCCATCGGCGGCTTTCCGGGATCCTTCGCGCGGTAGAACGTTCCGTTGAGCGGAGCCAGGACCGGCGTGCCGGAAACGGATTTACCGGACGCGGAAGCATCCTGCGGCCGGGCGGACGCCGCGGGCGCGGCGGACGGAGCGGCGGCTTTTTCGCCCGCATCCTCAAGATCGGCCGGAACCGGCTCGCGGGACGCGGGATCGGCATTGCGCCATTTGAAGTATCCGAGAGCAACCTCGGGGAAGAGAGCGTACGAAAGAATATCCTCCTCGGCTTTGATCGTATTCGGCGGCAATTCCGCCGCCGCTGCGGCAAGACCCGGTTTGAGCAGATCGGCCGGACGGCAGTCTATAGGCTTGAGGCCCTTGCAAAGTTTCTTCCGGAGTTTGGGTTCGATGGGCGCGGGCGTGCGTCCGTAATAGCCCGCCGCATAGCGGCTCACTTCGTCCGTCACGAGAGAATATCGCTTCCCGGAAATGACGTTTATCGCGCTCTGCACTCCTACGATCTGCGATGTCGGCGTGACGAGCGGCGGATAGCCGAGATCCGCGCGGGTGCGCGGAAGTTCGTCGAGAACCTCCTGCAGCTTATCCAGAGCGCCCTGCTGCGCGAGCTGGGAGCGGAGATTGGAAATCATTCCGCCGGGTATCGCGTGGACGAGCACGCCTGCGTCGACGGCGTCTACCTTCGACGAAGAAGCGGGACGGCGCTTGCGCGCGAGTTCTTTGAAGTAGGCGTTGATTTTCTGGAGACGCGACATGTCGAGCCCGGTGTCGAACCCTTCGCTTTCGAGCATGGCGACCATGCTCTCGCACGGCGGCTGCGACGAGAACGAGCTCATCGAGGAAATCGCGCAGTCGAGACATCCCGCTCCCGATTCGGCGGCGGCGAGATACATCGCGGCCGCCATTCCGCTCGTCATGTGGGAATGTATCTGCACGGGCGTGCCGGGAAGTGCCTTGCAAAGAGAGGAAACGAGTTCGCGCGCCGCGCCGGGGGTGAGGATTCCGGCCATGTCCTTGACGCAGATCGAATCGACGCCCATCGATTCGAGTTCCTTCGCGTATTTGACGTATGAAGCGATCGTGTGGACCGGCGAGGTCGTGTACGAAATCGTGCCCTGCGCGTGTCCGCCGTATTTTTTTACGCTGGCTATGGCCGTCTTGACGTTGCGCGGATCGTTGAGCGCGTCGAAAACGCGGAATATGTCCATGCCATTGTCGCAGGCCAGAGCCACGAAGCGCTCGACGATATCGTCGGGGTAATGCTTGTAGCCGAGAATGTTCTGTCCCCTGAGAAGCATCTGCAGCGGCGTTTTCGGGCAGGCTTTCTTCAACGCGCGAAGACGCTCCCAGGGATTCTCCCTCAGGTAGCGCATGCAGACGTCGAACGTCGCGCCGCCCCAGCACTCGAGCGAATAGTATCCGGCGGAGTCGATCTCCGATGCGATTTCAAGCATATCCGCCGTCCGCATGCGCGTCGCCCAAAGCGATTGATGGGCGTCGCGCAATGTGGTGTCAGTGATTCTGATGCGTCTATTATTTTCCTTCATGGGAGTTATTATATCATAAAAGTCTTGATTTGTGAATTTTAGAACTGTTACATATCTCCGCCGCCGCACAGTTTTTCGCAGTCGCAGGATTGTACGACATGCCTCAAAAGAGAATTGAACAATGCGCCGTCTTCTCGCGCAGTCTTGATGCTGTATGGTTCTTTTGCAGTTTCCATTATGCATATATTATACCAAAAATACGTCAAATTGTGAAACAGGTTGTACAAAACACAGAAATTACAAAACCCGGGGAGGGACGCGCACCCCTGCCAGAGCATCCGCTTCGCGGACTCGCCGTGCGAGGGGGATACCCTGTGCGTCCGCCGCGCACTCCATCGCCTTGTCATTACCCGCTGCATCTGGATAAAAGGCCGAGGTTCTTCTTGGCCTGCACCTTGCCGCCCGCCGCGAACTTTACAAAAGAGATTACAACGCGGACGAATCCTGCCGGTCGGTTTGCCGATCTTCATTCAGCCAGGAATTCCGGGAGATAGCGATGGACTATGCCTGAATGCGAAAAATCCACCTTGTCCAGCGAAAGCACCATCTTCGGATATTGATCCGGAACGGCCATGAGCGCAGAAAACTCCCGCTCCCGCGTCTCTTCGCTTTCCATGACGTACGCAACCTGTACATACATGCGGCTTTCGCCTTTCTCGCAGACGAAGTCAACCTCCTTCTCCTTCACGCGCCCGATCCTCACATCGTAGCCCCTGCGCAGGAACTCCTGATAGACGATGGCCTCCAGCGTCCTGTCGATATCCCGCATGGCGTTTCCCCCGACAACCGCACGGCGCATTCCGTGGTCGGCGGCATATACCTTCTCGTCGACGGACAGAATTCGTTTCCCCATCAGGTCTTCTCGCTTGACGGACTTGATCAGAAAAGCCTCTTCGCCAAAGCGGAGATAGTTCATCACCGTGTCGAACGCAACGGCTCTGCGCTCGCTCTTAAGGTATCGCTGTATGCTAGCCGCCGAGAACACGTGTCCAGACTCGCTCATCGCATACCCGATTATCCGCTCAAGGAGATCGACATCGCGTATCTTGTGACGGCGGACAATGTCCTTGAGAAGGATAGAAGAATACAGATCGGCAAGGTATTCTCTTGAAGGCTCTTCCCGATAGCCGAGATGCGCCAGAAACGGCATCCCGCCAAATCTTAGATATGCGTCAAAGGCGGCGCCACTGTCTTTGCCGGGCTGCACCTCCAGGAACTCGCGGAATGAAAACGGCGACACCTTTATCTCGACAAAGCGTCCCGTAAGATATGTCGCAAGCTCTCCTGAAAGCAGTTTTGAGTTGGAACCTGTTACGTACAGATCGATGAAATCTCTCGTCCGCAGAGAATTGACGCACTTCTCCCATTCCTCAACGTCGCTGATTTCGTCGAGGAACACGTATGTCTTGAAAGGCTTGTTGGCGTCCGCCGTCTTGACCACATAGTCGTGTAAAACTCCTTTCTGCAAGAAGTGTTTATTCTCGTCCTCCTCAAGATTGACATACACGTATTTCCCGGCAGGGTCGATTTCACGGAAAATCATGTCCCTTATCTGCTCCATAAGAACAGATTTGCCGCTCCTGCGCAGCCCAGTCAGGACCTTTACAATGTCAAGCCCGACAAATGGTCGCACTTTTTCAAGGAAATCCCTTCGTATCACCATCTTGCGACTTTCCTTTCTTGCCGTTTCGCGACATATTATATCAAACTTATAATCGAATTACAATGGAGAACCACACATATATTAGATTATAAGTTGAATGGCTGAAAGCGCCTCTGAAAAGCGCTCCATCGCCTTGTCATTACCCGCTGCATCTGCATAAAAGGCCAAGGTTCTTCTTGGCCTGCACCTTGCCGCCCGCCGCGAACTTCGCGATTACGCCGGTCGGCGTCGCCTTGGAGACCTGCCCGCCCGTGTTGGAGCATCTTACCGAGCATTTTTATAATCATGCTGATATGCTTCATACGCACGCTTATCCACTCTGTCGTAAAATTCGCCGTCCTCCATGAAAGCTGGCATCAAGACTTGATCAATATCTTGAAGTAAAATGTCTCGTTGAATCTTTAAGCACATAGGTTGCATCATTCGTTATAATAGTTTTGTTCCCATCTTTTCGTATAGATGAGTCATGAAACACATACATCGATAAAAATAACAACCCCGCCAAGAATGTAATGCACGACATTGCAATAAGCAGAATTCGCCTGCTGATTTTTGTAGCAACAACTTTTTTTGAATTCTCAAATCTTGCTGCAGGTTTTTCAGTCGTAGGCTCGCCAATAAACTCTGCCAAAGGATGCTTAAGAAGAATCTTTCGCTTCGCCTCTCTAGAAGACAAAGCATCAACAGTTTCTTCAACTACACAGTCTTCTACCAACTTATATATACAATAGAATATTATACTGCCACACCGTTTCTCTATCGTACACATCCCAACCGATTCAGCCAGTCATCGAAGTTGGGGCAGGCGGAACGCATTTTGTCAATACCAATTTTGTCTGCGACAGCGATTCCCTGCACGGTTTTAATATAACGTCCATCAAGCCAATTTGCTATCTGTCGGGACGGAATTTTGTCGGGGCGCGTGTTGATCGCCTCCGGCGAGCCATACACGCGCAGTGTTTCGTCAATGGGCGCCACGTCAATACTAAGCGACGACGCCAGAATCGACGCGTCACTGAACAGCAGTGCCTCAAACTCATGTACCGCCATGAACGGCACAAAACGGTCTGCGACATTCAATTCCGGAAACTCGCGGGACAATTCTGCAGCAGCCGAATCATTCAACCTCTTTGCTACCTCAGCTGTTGACAGTCCCTGCACAGCCCTTACATCGTCAAGCGACGGCCAGTCTTTGAGTCCGTAGTAGTCGAAGAATGTGCCAACACGCGTATCGCTACGCTGTTTTAGAAAATTGCCAACGCAAGTCTTTACTCGGGCAAAGCGAACATCTCCGCCTTTTTCACCCTTCTTCGGCACTTGGGTAGGATGAAGGTAGACACCATACATCGCACAATAAGGTGCAAGAATTCGTTCGACAAAAAGCTGCTCCGTCGCCCCTTCAACGACGAGGTAGACTTCACTATTCATGAGTGGGGCCTCCCTCAATTACATTGCGAGTCCACAACTCACCAAGAGTGAAGTCCTCCAGCCAAGCAGAGTAATCGTTTTCGTTCAACCTTTCAAACGCCGTCGCACCATCTTTGCGCTTCGCAACTATAATGTCTCCAACGGAGAATTGGTCAACTAAGAGAGGTGACTGTGTGGCAACTATAACTTGAGTCCGAGATGCCGCAGCCTTAATCAAATCTGCAAGAATAGAAATCGCCTGTGGATGAAGCCCAAGCTCGGGTTCGTCGATTATGATAGTTGAGGGTGGCTTCGGCTGAAGCAACGCCGTCGCAAGACAGATGAAGCGAATTGCGCCGTCAGAAAGATGGTATGGCTGGAACGGATAGTCGGTGCCCTTCTGCTTCCAAGTAAGCTTCACTTTCTGCGCAGGGCCAAATTTGATTGGGGTGAGAGTGAAGTCGTCAAAGAACGGCATGACAAGTCGAACGGCGTCAACAATCTCACGATAGCTTTTTACACCTTCTGGCCCATCCTCACGTAAAGCCTTGAGGAACGGCGCGATGTTTGCAGCGTCTTCCCGCAGATAGGCGCAATCCTCCACAATTTCGCTCTGCCGCATTGGTGCGCTGTCGCTCGTGTCATGGAAGTGGTAAACCATCCATCCTGCAATTGCGTCATCTATCGTATCCCCCTGCTTCAACTCCGTGACGGCAAATGCCTCGTCAGCTGTCGGCGTCAACTTAAAGCCATAAACGGTCTTACCGAAATTAAACTCGGCTTCTATTGCCTTCGTCGCCTTTATCCCATTATGAAGAAACGCCGCAGTGCCGCCGTGTTCAGCGATGAAGTTCTGCAAATACCTTTTCTGCATTGCCCTCACCATGCAGAACATCTGAACAAAATTGCTCTTCCCTGCGCCATTCGCTCCGACAACAATGTTAACATCTCCAAGCGGAAAATTCGACATTTCCCGTATGGATTTGAATCCCTTTATCGTAAGTCGCTCTATTTTCCGTCGCATACGTGCATGGCAATCACTTTTTGTCCTTTAATTATACCAAAAAACGAGAGCGCGGCACAAGTGCGCGCCCCGTTTCGGCCTTTGAATAAAGCGATCTGACTTCTTCAACGCTCGGAGAAATCATACTCTAAAATCCTTTTCTTCCGAGCCAACAGCTCTTCCTCAGACAAAACAGGAAGACGATACAGTGCGACACTTCCGCGTGCCGTCAGTCTATTTGACGCACGCACACTTCCGACATGAATATCCCAATGCGAAGCCGGAGTACGATCAACCTTGACAAACTTTGGTGTGACGTGAACCAGACTGGCCGTGTCCGTAAACGCCGACTTGAGAATATCCTTGAATGTCGCCATGTTGTCGCCTCCTTTCTCCTTCCGTGCAAGTAAAAACTGAACTGGTGCGGCGGCGGACTGCCGCCGCACCAGTTTGCCGCGCCGATATTACATCTCGGAGAGCTTCTTGAGGAGAGCGTAGTTCTCCTTGAAGCCTTCCTCGGCCTTTTCGAGCAAGGCCATCGCCTTCTCTTCGCCGACCTTCTTGACGAGCTGCTTGAAGCGGTTCTCGCCAAGCTCCTTCGAAACGGCGTTCTTGGCGAACGAGACCGTATCGGACTTGTCGGCGCTGTCGAGCGTGATCTTCTTGCCTTCCGCGGCCGGGTTGTAGCGCCAGAGCGGGAAGTGGACGGATTCCACCGCCGCCTTCTGGTGCGCAGGACCCGTCTTCGTGAGGAGACCCTGCTCGATGCAGTGCGCGTACGCGATGATGATCGCAGGGCCGTTGTAGTTCTCGGCCTCGTTGAACGCCTTCACCGTCGCCGCCGGGTTGGTGCCCATGGAGACGTACGCGACATAGACGTTCTTGTACTGCATCTGCATGAGGCCGAGGTTCTTCTTGGCCTGCACCTTGCCGGACGCCGCGAACTTCGCGATCGCGCCGGTAGGCGTCGCCTTGGAGGCCTGCCCGCC
>DGHT01000055.1:0-1241 GCA_002392765.1 Verrucomicrobia bacterium UBA3841 | reverse complement strand
CTTGCGGACGAGGTTGTCCGCGACCGAGAGAAGCTGCGCGCAGATCGGGCAGCCGTTGGCCTTGCCGGCCTCGCAGCCCTTCTTGAGCTCCTTGACGAGCGCGCGCATCTGTTCGACGCCTTCACCCTTCGCGTCATACTGGTCGACCGCCTTGATCTTCTCGCAGAGAGCCTTCATTTCGGCCGGAGTCTTCTCGTTCGCGATGACCTTGTCGACGAGTTCCATGGCGAAGCCGTAGAGCTTGTCGGCGGAAACGCGCATGCCGAGGCCGAACTGCGCGTTGTCCTCGAAGAGCGAGTTCGACCACGCCGGGCCCTTGCCGTCCTTGCGCTGGCAGTACGGGGTCGTGGGCAGGTTGCCGCCGTAGATGGACGAGCAGCCGGTCGCATTCGCAATGAGGAGCCTGTCGCCGCAGATCTGCGTAAGCAGCTTGACGTAGGGCGTTTCGCCGCAGCCCGCGCACGCGCCGGAGAACTCGAACAGCGGACGCTTCAGCTGGCTGTCGAGAACCTGCTTCGTGTCGAGCTTCGCCGGATCGACGTCCGGGATGTCGAGGAAGAACTTCCAGTTCTCGGCTTCGGTCTTGCGCAGCGGGATCTGCTCGACCATCTTGAGCGCGCCTTTCGCCTTCATCGGGCACTGCACGACGCAGAGCTCGCAGCCCATGCAGTCTTCGGGGGCGCACTGCACCGTCACCTTCGAGCCGAGAGCCTTCATCTTCGGCGTCTTGGCGTCGGCGGACTTGAACGTCGCGGGGGCGCCGGCGAGCTTGTCCTCGTTGTAGACTTTCATGCGGATCGCCGCATGGGGGCAGATGATGGAGCACTGGCCGCACTGGATGCAGACCGACGGATCCCACTGGGGGATGAACGCCGCGACATTGCGCTTCTCCCACTGCGTCGTCGCCGTCGGCCACGTGCCGTCGACGGGAAGCTCGGAGACCTTGAGCGAGTCGCCCTTCTGCGCGATCATCTTCGCGGAGACGTTCTTGACGAACTCAGGAGCGTCCGCCGGAACCGCCGCGGGCATCTTGAGCTTGCCGGCGGGAGCGGCGGGATACTTGACCTCCTCGATCGCCGCGCTGGCCGCCTCGATGCACTTCCAGTTCATCTCGACGACTTCCTGGCCCTTCTTGGAGTACGCCTTCTCTGCGTAGTCCTTGAGAACCTGGATCGGATCGAGAACCGTGCCGTCGGCCTTCTTGAGCGTGATGCCCGAGAGCTTGAAGAACGCGGTCTGGA
>DGHT01000069.1 GCA_002392765.1 Verrucomicrobia bacterium UBA3841 | reverse complement strand
TATAAAAAAAACCGGGATAAGCGTGGTAATTATGAGATTTAACCTGCCCCTGGTTGCATTTAGTCTGTCCGGCGACCAACTTTATTCTGGAGCGTCGATTCGCGGACGACGAGCGGTGCGGGGAGAAGGATTTCGCGCGGCGGAAGGCCGGGCCGGCGCATGCGCTCGGTGAGCGCGGCGAACGCCGCCTCGGCAATGCCGCCCGCAGGCTGGCGGATCGTCGTAAGCTGCGGGGTCATTGCGGACGCAATCTGCACGTCGTCGAATCCGGCGAGCATTATCTTCTCCGGGACTCTCCTGCCTATCCGCGCCAGCGTCTGGCGGAGACGCGCCGCAGTCTTGTCGTTCCCGCACACGAATGCGTCAGGCTTCGCCTGTGCGAGGAACTTCCTGACGGCCTCTGCATCGTCCGGCCCGGCGCCGATGGCGAAGGCGCTCGCATCGCGCACTGCGCGCACGGCGGACATTACGCCTTCGCAGCGCAGCCGGACGCTCGCCGCGCAGTTTGCGTGGATGAGAAAGCATATTCTCTTCGCACCCGCCTTTACAAGGTGTGCGCCGATTCTGCGCCCGGCCTCGAAGTTGTTGATGCCTACAATGTCGTACCGGCTTCTCCCCGGCGGCGGGACTATGTCGTTGTCGATCAGGACGACTGGCGTCCTGGCCGCGTCGAATATCGATACTATCTCGGCGTTCACCTCCTGCCCGTTGTCCAGAAGCGCGACAGGCTGGAATATTACGCCGGAGACGCGCTTGCGGACGAAGCCCTCCGCGAGCGCCTTCGCCTGCGCGGCGCGGCGCACCGGATCGTCGGAGTATGCGTCGCCGAAGAGAAGTCCATATCCCTCCTCCTGGCACCGGCGGGAAAGCCCGCTCATGACCGGAAGAAAGAACTCGGAGTACGCAACGCCCGGGAGGATGAGTCCGATCGACCGGTTCGCGGGGAATGTCCCCCTGCCGCGATACGACTTTACGAAACCGCTGCGCTCAAGCTCCTTGAGGGCGGCCACGGCTGTCGCCCTTGCGACTCCGAAACGCCGCATCAGCGCAGATGCGCTCGGAAGCGGTCTGCCGCCCGCATACTTTCCGGAGAGGACGTCCGCCTTGAGCAGGTCGAATATGATGCTGAACTTATTCTCGCCCATGATGCCCTCCTTTTTCCGGAGTTATACCGCAACTGTCATTCACGCGCACACGACAAGCGAGGCTCCACCCTGCACATCGACGGATTTCTCGCCATAGACAAGGAGCCTGTCGCCCTTCTTCACATCGACACCGTTCACAGCCCCCGCGCCCTCCGTCACTACAACTACGGAACTTTCCCGAGGAAGCGCGACCCTCGCTCCGCCCAAGACCCGCCACATGCTGAACTTGTCGGTGAACTCCGGCCCGCAGACGCAGAACGCTTTGTGGTCTTTGCGTTCTTTGCGGCTAAAACCCCTTCTCACGTATCTCCGGCAGACTTCTTCATAATCAAGGCCTTCGTATTCGTACACGTCGAACATCCTCTCCCAACCGACTCCGCCGTGCATCTTCGCGTCGGGAATGCGCCGTCCGGACGGAGTAAAACACTCGGCGACGACCATCAGGTCGCTCGGCTCCTGAAGCTCGACCATGAAGCACCCTGCGCCTATCGCGTGCGGAACGCCGCCGTCGACAAAGACAAAGTCGCCCGGAGCGACCGGCACGCGATGAAGCATTTCGAGTAGTGGATTTTTTAACCGTGTAGAACATGTAGAACGTGTAGTTCCATCCACATTTTCATATTTCCACAATTCCACATTCTTCCATACCGCCCGCTCCCACTCCTCCCGCGTCACGCCGGGCTTGAAGCCGAGATATACGCAGGCGTCCGGCGCAGTGCCAGGCAGGAAGTACCAGCATTCGGTCTTGCCGACCGGCGAGTTGAACAGCCTTTTCGCGCATGAAACCGTCGGATGCGCCTGGATTACAAGGCGCTCGTCGGAGTCGAGGAGCTTGACGAGGATCGGCAGACCGCCGACCACATCCTTCACCAGGCGTCCGTCCTCAAGCCGTCCAAGCCCCTCGCCCTCGATCTCGCACGTGCCGTTGAACGCCTGGGTCGTCGATGCAAGCCAGTCCTCCGGACGCGGCACTCCACCATCATCCCCGTTCCCCATTCCCGGTTCCCCGTTCCCCATGGTCGCGACGGAGCGCGACCATCCCGTGAACGCATCTATCCGTCCGCCGCCAAGATAAGTCCGCCTGACGCGATTCGGCTGGAGCTTCGCAATCATTTCCGCTCGATCATTCTTGTAGAGTAGAGACCCGCGCCTCGGCGTTGCGCATCCGCTGAGGCGGCCGCGAGAATCAGTGTTCCGATGTTCATGCCGCTATCTCCAATACCTCAATTCCTGGATTTTCAACAATACGGGTGCTCGCAGTCGAGCCCATCGAAGTAGCAAAACGTGTCTCCCTTCGGCCGGATGTCGGTCAGAGTGCCGGTATAATGCCGTAAGTTCCTCGGAGTGTAGGGCCGCTTCTTGATCTCCTCTACATTCACGTCGATACCAAGTCCAGGCTTGTCGCTGATGACGAGGCAGCCATCCTCGAACTTCACATTCTCGTTCGTCACGAGCTTGCGGAAGGAGCCGTCGGTCAGCATCATCTCGTGGATGAGGAAGTTCGGCGTCGTGGCCGCAAGCTGGAGAATCGCCGCGTTGGAGATCGGCCCGGACGGATTGTGGAAGCTCACCGGCACATGGTTCGCCTCGCACATTGCCGCAACCTTCTTCGAGGTCAGAAGACCCATGTTGTGGAAGATGTCGGGCTGCGCGATATCCACGCAGTTCCTCCGCAGGACGTCGTTCCAAGCGTAGAGTCCGTAGAACCTTTCGCCCGCTGCGATCGGCACCGCGCTGTGGTCGCGAACCCAGGCAAGCGAGTCGTTGCAGTCGGGAACGACAGGCTCTTCCATGAGCATCGGTTTGAACGGAGCGAGTTCCTTGGATGCGGCGACGGCGGTGTAGTGGTTGAACCTGCCGTGGCATTCGATCAATATTTCCATCTCGGGGCCAACCGCGTCGCGAACCGCGCCGACTACGGCGACGGCATGATCCATCTCCGCGCGCGAAAGCGTCATGTGCGACTTGCCGAAAGGATCCCACTTGAGCGCCTTGATCCCGAGCGCCTTCACTTTCTTCGCGGCAGCGGCGAAATCCTCCGGCTCGCGCGCGCCGACAAACCAGGCGTTCGCATACATCTTCACCTTGTCGCGCATCTTGCCGCCAAGGAGCGCATGCGTCGGCACATTGTAGAACTTGCCCGCGATGTCCCAGCACGCGATCTCGATTCCTGCGAGCGCGCTCATCATCACGGGGCCGCCCTTCCAGTAGCTGTCGCGATAGACCTCGAAAAGCATCTTCTCGACTTCAAGAGGATTGCGTCCCACGATGAGCCGCCTGTAGTCCGCCACGCACCCTTCCAGCGCCATCTCCTGGGTTCCGAGCGTCGCTTCGCCCCAGCCGTAGAGACCTTCGTCCGTCTCGACCTTGATGAACGCCCAGTTCGTCCTGAACGCATCCAAAGTGTAGATCTTGATATCTGAAATCTTCATTTACACCTCCAAACCATTTTTAGCCGCAAAGGACGCAGAGGACGCAAAGTCTTTGTGTTCTTTGCGTTCTTTGTGGCAAGAAATTACTTCGACATGCGCCTTGGCAAGCGCCTTGATTCCCTCGTAGTCCTCTGCCGCGACCAGGTCGGGGCGGAAAATGGTAATGCCCGTCCCCACCGCCATTATGCCGCGAGAGAGGAATTCCGGAATCGTCTGCGGGTTGACACCTCCCGTCGCCATCAACGGAATGTGCGGCAGCGGACCCTTCAAGTTCTGGATATAGTGGTAGTCGAGATCGTCCGCCGGGAAGAGCTTGACGATATCCGCGCCGAGCGCATAGGCACGCTTTATTTCGCTTGGAGTCATCGCACCGGGGAGAGACGCCATGCCGAGACGCTTCGTCTCCGCGATGACGTCAGGGTCTGTGTCGGGGCTGACGATGAATGTCGCGCCAGCATCGTGCGCGGCGCGGACCTCCTCGACCGTGAGCACCGTCCCCGCGCCGATCGACATGCGCTCGCCGTATGCCGCCACAAGGGCGGCGATCTTCGCGGAATTCTCCGCAATGCAATCTTCGCGGCGGTGGTCGAACGTCGACTCGAAAACCGTCACTCCGGCATCTGCAATCGCACCGACGGCCTTGACAAGGACATCCTTTTCGACGCCCCTCGCCAAAACCATCAGCCGGTCTCTATTTAGTCTATCAATCACGCTATTCATTTTCATATTTCCATAATTTCATATTTCAACCTCCTTCGCCAAGGCTAGGGAGGGCAGGCAATTCCACAATTTCACATTCCCCGTTCCCCGTTCCCTCTTCCCCGTTCCCAGTATTTCCTGTTGTATTCGTCGTTCTTCATCCAGTCCTTGTTGTACTGGAGAAGACATACGCCGATTCCGCTGTCGACGGGAATTTCCGTGCCCGTTATCGTATGCGCGGCATCCGAACACAGGAATGCGACTGTCGAGGCGATGTCGTCCGGCGTCGATTCCTTTCCGGCAGGCCAGCGCGCGCGGCGTGCGGCGACCTCGTCGTCCGTGAGGTTGTCCCAGCGGTCGGTGCGTATCGCCCCCGCAAGAATGGCATTCGCGCGGATTCCAAGCGGACCCAACTCCACCGCGAGCGAACGGACAATGCCGCCGAGCGCGGCTTTCGAGGCCGTGTAAAGAATGCGTCCGGGAACGGACCTCAAAGCGTGGCAGCTCGAAATGAAGACAATTGAGCCGCCGTCTTTCATCAGCTTCACGGCCTCCTGCGAGCCGAAAAACGCGGCGCGGGCGTTCGCGTTTATCACGGCGTCCCAGTCCGCCTCGGTCGAATTGAACACGGAAAGCCCCACGCCGAGATGTGCCGCGTTGTTGACGAAAGCATCGAGACGTCCGAAGCGCTCCTTCACGGCTGCGAACGCGGCGCGGATGTCCGCGACATTCGCAGGATCCATGCCAAGGCCGAGAACCTCGCCATCCATTTCCTTCGCGGCCGCTTCCGCCGCCGCCGCGTCGCGGCTCGTTATAGCGACGTTCCATCCGTCTGCGGCGAAACGCCGCGCTATGGCAAGCCCGGTGTTCTTCGTCGCACCTGTTGTCAGTATCGTCTTTTTCATTTTTCCACCCTGTACTTCTTGAACAGCCTGAAATACGAAAACGCCATCATCGCGGCGGCGGCGGCGAGAAGTGCGCCGAGAGTGGCGAAGCCGACTTCGAAGCCGCGGACGCCCCAGCGCTGCGATATCATGCCGAAGAACACCGGAGCGAAGGAGCCGATCACATATGCAAAGACGTTGACGAAACCGACCGCCGAGGCACGGCTCTCGGGAGGGACGACATCGAATATCGAGGTGAACGTGTTGGACTGGAAAAGTCCGCGCACGATCCCCCATCCGACAAGAACCGAAAAGCACATGCCCGCAGAATGCGCGAAACCGAACACGGCGAAGAGCGGCACTCCGCAGAGAAGCGCGGCAATCTGGATGCCGAGCCGGAAGCGCGGAAAGCGGCGAACGAAGAAGTCCGTGACGAACCCCGCCGCAAGAACCGTAATCATCGCGGCCAGGTTGGGACCGAACATGACGCCCTTGCCTACCGTTCCGACGTCCAGAGAGAATTTCTCGGCGATGAATGTCGGCGCCCAGCTCATGCAGGCGTTTGCGGAGAAAATGAGCGCAACGTAGCCCGAGCCGGCGCACAGCGCGGCCGGGTTGCCGAAGAACGCCTTCATTCCGGCACGGATCGATTTGGAGGGCCGCGATTCTCCGCCGCCGGGAGAGCGGGCGGCCCCCTGGGCGCCGTGCGACGGCGAGGGCGTCGTCGCCACATCGGAATTTCGCCAGTATGCCGCCGCGAACGCGATTCCGACAAGAATCGTCGCGCCGCCGAAAAGGAAGTAGACCCACCGCCACGAGCCGAAGTGCGCAAGGATGACGGCGACAAGCGCTCCCGACGTGAGCATTCCCGTGTACATCGCGCCTTGGTGCAGAGACAAAGCCGTCGTGCGCGTCGTCTTGTGTTCGTCCGCCATCAGCGCGTATGCGGAAGGGCCGTAGAAGGTCTGCACCGAGGTGCATACCACCGATCTAATGAAAATAAACCCCAAGAGTCCGCCCATAAAGCCGGTGAGGAGCGTGAGCGTGCCCCAGCCGAGAATGGCAAGCGCAATGACTCGCGTCCTTGGCCATCTGTCCCCGGCAAATCCGGAAAACGGCATTGCAAGAGCCAACACCCAATACATGACCGTGTCAACGAGACCGATCTGCATCTTGCTCATCCCCGTCTCTTCCTGGATGAGCGGAACGAGCAGACCGAAGAGCTGCCTGTCGGACATGTAGAAGAAGAACGCAAGACACAGAAAAGCGAGGGTGATCCACTTTTTCATGGCCTCACCTCCCCTGCGTCGCAAAATTGACATACCGCGAAATCCATTGTCTCCCAACCTTTCAATCGTGTATTATATCAAACATACGAACACCTCGACTTTATTTTGCGAAAATAATTATTGCATTATTGCGAAGCACGAAGAAATTTGATATAATGCGCGCCATGAAAACCGTCATATACGTCAACGGTCTGGGAAGGCATCCCGACAGCCGCATGCTCTCTGGCGTGAGGTCGTTTGCGGACGAGGCGGGGTGGTACGTTGTCTCCGTCCCCGCGCTAAAGACCCATGCGAGGATATCGATGCTCAAGAAGATGTGGAACCCTTCCGGCTTTGTCGTGAACTGCGGCTCCGGCTCGAACCAGATTCCCCTTTCCGGATTCGCGGCCACCCCTGTGGTCTTCCTGGGGTGCAACAGCAAGGTTCGCGACGGCGACAGGCACTGCATCAGAAACGACGCAAACGAGACGGCCGAGCTTGCGGCACGAGAACTCATTTCGCTTCATCTTGATTCGTACGCATACGTCACGTACGCATACGTCAAACGGACAAATTCGATCTACTGGAGCACGGCGAGACTTTCGGCGTTCAAGTCCGTGCTTGAGCTGCACGGAGCGAGTCCTTGCATCTTCGACGCAACGCACTTCGGCGAGGGGGAGGCCGACCTTGTATATGGGCTTGCCAAATGGCTGAAGCGGCTGGCGCTGCCTGTCGGCGTCTTCGCCGCCAACGATCGGATGGCCGTTGCCGTGGTCCATGCCTGCAAACTTGCGAAGCTGACCATTCCGGACGACGTCTCCGTCATAGGGGTGGACAACAACGAAGAGTTGTGCGAAGGGTCCAAACCGTCGATATCCAGCGTTTCGCTGGACTTCTTTACGGCCGGGCGGATTGCTGCGGCAAAACTCGAAAGCCTGATGTCCGGAGAGCCGGAGACCTTGCCAGGCACCTATCCCCCTCTGTGCGTCGTCAGGCGGGAGTCCACACGACGGTTCAAGAGGTCCGACAAGTCAGTTTCCGCGGCTTTGGAGCGCATCCGGCGCGAGGCTTGCGGCGGACTTGCCCCGAAAGACGTGGTCAAGATGTTCACATGCTCCCGCCGCTCCGCCCAAATGCGGTTCCTTGCCGCGACGGGACATTCCATAATGAGGGAAATCCTCAACGCAAGACTCGATGCCGCCAAAAACCTCCTCCGCAGCAGAGGTCCCGGAATCGGAACCATAGCCAACATGTGCGGCTACAAAACAAGCGCGGCGTTCTGCAACTTCTTCCGAGACGAGACGGGGCTAACCCCTTCCGCCTGGCGCAATTCAAACGGAATTCGATAGATTTTCTTTCCTTGGCGCTATGCCGCCTTCTCTTCGACGGACGAATTGAAAAGCCTCTTCGCGCACGGCACCGTCGGATGCGCCTGGTGCGGTTGTCTAGACAACTTTCATGGCCTAATCGCTCAGTTTCACTGCCGAGCGGTCCGCCAGCAGAAGCGGATAATCGACAAGCGGAAGATTCGCGTAGGCGACGCGTCCGTCTGCGGGAGGGTCGCGATCTTCGAGACCGGAGGATTCCACCGCGTACACTCCTCCGCGCAGCATGTCGACGAGCACAGGCTCCTTGGGCGCAAGCGCGGCGGGGACGGAGAGAGAGGCATTGAGCCTCGCCCTGTACGAGCAGCCGACGTACGTCTTCGAGAAGTCGAACGCGGCGTAGTAGAGGAAGAGAGGTTTTCCGTCCGCCGCGCGGAAAGCCGTCGCGACGGTTTCCGCTCCGGCGCCCTTCGGCACGGAAAGCGAAACCTCGACGGATTCATCGTGCGCGGCCGTTGCGAGAAGCGCGTTGTAGTGTCCGAGGGCATAGTACGACATCTTCGGCGCGTAGGTCCAGCCGTTCAGGATGCCGTGTTCCGCAGGATGCCTCTGGGTCGTCGTGGCCATCGAATAGTGGCGGGAGATGTCCGCCGCCTGGTAGAAGGAGCTTACCGCAAGACCCGCGCGGCGGTCTGTGACGAAGCGCCTGAGAAGCCACTTCGCCTGGTTGGCCTGGCTCTGCCAGCCCTCCTTGCAGAATCCTTCGTCGTAAAGCCAGTGGTTTGCCGGGAACCAGCTCGGGAATCCCGACTCGCCCTGCCACAACTCGACATGGCTTCCGCCCTTCGAGTCGACAAACCGGCGCATGTCGCGCAGGATGGGCACGAAGAAGTCGGTTTGAATGCCGGCGACGGTCTGCGGATAGCGGACGCGCTCGGGAATCGGTCCGTATGCATGTCCACACCAGAAATCTATCTCCGCGGCGCCGCCCAACTCGAAGAACTGCCTTTCCCATGATTTGAGGACGGCGGATGCGGTGGTGCCGCCGATCTTCGCGTCCGGAATCTCCTCGCGGATGATTCCGCCCGTGAGCCTCACAAGCGCCAAATATTCAGCGGCATTGGGCTTGCTTGGCTGCCAAAAGCTGCCGGTGCCCGGCTCGTTCCATATCTCCCAGTGCATCACCTTGCCCTTGTATCGTTTCGCGAGTTCGCGCACGTACGCGCACCACGCGTCGCGGCATTCGTCCCCGTAGAGCGTGGGGACGCACCCGACCGCCGCGCCTGTGAAGCAGTTCGTCATGTACAGCGTATTTCCGAAGGTGACGGAGAACCACGGGATGATGCCGCGCCGCGACAGGTTGTCCACAATGCCGTCGAGAACCGAGAAGTCGTAGACGCCCTTCTCCTTCTCGCAGCGGCTCCACATCGTCTGGACTCTCGCCCGCTTCACGCCGACCGCCGCCAGACGGTCGTACGTCGGCTCCGGCTCGAAGAGTCCGCGGTCGAGGCCCTCAAAGCCGATGGACGCGCTGGACGACGCGGACACATCCGACGACTTCGGGATCGCAAGCGTGCCGATGCGCCTCAATCCGGGTATCGGCGAATCGAACACCTTCGCGGCGGACATCCCGCAGTCCTCGCGCCCGTCCTCTCCAGAAGCCGGAATCTTAGCGCCGAACCACGGCTCGGTCGCGGCAACCAGGCCAAGCGCCGCGAAAGACGCTGCACATGCGAACAATGTTGCATATTTTACTTTCATCGACTATCCCTTTCTTGAAATTGTACCCATTATCGAAACCTGTTTCTTTTTCATTGTCTTGTCGTGCCTTTGAAATTTTACCAAAAGAAATCCGCGAACTGGCGTGTTGTCTAGACAACTTTTAATGGCGACCTCTGTGCCGGTCTCTTCCTTGAATACGGCTATCTTGTTCGCAAGACTTGCGGCATAGCCGGGCTTGATTGCAAATTGCCCCAATGATATCAAATTATCATGATTTAGACAACTGCAATGGCATACTGGGTCTAAATCTATGCGAAAATCAATGATTTAGTCCCGGTAAAGCCATGTCGTTCATTGCTTTCTTCTTACGATTTCGCAGGCGATGACGGCAAGACCGTCCGGCCCGCTCGTTTTCGCGGGAAACGAAAGCCGCACGACTGGCTCCTTTGGCGCAAGCGCGGCAGGGACGGAGAGCGCGGCGTCCAGGCTAAGCGCCGCAAGTACGGCAAGCAAAAGAAATCGCATTCCAAAAATGAAAAAAAATCCGAAAAAATTTTTGGAGGCTGGGGCGTCTGCCGCCCTGCCGCCCCGATGCCAACGCCGCATACCCGTCCGCTAGATATCTCGACAAATCAGGGTTTTGTAATTTCTGGTAATTATCACTCTGTCTTCTCACCCATTTAACCTGCCCCTGGTTGCATTCAGTCTGTCCGGCGACCAACTTTATTCTGGAGCGTCGATTCGCGGACGACGAGCGGTGCGGGGAGAAGGATTTCGCGCGGCGGAAGGCCGGGCCGGCGCATGCGCTCGGTGAGCGCGGCGAACGCCGCCTCGGCAATGCCGCCCGCAGGCTGGCGGATCGTCGTAAGCTGCGGGGTCATTGCGGACGCAATCTGCGCGTCGTCGAATCCGGCGAGCATTAT
>DGHT01000009.1 GCA_002392765.1 Verrucomicrobia bacterium UBA3841 | reverse complement strand
CACGCCCGCGCGGGGCGGGCGACTATATCCAGTTTTCGGCACACGCACAATCGACGGGTTTCAATTCACGCCCGCGCGGGGCGGGCGACGCTCCCCCAAGCGCTCCCTTTGCACCGTGGTAGTTTCAATTCACGCCCGCGCGGGGCGGGCGACGCGACTTGCGCCCAACACTTCCGGCGCGGCGACGGTTTCAATTCACGCCCGCGCGGGGCGGGCGACCGCGCTGAAGGCGCAACTCGGTTGGACGGACGAGTTTCAATTCACGCCCGCGCGGGGCGGGCGACCGGCCTGTCGGGGAAATCGCCGCGGCAAGCGCGGGTTTCAATTCACGCCCGCGCGGGGCGGGCGACAAACTTCTTCTACGGATGAGACATCTCCACAGGGTTTCAATTCACGCCCGCGCGGGGCGGGCGACCGCGACAATTTTAGCAATTATCGCCGTTTTGATTGGTATTGCCATTCAAAACGCTAATATTATACAATTTTTTTTGGGCGGAAAACTCAAAAAATGCGCATGCAAAGGTAAAATCGTCTGTCAAAGAACAATTCTGTCCGCGAACCTTCTAAGGATTTATTGTGAGCTGGCGGTTCGCGGAAAAAATCAACATTAGACAAGCAGAATATCGGCGGCAGGGTCTATGGCGGGCTTTGCGCCATAATGAACGACTTTCTCTTTGTAGTTGTTGCCAAGATTGTAGTACCGCAGACTGTCAAGCTCCGGATCGCATATCGACTCAAGATCGCTTTTAAGTTTAAGCCATTGACTCCAGTCGACAGTACATTCAAATACGGAATTTTGAACGCGAACACCCCAGTCTTCGCAGGCCTTTGCAATGCGGCGCAGACGTCTTCTGCCTGCCGCATTGACAGTTTTCACGTCGTAACTTACCAGCATAAGCATAATAGCATCTCCCTATTTCTGAATGTATGGCGGATACGCATCAAGGTCGTTGCGGAGATGGCGGGCCAACAGCAATGCCTGCAGATGCGGTAACAACCCAATAGGCACACGCTCTTCAAGGAATGGATGCAGAATCGTTTCCTGTTTTTTCTTCTGCCATGTCTGAAGGAGCGTCTTCCGGGCATCCTCTTTGATCTCAACCGCGCCGGACTCCGTAGTCTTGAAATCTCGCGGCCCAACCTGCCGCATATTCACGAGCGACAGAGCAACTCTGTCGGCCAAGACTGCGCGGAACTCCTCCATTAGATCAAGGGCTAGTCCAGGACGACCTGGGCGAACTTCATGGAGAAATCCTATTTGCGGATCAAGGCCTACGCCCTCCAATGCGCCCCTGCAGTCATGCGCCAGAAGGGTATAGAGATACGACAATAATGCGTTCATAGGATCAGTCGGCGGACGACGATTGCGTCCCGATATCGCGAACTCCTCTTTCTGCGCAACGAGCAATTCGTTGAAGCAGCCGAAATAAGCGGCTCCAGCTTCTCCTTCCAGCCCGCGCAGACGCTCTGCGTCCGGCGGCGAGTCTCTGGCTCGACGTATAACATCCGCATGTTTCTCCGCAGCCTCGCGCAGCAAAGATGATTCGTCGTGGTCGCGGATGCGCCGCATGATGACATTGCGTGCATTCAACAGCTTGCCTATCACAAAATTCCGTGCAATCTCGCTCTTCTTGGCTTTGTCCTCATACGCCCGCATCTGGGCCAAGCGCAAAAGGACATTCCCCGAAACCGGCCCCGTAACTCTCGCAAGAAACTTGCCGGACTCCGACATGAACGAAACGCACACGCCGCGTTCAGCGCAGAGGTTGAGCAGAAACGGACTTGTCATCACATTGCCGAATGTGACAATGCCCTGCAATGTGTGTATCGGTAGTCGCAAAAGAACCTGCTTCTCCTTTTCCACGACAACTGTTTCGCCCTCCTTGCGGAGGTACGTGTCCTGAGTCGTCACATAAAGCGTATTGAGGAGTTTCTTCATCGGCAAGCCTCGTCAATCGGAATTATTCTTTTTCGCCCTGCGTTCCTTTGTCTTTCCTTGCCTGCTCTTCCAGTTCAAGGAGATAGCGGTCATAGTCGCTCATGAAGAGCTTGTCCTGCACTATCTTGTATTTCTCAAATTCAGTCTCTGCATGGAGCTGCGCTTGATATGCCGTCACGGGATCGCCAGTATATGGCCGCGGTCTTCGGTCGTAGAAGACTAGAAAATCTTCAAGACGTTTCTTCCAGTCTTCCATTGTCATAGGAATTTTCCTCATTGCCTGTAGTTCCCCGAAGTCAATGAATGCATTGACGAGGCGCTTCATGACATTCAGCTCTTCTTCTGTGAGGTAGTTCTTAGCAATTGAAACGTCGTATTTCTGAATCTTGCCATCAGGAGCATCTTCCCAGCTCATGAGTCCCATGTGCGACTTCTCGGCATCGGCGCGCTCGAAGATCAGCTGTGCTGCCGTGCGTCCATGGACGGCTTGATGCATGCGGTTCTGCACAGTCGCGAAGAAGATGCGCGTCAAATTCGAGGTTTTGTCGTAGTCAACGGCGGTAGCGTAGAGATCGGTGACCTTCTGGTAGAACTTGCGCTCGCTCAACCGGATTTCCCGTATCTTCTCAAGCAAGTGGTCGAAATACTTGTCGGCGATCGGCGTACCGTCCTTGAGCCGCTGGTCATCCATCACCCAGCCTTTGATTGTGTACTCCGTCACAATCTGATTGGCCCACTTTCGGAAGGCAATGGCCTTCTCGTTGTCTATCTTGAAGCCAAGGGCGATTATTACCCGCAAATCATAGTGATTGACACGGTAATTCTTGCCGTCGTCGGCAGTTATTAAAATTTCTTTAATAACTGAAGCTTTGTCTAATTCGGCATCGGCAAATAGTTTTCGCAAATGGTAGGCGATGTTTGGCACCTCCACGCCATAAACCTGGGCCAGCATCTTCTGGCTCATCCAGATGTTCTCATCCTCGTAACGGATTTCGTACTTCTCCGAATTCATGCCAGCCGAGGCTACATACGTAAGGAACTGCGCCGCGCTCGACTTCTGCGGCTCCATGTTGTCCCAGTTGCTCTTTTTCTTTTTTCGTGCCATAGTTATTTTTCCCCCGTTCAATAGTTGTTATTATATCACGTCGGCCTTAAGAACGTATTTTTCGTTTCGCACGCTACATGTTCTCGACTTGCTTTTTCAGCCAATCCCGGGCCGAACGGCAAGACAGTTTCGGGCGGCATTCTTCGACGATCGAGCAGGCATTGCACCATTTGCCCTGATGCGGCGGTGGCGTTAAGTTTGTTCGCATGAGCGCATGGACCTCCTCCGCTACATTTTCAGTCAGGGTCCGTAATCCGGAGTCGAACGCAACTTCAGTACGCCGCCTCGTCTCGCCATAGAACAATGCGCCCGCGTCAATTGCGACTCCGAGCATCTCTTCCAAGCACAAGGCCTGGGCGCAAAGCTGAACTTCGTCGGCACGGTGCGACTTCGGCACTCCACGTTTGTACTCAACCGGGAACGGTCGCCAATATCCGCTCAGTCCAGGCAACCGCGCCGCCACAATCCGCCCGCTTTCGTCCTGCGGTGTTTCCCGACGATGAAACTCCACCATGTCCGCGACGCCAGTGAGGCCGAGACGCTGAGAAGTAAGCCGAAGTGCCGTTGCGAGATGGACATTCCTGCGCGTCTCGCCACCCCGCCGGTCAACGCGCTCATGCAGCTGACGACCGGCGGCCGTGAGGAAGTTCTCGCTCCAGACGCCCTCAACATGAATGAGCGCACATTGCCGCGGACAGAACAGGTAGTGCTGCAGCGCGGAAAGCATTATGGGTGATTCATCTGGCAGGGTGGTTGGCATAGGGATTAGGACTTCGGACTTAGGACTTCGGACTTCCAGGGGAAGGACTTCGGACGTCGGACTTCAGACTTCCAGGACTGACAGGGCTTCCAGCCCTGGCGCGAAGCATCTTTCTGAAGTCTGAAGTCATAAGTCCGAAGTCCTTTCTTCTTCAAATTTCTTGATCGCCTTGCAGGCCGGATAGCCCGTGCAGCCCCAAAACGCCTTCCCCTTGCCGGGACCCGATTTGGCGATCCGCTTTCGCATTGGTTTGCCGCACGCGGGGCATGTCGGCGGAGGTGGTTCGTCGGCCTTTTGCGCCTGCAGGTTCTCGCGTTGTTCAAGCCGCAGACGCGTCAGCCGTTCGCGGAAACCGCCTTCGACAGCAAAGCCATCCATGGTCTTCTGAATTTGCCCGTGAAGCAATGCCTTCGCCCGCTCGATCACGACGATTATCGAATTGGCCGCGACAACCGGATTTTCATTCTCAAGCCACGGCGCAAAACGTTCTTTCATTTGAAGCATATAGGCACTGAAAGCATGAAGAACGTCCTCGCCGGTGTCAAACGGATCAAGCTTCAACGCTGAAACGGCACGATGGCGTTCGTCGGCAGTTGACCAGATGGTTTCGCCGGCGTCTATCAGGAATGCCTCATAATCGCCCTCCAATTCCGCAAGGCTGCCCTTCGAGACATCCAAGAGCTTGAGCTCGGTCTCCTTGGAAGTTCCGGCGCGGGCAGACGCTTCGACAATGTTCTGCCGGGCCGAACGCGCGGCTCCGATCATCTGTCCGCTCGTTTTGCCGAGGGGATCGTCTTTCCACGAATAGACGCGCTTGCAGAATGAAGTCGTTGCGTGATAGACGAGGCAGGTGTAGCCGAAAGAGAACATCTTCCGGAAACCGCCGGACGGGGCGATTGCTGAGCTCATGGCGCGGTTCCTTTCACTGCATTGCGGTTGTGGGGTGGGAGGGCTTCCCGGAGGAGAAGGACTTCAGACTTCGGACTTCGGACTTCCAGGGGAGAGGACTTCGGACGTCGGACCTCCAGGACTGGCAGGGCCGACAGTGCCGGCGCGAGGCAGCTTTCTGAAGTCTGAAGTCATAAGTCCGAAGTCCTTTCCCTTCGTCAAGTCCGAAGCCCTTTCCCGGCGGGTCACTTCTCAATGACTTCTACGCCGGAAGGAAGCGCAGAGCGGATGGCGGCCACATCGGTCAGCTTATAATCCGCGAACTTGCGCGGCACGGTTACATCCGGCCTCTTGGTGATCTTGACAAGATCAAAGAGCTTGTGCGATGGCGCATTGCCAAGCGCGGAATCATGTTTGAAGATGATCAGCTTCTGCGTCGCCATCATGCCGCGCGCTGCAGAATGGTCCTGATCAAACATATTCACAAGCGCCGTCCAAAGCGTTTCTAGGTCTTCCTCGGAAAAACCAGTCTGCGCCGCCAACGCCGGAGAGACGAAACCGTATGCAACGTAGAGACCATATGGAACCGTGTTTTTGCGCCCCATCGTGCGATTGTCGCCGCTCTGTTTCTCCGCCTCGGCCTCTGTGGCAACAGCCATGCGCGTAATCGAATGTTCCAAGGTAACTACCGGATCGACTGAACGTGCAAAGGTAATTTGCACAGGACCACGGACCTGTCCAGCATTCGCCCCAGTAGACATCACTGCGCCAAACGTGCGGATGTCAAAATACGTCTCGCACATCTTCGCGCGCGCCTGCTGGACTTCTCCACCCTGTCCCTGACCCTCTTTGTTGCGCTTCTTGCCATCCACAGCATCCACTGGTGGTTTTGAGAGGTCGATAGACAGGTCTGCATACGCTTTTTCAATCTCCTTGTTGAGAATAGCTTTTTCTTTGATGAAGATATCATATCCCGCCTCAGTGCCCTTTGTCAGTTGCACGTAGTTGCGGACCTTGCGCTTGAGGCAGACATCGGTTACGAGACCTTCGCCCGTCTCCGAATCGACGCGCGGCAGATTGCCCGCATCGGGGTCGCCGTTAGGGTTGCCGTCCTTCACGTCGAAGACGAGCATGAAGTCGTAGCGGTTTTTGAGTTCAGTAGCCATGGTTTGTTTTTCCTTTCTTTGGATTGATTATTAAAGTGAAAATTCAGCTTGAACAGATTCGGCCTCGCCGGAGACGTTTTTTGCATCACCAACGCCCGCCGACTTATCACGTTTCCCAACAAAGAAATCCTGACGTTGATGATAGTAGCCGATGGCGAACTGCCCTTGGTCATTGAGTGTAAGGTGTGCGGGGAACGAAGGTATCTCGGAAATGATATCGCCTAACAGCTTCTCGAAATAAATCATACGTCCCTGAGAAAGTTTCCCCAGATGATGATTCTTGAGTCGCATCAAGTTGCCATAGACGGCATTTGGGGTAGAAGATGCCGATGCATAGAACTTATCGCGGATAGTCGCGTTTAGTCCAGGATTCGCCTCTTCCTGAACCTTCTCCAGCACGGCGAAGAGCCGGCCGAGACGATAGCCGACATTTGCGTTTTCTTTATCGAGACTCACTGTGAGTTTCCTTTCTTGATTTAGGTTGCGGTTGAGAAAAGCCTTGATGAGCTTGGCACGCGGATAGGTGACCTCATGTTCCGCCTTGGTTCTCAGAATGGCGGATGAAAGCAACGTCGCGGGATACGGCGTCCCTTCAAGGATGCTTCGCATGACGGCACCTGCAAGATTCGGCGGAATGTTCTCGCTCTTGCCGAGCGGCGCGATTGAGACCAACAGCCGCCAGAGCGATAGATGTTCCTTGTCTTTAGGGCCATGGGCTATTTGCAAATTCTCAAACCAATCAGCGAAACGGCGTTCCATTTCCGCGACAGTTCCATTGTGCCAAAATCGAACAGAAATACGCGCCGAATTTGGCGCAAGACCCAAGACATAAAAGCGTATTGTATCGTCTTCTGGCGAGAAAGACCCAGATCGCACTGAAGCCAAAAGACGCGCAACAGCAGCTACGCCCTTATCGGGATTATCCTTTTCCGGTTCGCCGAACAAGTCGATGAACTCGTTTTCAAGAGCCGTTTCCCGTTCAGACCAAAATACTGTCGTTGCGTCGCCAACCGATATCTTTTGACGTGAATCTTTACTGAGTAGAGTATTGAGCGCCGTTGTGTATTCAAATGCTGCTCGTTCGCCAATCGGGGCATTCTCACCTTGCGATTTACCAAACGAACATGCAGCGGGGAAATTGAACGAAATGATGTTGCCACCCGTCGTATTGGTACCCTGTACACCTTTGATTGCCGGGTGCAATTTGGCCACAACATCCCGTCTGCCACTTACAAGACAAATCGCTCCATCAGACACTTCCGCACTAGGGGGTTTCCCCGAATTAATTTTTTCGACAACATCTGGCATGTTGAATACGGGACAAGTCTCCCCGGCAAGCACGAACGAAACAAACGCACATCCTTCAACTGCCTCCTTCCATTCTGGGAAAGACGCCAACTTATCCTGACAATCAGGAGTTGCGAGAAACGCACATATTGGTTTTACCGAAGGGCATTCCGCCAATTCAGTCAAGCGTTCTACAAAAGCCTGATGTTGAGCAGCAACACGTTCCGGCTTGCCTTTGCAAACGACTCCAGTCACATATTCCACATTGTCCCACAGAAGATTTGCCGAAACGCCTACCGTGCGTTTAACTGCCTGTGGAACACGAAACACTTTCGCTCGTTTTTTCTTGCCGACTTTTTCCTGCGTATCCTCAACGCGTAGAAGTGTACCGTCCTCACGAAGGACAATCAGATACGGAATCTCCTTTCTCTCCCATCCCAACGGCGCAATGCCCGAATCGGGATCGGCGGCCTTGCGGTCGTAGTATTCTTTAAGTGCCTGAAGTATCATTTGAACACCTCCTCCGAATCAGGATGTGGAACAGTTATGACACCGTCAACCATCTTGGGACGATAGAACATGGGCTTTATATCCTTAGGATCGGAATAGTCCATATCGTAAAGCATGAAACCAAGGTCGCGTGTTTCTGAAATCGGTCGCACCGATTCCTGCTCGGTATGTTTTACCAGCCGAACCTCCTTGCACGAAAACTCGCGGCAACCTAGATATGGATGCATGAAATACTGGCCCTTTGTTGCGCGTCGGTCGAACATAGCGGCGTACTTCGCCTCTTTTTCGTCTGGATGCGCTTCGGACTGGTGGTATAGTTCCCGTTCTTCAGCATCAGACAACCATTCTGGCGCTGGATTAGCCGCTAGAGAACGTTTACCGGGTGGGATGAAGTCAAACTCGGCGTAAAGGCGATATCGCACGTCGCGAAGTATGAGGCCGGCCCGTTGCTGTCGTGTATCCTCGACAAAGATACCGTCCGATCTTGAACTCGCGACAGCCGACACTTCATTACGGCGAATGGTCGTCCAACGAATCGGGTTCAACACCTCGATTCGCGTTATTCGCCAGCTGATGGCCGGTTTCCAGAATATCGCCGTAAACACGCCGCGCGCGGCAGATGGCGTGATTACGTCGTAACTCACACGCTCGACTTTCATCTCCGGGCGTGTAAAACAAGCGTAATCGCCTGAAACTTCCAAGCAGAATCCTTTCATTTGTTTCCTTTCTCTTATGCGATAAAATCCTCTGGTTTAAGACCTTCGCCGAACAAGTCAAAACCAATGTCTTCACGATAAGCGGATGGCGCAGTCTGAACGTACAAGCCGGAATGCTCTTCATGCCGCGGCGGAACCCGCATCTCTTCGATCATTCCCTTCTCAAGCAAATCGCCAACACTCCCTCGCGGCACATTGACCGTATAACGCTGGATACGGCGCATGATGTCGCGTTTCGGACCTGCTGCGCGAAGCGAGCCGATAAGCGCGTCACTTCCTCCGTAGCGGACGACAACAGGAACTTGCGAGGCGCCGTCAACCATCTTGAATGCGGAGGCGGCTTCGCGGAACTGATAATGCAAAGGCTCTGCGCGTTGGCGTGTTCCAACGAGCAACTCGTTTGGCACAGGAACGCCCAACCATTTCTCGAACGCAACGCCCATGTCATTGGCCCTGCCATGCAAGGCTTTAAAATACTCTGGGTATGAATTGGCATCGTCCGCATCTACACCGCCTGAATATGTCAACAGATCGTGCATAGCGTATTCGCCGTCGCGCAAATCCTTGACAGACGATTCTTTGGGCGGCATAAAGACTACAACACGTCCAAGCCCTTGGAGCCGTCCCTCTCGATTACACCGTCCAGCCGATTGCGCAACCGATGAAAGTCCTGTAAACGCACGATAGACAACCGGGAAGTCGATATCAACTCCAGCCTCGACAAGTTGCGTCGAAACAACGCGGATCGGTTCATTGTTCGCGAGACGTCGTTTGATCTCGGCAATTACATGTGAACGATGCTCGCCGCACATGCCGGCAGAAAGATGAACCGTGCCGTCCGGCATTTTGCCATACAGGTCGTGACAGTCTCTGCGCGTGTTGACGATGCACAAGACCTGTTCGTATTGGCATAGCTCGTCCGCGATTTCATCCCATGTGCGCCGCGTTGAAATGTCGGGCGGAAATTCGATCTCCGTTCGTTTGAGCCGCTTGTACAAATCAAGCGCCGCCGGTACCATCTCGCGAACGGATGAAGCGTCAATTCCCGGCAAGTGAAGTTGCGTGGCCGTGGAAAGAACGATTGAGGTCTTATAGTGCTGGGCAAGCTGCCTAATCGTCTCGGCGCACGGCAACAAGAGCCGCGTCGGCAACAGCTGCACCTCATCAAGTATGACCACGCTATCTGCGATATTGTGAAGCTTGCGACAACGGCTCGACTTGCAGGCGTAAAGAGATTCGAAAAACTGAACAGCCGTAGTGACCACGACTGGGGCATCCCAGTTCTCGGATGCGAGACGCGACTGCGGCGTTTCCTTTTCTGGATCGAAGTTAGAATGATGCTCAAGAACATTTTCCGCACCAATGAATTCGCGCAGGATGTCGGCTGTCTGCTCGATGATCGATGTGTATGGAATGACGTAGATGACACGTTTCAATCCATGACAGAGCGCATGTTTAAAAGCAAATGCAGTCCCTGACAGAGTTTTGCCGCCACCTGTGGGCACAGTCAACGAGAAGAGACCCGGCACCATTTTCGCCGCATGCTCACATGCCGTACGTATCTCTGATCGGATTCTATTGACGGGTGTGTCTGCCGCCGAACGTTGTTTCTCGTCAAGCTTCGCAAAAAACCGCTCTGCAAGCGTGGCGAGGGAAACCGCAGAGGATCGCAATGCCGCCCGACCTGGATCCATGAACGCCTCTGTGTCAAGAAAGTCGGCATCAACGAGACATGAAAACATCATGCGAATCCAGAACGAAAGAGAACTGTCGTCACGGCAGAAAGCAAAAGGAGGCGACAACCGTTCTTTGAGCCATGCGGATTCATGGGCAGAAATCCATGCGTTGACACTGTCTTCCGAAATAACCGGTTGGTCTTCCTTCAGACGAATAGCCAAAGCACCATTAGGAGCTTCGCCGCCCGACCAGTCAGGAAGGCCCGCATGGTGACCTGCCACACAGTAGGCCAAAGCCTTGCCGATGGCTCCGCAGTTCTTCTCCAGCCAACAAGCACCCGCTCCGGAATGAGAATGATTGTCGCCGTCTGCTTCCGAATCCTCAATTCCATTGCATCGTTTTAGGTATGATTGAAATGCCGATCGGGCTTTACCGACATCGTGCAGCTCGCCAACCAATCGCCCATATATGCCACTTGCAAATGAATCGGCAAATGATTCCGACAACTCGGCAACGGCCTCGCAATGGTCTTGCAGAGTCTGCCATTTCGATACGTCGCCGCCGCTGCTGTGTGCGAAAACGTTCATCGCGCCATTTTCTCCTTTATGCCTCCGTTCGCTTCCGCGACTGCCCCCAGTACATCAAGCCGTGTCTGGTTCTTCGGAGGATGCGGCTCCATTGAGCGCGGGTGGGCGGTGTAGCGGGCGCGAAGCTCGTCGCGCAGCTTGTGGCGCAGGGATGGTGCGATCAGCCCGAGCGATTCTAGCCGCAGCGCGAACGCTTCCGCCGATACGCCAAAGCGCTCCTTCGCGTATACAAGCACCGGCATCGTCCAGCCGCCGGGTTTTACGCCGAGGCGCGCGACCGCGCCGCGCACCGCCTCCTCCGGCATAAGGAACGCCGCTGCGAAGGCGCGCAGAAACAGATGCACCGATCCTTCGTCGGCGAACGTATTCCAGCCGTTCGCCGCGAAATGCGCGGCGGCACCGAGCTCGTACGCCAGCTGGTAGGCATTGCGTTCGGGAGTATTCGAGGAATTCAGCGCGATCAGAAGTGTCTTTCTTCCGGAGTTGTAGAATGACGCGCTTTTTGCGGACGCGGGAAGGGACATGTGCACGACAAGCACGTTCCTCGATTCCAGCGCCCCGGCGATGTCCCGCGTCGGTTGCGTCCCCATCCCCAGGGAGACGCGCATGTCGCGCGCCAGGATTTCGGCAGATCGTCCGTCGTCCCCGTAAGAGTACGCAAGATGGAGCGTGGACTGTCCGTTGATGCCGAGCCTTTCCTCCTGCGCGGCCGTGCGTTTCTCTATATCTTCAAGCGAAGCGGCGATTTTTCCCGATTCCGCGCAGGGGGAGCGGATGGGGGTGTAGCGGAATCCGGCGACGCCATCCCGGAAGGGTGCCCCGCCGGAGCTGCGCGGCCGGGACGGGCGCTCGGCGTTGCGCTCCGCTCCGCATTCCAAAATCGCGGAGACGGGTACGTCCAGAGCCGCCGCCAGCCTGCGCAGAGTCGATGCCGTCATGTCGTTGCGCCCGCGCTCAATTTTACACAACTGCGCGGCGGAAATGCCGGCCAGCCTAGACAGTTCCAACTGCGACATCATACGCTCGGAGCGCAGCTGTTTAACGGCGGCGGATGGCGCGAGAAATTGATTTTGATTCAACATATACCGGAATAATATCATAAAAAAGCGTTATTGTCAAAATAGAAATTTGCAAAACAGAAATTTAAAACTTGGAGCTCCTGGCATGAAAAAGACTTCCTCCGTAGCGGCGGTTTTGATATAATAGGTGCAGAACAAAATGACATCAACCAATCACGAAAGGAACTGCTACATGTCAAACAGTGTTCTGAAATTCATATCCGCGCCCGCGCTGGCGGTTTCGCTGGCGCTTTGCGGCTGCGGCGACGGAGATTCCGCTTCCCCCTCGAAACGGGCGGGAAATTCGCCGTTCAAACCTATGGCGGAGAAAAACGCCGCATTCGTCTGCGGGGTGAATCTGGACAAGGGGCAGTTGTTCAAGATCGCCGATTCATATTTCGACATGTTTTGCTCGGCCGGATTCGTCACCGGCGACAAGCTCGAAGAAATGACGAAGGAATTCGAGAGTTTCAAGAAAGATCCGTTCGCCGAGGCACCGGCGCCGTTCCGCAGTTTTCTGGACAAGAGCGGACTGCGCGACGCTGAGATATACTGGGCCGTGCTTTCCCTGTCCGATTTCTCCACCAAGAACGGGGAACCGCAGTTCGGCGGCCTTTCCGCCGCAGTCGCCGGGACGGTGGATCTCCCCGGACTGATCGCCTCCATCGAGAAGGAAGCGGACGGCGAGGTTGTGTTCGAAGCGGCGGATGTGGAAGGCGAAAAGGCTTTTCATATTGTCGCGCAGAGTGGATCGGGCAGGAGAGAGATGGAGCGGATGGGCATAGATCCGTATGTCGTTTCGCTCGGCGGGAAACTGGTCATAGCCGCATATTCCAAAGACGCGCTTTCCCGCCAGATACGGCTTTACCGCGACGGTAAGAACAGGGGAAATGCTCTCGCGGGCTTCTCCGCGGCGGAAGGCGAGCTTATGCATCTGCGCATAGACGGTCTGGGCGATCTTATCGGCGGGAATGTGCCGGAGCGCGAGCTGAAGGGCCTGAATATGCTTATCCCCGACGGAGCGAAAATCGCAAAAGAATTGAAATCGCTGGAGATTGACGGGAAGGTTGCCGGAAGCGGAAAACTGGAATGTTCCGCCGTTCTGAAAACCGGGTCCCCGCAGGATGCGGAAACGCTCCGCACGCTTGCTGCGGCTGGCTTGACGGCGGGGCGCGCTCAGGCTGCGCAACTGAATGCGAAATTCGCCCGGACGCTCGACGCCGTCGAGATCGGCGGCAGCGGGGATACATTCGAAGTTCGCAACCTCGATTTCATCCTTATTTCGATGGTGGCTGTAGTGCCGAACATCGTCAAGGCGGCGTCAAAGGCCAATGCTTCCGTTGCGGCCATGCACGGCAGAAGTATCATCAACGGCATCATGATGGCAAACGTGGAACGCGAGATGAATGGTCGCGAATCGCTGTGGCCGCGGACAAAGACGGAGGAGGATTCCGATCCCGACGACATCGCCGGGCGTGCATTCGATTCCGCCGCCGCCTATTTCGAGGCCCTGTTCGATATTGAAGCGTATGCGCGCGGCAAGGACAACTGGCGCCCGTACGTGGACGTGCCGTTCGAGAGCCTCGGGAAAACGGCCGTGAAAAACGGCAGGATTTCCGCGGAAGGGCTTGATTGGTGCATCGCGGCGAACGTGACGGAAGACATGCCAGACTTCATCCCCGTGCTTGTAACGGCGAATGTCGATCCCTCCCTGCTGCTTTACAAGTGGGACGGCATTACGGACGCCAGAAAGATTATCGGTATCGGCAGAAGCTTCGGCGCGTCTAGGTCGATGTTCGGCGACAAACAGGTGGTCATCGTGCGAAAAGACGGCGCGACGGAGATAATCGATGCCGGGAAACTGACATATTCCACACTTTATCGCGGACAGGCGTTCGATCTGACCGATGCCGAAATGCCGCTCACGTATCTGACACCTCGCGGCGCTGCGAGCCCCGTCAGCAGGTGAGCTCAGACGAATGAAGCAATGGGACGGCGGGGCGGTCGCAAAGTCCCGACGGAAACGCAAAAGGCAGTCGACGTAAATGCCGGCTGCCTTCTTTTTGCGGAAAATGGTCGGAGCGACGAGATTTGAACTCGTGACCTTTTGCACCCCAAGCAAACGCGCTACCAGACTGCGCTACGCCCCGAATAGTGAAACTTGCAAAATTATATCATATTTCGGGCGGTAAAGTCAATGCTTTATTTATAAGTAGCGGCTTTGCGGATGTTTTGATATAATGTTCATCAAGTATGGAAATACAAAAAATATCAGAGGCGCAGTCTCTTGCCGCCACGATACTGAAAGCGGCGGGCTATTCAGACGAATCGGTCTCGCGCATATCCGCAGGGCGCGAAGCCAATCCCGGCATGTCTCTTTGCGACGCGGCGGTAAAGTTCGGCGGGCGCAAGGAAGCCGAGTTTCTCAAGTCGGTAGGCGGAGTGCTCGGGATCGACACCGTCGATCTCGAAACGCGCCAGCCCGATCCCGAGGCGCTCAATTCCCTGCCTGCGAGTACCGTATACCAGTACGGCGCGCTGCCGTTCAGGATCGAAGACGGCGCGCTTACGATCGTGATTTCCGACCCGTTCGACACGAAAGCCCCCGACGGGATACGTCTCGCGTCGCGGCGCCTTGTGAAAACGCTGCTCGCCCCGCGCGAAGATGTCGACAACGCCATCAAAAAGTACTACGGCGTAGGCGCGGACGCGATCGAGAAGATGATCGAGGACGGCCGGTATTCCGTGGACGAAGATATCGGCGCGATGACGAAAATCGACGTCAACGAGATGGGCGAGGAGGCGTCTATCGTCCGCTTCGTGAACCAGATCATAGCCGAGGCCGACAGGCAGGGCGCGACGGATATCCACATCGAGCCGCAGGAGACGGAACTTCGCATCCGCTACAGAATCGACGGCATGCTGCACAAAGTGGACGTGCCGCCGCAGCTGAACAGACTGAAAAGCGCGATCATCTCGCGCATCAAGGTCATGGCGAACCTCGATATCGCCGAAAAGCGCCTCCCGATGGACGGACGAATCGGCATACGCATAGCGGGGCAGGACATCGACATCCGCGTCTCTACGATGCCCGCCGCGTACGGCGAATCGATTTCGCTGCGTCTTCTGGCCAAGAGCGGCAATTTCGTCAAGATGGCGGATCTCGGATTCAACGACCGCGATTTCGCCGTCGTCGACAAGATCATCCACCGGCCCAACGGCATATTCCTCGTCACCGGACCGACGGGATCCGGCAAATCGACGTCGCTTTATTCGTTCCTCCACGAGGTGAACAAGATCGACGTGAGGATAATGACGGCGGAGGACCCCATCGAATACCACATGGCCGGCATAAACCAGGTGCAGATGCAGTCCGATATCGGCATGACGTTCGCACGCGCGCTGCGCGCGTTCCTGCGCCAGGACCCCGACATCATCATGGTCGGCGAAATCCGCGACCGCGAAACGGCCGAAATCGCCATCAACGCTTCGCTCACCGGCCACATGGTGTTTTCCACGCTCCACACGAACGACGCGGCCGGCGCCTTCCCCCGTCTCATCGACATGGGCGTGGAGCCGTTCCTCATCGCGTCCGCCGTCGCCGGCGTGATGGGCCAGCGCCTTTGCAGAAGATTGTGCCCCAAGTGCCGCAGGGAAGTGCCGCTGGACATGAAATACTACACTCTCGACACGCCTCCGGAACGCGACACCGTGTTCGAGCCCGCCGGCTGCGACAACTGTTCCCGGACCGGATACAAGGGCCGCCGCGCTCTTTTCGAGGTTCTCGAGGTGGACGAGGAGATCGAGGGTGCGATCGTGCGCCGCGAGAATGCGACCCAGATACGCAATCTGTCGCTTTCCAAGGGCATGAAGACGCTCCGCGAGGACGGATGGGCCAAGGCTTTCCGCGGCGTGACGAGCGTCAAGGAGATAATGCGCGTCACGGAAGAGCAGTGACGCTTCGACTCCGGACGGAACCGATATGGCGCTTTCGACGAACATAGTACAGCGGCAGCTCCAGAAACAGGTGCTCGCGCCGCAGCTGCGCCAAAGTCTCGGCATGCTCGCGATGAATCTTCCCGAATTGCGGGAGGCCTTGAACCGCGAGTTGGCGTCGAACCCCGTGATAGAGGATATCGGACATCCGCTCGAGCCCGCCACGGTGTCGGAGAAGATGAACGAGGCGGAGAGGCGCGACGAACGCGAGGAGGACGGCGCGTTCCCGGAAGACGACTATTCCCCTGAACTGGGAACGGCGGCCGCGCTCGAAAGGGATTCCGACGCCGACGAACGGCGCCAGCGTTTTTTCGATTCGCAAACGAAGCCCGAAACCCTCGAAGAGCATCTTCTGGGGCAGCTCAAGATGTCCGATCTTGACGAGCGCGACATTCCCCTGGCGGAGATGCTTATCGGCGAACTCGACGCAGACGGCCGATTCACCGGATCCATCCCCGACATCATGATGGTGTCCGGCGAAAGCGAAGCGAAAATCGACGCGGTGCGCAAGGCGGTAATGCAGCTGGATCCGCCGGGGTGCTGCGCGCGCACGGCCCGCGAGTGCCTGCTTGCCCAGCTCGACAAGCTTGACGGGACGCAGTACAGGCGGGACGTGCAGACGCTTCTCGAACGCCATTTCGAGGATATGGCGGAGGGGCGCGTCGATGCGATACTCGGCGACATGGGAATTTCGGCGGAACGCTACGCCGCCGCGCTGTCGGCGCTGCGCACGCTCGAGCCCCGGCCCGGGCGCGCCTACGACCTGGCGGGGAAGTCGATAGCGTACATACATCCTGAAATCCACGCCGTGAGGGACGGTAAAGGCCGGTGGATCGCCTGCGTCGACGACAGGAGCCTCCCCGCGATAACATTCTCGCCCGATTACGTGTGCAAAAACGGGAGGGGGGAGTGGGAGCCGCGCAGGAAGATGCCGGACGGACGCAAACTGGACGGCGAGACGTACCGTTTCATATCCGGCGGGTTTTCCGCGGCGACAGCTCTGATCGAGGCCGTCGAGCGCCGCCAGAAGACGATCACCGACATCGCGCAGGCGATTTTCGACGCGCAGCCCGGTTTCTTCGAGAAGGGGCTCAGGGGGCTCAGGCCGCTGACGATGCAGGAGATAGCGGAGGCTACCGGCGTTTCGCATTCAACCGTCTCGCGCACGGTCAACGACAAGTATGCTTCGACGCCGAAGGGAACGGTCGAACTGCGCCGGTTTTTCGTCTCCGGCGTGCAGTCGGAAGGCGGAGCCGTATGCGTCGACGAGATCCTGGACGCGATCAAGGAAGCCATTGCGGCCGAGGACAAGTCCGCGCCGCTTTCCGACGAAAAAATCGCGGCGGTCCTCGGCGCCAAAGGATTCAAGGTGGCGCGAAGGACCGTCGCGAAGTACAGGGAGGGTCTGGGCATCCCCCCCGCTTCCGGAAGGAAGGCCTAGAATTCCAGGGCCTCGTACATCATCGCGAGGAATTCCGCGTACGACATCCGTTTCTGCTCCATCGAGTCGCGTTCGCGCACGGTGAACGTGCCGTCCTGGACCGTCTGCGCGTCGACCGTTATGCACCACGGCGTGCCGGCCTCGTCCTGGCGGCGGTAGCGTCTGCCGATCGCGCCGGACACGTCCCATACGCAATTCACCTTCTTCTGGAGGTTTTTGAAAACATCCCTGGCGATGCGGTCCTGGTCGGGGTCTTTCTTTATCAGCGGGAACACGGCCACCTTGACCGGAGCCACCTTCGGGTTGAAGTGCAGAACCGTGCGGACGTCATCCTTGCCTTTGTCGTCGACGAGCTTCTGCTCCTCGTACGCTTCGCAGAGAAGCGCGAGCATCAGGCGGTCCACGCCGGCGGAAGGTTCGATCACGTGCGGGATGTATTTGCCGTCGAAAAGCGCGAGGCAGAATTTCTCGGCCGCCTCGGGATCCTTGCCGCGGGAACTCCATTCGGCCTGCACCTTGGCGATGAACGCCTTTTTCGCGCCGTCGTCCATTTTCTTTGCGGCCTGCTTGAGCGGATCGTCGAACACCATCTGGGATTCGCCGGACCATTTCTGGTGCTGGGAAAGGTCGAAGTCGCTCCTCGCGGCGATGCCTTCCAGCTCCTGGCGGCCGAAGGGGAAGTCGTATTCGATGTCCACGCAGGCGCGCGCGTAGTGCGCCAGCTCGTCGGGCTTCTGCCAGTATTCGACGAAGCGGTCGGTCGGCAGGCCCACTGCGTTGAGGAATTTCTTGCGCTGCTCGACCCAGTACTTGTGCCATACCTCCCAGCCCCAGTCGTCCTGCACGGGGCCGTCGAGATCGGGATTGTCGGCGAGCGTGACGACGTGCCCGTGCAGAATCTCCACGGCCTCGTCGGGACGGATGAAGAATTCGAGCTCCATCTGTTCGAACTCGCGGCTGCGGAAAGTGTAGTTTCTGGGAGTCACCTCGTTGCGGAAGCTCTTGCCCATCTGGGCGATTCCGTAGGGGACTGACATCCTCGAAGTCGCCGTGACGTTCTGGAACTGCGCGAAGATCGCCTGCGCCGTCTCCGGCCTTAGGTATGCGATGTTCGACGGGTCGTCGATCGGACCCACAACCGTCTTGAACATCAAGTTGAACGGCTTGGGCTCCGTCATTTCGCCGCCGCAGTACGGACAGGAAAGCGTCCCTTCCGGATTGTGCGCAACCGGCTTTTTCTTCTGTTCGGCCAGGATGTCGGCGATCTGGTCGGCGCGCATCAGCTTCTTGCACTCTTTGCACATCGTCATCGGGTCGGCGAACGTGTCGAGATGCCCTGACGCCTTCCAGATTTTGGGATGCATGATGATCGTGGCGTCCAGTCCTGCGACATCCTCGCGGCCGCGCACCGTAAACTGCCACCAAGCCTGCTTGACGTTCGCCTTCAGTTCGCACCCGAGAGGTCCGTAGTCCCAGAAACCCGGCATGCCGCCGTATATTTCCGACGAATGGTAGATGAAACCGCGGCGCTTGCACAGCGCCGTCAGCGAATCGAGCGACGATTTGTTTTCTTCTGACATAATTGCTTCGATGCTTCCCTTGCTTCAGTTTTTTACAGTATTCCGGGATTGTCCGGGATTTCCGTATATTATATCACAGAGGAGCGGAATTTTGTGGAAAAAATGCCGCGAATTACGGTATTCCCGCTTCCGGCGCGTCGATTTTGTAGAATGTCGCGCCTTTCATGCCCGACGCGACGAACGAGCGGACGGGCGCGTTTTTCGCCGTTGAGACGACATCGACTTCCGGCGCGTACCCCAGTTTCCCCGAGACGTACGCGTAGACGAAATGCTCTAGCGTGCGCCCCATCGCCCTGCAGCTCATGACGAAATCCGTTATCCGCCGCGACGGCAGATCGGCCACAACGTAGCAGACGATTCCCTGTTCGCCGAACCGGTCGCGGGTGCGGAACACGAACACCCGTTTGGCGGGATCGTCGAGCAGCGCGGCGAAACCCTCCCTGTCGCGGCGGATCGTCGTGGCGTTGAACTGGTTGGTCTTGCCCGCCATCTGCGCAAGCCTGTCGAGATCGGCATCGGTCGCGAGCGACGGCTTTACGCGCAGATCGAGACCGGAAAGATAGTCGTCGACGGACGCATATTCGCGTTTCAGCGCCGCGGCCGCCGCCGCGTGCGCGTAGTCCGCCGCGCGCAGGCGGTCTTCCTCCGTCCGGCCAGCGCCGTAAAAGAAATATTCACGCAGGCGCCGGGCGAGTCCCGCGAACGGTATGCCGTCCCACGGCGCGACCGCCACTTCGGGCAGGTGCGCGGACATCTGGGCGCGTTCAAAAGGGTTGTCGTCGAGGAATACGACCGAATCGACGCCGAGGTTCAGTTCGCGGCAGGCTTCGACCAGATTGCCGGCCTTCGGCCCCCAGTTGATTTTCATGGACGCGAAGTCTCCGTCCTTCAGCGGCATGTCTGCGCGCATGAACGGGAACACCGGATCGTTTTTGGAAAGAAGGACGAGAGGTACGCCGTCGCCGCGCAGTTTCAAAAGCTCTTCCTGGAAACCGCGATACGGTTCCAGCGCATCTTTGCCGTCCTCGGAGAGAATCCCGCGCCACAACGTGTTGTCCGCGTCGACCGCCAGCACTTTGCGGGGCGAGCGCATCGCAGCCCAGCGGCATTCGTCCGCCAGAGCGCGGATGCCGTCGAGCGAATACGGCATGGAAGCGAGCCGCCGCATGCGTTCGTCGTAGAAATCCGGCACTTCCGCGGCAAGCGCCGCATCGTGCGACGTCACGTCGAACACGATGTCGGGGTTGAACCTGTGGAGCGCGGAGTCCGCGTCGAGCAGCTCCTGCCGCCACGTTCCGAAGCCGTCAGGCGTGTAGACATCGAAACCCGCCTCGCGGAAATAGGGCGCCATCAGATCGAGCGCGACATCGCCTGTCAGTGCGACTTTCATATTGCGTAAAGACGAATATGCCGATTCAGGGGAACGTTCCGGAATTGAAAGAATGGTGCTCGGGGCGGGACTCGAACCCGCAAGGAGTTACCCACATGCACCTCAAGCATGCGTGTCTGCCATTTCACCACCCGAGCAGTTTAACAAACGTCCAATATTATATCGAAAATCCTAAGCAAATGCAAGCACAAATCCAAAAAATGGTGGCGAGAAAGGGGATCGAACCCTTGACCTTAGGCTTATGAGTCCTGCGCTCTACCAACTGAGCTATCTCGCCAAATTATTTTCGAATATTCTACCAAAAAACCGTCGGGAGTGTCAACATGTTTTTTTGTAGAGGACAAAGTTTATGACAAAAGTATTTATTTTTTCTCCGATTTCTGTTATAATTTGTATTCAAGGAGGAAATAAATGAAAATTCGCAAACTCGAAGGGCTGATCGCCGCAGCGCATACAGCGTTCAACGACGACGGCAGCGTAAACTACGACGTTATTCCGAAACAGGCCGCCATGCTTCTCAAGCAGAAGGTTACCGGCGTGTACGTAAGCGGCACGACCGGAGAAGGAGTACACTGCTCCACGGCCGAGCGCAAGAAGGTGTTCGACGAGTGGGTCAAGGCCGCCAAAGGCAAGCTTTATCTTATTGCGCATGTCGGATCGCTGTCGCTTCCCGACACGCAGGAGCTTGCGGGATACGCCGAAAAGATCGGCATGGACGCGACGTCTATCGTTCCGCCGTGCTTCTTCAGGCCCGGCTCCATCCAGGGGCTCATCGACTATATCAACGAGGCGCTCAAGTTCGCCCAGAAGACGCCTTTCTACTATTACCATACTTCCATGAGCGGAGTCACCTTCGACATGCAGAAGTTCCTCGAGGCGGCCGACGGCAAGATCAAGAATCTCGCGGGCATCAAATTCAACTACCCCGATCTCTACATGTACCAGCGCTGCCTCAGGGCGTGCGGCGGCAAGTACGACATCACATGGGGCGTCGACGAGTGGTTCGCGGGCGCGGTGGCGCTCGGCGCGAAATCCGCCATCGGCTCCACGTACAACTACTCGGCCGGTCTATACTATAAAATCTGGGACGCCGTCAAGAAAGGCGACCTCAAGACCAGCGAGAAGTACATGAAGAAGGTCTGCGACATAGTCGATATTCTCGTCGAATACGGTGGAGTGGCCGCAGGCAAGGCGATGTGCGCCGTCCATGGCGTGGATCTCGGGACCGTCCGCGCGCCTCTCAAGCCGCTGACCAAAGAAGAGAAGGCCAAGATCGTAGCCAGACTCAAAAAGATAGGCTACAAATAACAGCAACAGCGCACTAGGCGGGGAGCAAGTCATGAACAAATCCTATTGGGGCAAATGGAGCGCGGTGTACCGCGACGAACTTACGCGGAACATCATGCCGTTCTGGATGAGATTCGGTCTGGACAGAAAGAATGGAGGGGTGTACACCTGTCTCAACCGCGACGGGTCTTTAATGGACACCACGAAGTCTGTATGGTTCCAGGGACGTTTCGGCTGGATGGCGGCGCATGCATACAATCGCGTCAAGAAGGAACCGGCGTGGCTTGCGGCCTCGCTCAGCTGCTGCAAATTCCTCGAAAACCACTGTTTCGCGCCCAGCGGCCGCGCCTATTTCGAGGTGACGGCCGAGGGCAAGGGCCTCAGGCTCAGACGCTACCTCTTCTCGGAATGCTTCGCGGCGATGGCGTACGCGGAGTATTCGCTCGCGAGCGGCGACAAGGCGTGGGGCGATAAAGCGTTGGCGCTTTTCAAGCGAATCAGGAAGTTCGCGGCCAACCCGAAGAAATGGATGCCGCCCAAGTTCGAGGATTGCGTCCAGACGCGCGGGCATTCGCTTACGATGATTCTCATCAACGTGGCGAACGTTCTCAAGCAGATATCGTCCGACCCCGTCCTGGACATCCAGATCACGGAGTCGATCGACCAGCTGACGAAGTATTTCATCCATCCCGAATTCAAGGCTCTTCTGGAGACAGTCGGGCCGAACGGAGAGTTCATCGACACGCTCGCCGGGCGCACCATCAATCCCGGACACTGCATCGAGACGAGCTGGTTCCTCATGGACGTGGCCGTAGCGCGCGGAGACGCGGAACTTGTCAAGACCGCGCTCAAGATACTCGACTGGTCGTGGGACTGGGGCTGGGACAAGAAGTACGGCGGCATCATATCGTTCAAGGACTGCCGCAACCTCCCGCCGCAGTGCTACGAGCAGGATATGAAGTTCTGGTGGCCGCAGTGCGAGACCATCATCGCGACGGCGTACGCGTACAAACTGACCGGCGACCCGAAATACATGGAGTGGCACAGGCTTTCCGGCGACTGGGCGTGGAAACACCTCAAGGACAAGAAATTCCCGGAATGGTACGGCTATCTCCACCGCGACGGCACCGTCGCGCAGCCCGCAAAGGGCAATATCTTCAAAGGGCCATTCCACATCCCCCGCATGCTCGTCAAGGCGATGGAACTTACCGAGGCCATCGAGAAGGACAGGAAGGCCAATCTAAAATCGGAATGCGCAAGGCGCGGAAGGATTTCAAGATGAATCTAAAATCGATCGCGGCGGCCGCTCTCGCGGCGGTGCCCGCAATACTCCCCGCCGCGGGGAAGACCGTTTTGTGGAAGTCGAACGACAACGGAATCAGGGTCTACAGGATACCGGCGCTTTGCACCGCGCCGAACGGCGATCTCGTTGCGGTGTGCGACGCGAGGAAGGACCACGGCGGGGATTTGAATTCCTCGCAGTCCATAAACATCACCTGCCGCCGCTCGTCCGACGGCGGAAAGACGTGGACCGCGCCCGCGAACACGTGGACGTGGAAATGGGACGACAGCGAGCACTGGGCGGGATCCGATCCGTCGTTCATAGTCGATTCGCAGACGAAGAAGATATTCCTCTTCTACAACGTCTGGGAGTCGAAAAAGAACCACGGCGTGTTCCAGTTCTACGTGCAGGAATCCGCCGACAACGGGAAAACCTGGTCGAAGCCCCGCGACATCTCCAGAGACATATCCTTCCCGGAATGGCCCTTCGGAAAGAAGCAGTCGCAGGGCGGGTTCATCTTCATAACGTCCGGATCCGGAATACAGACGAAGGACGGAACGCTTCTGCACACGATCGTGCACGTGAACGACGGCAACGCGCTCTTCGGCTCGGAGGACCACGGCAAAACGTGGAAGGCGATCGGGAAGCCCGTCAAGAACGGAGACGAGTGCAAGGTCGTCGAACTGACGGACGGCGCGTGGATGATCAACTCCCGCTGGCGCGGCGGCGGCAGGCAGATACACGTCACCAGGGACCGCGGCGCCACCTGGGAGTCGCGCTACGACAGTTCGCTCGCCGACCCGCAGTGCAACGCGCAGATAATGCGTTACGGCGACAAACTTCTGTTCTCGAACTGCAAGAGCCCCAACAGGCGCGCGCTTCTCTACGTCAGGGCGTCGGCCGACAACGGTCTTACGTGGAACGAGGGCTTTTGCGTCGAACCCGCCGGCGCGGCTTATTCCGACATGACGATTCTCCCGAACGGCGACATCGGCGTTCTCTACGAGACGGCCGGGTACGGTTCGATCGATTTCGTCACAGTGTCGAAGAAAGACGCGCTGCCGGAACCGAAGATGTAATTCCCGCGAAGGCGGGCCGCCAGCCAAAGAAAGGATGAGACAATGTTAGTTCAACACAGCAAAGCGGCCCGCGGACTTCTGTCCGCCGCTGCCGTCGCGATCGCACTTGCATGCCGGAATGTCTCCGCCGCCCCGATTGCGGTGGAGTGGAACCAGCCGACCAACGGCCCGGCGCGCGTGGCGCGTCCGTTCGGAGGATTTCTCCAGGACGGATCGTTCCTGGTCGCGGGCGGCAGCGATTTCGAAGGCGACGAAAAGGTTTTCAGAAAAGACGTCTTCGTCCGCGCCGCAGACGGATCGTGGACGAAGGCGGGCGAACTGCCGCAGCCTGTCGCAGAAGGCGTATGCGCCGCCGTCAAGGACGGTCTTTTCTGCGCGGGCGGCACGGCTGACAAGGATGCCGCGACGGTTTTCAAGTCCGCGTTCGTCCTCAGGAAAGACGCGAGCGCCGAGTCTCTCCCCGATCTGCCGGAGCCGGTCAGAATGGGCGCGGCGGCCGCGGACGGCGATACGGTGTATGTAGTCGGTCGGGACAAGATATGGCGCATCGATCTTTCCGCCGCGAAAAAGGACGCGCGCAAGTGGGAGGAAGTGTCCGCGATTCCGGGTCCGGCCCGTCTCCAGCACGTGGCCGCGATCCAGAACGGCGACCAGAAAGAGAAGGTGCTCGTCGTATACGGCGGATATGACGCGGCGACATCCGAGCCGCTCCACGACGGACATGCGCTCGTCCTCTCCGCGATCGGCAACGAGAAGGCGATGGGGCTCGACACGCCGTGGCGCACGCTTCCTCCTCTTCCGGAAAACACGACGACGATCGGCGCGGCGTTTCTGCCGAGCGGACACCAGCATATCCTTCTTGTCGGCGGATACGGCGAACAGGGCTGGAAGAACAAAACCCGTGCGAACTCGCTCAAGGAAAGCGCCGAAGCCGGGACGGCCTCGCCGGAGGACGCCGCTTTCTTCAATGAATGGTACCCGTGCACCGACGCCGGCAAACTCGGCTGGCAGAGGAAAATCCTCGCGTTCAACGCCGTGACGGGCGCATGGTGCGAGTACGGACAGATCGCCGACGGCGACCGTCCGCGCTGCGGGGCGGCCGCCGCGCTCAAGACTGGAAAGACGGCGGAGGACTACACGCTCGTCATCGCGGGCGGAGAAGTCGCGCCGAAAGAACGCACCGACTCGGTTTCGGTGGCGCAGTTCAAAAAGACCGGCAAGTTCGGAGCCACGGCCTGGGCGGTGGTCGGCGTGTATGCGCTTTTGATGGTGGGCATGGCGTGCTTCTTCATTTTCAAGAAGAAGGACGAAAACGACTACTTCCGCGGCGGCAACCGCATTCCGTGGTACGTGGCCGGAATGAGCATTTTCGCGACGATGCTTTCGTCCATAACGTTCATCGCGATCCCGACGCAGGCGTATCTGCAGGACTGGCGCTACTTCGTGATGGCGTTCTTCATCATCGGCATGGCGCCGGTGGCGATATACTACTACCTGCCGTTCTTCTGCCGCCTCGGGATAACGTCCGCCTACGAATATCTCGAAAAGCGCTTCAACCTCGGCGTCAGGCTGTTCGGATCGGCCGCGTTCATCGTGTTCATGGTCTGCCGCGTCGCCGTCGTCACGCTTCTCCCGGCGATCGCGCTCAACGCGGTGACGGGCGTTTCGATAGACGCGTGCATTCTGATATGCGGAATACTTACGATGATCTACTGTTCGCTCGGCGGTCTCGAAGCCGTGATCTGGAGCGATTTCGTGCAGGGTATCGTGCTCATGGGCGGAGCTGTTTCGGTGCTCGTGATTCTGATTCTCAAGACCGGACCGGAGGGAGCGCACTTCTCGACGTTTTGGAACATAGCCGAAGAGTCGGGCAAAAACAGGATGTGGGATTTCCGCTTCCTCCTTACGCAGCCCGTATTCTGGGTCGTAGCCGTCCAGGGCCTTATTTCGAACCTTTCGTCCTACACGAGCGACCAGTGCGTGATCCAGCGCTATATCGCGACGCCCGACGAAAACGCGACCAAGCGTTCGCTGTGGTTCAACGGCTGCATGAGCGTATTCGCGCAGATCGTGTTCTACGGAATCGGCATGGCGCTGTTCGTGTTCTACCGTACGCATCCCGAGGCGATGGAGGTGACGATGCAGAAGGGCGATTCCGTCCTGCCGACGTTCATGGCCACGCAGATGCCGCCGTGGCTGGCGGGGCTTGTGATCGCCGCCGTTTTCGCGGCCACGATATCCACCCTTTCCGCGAACCTCTCCTCGGCGTCGACCGCCGTCGTGACCGATTTCATCAAGCGCTTCAAACCCGGCATAAGCGGCAAGGCGCAGATCCGCTGCGGACAGATCAGCACGTATGTCATAGGAATCGTGGGCATCGCCGCCGCTCTGATTCTCGCGGGCAGCGAGGCGCAGGCGCTTTTCGACAACTTCAACAAGTACATTGCGATGCTGACCGCCGGGCTCACGGGGCTTTTCTTCATGGGCGTGTTCATTCCGCGCATAAAGGGCATGGCTGCGGTCCTGGGTCTTGCCGCGAACTATTTCGTCTGCTTCAGCTGCGAGATCATGGGCTGCGACGTGTTCGGGCTCAAGTTCCATCCGTTCCTTCTCGGAGGCATCGGTCTTGTCGTGTGCGTCGCCGTCAGCTACATCTGCTCGTTCTTCACGGGCGGGAAGGATAAAGACCTGACGGGCCTTACTCTCAAAACACTCGCCAAATGAGCGTTCTCATCGACAACGCCACCGTCATAGACGGTCTCGGCGGCGCCGCCTTCCGCGGCGCCGTGCTCCTTTCGGGGGACAGGATAGCCGAAGTTTTCACGGGAGCCGCGCCGCGCGGGACGGATGCGGACACGGTAGTCGACGCCGCCGGCAGCGTGGTTTCGCCGGGGTTCATCGACTCGCACGCGCATTCGGACGCGTATCTCGTGCTGGAGCCGGACGCGCCTTCCAAGATATCCCAGGGCATAACGACCGAGGTTAACGGACAGTGCGGCGGCTCCGCCGCGCCGCGCTACGGCGAGGCGCGTCTTTCGTCCGACTGGGCGTCGCTTCTGGGCGACAGGCTCGTCTGGCGCTCTTTCGCGGAATACCGCAAGACGGTCGAAGAAGGCGGCATCGCCCTCAACACCGTCCAGTTCGTCGGACACAACACGCTGCGCTCGTCGGTCGTGGGGTACGCGGGAAGACCGTCTACCCCCGACGAGCTCCGCGAGATGGAGCGGATTCTCGAAGAGTCTCTCGAGGCGGGCGGATGGGGATTGACTACAGGGCTCATATACCAGCCCGGAAGGTACGCCGCGCCGGAGGAGGTTCTCGCGCTAGCGTCGGTCACGGCCGCGAAGGGCGGACTTTACGCGACGCACATGCGCAGCGAAGGCGACTCCATTCTGGAGGCGATCGACGAAACAGCCGATCTTGCCAGAAAGTCCGGCGTCAGAGTGGAAATATCGCATCTCAAGACTTCAGGAAAGGCCAACTGGGGCAAGCTCGACGACGTCATCTGCAAAATCGAGGATGCCATAGCGGAGGGCTTGTTCCTCGGAAGCGACAGATATCCGTACTGCGCAGCCGGAACGGATCTCGACATCGTTCTTCCGGATTGGGCCCAGGAGGGCGCGGCGAAGGCCGAGATGGCGCGTCTCGCCGACCCGGCGCTGCGCGCGAGGATCGTTTCGGAAATAAACGGTTCGGGACGCGACTGGACTGCGGTGATGATAGGCGGCACCTGGCACGAAAAGACGCGGCGCTATTCAGGCATGAGAGTAAGCGACATCCTTTCGGCGGGCGAGTATCCTTCCCCCGGCGAATTGACGGCGGACGTTCTTTCGCTCGACCTTTGCCGCACCGGCGCGTTTTTCTTCTCCATGTCCGAGGAGAATCTCGACAAGATACTTTCGCTTCCGTGGATCGTACCGGGCTCGGATGCGTCGCTGAGGTCACCGCACGGACCGCTCGGACTCGACCACCCGCATCCGAGAGCCTATTCGACGATGCCGGAGTTCGTCACCCGCCTGAGAGCGCTGGGATTCCCGCTGGAGGAGATCGTAATGCGCATGACGTCAGTCCCGGCGGCCAGATTCGGGATAAAATCGCGCGGTGTACTCGAACGCGGCGCGGCGGCGGACGTGATCGTGTGGAGACCGGGGTCGTTCAGGTCGAACTCCACCTACGCGCATCCTCACGCTTTCGCTTCAGGAATGGAGAAGGTGTTCGTCAACGGCGTCCTGACTTACGATTCGGGCCGGTTCACAGGCAGCAGGGCGGGACGTTTCCTTTCGCGATCTCCCTGACGGGGATTTTCACGAAATCGCGCTCCCGCGCCCTTGGATGCGGAAGGACGAGACGCGGATGCGACATTTCGATTCCGTCGTAGTCCACGATGTCGAGATCGATCGTCCTTGGCCCGTTTCTCACCGTTCTCGCGCGGCCGAGCGACGTTTCTATCGCCTGGAGCGCGTCGAGGAGCTCCAGCGGGGGGAGAGAGGTTTCGAGAATCGCGGCGCAATTGAGAAACTTCATCGAGGCGTACTCGGCGGGCACGTCCACACCGTCGGTTTCGATTATGCCGCTCGCGCGCACGAGGCGCGTGGACGGGACTCCGGCCAGCGCGCGCAGTGCCTTGCCGATGTATTCGCGCCGCGGTTCGATGTTCGAGCCTATGGAAACGATAGCGCGGCGCATGTCACTTCATCACGTGCCAGAATATGCAGAAGAAATGGCATATCGTTCCGGCAAGGACGAACAAATGCCATATCATGTGCGCGTACGGCAGCGATTTCCACAGGTAGAACGCGCATCCGATCGTGTAGAGTCCGCCTCCGGTCGCGAGCCACATGGTTCCAAGACCCTCCAGCGTCTTGACTAGCGGGACGATCGCCGCCAGCGCCGCCCAGCCCATGAGAATGTACGCGCCCGTCGAAAGATACCTGAACCTGCCCGTGGTGAATATCTTGAAACAAACGCCGGCGAAAGTGGCGCCCCATTCGATGCCGAATATGGACCATGCCAGCACGGGGTGCTCAGGACGCAGCGACACCAGACAGAAGGGTGTGTAGCTTCCGGCGATGAGAAAATATATCGCCATGTGGTCCATCATGTGCAGAATCCTCTTGGCCTTTTCGTTCGTCACGGCGTGGTAGGCGGACGAAACGGCGTACATGAGGATTATCGACGCGCCGAAAACCGCGCCGCTCGTCGTTTTCCAGGCGATGTCGGTTCCGCTTTCCGCGCCGGCCCATACCACGAGGGCGAGCGCCGCCGCTCCGAGGTGAGAGCCGACGACGTGCGTTACGGTGTTGGCGATTTCTTCGCCTTTTGAGTAAGAGGCGCGTTTTTTCATACAAGGTTGCCTTTCCCCGCGAGAAAGGGCCGGGCGTTGGCATGGCAGATCGCCAGCGCCAGCGCGTCCGCCGCGTCGTTCTGCGGCAGAGCGTCGAGCGCCAGAAGCGTCTTCGTCATCCTCTGCACCTGCTCCTTGCTCGCGAGCCCGTTTCCGCATACCGACATTTTAGCCCGGCGCGGCTCGTATTCGTATATTTCGATTCCCGCCGCGGCGGCAGCCGCGATGACGGCGCCGCGCGCCTCCCCGAGAACCATCATGGTGTTCGCGTTCTTGCCGTAAATCACCTTTTCGACGCTGGCGACGTCCGGGTTCAGTCTCTCGATCAATCCGGATATCGTCTGGAAGATTTTTTTGATGCACTGCGAATGGGGCAGGCTTTGCGCGTTCGGAATGTTCCCCCACTCCACGGCGGTGTAGCGGTTGCCCGAAACGTCGATTACGCCGAAACCTGTTGAACGCAGCGACGTGTCCACTCCGAGTATTCTCACCGTCCCGCTCCCTCCTGCTGCGGATTGAATTCCGGCATGGTGATTTCGCCGGACATGTTGACGTCCGCGCCGCCTGCCGCCTTGAAAACCGTCCTGGCCAGTATTGCTGCGTCCATCGCCAGATCGTGCCTGTCCACGTATTCCACGTCGTACCTGAATTTCTCCTCCCACGAGATTGTGTTGCGCCCGTTGACCTGCGCAAGACCCGTGATGCCCGGCAGAACCTCGTGGCGGCGCATCTGCGCGGGCGAATACCGCGGCAGGTACCGCAACGGAAGCGGGCGCGGCCCGACGAGCGACATTTTCCCCGACAGTACCAGCCACAGCTGCGGGAGTTCGTCGAGCGAGAACTTCCGCATGAAAGCGCCGGTACGCGTCGTGCGTACGGCATCGCTCCCCTCGCCGTCGCGCATCGTCCTGAATTTGACAAGCGTGAAGGGTTTGCCGTCCTTCCCGGCCCTTTCGTCGCGGAAAAGGACGGGCCTGCCCGTTCCAACGAGCGTGAGCAGAGCCGCCGCCGCCGTCGCGAGCAGCCAGACCGGCGCTGTGGCCAGGACAAGAGTCAGATCGAAAATTCTTTTCGGCGTCATTTGTCCAGACGTGCGAGTGCCGCCAGAAGGCGGTCGGTCTCTTCATCGGTGCCGACCGTGATTCTCAGGCGGTCGCCGGTTCTTTCCCCCGGAAAGTATCTTACGTAAATGTTTTCGCGCCTTAAACCGTCGAATATCTCCGCCGCCGCGCGTCTGGCCGGGCGCGCGAACACGAAATTCGAGCCGGATTCGGGGACGTCACAGCCCATGGCTCGCAGCGCGTCCGTAAGTCTGGAGCGCGTCGCCTTGATTTTCGCCGTGTTCTTCTCCATCCACGCCCTGTCCTCGATTGCGGCGCACGCCACTGCCTGCGCTACGGCGTCGACGTTGTACGAATCCTTCACCTTGTACAGCGCATCGATCAAATCCTCCGGCCCTATGCAGATTCCGAGACGCAGACCGGCGAGAGAATAGGATTTGGAAAGCGTCCGCATTACGATGATGTTGCTGCTGCCGGCCGCCAGGCCGATAGCGGTCTGGCCGGAAAAGTCCGCATACGCCTCGTCCACGAGGCATACTCCCGGGAAAGTCGCGGCAAATTCGCGTATCGTGTCGATTTTGGCGCAGACTCCGGTCGGCGCGTTCGGGTTCGTGAGAAGGAACAGCGCGGGGTTGCCGTCGGCCTTCCCGTTCCAGCGGAAGTCCGCGTCGAGCGCGGTGGGGGCGAATTCCACGTTTCTTATCGCGGCGAGCGTCTTGTAGAGCGAGTAGGACGGGTCCAGCGAACCTATCCTTTCGTCGTCTTCCACGAAAGCTTTCGCGGCGAGCGAGAGGATTTCGTCGGATCCGTTGCCGACGAACACCGATTTCGCGGGGACGCCCCACGCGCGCGAGACTGTTTCGCGCAGTTGCGTGAATACGGGGTCTGGGTAGCGCCTCAGTCTGTCGATATCGAATCCGGACAGGACTTTCGCGCATTCCGGCGAAGGCGGGTAGGGGTTCTCGTTGGTGTTGAGTTTCACGACGTCCTTTGATTTGGGCTGCTCGCCCGGGACGTACGCAACTAGTTTTTCGACCGGTTCTGCGATTCTCATGTCGTGTTCATTCTTCCGTTTTTGCGCTTCTTCTGGCGGCGTCGTACGGATCCATGACGAGTTCCGCGCTCGTATGGCAGGCATGCCGTTTGAGAAGGATCATGAATATGCTTTCGTCCGTTGTGTAGCTTACGATATTGTCCGTGGCGCACGCGCCTTCGCGCGTCGCGGCGTAGTCGAGGAGCGCGAGATTGTTTTTCAGCGTGGTCGTGTTCGTGAAAAAGCGGCACGAGTTTTCGTTCGGCGCATCCGGGTTGCCGCAAGCAACGGGCACGATGTTGAACACGAACCAGCCGGTGTTGGTGATGTCGACCATGGTCTTGCCGCCGACCTTGCTGATGTTGACGGTTGCGCAGCCGGACAAGAGGAAAATCGCGGAAAAAAGGCAGATCGCTGTTTTCATGGATCGACCCCCGGTTTGTGGAGAATGCCGGAAAGCTGTATCTCCTGGTAGGTGACGAGATACGGTATCGGGATGGCGATGTCCATGCCCGGAAGTTTGATCATGACCGATTCCTGCGTGGTGTATACGAGCCCCTCGGCGATCTTCCCCTGTCCGTTGGCGTACTGCATGAAGCGGTTCTGTATCTTGTCCATCGTCACGTCGTTGCGGAAGAACACGCACGGGAAAAAGGGATCGTTGGCGGCGTTTCCGCATACGAGCGGTATGAAATGGAACAATTTCCATCCATAGTTCGACACGAGAACGTGCTCGATGCCCGACGTGCCGATCTCGCCGCGTTTGAGCGAAAAGCAGCCCGAAAGCAGGACAGCCGCGACTGCGGCCGTTCCTGTCGTTCTTGCCAGACGGGATATGATGTTGAAATTCATTTCCCAATATTATAACCTATCTTGCGCGCGCGCGCAAGAACAATTAGCAGAAGCGTTCTTCAAGCAAGGTCGGCCGCAAGTAGCCGCAGTCCGCTACCGCCGGTCGATCAAGGATTCAGGGTAGTCGGGGTTGTCGGTGAATACGAGTTCCGCGCCCGGCTCGACGATGTAAGACGCGTAGATAACATCGTTATCGTTCGTTATGCTGACATCACGACCCGGACGGATGTCGTATGGTTCCTTCTCGGTAGTCCAGTCGGGGATCCTCCCCGGTGCAGGTTTGATTACAGATTTGCTGAAGCCGTGGTATTCGCCTGATGTGACAAGTTTGACACCGGGCATCAAATGCACCTCCGCCTCGACGATCGTTTTTGCGCGCAGAGTCCCCCTTCCCTGGATTATGAACGGCCGGCGCACCTGATGATGTTTAAACTCATGCTTACGGAGGTCTGCCGTATGCACCCAGGTCAAACCTCCTTTCAAGAGGTCCTTTTCGTATGTCTGCCCGTCCTTAAGCGTTATGACCATTCCCCAATGCTCCGCCGACTTGTCGAGGAAGTCGTATCGGCAGAGAATGTTTGTCCAGGCTATGTCGGCGCAATTCAGGCTTAAAGGTTTGGGTTCCCGGCACTCTGGCGGTCCGGATGCGCGGAAGAGAACGGCGCACTGCGAAAGGATCGCCGCAGCACCGGTACAGGCGACCGCAACCGGGAATGTTTCGAGAAATTGTACGGCATGCAGCGCGCGCTTCATCGCTTTCGCGGATCCGTAGCGCAGGGCGGGCGAAGAATTTGTGGCGCGCATTACGAACCATCGCCAGGAAAGCGGCGGTCTGCCGTCGAAGAGCCAGAGCGCGAGCCGTCCGACTGCGTGCAAGTCCGAGGCGGGTGTGGCATCCGCGCCTATGAACTGCTCCGGCGCGCTGAAGTCGGGCGTGCCGGCGATGCGCATGCCGCCTGTGGCGGTGGTCGTGCCGCCGTCCGGGACGACTTGCGCGGCGGTCTCGGCGTCGTCGATCTGCGCGATGCCGAAGTCCGTCAGGACGGCGTTTCCGCCGTCGTCGAGAAGAACGTTTGCCGGTTTGATGTCGCGGTGCACAATGCCTTTTGCATGAAGTGTAATGAGCGCGGAGAGCACATCGCCGATTATCTTCCTGGACTTGCGTCTTGCCAGCGGGCGGACAATCGGATGGAGCAGATCCATCGTGTAGAAGGGGTGTTCGCCTTCGGCTTGGAGAACGTGTACGCGGACGATTCCCGGATGCGTGAACTGTGCAAGGCAACGTGCCTCCGCGATGAAGCGACGACGGAGTCTGGCCGTTTCCTTTTCGGTGTTTGTCTCGCTCGGCGCGAAGATCTTCATGGCGAAGTCGGAGTTCAGCGATTCATCGTGGACCCGCCACACTTCGCCGGTCGCGCCGCGTCCGAGGAACGCAACGACGCGAAAGCCTCCGATTGTTTCGTCTGGATGCAGAAGATGTCCCTGAGCCGATTCGGTCTGGTGCAGGGCGTCGTTCGACTTGAGGTAGTCGTCGATGTCAGTCTCCATCCGGCGAGTTCTCCTTGATTGCGCGCATTTCGTCCGCGATGCGCTGCTTGATGCGGTTTTTGATCTGGTAGAGGTTGTTCACCGTTATGCCGAGTTCGGCTGCGATGGTTTCAGCGCTTTCGCCCTGCTGCACGTGACGGCGGAAGGCGATCTTGGACGTCTCGCCGATTGACGGATCTGCGAAGACGCGGCGCAGGGCCATGTTGAAGGTTTCGAGTCGCCAGTCCTCTGCGGACGGCATGAAGGGCTCGGCGGCGAACTTGGCGATTTTGTCCGCATCTGTTTTCGCCTTCCGCATCCGGTCTATAGCCTTGTTCTGGGCGATCTTGAAGAGCAGGGAGTGGAACGCGCCTTTTTTCGCCTTGTCGTACTTGTAAGTCGGCATGACCTTCACAAGTTCGACGAGGGTGTCTTGTATGGCCTCCTCCGCGTCCGTGTGGGAAATGCCGCGATTCACGAGCATCCGTTCAATCCAGGGTGCATAGTCGCGGTAGAACCGCGCCCAGCGGTTCTCGTTGCCTTCGGCAAGTCCTTTCAGAAGTGTGTCGGTCGTTTCAAGCATGGGTTGGGTCGCCGCGCGGTTCAAGACAGTAGCCTACGGGCGGAATATAGAAGCGTCGAGGAGCGGAACATCCTTTATCATGAGAACCTCCGGCGTGAGCGGTGTTCCCTGACCCACTCGGAAGGGTCGTCAAGATCATCCCTGTCTGCCCACATTCCGGCGGCGGCGCAGTCATGTGAGGACGGCATCTCGTTTTTTGCATCCTGCCAGGAGATGATGACGGCCCAAGGACGCCCGTGCGCCGAGACGTTGACACGTTCCCTGCGGGCGACTGCCTGCTGAATTTCGGGCATCTTCGTTCTGAAGCCCAACATTGTGGCGTTCATCGCATTTCTCCAAACTGAATATAAAAACTGTACATATTATATCATGCGGATTGCCGTGCAGTCAACCCGCTCGCTGAAATATCAGAAATTACAAAACCCGGGGAGGGACGCGCACCCCTGCCAGAGCATCCGCTTCGCGGACTCGCCGTGCGAGGGGGATACCCTGTGCGTCCGCCGCGCAGGTTTTTGTCTCGCGCAAAGTGCGCTAAGTTCGCAAAGCAATCCTAAAAAACGAAACTTTGCGTACTTTGCGAACTTGGCGCGAGGCATATTCGAAGGCGTCAAGATTTTCCGCACAGGATTCTCATTTCGTTGTGCAATCATATTGCACAGCGGCCAGGGGAAACCAACCTCATGACTCTCACGAGCGGGCGTTTAAGATTTTCCGCACAAGATTCTCATTACGAATTGCTTATGTGTAGGGCATAAACAGCAAACCACACCCCCAAATAAGATTTTCCGCACAAGATTCTCATTTTATGGTATAATATGGCATGTGAAGCGGAATTGAAATGGTTTTTGATGGTTATAGAAGGATGCAGTATGGCAGCGACCAAATATAAACATTCGGCATACTGGTATGCGTATCACTACGGCTGGACGTACAGCGAGGCGAAAACGCTGGTCGGGCAATATATCGACATGCATACATACCGTCCGCGCATGAAAAGGCGTCCCGACGGCGAATTCAGTGCAGAGGACTGGCTGAAATGGCGCAATACGCCAAAAGTGTTCGACTCGAAGACAAACCCTCTCCTTCTCTGCGCTTTCGCCATGGCGGACGTCGGAATCTACATGCGCAACAAAATCGCGAAATTCGCCGATCCAGTCGAGCGCGACTGCATGAAGCGCGAACTGATGCAGAAATTGAGGCGCTGCCGCCGTCCCTTCTACTACGCGCGCGAGACGGAGCGTCGCCGCGAACTCGCCGCCGCAAGGCGCAAGATAGCGCGGCGCAGAACAACCGCCCCGATGCCTGCCGCCGACGACATCCGCGCGGCGTGGGAAGCGCGCAAGTCGTCGCGAGAGGCGATGATCCGCCTTGGCGGAATCATGCACGATCTCGAATGCTA